>CAYLNG010000004.1:0-33314 GCA_964385155.1 uncultured Verrucomicrobiota bacterium
GCGCGCCGGCGCCCCCCCCCTCCCACACGATCCCCCAACCGCCCCGAGAGGGCGCAAAGCGCCACCAACACCGCCACACTCGACACGGTCGCCACGATCATGGCGCCATGCTCCCTGATCCCTTCCCCTCAGGCAAGTGTGAAATTAGATTTTCACTTCGGCAAGTCCGGGCTGGGGAGGGGGGATCCTCGGGTCCATTTCCTCCAGCGTCCGCCGAGTGATCTCCGAAAGCAGCCAGTTTCGGTACCATTTGCGGTTGGCGGGGATCACATACCAGGGGGACTCCGGGGTGGAGCAGCGCACCAGCGCTTCCTGGAAGGCGTCCAAATAGTCGTCCCAATGCTCCCGCTCCGCCAGGTCCTCGGGATTGAATTTCCACTGTTTCTCCTCATTCTCCAGGCGCTCCCGGAACCTCCCCGCCTGTTCCTCCTTCGAAATGTACAGGAAAAACTTGAGCACCCGTGTCCCCGCCGAGGCCAGCAGAGACTCGAATACGTTGATCTGCCCGTAGCGCTCCCGCCAGATCCGCTCCGGCACCAGGTTCCTCACCCGCGCGATCAGCACGTCCTCGTAGTGCGACCGATTGAAGATCCCGACCTCCCCATGCCGCGGCACCGCCTTGTGGATCCGCCACAGGAAGTCGTGCGCCAGCTCCTCCCGCGTCGGCGCCTTAAACGAATGGACATGGCAGCCCTGCGGGTTCAGCACCGCGAACACTTTCCGGATCGACCCGTCCTTGCCCGCGGCATCGATCCCCTGCAGCACAATCAACAACGCCTGCCGGTCCTCCGCGTACAATTTATACTGCAGGTGCGCCAGCTCATGCAGGTTCGCCTCCGTCGCCTTCCGCGCCGCCGCCTTGTCCGGCATCCCGGGGGTCGCACCGGGATCCACCTTCCTCAAGTGGAACGTTTTCGGATTTACGCGGCAATGCCGCATCACATCTCGTGCACTCATGGCTCAAGGGTCTCCAGGGGTTGGACAGCTTCCTCGTGGCGCAAGCCCTCCAGCGACAACAAAAGCCCCACGGGGGCCGCCGGCCGCGCCGGATCCGGCTGCGCACGAAAAAATCTTGCGTAGAACGCGTGCCCCGAGAGCGCCTGTGGCAGGTCGAGGTACCCCTCGCTCGTCAGCAACACGTCCGTGGTGAGCTCCGGGAAGGCCGCCACCACATGCGGAGCCTCCGCCCCAAACACCACCGCCGGGGTCACCTTCAGCCGAGCCGTCGGTGGATCGTCCCTCAACACCGACACCTGCACCTGCAAGACACTCGCCGCCACCGGCGTCCGGTCCGTCACCCCCGCCGCCCTCGCCCGCGCCTCCTCCACCAGCTCCGCCGGGGGCGCGAAGGTCACCGCCAACGTGGCAGGGGTCCCGTCCGGCCACTCCACCCCACTCCACTCCCGATCCCTCCGGATCCGCAACATCAACCGCGGCGGGGGGAGGTCCACCCGCCGCAACCATTGGGCAATCCGCTGGTGCGTCCCCTCGTCCGCCAGCACCATCACCTGCCCCCTCGCGGCATTCAACAGCACCCGCGGCCCCTCCGGCACCCACTCCCGGATCTGCGCCTCCACCCGCGCGGGCGCCGTATTTGTGAACGCATACACCCGCGTCTCCAGTGCCTGCGCCCCCACTCCGGTTCCCATCGCAATCAACAGTAAAAACAGCCTCATGCACGCATGATGCCCCATTCCCCCCCCCATGGCAACGGCCCATGCGCATTTTTTTCACCGATTCCACTGGACAGTTCCCACGCCTCTCCATATACATCCTCACCCTCCCCGTCCCGGATTCGCCGGACGGGTCAATCCTCCAACACCCCTTTGTGTCATGGCCAAATCCGGAAAAACCCACAAATCCTCCGCCAAACGGTTCAAGAAGACCGGCACCGGCAAACTGATGTTCCATTCCCCCGGCAGCCGCCACCTCCTGAGCTGCAAGAGCCGCAAACGCAAGCGCCGTCTCGCCAAGGTCAAGGTCATGTTTGCCGGCGACGCCGCCCGCTACAACATCTAATCTCTCCACCAGGTCCCTCCCATGCCCCGCTCCACCAACGCCCCCGCCTCCCGCGAACGCCGCCGCAACCGCCTTGATCTCGCCAAGGGTTTCCGCGGATCCCGAAGCAAACTCTTCCGCATGGCCACGGAATCCGTGGACCGCGCCCAGAAGATGGCCTTCATCCACCGCAAGACCAAGAAACGGGACTACCGCGCCCTCTGGATCGTCCGAATCTCCGCCGCCGTGAAGCCCTTCGGCCTCAACTACAGCACCTTCATGAACGGCGTCAACAAGGCCGGAATCCCCCTGAACCGCAAGATGCTCTCCGAGATCGCCATCCACGATCCCGCCGGCTTCGAGTCGATCGTGAACCAGGCCAAGTCCGCCCTCGCCTGATCCCAAGGGGCCTCCCGCCTCCTTGCCCCACCCCCGGCCATCCCGGGGGTGTTTCTTTTTTCCCCAGCGGACTCAGCCCCTGGAAACACCCCTCTCCCCTTGTTCGTGCGCCCGCATCAACTCCCCGGGATTCGTCAACGCCGCCATCAGCGACAACTCGCCGCACCACGCCGTCGCCCCGCACAACAGCGCCAGCCTCCTTCCGTTTTCCCCCGGGGCCCTCCGCTCCCGACAGCCCAGGCGGCGAAGGTTCTCCTCCACAAAGTCCAACCCCTTCCCATTTCCCACGCTTCCCACGATCAGATTCGGCAACGTCACGCTGAAATACAGGTCCTCCCCCCTCGCCTCCGCATGCGTCACGGACTGGCTCCCTTCCACGATGTTCGCCGCATCCTGGCCCGTCGCCAGATAAAAGGCCAACAAGAGGTTCGCCACATGCGCGTTCGCCGAACGCAACCCCCCCGCCAACATCGTCCCTATCAGGTTCTTCCTCACGTTCAACTCCGCCACCGCCCCCGCGCTCGTCCGCAGATAACGATGCAGGATCCTCGCCGGCACCACCCCCTCCGTCACCACATACTTGCCCCGCCCCAGGATGCCGTTCACGGCCGAGGGCTTCTTGTCGGTGCAGTAGTTTCCACTCACCGACACATGCCGGAAACCCGGATGCTCCTCCAGCAGATGCGCCAACAACCGGTCCGCCGCCTTGGTCGCCATGTTGTGACCGGAGGCGTCTCCGGTGGCAAACGCAAACCGCAAGTACAGGAGGTTCCCCACGATCTGCGAGTTCACATCCAATAACCGCGCAAATCGCGAGGTTTCAGCCACCCGCGGCTGCAGATCCCCAACCCGGAGCCCACGGCACAACTCCAGCGCCGCACCCGCATCCGGAGCCTCCAGTAACACGGACCGCGTCATCCGGTCGTCCACCAGCGTGCAGCGGATCCCCCCGCATCGCTGCGAAACCCTCGCCCCACGCGCCGTGCTCGGCCACAGTGGCGTCTCATACGTCGCCAACGGCACCTCCGTCTCCTCCTTCACTCCCCCGCTCTCCCACGCCACAGGCCCCACCCAACGCAGGGGAACCCTCGCATGCTCGCTGACCAACGTCTCGTCTTTCATGACCGCTGTTTACGACACCCCCTCCCAAATTGCAAAACGTTTCCTCTTCCCCTCTCCCCCACCCGCCCCAGGCCGCGCACAAGGCCGGGCCTCCCGGCCCGTCATTTCCAATGGACGACCTCACGGTTTGACTCCCCCCCTCAATCTGGTAGGCTACGCCCATGGACGACCTCTTTCCCGAAGCGGAGCACCCGGAAGCCGCGCGCCGCCGCCCCCTCGCCGCCCGCATGCGCCCCCGCACCCTCGACGAGGTCGTCGGCCAGCGCCACATCCTCGGCCCCGGAAAACTCCTGCGGCGCGCCATCGAAGCCGACCGCCTCGACAGCCTCATCCTCTACGGCCCCCCCGGCTGCGGTAAAACCAGCTTGGCCGAGGTCATCGCCCTCACCACCCACCGCGACTTCCGCCGGGTCAGCGGCATCACCGGAAATGTCGCCGAACTCCGCACCCTCCTGGATCCCGCACGGAGGCGCCGCCTCCGCGAAGGCCGCGAAACCGTGCTGTTCATCGATGAAATCCACCGCTTCAACAAATCCCAGCAGGACACCCTTCTGCCCTATGTTGAAGAAGGCGACGTCATCCTCATCGGCGCCACCACCCACAACCCCTTCTTCTTCGTCAACTCCCCTCTGGTCTCCCGCTCGCGCGTCTTCCAGCTCGAACCCGTGCCCCCAGAGGACATTCAAACCCTCCTCCACCGCGCCCTGCTCGACGAACGCGGCCTCGCACACCTCCGCTGCCAGGTCGACGAGGCCGCCCTCGCCTTCCTCGCCCGCCTCTGCGAGGGCGATGCCCGCAAAGCCCTCAACGCCCTCGAGATCGCCGTCCTCAGCACCCCCCTGCACGCCGACGGACTCATCCACGTCGACCTCCCCATCGCCGAGGAAAGCATCCAGAAAAAGTCCGTGGTCTACGACAAGGACGAAGACCAGCACTACGACACCATCTCCGCCTTCATCAAAAGCGTCCGCGGCTCCGACCCCGACGCCGCCACCTACTGGCTCGCCAAAATGCTCGTCGCCGGTGAGGACCCCCGCTTCATCGCCCGCCGCCTCGTCATCCTCGCCAGCGAAGACATCGGCAACGCCGATCCCCGGGGCCTCCCCATCGCCGTCGCCGCCATGCAGGCCGTCGACTTCCTCGGCATGCCCGAGGCCCGCCTCCCCCTCTCCCAGGCCACCACCTACCTCGCAACTGCCCCCAAGAGCCATGCGGCCACCCTCGCCATCTCCGAGGCCGAGGCAGACATCCGTTCCGGCAGGATCCTCCCCGTCCCCCGCCCCCTCCGTGACGCCCATTACGCCGGTGCCGCCAGCCTGGGGCACACCGGATACCAATACCCCCACGATTGCCCCCACCACTTCGCCGACCAATCCTACGCCCCCACCGAAAAGACCTACTACCGCCCCAGCGACCAAGGCTACGAAGCCACCATCGACAAGCGCATGGCTTTTTGGGACAGCCTCCGCCAACATCCCCGCCGCCCGCCCCCCAATGCCCTCCAAGCCTGACCTCCGACGCGCCCAGCGCCTCCGCCTCCGCGCCCTCCCCCCCGAGGCCCGCGCCCTCCACTCCGCCGCCCTCCGCCACGTACTCCGCCAACACCCCCGCCTCCGCCACGCCTCCCGCATCGCCGCCTTCCTCCCCCTCCCCGACGAACCCGACCTTCTCCCCCTCCTCCGCGAATGGCTTTCCGAAGGCCGGAACATCGCAATCCCCTTCCTTCCGAACTCCGGAACCTGGCACTTCCACTGGGTCCAAGCCCTCGAACCCCTTCTCCCCGGTCCCTGGGGCATCCCTCTCCCCCCCATTGGCCTCCCTGCCCCCTCCCTCGACGCCATTCTGGTCCCCGGACTCGCCTTTACCCCCACCGGCGACCGCCTCGGCCGCGGCAAGGGCATCTACGACCGCCTCCTCGCCTCCACCCCCGCCTTCACCCTCGGCTGCGGTTTCCCCGAACACCTCCTCCCCTCTCTCCCACGTGAACCCCACGACCACCCCCTCGACCAAGTCCTCTGTCAGCCCCCACCATAACCGAAAATGCGCCGGGTGACCCGCAGCGCCTCGATCAAGCGCGTGGTCTCCTCCTCGGTGTTGTAGAAATGATAACTGGCCCGGTTGATGGCCGGCTGCCCCAGGACCTTCATCAGCGGCTGGCAACACACATGTCCCGCCCGGATCGCCACCCCCGCCTGGTCCACCAGCTGCGCCACATCGTGGGGATGGATGTCCTCCACCCAAAATGAAACAGCCCCCCCCCTCCGGGCAGGATGCGCCGTCAGGCGAACCCCGGGCTCCGCCTCCAACCGCTCCACGGCGTCCTGCACCAACGCCCGCACCGTCGCCTCCACCCGGTCCATCCCCAATCCCCGCAGGTATTGCAAGGCCGCACCCCAGCCGATCGCCCCCGCAATGTTCGGCGTTCCCGCCTCGAATTTGTACGGCAGCTCCGCCCACGTCGACTCCTCTACCGTCACCTGGTCGATCATCTCCCCTCCCCCTTGGTAGGGTGGCATCTCCTCCAACAACTCCTCCGTCGCCACCAAGGCCCCAATCCCCGTTGGCCCGCACATCTTGTGCCCCGAACACACAAAAAAGTCCACTCCAAGTTCCGCCACATCCACGGGCTGGTGCGGCGCGCTCTGCGCCCCGTCCACCAACACACGGGCCCCCACCTCCTTGGCCCTCCCCGCCAGCTCCCGAACCGGATTCACCGTTCCCAACGCGTTGCTCACCTGCGTCACCGCCAACAACCGCGTCCTCTCCGTCAACAACCCCTCGAAGGCCTCCAGGTCCAGCTCCCCCGAGGACGTCAAAGGCACCGCTCTCACCCGCGCCCCGCATCGGCGTGCGGCCATCTGCCAAGGCACGAGATTGCTGTGGTGCTCCATCACCGTCACCAGGATCTCGTCTCCCTCCCTCAACCGCTCCGCCGCCCACGAATGCGCCACCAGATTCACGGCCTCCGTCGCACCCCGCGTGAACACCACCCCCCTCTCCGAGGGCGCTCCAAGGAAGGAAGCCACCTCACGTCTCGCCCCCTCGTACGCCGCGGTCGCCTCCTCCGCCAACGCATGCATCCCCCGGTGCACGTTCGCATTCATCCTCCGATAATACTGGTCCAGGGCCTCCAACACCGCCACGGGCTTCTGCGTCGTCGCCGCATTGTCCAGATATACCACCTGCTTGCCGCAGGGCAACACCCGCGACAACAAGGGAAACTCCTCCCGGATGCGCCTCCGCTCCTCCACACCAAACGGCCTCATGGCAGCTCCACCTCCAACACCTCCCCCACCCTCCTCACCGCAAAACTCCGGATCGGTTTCACCGCCGGCAAAGAAAGATGACGGCCCGTGCGGATGTCGAAACACGCCCCGTGCAGCGGGCACATCAACTCGTACCCCTCCAGGTCCCCGTTGATCAAGGACACCTTCTGGTGGCTGCACCAAATCTCCACCGCGTAATACTCCCCGTCCCCCCCACGGAACAAACCAATCTGCAAATCCTCCCCCACCTCGCAGTACTTGCGGTCCGTTGACGCAAAATCAGAAAGAGTCGCGGCGACTGTCCAGCTCATGCCGCGTTTCCTAAACCCTTTTTCCAAAACCTCAACCTTTTCCGGCCCCACAAAAACCGTCCCGGGGTACATTTCCGCTTGCAAAACCGCACACAAGCCCATACGGGCGTACAGGAAACCCCTACCGGAGAACCCATGGCCTCGAAATCCAAGAAAGAAGACGGCGAAAAAGACAGTCTCGACAGCCTCATCGCCCAAATCACCAAACAATTCGGCGACGGCGCCATCATGCGCCTCGGCGAAGAGGAACGCGAGGCCCGCAAAATCCCCGTCATCTCCACCGGCGCCTTCACCCTCGACCTCGCCCTTGGCGTGGGAGGCGTCCCCCGCGGCCGCGTCATTGAAATCTTCGGTCCCGAGTCCTCCGGCAAAACCACTCTCATGCTCCACATCGTCGCCAACGCCCAAAAGTCGGGTGGCACCTGCGCCTTCATCGACACCGAACACGCCCTCGACCCCGGCTACGCCGCCAAAATCGGCGTCGACCTCGACCACCTCCTCGTCTCCCAGCCCGACTCCGGCGAAGAGGCCCTCAACATCTGCGAAGTCCTTGTCAAATCCGGCGAACTCGACGTCGTTGTCGTCGACTCCGTCGCCGCCATCGCCCCCAAAGCCGAACTCGAAGGCGAAATGGGCCAAAGCCACGTTGGCCTCCAGGCCCGCCTCATGTCCCAGGCCCTCCGCAAACTCACCGCCGTCATCAACAAATCCAAAACCTGCGTCCTTTTCACCAACCAAATCCGCGAAAAGGTCGGCGTCATGTTCGGAAGCCCCGAAACCACCCCCGGCGGCCGCGCCCTCAAATTCTACGCTTCCGTCCGCCTCGACATCCGCCGCATCACCACCCTCAAGGACAGCAGCGGCGCCTCCATCGGCAACCGCACCAAGGTCAAGGTCGTCAAAAACAAGGTCGCCCCCCCCTTCACCGAAGCCGAATTTGACATCCTCTACGCCGAGGGCATCAGCTGGTCCGGCTCGATCCTCGACACCGCCATGGACCTCAACCTCATCGAAAAACGGGGCTCCTGGCTGTCCCTCGACGGAAAACAACTCGGGCAAGGGCGCGACGCCGTCCGCGACCTCGTCAAGGCCAACCCTCCGCTCCAACAAGAACTGATCGACAAGATTCACGCCTGCCTCGAAGCCAAAAAGGCCGCCGCCAAATCCTGAACCCCATGCCCCCTCCCCCCCCCGTCGACCTGGCGGTCGCCGGCGGCGGCGCCGCAGGCTTCTTCGCCGCCATCCACGCCAAGCTCGGCTTCCCCGGCTCCCACGTCGTCCTCCTCGAAAAAAGCCGGGAATTCCTGGCCAAGGTCGCCATTTCCGGGGGGGGGCGCTGCAACCTCACACACGCCTGCTTCGACCCCGCACGCCTCATTTCCCACTACCCCCGCGGCGCACGCGAACTCCTTGGCCCCTTCCACCGCTTCCAACCTTCCGACACCCTCCGTTGGTTTGAATCCCGGGGAGTTCCCCTCAAGACCGAACCCGATGGCCGCATCTTCCCCACCAGCAACTCCTCCGCGGACATCGTCGACACCCTCCTTCGTGAAGCCCTCCGCCTCGATGTCCGCCTCCACCCCGGCCAGGGACTCCTCGCCGCCACCCCCACACCCGAGGGTTTCCTCCTCGACCTGACCGACGGCTCCCGCCTCCACACCCGCGGCCTCCTCATCGCAACCGGAGGCAACCGCAACAGCGGAGGCTGGGACATCGCCGCACGCCTCGGCCACACCATCATTCCCCCCGTCCCGTCCCTTTTCTCCTTCCACATACGCCATCCCCTCCTCCAAGACCTCGCCGGCATCGCCGTCGACCCCGTGGAACTCTCCATCCCCGCTTTTCACGCCCACCAAAACGGCCCCCTCCTCATCACCCACCAAGGCCTCAGCGGCCCTGCCGTCCTCAAACTCTCCGCCTGGCAGGCCCGCCGCTTCGCAGAATCCCGCGACTCCGTCGACCTCCTCGTCAACTGGACGGGCGGCCTTCCCCCACACGAGGTCCTCGCCCTCTTCGCCGAGCAACGACGAACCCACGGATCGCGCTCCCTCCACAACCACCCCCTCTTTTCCCTCCCTCGCCGCCTCTGGGAACGCCTCCTCCTCCTCGCCAACATCCCTCCCGCCACCCCCTGGTCACGCCTCCCCTCCCCCCAACAGGACCAGCTCCTCACCCTCCTCACCGCCTCCCCCCTCCCCGTCCGGGGCAAAACCCTCAACAAAGACGAATTCGTCACCTGTGGCGGTGTCGACCTCCGCGAAATCAACTTCAAGTCCTTCCAAAGCCGCCTCCATCCCCGCCTCTGGTTCGCCGGCGAGGTCCTCGACATTGACGGCATCACCGGCGGCTTCAACTTCCAGGCCGCATGGACCGGTGGCTTCCTCGCCGGCTCCCATGCCGCCTCCGAACTCCAGACCGCCTCCTGAGAAAGGGGAGGGAGAGGAGCACCCCCACTCCACTCACGTCTGAATCCCCTCCCTATTCCCCGCTGCTTCCGGAAAACGATGCCCCAACGGCCTTCCGGGAAAGAACCGTTCCGCGCAGCGGTTGACGCCACCGCGCGGGAGGGACCGCGGCGAAGACACCCTCCCTGCAAAGGGTTCCTTCTTGATTTTTGGAGGGGCTGTGATTCAATCCGGAACAATGTCGAAATGGAGCCCCGCACGCATCCGCGCCTTGAAAGGCAAACAAAAATTCCCATGCATCACGGTGGTGGATTACACCAGCGCGCGGATTGCCGACGCCGCGGAAATCCCTTTGGTGCTGGTGGGGGACAGCCTGGGGATGACCGTGCTGGGATTCGGCAGCACGATTCCGGTGACCATGGAGCAGATGCTTCACCACTGCGCCGCCGTGGCGAGAGGCACCCGGAAAGCCCTTGTGCTCGCGGACTTGCCCTTTATGAGCTACCAGATTTCCGAGGAGGACGCCGTGAGGAACGCTGGCCGATTCCTCCAGGAAGCTGGAGCCGACGCCGTGAAACTCGAAGGTGGCCTCCTTCGGGCCCAGACGGTCCGGCGGCTGGTGGAGAACGGGATCCCGGTGGTCGGCCATATCGGACTTCTGCCGCAATCGGTCAAAGAAACGGGCTACAAAGTGCAGGGAAAACAACGGGAATCCGCGGAAAAGCTGCTGGCGGACGCGTGCGCACTGGAGGAGGCGGGGGCTTTCGCCCTTGTGATCGAGGCCTGTCCTCCGGCTCTTGCCGGGGAGATCACCGGCACCGTGGGCATTCCCACGATCGGCATTGGCGCAGGGGCGGCCTGCGACGCCCAGGTGCTGGTGATGCATGATCTCCTGGGCCTCTTTCCAGACATGACCCCCAGATTCGTGAAGCGCTACGCCGCCATGGGGGAAGATATGGAACGGGCCTTCCGTGCTTATGCGGAGGATGTTCGCGAGGGCCGCTTTCCCGGCCCCGAACACTCGTACACATGAACCCCTGGGCACTGCCCATCTTTCTGCTGACCTATGTGGGAGTCGGCCTCGGCAGGTTTCCACGGCTGGCGATCGACCGGACGGGAATCGCGCTCCTTGGCGCCATCGGGATGGTGGCCATCGGCGGCCTGAGGCCGGAAGAGGCCCTCGCGGCGGTCTCCCTGCCCACCTTGTTGCTCTTGTATGCCCTGATGATCCTTTCCGCGCAGCTGGGGTTGGGGGGATTTTACACCTGGCTGGCGCTGAGGCTCACCCAATGGATCCGGAATCCCGGGAGCTTCCTTCTTCTCCTGATGGGTGCGGGCGGCCTGTTGGCCTCGGTACTCGCCAACGACATCATCTGCCTCGCGTTCACCCCTGTACTCTGCGTGGCACTCCCGCGCCGGGGCCTCAACCCCCTTCCCTATCTGCTGGGGCTGGCCATGTCCACCAACCTCGGCTCCGCCGCCACCCTCATCGGCAACCCCCAAAGCCTGCTCATCGCCCAAACGCATCATCTCGGTTTCCTTGCGTTCTCGCGATTCTGCGCCCCGCCCTCCCTGATTTCCCTCCTGCTCGCCTGGTGCGTCCTCCGCCTCCAATTCCGCGGCCGTTGGCACCTGCCCGCGGGAAGCCCCTCCCCCCAGGAACCTGCATGGCCCGCACTCCACCGATGGCAGACCACGAAGGGACTCCTGGCGATCCTGGTAACAATGGCACTGCTGGTGAGCCCCGCCCCTCGAACCCTTTCCGTGCTGTGTGTGGCGGGCCTGCTCCTCCCAAGCCGCCGGACCCACAGCCGACCGCTGCTGGGACGGGTGGATTGGCACCTGTTGACCCTGTTCTGCGGGCTATTTATCGTCGTGGCCGGCATCCAACGCACGGGGCTGCCCGCCACATGCCTGGAGAACGCGGCCGGGTTGGGACTGGATCTGCACAACCCACTGCCCCTCGCCATCACCGCCCTCCTGCTGAGCAACCTGGTGAGCAACGTGCCCGCCACCCTCCTTCTCCTACCCGTGCTCGGCCCAGTACCCTCTCACCTGTCCTATGTGCTTTCCCTCGCCACCACCTATGCCGGCAACCTCTTTCTGGTGGGAAGCCTGGCCAACCTCATTGTGGTCGAGCAGGCGGCAACCTTTGGCATCCGAATCTCCTTCCGGAACTACGCCCGCAGCGGAATACCGGTCACGGTCCTCTCCATCGCCGTCCTCGCTCTCTGGGTGTGGGCATGCTCCTGAGCCCCCGCAAAATCCCATGGATTTCCCCTTGCCATCCACGGAAAATGCGGCTAAAGAAAACGACCCTTCCACCCATTTTCAGGATTTCCCATGAAAGCCGACCTCCATCCCGAATATGTTGACGCCAAGATTCACTGCGCCTGCGGCAATGTGGTCACCACCCGTTCCACCCGCAAGGAGATGCATGTGAACACCTGTGGGGCCTGCCATCCGTTCTACACCGGCAATTCGAAGCTCATCGACACCGAAGGCCGGGTCGACCGCTTCAACAAGAAATACGCCCGCGCCCGGCGCTGAGCCCCCTCCCTCCTCCAACGGGCCGTTGCCGCGTGTACCCCACCGGCTCCGGCCCGTTTTTCATGGCCATGATCGACCCCACGCAACTTGCCCGGCTCACCGAACGCCGACAACAGCTCGAAGAGGAGATGGCGCTTCCGGGGGCGACAACCGATCGGGGCCGCATGCGGGCCCTGCTGGGGGAACACAAGCTCCTCAAACGCCGGGAGTCCCTGGCGGGCGACTGGCTTCGCCTGCACGGACAGCTCGAGGAGGCCAGGGGTCTCGCCTTGGACGAGGGCCTTTCCGCGGACCTCCGGGAAATGGCGCGAAGCGAGATCCTCGAACTGGAGGCCCGGCTTCCCGAAGCCGAGCAGGCGCTGCGGGAAGCCCTTCTCCCACCCGACCCCGCCGATGAGCGTGGAGTTGTGCTGGAAATTCGCGCAGGCACGGGAGGAGACGAGGCCGCTATATTTGCCGGAGACCTCTTCCGCATGTACCACCGATTCGCGGAGGACCAGGGGTGGACCTGCCGCATCCAGGACGACCACCCCTCCGAATTGGGAGGATTCAAGGAGATCATCGCCACCCTGGACGGCGAAGGCGTCTACCGTATCCTGAAATACGAAAGCGGAGTCCACCGGGTCCAACGCATTCCCTCCACCGAGACACAGGGGCGCATCCACACCTCCGCCGCCACCGTCGCTGTTTTCCCAGAAGCCGACGAGTCAGATGAAATCACGTTGGCCCCCGAAGACATCCGCATCGACATCTACAGGGCCTCGGGAGCCGGCGGTCAACACGTCAACAAGACCGACAGCGCCATCCGCATCACCCATCTCCCTACCGGAATGGTGGTGCAATGCCAGGACGAGCGGTCACAAAACCGTAACCGCGAAAAAGCCCTTCGGATCCTGCAAGCCCGCCTTCTGGACCAACAACGCCAGGAGGAGGAACAGCGCCGCGCGGGAGCCCGCAGGATCATGGTGGGTTCCGGCGACCGATCCGAGCGGATCCGGACCTACAACTACCCCCAGAACCGCATCACCGACCACCGGATCGGCCTCACCGTCTACGCCCTGGACCGCGTCATGGACGGAGGACTGGAACTCCTGGCCGCCCCCCTGCGCAAACACGACATGGAAGCCAGACTCTCCGTCCACTTCGCAGATCCCGCCTGATCCCGCCGCCTCCCCCCGGAAACTGCCCGGATCGCTTCCCAGATTCAGCCGCATTTCACCTGCTGCACCCCTGACGGGGTATGACAGAGGAGAAAGCCGGGTCAGGCCCCGCCATGTGTGAGAACATGCCAGCCAAGCAGGGAATCCCCCTCAAGAAGAAACGATGCGTCTATATGTCGGCCTTCGAGCAGATGGGGCAGCCACAGGAGATCATCGGCCCACATGCGGGCATACGGAATGCGGTCCAGGGGAGTCCAAAGAGGGACGGCCTCTTCGGTTTCGATGGGCTCTCCTTCGCACCCGTGTGAAAGGAAGAGGTGGGCCCGCAGGGAATAGCCGTCTACAAACTGGAAACGCAGTTCCCCACGCGGATGGGGGTGCAGGGGGGTGACCCCAAGTTCCTCTCGGGTCTCCCGGATGGCGCACTCCAACGGGCTCTCCCCGGGTTCGATTCGCCCCCCCGGGCCATTGACTTTTCCCGCCCCGAGCCCGCGCTTTTTTTCCATCAGCAGGATGTGACCGTCTTGGAGAATGAAGCAGAGGGTGGCCTCATCGGAAGGGGACCAGGAGGGCCAGTGGATGGCATCGAAGCGGGGATGGGGCTGGTGGAAAAGCATGACACGAACATCTTCCATCATCCCCGGCTTGCAACCGGAAAAATGGCGCATATAGGAGTTGCCATGCCAACTCCATACCGCCGCCGCACGAAAATCATTGCCACCCTGGGTCCCGCGACCGATTCCCCGGAGATGATCCGCAGCCTGGTTCAAGCCGGAGTCAACATTTTCCGGATCAACATGTCGCATGCGACCCACGAGGCTGTCCGCCGGAACGTGGAGACCATCCGGAAGATCAGCGGGGAGTGCATCACCCGGACCTCGATCATGATGGACACGCGGGGCCCGGAAATCAGGACCGGGGACATCGCGGTGAACCTCGACCTGCACGCGGGGCAACGAATCGGACTGACGGTGCGGGGGGAGAAGTCGGCGGAAGAGGTGAGCGTGGATGTAAACTACGAAAACTTGGTGGACGACATACGGGTGGGGGACGTGGTTTTGATCGACAGTGGGACGATCGAACTGAAGGTGCTGGAGAAGAAATCCAACCAGCTGGTGTGCGAGGTGCTGACACCCGGGACGCTGAAGAGCCGACGGCACGTCAACCTCCCCGGGGTGCGCGTCAACCTTCCCGCACTGACCCAGCAGGACAAGCTGGACATCAGCCTGGGCATCGAACTGGGGGTGGACTGGATTGCGATGTCCTTTGTGCGTGAGCCGGAGGACGTCCTTCGGCTGAAGGCGATCCTGGACTACCACAACGCCCCCCAGAAGGTGATCGCGAAGCTGGAGGACCAGGAGGGGGTGAGGAACCTGGACCAGATCATCGACATTGCGGACGGGGTGATGGTGGCGCGCGGGGACCTGGGCATCGAGTGTCCTTTCGAGGAACTCCCCATCATCCAGCGCCGCATCGTCAAACGCTGCGCCCTGGTGGGCAAACCGGTGATCGTGGCAACCCACATGCTCGAGTCCATGATCCAATCACCGGCCCCGACCCGTGCGGAGATCACAGACACGGCGAATGCGGTGTACGAGCAATGCGACGCGATCATGCTCAGCGGGGAGACCAGCATCGGCCGCTATCCGCTGAAATGCGTCGACATCATGAACCGGGTGGCCACCCGCATCGAGCAGAGCGGTGGGGCCGGCTACTACGCGCAGGCCCGCATGAGCAGCAAATACGCCCAACTGGTCAAGTCCGCGGTCGTGCTGGCGGAAGAATGCAAGGCGGACGCCATCATTGTGTTCACCCAAACCGGGGTGATCGCCCGGAATGCCGCATGGCTGCGGAGCATCTCGGCCCCGATCTTCGCCTTTTCGTCGGACGAGGTACTGCTGAACCAACTCCCCCTCTTCTGGGGCATCCAGGCCTCACACCTGGAGACGGTTGACAATCATGAGGAAAACGTGAGCCGGGCTGTCGCCAAACTGAAGGAGCGTGGACAACTTCACGTTGGGGACACGGTGGTGGCGGTGACCGAAGTGAAGATCAACGGGCGGTTTGTGGACACCATCCTTATGCAGACCGTTGACTGACACGGGGAGGGCGCACGGTCAAAGACCCGGTCTCCAGAGGTAGAGAAATCTGGCCTGCGGCGGCAGGGAGATCATGGGTTTGGGTAGATGAACCTGGAGCAGAGAGGCGAGGGTTCCACTGCTGTGGTGGTAGGAGTAGAAAACCAGGCTGTCGGAACCGAGAAGCCGCGCTACGGCCGCTCGGGCCGCGTCGGCATACCCCACCTCGTCGACCAACCCGTGCTCGCGCGCCTCGGGGGCTGTGAAAACCCGCCCATCAAGGAGGGCATGGCTTTCGGCGTAGGCCTCGTCGAAGGGCCGATGGCGGAGAACAAGGCCTCGGAACTGGGTGTAAAGGTCATCCACCACGCGTTGCAGGATCTGGTTGTGCTCGGTGTCGACCGGCCGGAGGGGGGAGAGAAGGGCCTTGTTCGCACCGGAGGTCAGCGAAACATCGCGGATTCCAAATCGTTCGGCCAGATCGTGCAGGTTGATGGCGGAAAGGATGACACCAACGGAACCGACGATGGCAGTAGGCTGGGCGACAATATGGTCGCCGGCAAGCGCCGCGTAATACGCGCCCGAGGCGGCCATGTCGCGGACATGCACCACGATTTTCCGGCCGGGAGCGGCGGCCTTGAAATCGAGGAGGGCGCGGTGGATCTCGTCGCTGGAGGTGACGGCGCCGCCGGGGGAGTCGACCTCCAGGAGCAGTGCGGCGACGCTGGGGTCGACGGAGGCGGCACGGATTTCGCGGAGAAGGGCCGTGACAGGATCCACGGGAGAGCCGAGAAGAGAGGAGGGAGCCTCGGGGAGGATGAGGCCTTGGAGGCGGAGGAAGGCGACCTTGTGATCGGCGGAGGGATCTCCCCAGAAGAGACTTTCGGAGACCGGCGGGAACTCCTCCTCGCCGTAGGGGTCCCCCGGGCCAAAACGCTGCTGGAACCAATAGAGGTTGAGCGCAAGGCTGGCCAGGAGGAGCAACCAAAGGCGGCGTCGGGTGCGGCGGGGCGGAGGCGGTGAGGCGGGGATCGACATGGTGGAGGGAGGGGGATCAGAGGACCATTTTGACGCCGGGGACGGCGCGGAAGGCGGCATCGATTTCGCGGAGGCGGGCGGCATCCTGGACCAGGAGGCTCACATGATAACTTTGGTAGCGGCCGCCGCTGCTGGGATTGCCCTCCTGGAGGGGTTCCGTGATGCCCAGGGCGGTGGCGGCGGCTCGCAGACCTTCAAGGGGCGCGGTGCCGGCGGTACAGAGGATGCGGAAATGCGCCCGCACCGGAAACTGAATCTGCCGGTCCCCAAAAACAGGATCAGACATCGGACACCTCCCCGCCGTCACTTTTGCTTTTTTCGGCCACGCTTTGGCGCTGGACAGCCTCGCCCTTGAGCAGTTCGCGCGCGGCATGGAGATAGGGGATAATCCGTTCTCGGTGGGGGCTGTCGACCAGGGCGGCGTGCATCTCGGCTTCGTCGAAATCCTCGGGAGCGTGGCCGGGGAACCAGTCCCCCGCATGGGCGAAAAGGTTGTAGCGGCTCTTCGCGAACTCAACCATGTCCATGGCCTTGGCCCAGGTGTAGAGCCGGAGGACCTCGCGGACATGGATGCCACCAGGGCAACGGTCATGGGGCGGAATGCCGGCGGCGTAGGTGCGGTGCCACCCCGGCACAAAATGGCGGTCAACCTCCTCGCGGATGCGGCGGGCAATCGCCCCGGAGAGGGCGGCCCTTTCGGGGTACCAACGCATGGCCTCCACATGTTCGGCGAAATCAGCGGGAGAACGGACCCCGAGGCTGAGGGTGTGGACCTCCTCGCGGCTGAGGCAAAACAGGTCGTTGAACTGCATGGGGGTGAGGGGACGGCAGAAGTGGCGGAGCTTGGGGCTCGGGTCCCAGAGACGTCCACCCTTGTCGTTAGGGCTGATGAGGAAGACCCCCATGTCCTGGAGCGCGGCCGCCTGCAAGGCCGGCCCGTTGTCGGGGTTGACAAAATACCAATGCAGGTTGACGTAGTCAAAGGCGCCGGTGTGGAGGGTGCGCACGATGAGGTCCATGGGCCCATGGGTGGAGAAACCGATATGGCGAATGCGGCCCTCCTCGCGCCAGCGCCGCATGCGCGGGACACCATACCCCATGGCCCGCTCCAATTCAGCGGGAGTGTTGATCCCGTGGATCGCGAGCAGGTCGACATGTCCCAGGGAGAGCCGGGCCAGACTGGTCTCGAACGAGGCCTCGAACTCTTCGAGGGTGTCGCCGATGCCGATCTTCGTCTGCACAAGCAGCTTTTCCCGGGGGATGCCACGGAAGGCGAGCCCCAGTTGATACTCCGAGGTTCCATACCCCCGGGCGGTCTCGATATGGCTCATGCCGTGCGTCAACGAGGCCCGAACACAGGCGGCCACGTTCTCACACGATTCGGGGGACAGCTCCTGCGGAGGCAGATCCTTCCAGTCCTGTTGATAACGCATGCCCCCCGTGCTGAAAACGGGCATGTCAATTTCCGTACGGCCGAATCGCCGGCGAGGCACTTGTGGGTTCATGCGGTGAACCTAGGGCCTCCACCTCGTTTGGCAACACTTTTGGCAAAACGGCATGAAGGGGCATACTCCCCAGGAGCCGGGGCGTCCCGTTGTCGCCCTCTATTCACACCCCACAGAGGGCGAGCGCCCTCGCTCCTTCGCCCTTTTGGTGGCTTATGGGTTGACAATCCCCCCCCCGTCCATAGAAACACCCATCTTCTCATTTTCCAACCTGCTTCCCCCGAGGTCTTCATGGCGGCGAAGAAACCCTCCCCCACACCATCCCGCACGAAACCGACCGCAGCCGCGGCCGCCACAGCCCAAAAAACCAAAGAAGCCAAGAGCGCCACCCCCAAGGCGGCGGCAAAGGTGGCACCTAAGCCCGCCGCCAAGCCCGCGGCCAAGATGGCGGCCAAGCCCACGGCCAAGATGGCGGCCAAGGTGGCGGCCAAACCCGCGGCAAAGGTGGCGGCCAAGCCCGCGGCAAAGGTGGCCGAGGCGAAAACCACCCAGCGTCCCCTCCGCAAGGAGGCGCCGAGTGCCGTGAGCAGAACCACATCAAACGCGCGTACCGGCACGAACGGCCACAAAACGCCCCCCCCGAAAGGCAAACCCCTTTCCGCCAGCGAACTGAAGAAATTCCGCAAACTGCTCCTGGAGCTGCGCGAGCGGCTGGTGGGCGACATCAAGTTTCTTACGACCGACAACCTCCATCGGGCAGGCCGTGAGACGGGGGCCGACCTTTCCGGAGCCTCCCAGCACAGTGCCGACCACGGCACGGACAACTTCGACCGCGAATTCGCCCTCAGCCTTGCGACGACCGAGCAGGACGTGCTGTTCGAGGTCGACGAGGCTCTGCGTCGGATTGAGGACGGCAGCTACGGGGTGTGTGAACTCACCGGCGTGCAGATTGAGCGCGCGCGCCTGGAGGTGATCCCCTACACTCGGCTCAGCGTGCAGGCCCAGGCCCGCATGGAGGCCAGCAAAGCCAAATACCGCCCCTTCGGACAGACCTTCAAAGCCTGGTGACCCCCCCGTCCACCTCCCCTGCCCCGCGCTGGCCCTGGCTCCTCTCCTCTGCCGCGCTCCTCGCCGACCAGTTCAGCAAGAACTGGTTCCTCGATAACTTCGCGCTCGAAGAGAGCCGCGTCGTCCTCCCCGGCTTTTTCCACTTCACGCTCACCCACAACACCGGCGCCGCCTTCAGCCTCTTCCGCGGTCATCCCGGCCCCCTCCTTCTCTTTTCCCTCCTCGTTTTCGGCCTCATGGTCGCCTACAGGGACCGCCTCTTCTCCCGACACCCCCTCGAACAAACCGCCTTCGGGTTCCTTTGCGGCGGAATCCTCGGTAATCTGGTCGACCGCACCAAATACGGCTACGTCATCGATTTTATCCACTGGTTCGTCGGGGAATACCACTGGCCGGTGTTCAATCTCGCCGACTCCTTCATCTGCGTCGGCGTGGCCCTCTACCTCCTCTCCAGCCTGCGGCACAAACCGCAGCCCGCCCCTGCCTCCTCCCCAAAAACGAGCCGGCAGTAACCCCACCCACACGCCGAGAGAGCGTGAGGCTCCAACCCGGACGCACCCGTACCGGCCAGGGATTGAAACGTTCGAGAGTTGAAGGCGGTCGCCCTCCCCGCTACAACATCCAGAATCGAAACACGTGCCCACATGCACTCCCCACCCCCCCAACGCCTCTACCTTCTGGCCGGCCCCACCGCCTCCGGCAAGACCGACCTCGCTCACCTCCTCGCTGAACGCCATGGGCTCCGCCTTCTCTCCGTCGATTCCATGATGGTCTACCGTCGTATGGACATCGGCACCGCCAAACCCACGCCCTCCGACATCCTGCGATTCGACTATGCCGGCCTGGACCTCGCGGAAGCAGACCAGCCCTTTTCAACCGGCGCCTGGCTGCGCGCCGTCCGGACCCAACTGGACCCGCGACCCACCCTCGCCGTCGGCGGCACCGGACTCTATTTCCGCGCCCTGCTCGAAGGACTCGCGGAGGAAACCCAAGAACTCCCGGCAGTGGACGACTCCCTCCCAGTGGCGGAACTCCAAGCCCGCATCCGCGCCATAGACCCCGACCTGCTCGGACGTCTCTCCGATCCACGCAACCCCCGACGCCTCGCACGCACCCTCTCCTGGCTCCTCGCCGGCCTTTCCCCTCCCACCGCCTGGCAGACCACCCCCCCACTCCCCCTGCCCGTCCTGCGCCGCCCCACCACAGAACTCAACGACCGCATCCTTCTCCGCGCACGCCTGATGTTCGAAAACGGCCTCCCCGAGGAGGCGCAAACCCTCCGCCACCAGTTCGGCGACCGCCTCGCCACCGCCTCTCAGGCCATTGGCTACCGCGAAGCCTTCGACCTCCTCGATGGCCATCTCTCCCTGTCCGCGGCCATCGAACGCACCGCCACACGCACCCGGCAGTACGCCAAACGACAGCGCACCTGGTTCCGAAACCAACACCACCCCCTCTGGATCGACCTCGACCATTCCTCCAATCTCCACGAGGTCGCCCATCGCATCGAACTGGCGTGGGGGCTCTCCTAACCCCCTCCTGCTCGACCTGCTTCCGAAGGGCTCCTCTCCCACCACCCCAAAAAATAATGCCCCGATCTCCGGGGCATTATTTTGGGGTTCTTGAGGTTCCTTACCCCCGATACCGACGCCGCCTCACCCCAAACACCACCACCGCCACCCCTGCCCCCAGCATCGCCAACGTCCCTGGCTCAGGAATGAGGAATTGAGAATCGACCTGGTTAAATCCAGTGAACGGAACATGATCTGTTGGTGCTCCTGGCGGGATATTGTCAATTTTTTGAAGAGGTCCATCAATCGGAGTCGAATTTATGTACCACATTCCATCTAAATCATTCAGATTAAAAGAAGAGGTGCTACCTTGATAGTCAAAAACCCTCGTGTATACGTAACCACCCACATAGGTATCCGAGGGTTCAGTGAAAGCTAAACCTGTAATATAACCTGGATTAGAATTCCTGTGCTCACTAAGCAAGGATTCAGAGGCGTCTGGCAGGAAGGGATTGGTAGCATTGAAGCTTGATACTGCATTGTCTGGCGACCAGATCAATTGCCACACTGAATTTGATGGTATCAGATCCACTCCATTGGCCCTGTACAACTCATCTGCGAAATCCGGCATATCCCACGTCACAGAAACGGATGCATTTACTGACGCAATCACGAGTGAAGCGAAAAGAAGTAACTTTTTCATTTTTTTTCCATTTTATAGAATCACACCAAGGATTTGGAGCAAATTGAATCAAGGCCAATTGTATGGCTTGTCCGTCAACCAGTTTTTAAGTGCCGTGGAAGAATAGTAGAATCCAACACCAGGCTCGAACGTGGAAGTGCCCGGGCTCCAAGCTCCGCGCGAATACTGTTCGATGACCCATCCATTCTGCCAAAAATAAACCTTGTCACCATTTTGTGCAGGTATTTGCGCATCAGATATGGAAACCGCCGTCGGGTACGGGAACGCCGTAAGGGTCAAACCAGCAGGTAAAGAAATGGATGTATTTGGAGCGGAATTCGCATCAGGCACCTCACCAACAAAGACAATGTCATATGATGCGTTTGCTGCATTCGAGGGGATCGAAACAAACATTGCCTTTGTCCTATCGACTTCTGTGGTCCCGGGTGACCATGCCCCACGCGAAAGCTGTTCGATTATGTACCCTTGAGAAACATTATCCCAAACATAAATTTTTGTCCCGTTTGGCAGGCTTGATCCAAAAAGCTCTGATACATTTATTGCATTCCCATTTTGTGCAAGAAAAGGAATCTGGGCGATTTTGAGCTCACCACGAAGAAACGTCACCTTGACCATGCCCACGGCATTGACGGAGGTGACGGTCTGGGCGTGGATAGATGCGCCGAGGAGGAGGGAAAGGAGAGGGAGTGCTAGGCGATGCATGGGGAAAGCTCCATCGAGGGAGAGAAGATTGCAGGGGGATATGGCAGTACTCTACTCCAGGGCGAAGCCTTCCTGCAACCCCTTATTTTGAAAATTGGGTGGTTTTTTCCGGAGGGAGCGGCTACTTTTGGGGCATGAATTCCGCCATTCCACTGTTTTTTTTATCCTATCTTGTTGGATCTGTGCCCTTTGGGTTGTTGATCAGCCGTGCGAGGGGGGTAGATATCCGGAAGGTGGGCAGCGGGAACATCGGTGCGACAAACGTGTTCCGGATGGTAGGCAAGCCTTGGGGCCTCCTGTGTTTTGTTTTGGACTTTGTGAAAGGACTTGGGGCGGCGCTGTGGCTGCCGGGGTTGGTTTCAGGGGCGGCGTTTCTGGAAAACGCGGGATTGGTGGCGGGAGCGGCAGCGATTGTGGGCCACAATTGGCCGCTGTGGCTGGGCTTCAAAGGGGGAAAAGGCATTGCGACAAGCGGGGGAGTGCTGGCGGCGGTGGCACCTGACGTCCTCCTCTCCGGCATGGGCGTGTGGCTGCTCAGCATGGTCGCCACCCGCTACGTGTCGGTCAGCTCCATCCTCGCCGCGCTGACGGTGGGGGGGAGCGGATGGATTTTCCATGGCGAAAATCCCGTGTTGGCCGGGGTGCTGAGCGCGCTCGGGCTGTTGGCCATCGCCCGCCACCACAGCAACATCCGTCGGCTCCTGCGGGGGGAGGAGCACCGCTTCGGAAAGCCCAAAAAGAGCGACGGTGCCGCGCCGCCCCTCCCCAAGGACGCCATGTAAAAAACCAGCTGGCACCTCCCGGGAAGCCCCCCTTCCCCCCCCCCGCCCCATGCTAGCCCCACAGCGACACCATGAAATCCTGCACACCCTGGAGCGCCAGGGAGCGGTGCGGGTGGGGGAATTGGCCGGGCGGATGGGGGTGACGGAGGAGACGATCCGGAGGGATCTGGCGGGGCTGGAGCGGGAGGGCCGGTTGCGGCGCATCCATGGAGGGGCGTTGCCCGCGGTGAACGAACTGCAGTCCCTCCCCTACAGTCTGCGGGAGATGGAGCGGGTGCGGGAAAAACAAAGTATCGCCCGGCGGGCACTGATGGAGATCGAAGAGGGAGATGTGCTCTTCCTGGATGGCAGCACGACCTCCTACCAGCTCGCGCGCGTTTTCCCCGACCTCCGCTGCACGGTCCTCACACAGTCCGAACCCATCTTCCAGGAACTCGCCAGGCGCAGCAACATCGAACTGCTCTCCACGGGCGGGCTGTACGACCGGGTGACCGCCTGTTTCGTCGGCCCGTTGGCCGAGCAACTGCTCTCCTCCCTCCACATCACTAAGGCCTTCCTCGGCTGCAAGGGGCTGGATTTCAAGCGGGGGTTCAGCGACAGTTCGGTGCGGCATATGAACCTCAAGCGTTCCGTGATCCACTCGGCGGACCGGGTGGTGATCCTCGCGGACCACAGCAAGCTTGGGGTCGGTGCGCGGTATTTCTTCGCGGGGCTCCAGGACGTGGACTGCGTCATCAGCGACCCCGCCACCCCGCCGGCGCAGCGGGAGATCCTGAGAAAAGCGGGGGTGAGATTGTTGCAGGAATGAGGATTGACGCGCCCGCCGGGTTCCAGTATAAGCGGTCCCCACTTCACGCGGAGAGGTGCCGGAGTGGTCGAACGGGCTCGCCTGGAAAGTGAGTGTACTCCGAAACGAGTACCGAGGGTTCGAATCCCTCCCTCTCCGCCATTCCCCCCCTGGGCCGCACGGGGTACCGGAACATGGGGGCTCCGACAAGGAGTTGAACTTCGCTGGGGTTGGCATACCTTACAAGCTGGAAAAAGCGCTGTCACGCGCAGCAAAAACCAGCACCCCCTTCATTGCCATTCCCCACTGCTCACTCGAATGCCCTCCCTCCTCGAATACCTCGTCGCCGCCGAACGCATTGTCGTCTTCACGGGCGCCGGCATCAGCACAGCCGCCGGCATCCCGGACTACCGCGGCCCGCGGGGGGTCTGGAAATCCAGACCCGAAGTCTCCCTGCCGGATTACCTCCACGACCCCGAGGCGCGGCTGTCCTACTGGCGCGGCAAAGCGGAGGACCACGCCCGCTGGGCGGCCCTCCTGCCCACCCCCGCCCACCAGGCCCTCCTCCGCCTTCACCAACTCGGCAAACTCCACGCGCTGCTCACACAGAACATCGACGGCCTCGACCGGCGCGCCGGCCTGCCAGACGATCGGTTGGTCGAGCTTCACGGTCGACTGGACGAGGTGGCATGCACCTCCTGTGCTTTCCGCGACGGGGCAGAGCCTTGGTACGCGGCGCCAACGGATGACGGACGGGTGCCGTCCTGCCCCTGCTGCGGCTCCCCACTCAAACCCGGTGTGGTGATGTTCGGGGAGGCGCTCCGCGAGGGGGATCTGCTGCGCGCCCAGGAGGCGATGCGCCATCCCGACCTGGTGCTCGCCCTGGGCAGCACCCTCCAAGTCCACCCGGCCGCCTCCTTCCCCCTGCTGGCCGCCCGCGCTGGCATCCCTTACATCGTCATCAACCAAGGGGTAACCGCGCACGACGGACTGCCCCACGTCGCACTGCGCCTGGAGGGCGACGTGCAGGAGCTCTTCACCTCCGCCGTGAACGACACCGCCGCGATGTTCGGATGAGTGCCTCCCCCTCCCCCCTACCCCGCCCCCGCCGCGCCCTTGTCCTCGTGGGCCACGGAAGCGCCCGCAACCCCGGCACCCGCCAACCCGTCTGCGCAAACGTCCGCGCCCTTCGCGCCTGCGGCCGCTACGACGAGGTCCGCTGCGGCCTCTGGAAGGAGGAGCCCCATGTCGGCTCCACCCTGGACCGCCTGCAAAGTCGCCACATCACCATCGTGCCCTTCTTCATCGCCGACGGGTACTACACGCGCCAGGTGATTCCCGCGCAGATGGGCCTGACGGGGCCCGTGACCGAGCGGGAGGGGCGCAGGATCCTCTATACGCGCGCGGTGGGCAGCCACCCCCTCTTCGCCGAGCTGGTGCTGCGACACGCCCGCGATGCGGGCTGGAGGGAGGACGACGCGCTCGTCGTCCTCGGACACGGTACACCCCGCAACCCCGACTCCGCCGTCAATACCTTCCTCCAGGCGGAGAGAATCCGACGCCTGCATCCCCGCGCCAACGTCCTCTCCGCCTTCATCGACCAACCCCCCGAAATGGCCCGCCTCTGGGAGCTGTGCCCCCAGTCCCGCCTCGTCGTCGTCCCCCTCTTCATCGCCGATGGCTGGCACGTCACCGAGACCATCCCCGAGGACCTCGGCCTGACCGGCGACCGCGCCTTTCGCAACGGCCGGGAACTGCGCCTCACCTCTGCTGTCGGCACCGACCCCGGCCTCACCGAGGTCATCCTCGCCCTCGCCGCAGATGCAGAAACCCGCCACTCCCCCGATCTTTTTTCCTGAGTTTCCTTGCCCTGCCCGAGGAAACCGTTAGTTTTTTCACGCAACCCAATTCTCAACGGAGTCCCCACGATGCAACGTCTTTTCCTGTGTTTCGCCTGTCTTTCCGCCCTGCTGCGCTTGGAGGCCGTGTCGCCCGGGCACACGCACCCGCCCGCGATGTTGGGGGTCGCCTTGGACGAGATCCTGGCCGAAGAGGCGGCGCGGTTCGGGCTGCCCGGGGAGTACGGCGCCTGGGTGCTGAAAGTGGCGGAAGGGAGCCCGGCGTCGGCGGCAGGCATCCAGGAGGACGATGTGATCCTGGCCTTCAACGGGCAACGGGTGGAGAGCGCCCGGGCACTGCAGCGGATGGTGGGGGAGAGCCCGGCTGGGCGCAACGCGGAAATCCGGCTGATGCGGGGAAGCCGTGCGGTGTTGGTGCACGTGACGTTGGGAGCGGCCGGAGAGGTTGCGGCGGTGGAGGAAACGAAAGTGGCGGCGCCTTCGTTGGCCGCGCCCACGCCGGCGCCGACCCCGCGTGCGCCGAGAAGTTTCGGAGTGGGAGTGGAGCCCTTGGCCCCGCAGGCGGCGGAGTTTCTCGGCCTGGAGGCGGGAACAGGGCTGATCGTGCGCATGATCAAGCCCGGATCGGCGGCGGAACAGGCCGGGCTTCGGAACCGGGATGTGTTGCTCACCATCGGCGGAGCGCCCATCCGCGAACCCGGGGATGTGGCCACCTTCATCAACGAAATGCCCGGGGATGAAACCCTCTTGGGCATCCTGCGGGACGGCGAAAAAACCGAGCTGCCTTTGCGCTTCTGAAGACCGGCTCCCTCGGGGCCGGAAACCCTTCCCCCTCCCGCACGGCAGAATATCCGATGGAATGCCACAAACCAAACAAGCCCCCCCTTCGGATCCCCCCCTCCTGCATGGCACTCCTCTGCGCCCTCGCCCTCTCCCTGGGCGCACAGGCGCAGTCCCCCGACCCGCTGGTCACTCAACACGCCGCCGCCCTCAACCAGGCCCGCGCCGACTTCCAGGAGAAACGCATCGCCCTGTTTGACCGGTATGCCCTCTATGTCGAAGGCCTCTTAAAGGCCGCGCAGGAGGAGGGGGACCTGGATACCTATCTCGTGCTGCGGGACGAGATTTCCCATGCGCGGGAAAAACGAACCCTCCCGGAAACCCCGCCCCCGCTGGGACTGGATAAAGCCCGGGAGATCCTCTCATCAGAACTAGAGACCCTACAGGAAACCCGCGAACAGACGGTGGAGCGGATCAACACCCTGTATGTCGCGGCGCTCGAGACGCGCATCCAGGAGCTCACCCGTGAGGAAAACCTGGCAGCGGCACTCGAACTTTCCGGGATCCGCGACCGGGTCGCGGAACGTCTGACGCCCGCGCCGCGACCGGGAAGGCCCCCACCCCGGCTAGGCCCCAACCTCGTGGCGGGCGGGAGCTTCGACGACGAGGCGGCCGATGGATGGGCCCTGAGGATACCCGGGGGCGAGCGCAACCGGACCGAAATTTACAGTGAACCAAACAGCAACCGGAACAAGGCCCTGCGCATCCACCAACACAGCTCGGGGCACATACGGGTGTCACGTGGCATCCCCCTCAAGGAAGGCGCGAAATACCAAGTGCGCTGGAGGGCGCGCCTGCTCAAGCCCTGGCGACCGGGGGCGGAAATACGCGGCACCGGAGGCTACTCGATCGGCTTCGAGATCCCCGGGGACATCTACAATGCGTTGCCCCCGCCCGACCAGATGAACATCCTGCAACAGGTCTTCTTCCACACGGCCGCCCCCTCCAGAACAGAATGGCAGAGCTACTCTCGCACCCTGCGTGCACAGCCCTTCTCCACCACCCTCATTCTCCACTTCTCCCCGGGGGAAGGCGAATTCATCCTCGACGACCTCGAGATCAACGAAATCCTCCCCGAGCAGGAAAACTGACCCGACGCCGCGCGCCACTTCCCGGCGCAGCGGCGTCCGCCACGGCCGTGGACCACACTCTCATGGCTCCAAAGGCGGGGACGGCTCCCAACGGAGCCTCACATACCCGATCGCAGGGGGCGCCCAATTATGGCGGGCGTGCAACTGGAGGAGGGCCGGCCCCGCGGGGAGGGGAAGGTTCCATTCGGGACCCGGACCCGCGACGCGGTATCCATTGAGGAAAAGATGGAGATCGGTGGCGGAGCCGGGGGGGAATCCGCCCGCCTCCACGTGGAGCCGGTCTCCACGGGGGAAGGCCTCCAGCCGAAGCCCGGGAAGAGACTCAGCCCAGGGGCGGCTCAGCGGGTCGCCCAGAAACAACTGCTGGTAAGGAGAGGCCAGCGACTGCGCCAGAGCCTCGAGCAGCGTCTCCCCAAGAAGTCGGCGTTCAAAAAGGGCCGCATGGGGGAATTTGGTCCATATGGCATAGGGTTCGGTGACGGTCCCGGCGGAGCCGGCGGCGCCGGCCGCGAGCCATTCGGTGATTTTGGTTTGCGAGGGGTTGTCGAAGGTGGCGCCCCAGCTGGTGAGATGTTCGGCAAAGGCGCCGGGAACGAGTCGCCCTTGGAAGCGGCCGGTATCCACAGAGGCGGCACCGGCCATGACGCCGAGAATCTGCCCGGGGAGATCGGCCTCCTCGGGGGCGAGGAGAACGGGGATTCCCTTGCGGCGGAGTCGTTCGGCGGCGGGGGCGAACTGGGGGAGACGGGCGTGGGTGCGGACATCGCGGTTGGTCAGGAAGAGCACGGAACCTTGGGGCTTCCGGAAATCGGCGGCGACGGATCGGCGCAGGGCCATCGCGAGGGTTCCGGGGTCCAAAGGCTCCTGGAATACGCCCAGCATCATGGCGGGATGCGGAGCGTCCACCGGAAGGCCGGGGGCCGGATACCGACGGAGACGCGCGCCGGGCCGCGCCAGGTCCTCCGGAGCGATGAACCAAGGCGCCCAAGCCCGGCCGCCGCGCAACGCCTCGGCCTCCGGCATCCGCCCGCGGAACCCGCAAAACCCGGTGAGGCTGACCGAAGGTGCGCCGCCCTCAAGCCTCACCCGCGTCGGCCAATCCGGGCTGAACACCAGAGCGGTGGGAAACGCATCCCCCAGCTCCTCCAGTTTCCCCAACAGCGGGTCCAGCAGGACTTCGCGGACCTCCGCCTCAGAGGCGTCCCACCGCGGCGTCCCCTCCGGCCGCCTGAAAAACCGCGGCGGGGGGCTGAGCGAGAGAATCCGCTCCTGGGGGAAGCCCCGCAGGGCCGCATACTCCTCCGCCACGGCGACGGCCTCAGGAGAAGAGGCGTTGACGACCAGCAGAGCTTCGCTGGGCAACTGGGCACGCAAAAACTCCGCCCCTATTCCCCACAAACAGACCACGAGCCACACGCCCCTCACCGGGCCGCCCCCTCCTCCGGGCCCACACGCGGAAGGAGTCGGTTGACCGCCCCCGCGCACACGAGGTCATTGCGGGTGAGTCCACCCGTCGCGTGGGTGGTCCACGCCACCTCGCATTCGCGGTACCCCACGCGCAGCGTGGGATGGTGGTTCTGGGAATGGGCGATCCATGCGACCGCATTGACAAAGGCCATGGTCTCGTGAAAGTGGCGGAAGCGGAAGAGGCGGACCAGGGATTCCGGAGATTCGCGGACCTCCCAGCCCTCCAACGCCTCGAGGGCTTCGAGCAGATCCGCGAGGGCGATCCTCCCCTTGCCGCTCTCACAGGGCTCGCAACGCTCCGATTCTGGGATCAATTTGGACATGTGGAGTTCCTTCGTGGGGCTCAGATCCCGGCAAGGAGAAGGGCGCAAAGGAGCAGGAGCCCCGCGCCGCCAACGGCAAACAGGATCCGGAGACGGCGTTTGCGGCGGCGTTGGTCCAGCTCGGCTTGGCGGCGGGCCTGCTCCCGTTCCTCCTGTGCGCGGCGGGCCTCGGCCATGCGGCGGGGGATGGCGGCGGCCTCACGGGCCACGCTTGGGAAATCCGGAAAACGATCGGCGGGATCGAGCGCCATCATCCGCCGCAAGAGGGAGGAAGTCGCCTCCGACACATGGGGGGCGTGCCGTCGGAGGTCGGGGGGATCGTCCTCAAAGCGGTTGAGGACGACCTCACGGGGAGTCTTGCCGGTGTAAGGGGGGAGGCCGGCGAGGATGTGCCAGAAGGAGGCCCCCAGGCTGAACTGGTCCGCCCGCGCGTCGACCTCCTGCCCCCGGGCCTTTTCGGGGGCGATGTAAAGAGGGGTCCCCAGAATCCGCTCGTTTCCCGCCCCCTGGGTCCGCGCAATGCCAAAATCTGAAACCTTGGCCACCCCACGCTCGTCCAACAGAATGTTGGCCGGTTTGATGTCGCCGTGGATAATGCGGGCCGCCTCAGCGGCCGCCAGACCTTGGCACACCTGCTCCAGGATGCCCAGCCACCCCTCCTCGTCCTGCTCCTTCCCGCCTTCGATGCACTGGTCCAGGCGAATGCCGTCCACCAGTTCCATCACAATGTAGGGCTGGCCGTTGACTTGACCGAAAGTGTAGATGTGCACCAGATTCCGGTGGTTCACCGCCGCAGCGGCCTTGGCCTCCCGCAGGAGGCTGTCGACGAAGACCGGGTCTTGCCCGAACTTCGCGTTGAGGACCTTCAGCGCCACCTTGCGCTGGAGGGTGGTGTCCCGGGCGAGAAAGACGGCGCCCATGCCGCCGCTTCCGAGCTCGCGGAGCAGGTCGTAGTTCCCCAGCTTTCCCGGGACAGTCGTCGCCCGCTCACAGCCCGGACAGGCGATGCGCTCGAAGATGTGGAACTCGGAGACGTCAAGCATCTCCCCGCAGTGCTCGCAGGGAGCCCGCCCAAGTTTTTCGGTGCGAATCCAGGCGGCGGAAGAGGAGAGGGTCATGCGGTGCCAGAGGCGGGCTCCCCGGGAGGATCGGCGCGTTCCGGACGGGGGGAGGGGGAGCGCATCGCGGAGGGAGGAGGTTTCGGCGCGGAGAGGAAGGGGGTAGCCGTCGGGGGCGGTGCGGAAACCATGGGTTCACGCGCGACGTGGAAGGAGTCGGCCAGGGGCTGGAGAACGTAAGGCCAGCCCTGCGCACGAATGTCGCGGTAGTAGCGGAAGTGCCGGGCGGCCTCGCCCGGATTGTCCTCAAGAAGGGCCCGGTATCCGCGTGCGAGCTCGGCGAGGTGGACAAAATAGGGCTGGGCCTTGGGGATGACGCGCTCCAGCTCGCGCTCCCCGGCCTCTCCAAGGGCATACCGGGCGAGCAGGCGGGGATCCTCGGGCGGCACGCGGCCGCCGTCGAAGAGGATCGGATCCTGCTTGGAGGCCTGGGTGAGCAGCTCCCGGGCCTGGTCGGGATGGCGGGCATAGAGCTGGATACCGGCGGCGAAGAAACGGAACCAAGCCTTGCCCGCATGGATCTCGGGGATCAGACGGTCGGCCGTGTCCAGCTTTTCCCCGGCGAGGAAAAGACTTCCCCTGGCGAGGGCGATGGCGGCCTCGCGGAGGTTCCGGTCCTCGTTGCGGAGGATGGGCTCATGCAGCTGGCGGGCGGGACCCTCGTACGTGAGCTCCGCGAGTTTGCGGAGGTTGCGCTGGCGGATCCAGACGCCGGCGCCGATGGCGAGAACGATAAAAACGGTGACGAGGGCCATGATCAGTCCGAGGGGACTGCGCTTGTGTTTGCGTTGGTCCTCGGCAAGCCGTTCCGCTTCGAGTCGGGCCTCCTCGACGCGGCGGGCGGCATCGAGGGCAACCTGCAGATCGGCGACCAGCGAGGAGTAGGTGGGGTAACGCCGTGCCGCGGTCTTGTCCATCATGCGTTTGATCACCGCGGATGTCTCGGGACAAACGTTGGGGTTGTGTGCGATGAGGTCGGGAGTCTCCTCCTTCAAGGCGGCGAGCACGACCCGGGTCGGGTTTTCACCATCGAAGGGGGGATGCCCCGCCAAGGCATGGAAAAGGGTGGCGCCGAGGCTGTACTGGTCGCTCCGGGCGTCCTCGCCCTTCTTCCTCGCCTTCTCCGGCGCAATGTAGTACGGTGTGCCCCACACCTCAATCTCGTCCCCAGACTCCGTGAATCGGGCCAGGCCAAAGTCCACTACCTTCGCCGTCCCCGCATCATTCATCAGGATATTCGCCGGCTTGATGTCCCCGTGCGTCATGCCCGCATTGGCAGCCGCCTCGAGGCCCCTGGCCACGTCGATCGCGATCTCCAGAAGACGCAGCTCGTTGACGATGCCCCCGCCTTCCATCATCGCATCCAGCCTCTCCCCCTGCAAAAGCTCCATCACGAAGTAGGGCTGGCCGGACTCCCGGCCGAACGAATAGACCTGCACCACATTCGGGTGGTTGAGCGCGGCCATGGCCTGCGCCTCGCGTTGAAGGGTCTCCATCATCTTGGGGTCGTCGCCGTACTCGCGGCGCATGACCTTGAGGGCCACGTGCCGTCCGAGCGACTCGTCGACCGCGAGGTAGACACAGCCCATCGCCCCGCGGCCCAGCTCTTCGAGGAGCACGAAATTGCCGAGACGCCCGGGCACCTTGATCACCTCCTGGCAGGCCGGACAGTTGATGTCCTCGAAGACGCCGAATTCGGAGACATCCAGTTCAGCGCCGCAATTGGGGCAGGTCAGGAGCGGGATGTGCTCGGTGAAGATGCCGATGGTGTTTGAGTTCGGATTCATGGGGCTTCGGGTGGGGGATGCGGAGAGAGTCTCTCCATCTTTTAAAGCAAACAGCCCTTGCTTACAACTCCGGACCCCTTATGAAAGAACAAAATTCATGTCCGAACCCATCCCCCCCCCCCTTCTCCTGCGCACGCCGGACGAGATCCGGCCCGAACGGCTGGACAAGTGGCTGGCCCGCCAGCTCCCCAACCTTTCCCGCAGCCGCCTCCAGCAATGGATGCGCGAGGGCCGCGTGCTGGACAACGGCCAGCCCACGCCACCCAACCATCCTCTCCATGCAGGGCACGACATCCAGGTGAGCCCCGTCGCCGACACCCCGCACGCCCCCCCCCCCCCCGGGGCCATTCCGCGGGGTGTCCAGGCCGCCGCCGGCGACCGCCCCGTGGTGAACAAACCAGCGGGACTGGGCGTCCAAACCCCCCCCGGTCATCCCGGCGGAACCCTCGTCAACGCCCTGCTCCACCGTTTTCCCGACCTCGCCGGAGTGGGCGACCCCGACCGCCCCGGCCTGGTGCACCGACTCGACGCCGACACCAGCGGCCTCGTCGCCTTCGCCCGCACCCCCGCCGCCTTGGCCGAACTCCAACGCCAGTTCCGCGAACGCGAGACCGACAAAACCTACGAGTGCCTGGTCTGGGGAATCCCCCTCTCCGCCGAGGGCGTCCTCGACCTCCCCATCGGACGCCATCCGGCCGACCGCCAGCGCCGGGCGGTGAACGGCGAGGCGGCCCGCGACGCGCGCACCCACTGGGCCGTGGAAGAAGGGCTCGCCCGCGGCCTGGCGGCGCGACTGACCGTGCGGATCGAAACCGGCCGGACGCACCAGATCCGGGTCCACCTCGCCCATCTCGGCCACCCAATCCTCGGTGACCGCAGCTACGGAAACCGTCGTGACCAGCTGCCCTCCCCCTGGCCGCGCGCCCCCCGCCACATGCTCCACGCCACGCGGCTCCGGCTCCTGCACCCCCGCGACGGACACCCCTGTGTCTTCGAAGCCCCCCCGCCCTCCGACTACCAGGAGTACCTCCAGCGCCTCCGCAGCCCGCCACCATGACCCCCCTTCGTCGCCTCTTCGCCACCCTCCGCTCCCACCTCCAAGGCCTCGATGAGGCCGGAAGGCGCGAACTGCCCGTGCGGGAGCCCCTCACCCGCCGTGCACCGCCCCCCCGCCCCGCCCCTTCCCGGACAACGCCGCCCACCCAACCCGCCCCCCCGCCGCGCACCCCCACGCCCTCCCCCGCCACCCCCGTCCTCGTGCTCCGCTGCCTCCGCCTGCCGGAATGCGGCGACACCCTTCCCCCGGAAGATACCGCCCTCCTGCTCGCCACCGACCTCAACGAACTGCAGGCTGAAAACGGCGAACTCCTCCGTAAGATGCTCCATGCCATCGGCTATGCCGCGGAAGGCCAACCCGGTTCGGCCGACTGCCGCCGGCCCCACGCGGCCCGCGGGGGGGGGCGGGGGCCCCCCGCCCAGCGCCGGGTGACCGGGCCCGGGGTGG
>CAYLNG010000004.1:33324-42455 GCA_964385155.1 uncultured Verrucomicrobiota bacterium
CCTCCCCACGCCGCCCGCGTCCTGTGCCTCGGCCCCCACGCCCTCCGCCGTTTCACCGATCACGGAATGGACCTCGGCGTTGTGCGGGGCATGTGGACCCCCAGCCTGGCCGGACGCCTGCTCGCCACCCATCCCCCCTCCTACCTCCACAATAACCCCGCCGGCAAAAAAGCCTCCTGGGCCGACCTGCAATCCCTGCTCGCCGATCTCCAGCTTCCCCTACCCCCCTGGACCCGCTCCTCCGCATCCTGACACACCCCAAAAAAAAGGCCCCGCCGAGGCGGGGCCCAACACGAAGAGAAAACCAACCCGTGCGGCTTACCAGCTCGCCTTGACCACGCCGGGGATTTCGCCCTTGGAGGCCAACTCGCGGAAGGTGATACGCGAAAGCTTGAAGCGGCGGATGAAAGCACGGCGACGCCCGGTGACTTGGCAACGGTTCACGAGCCGGGTCGGACTCGCATCGCGCGGAAGCTGCGACAACCCAATGTAGTCGCCTTTGTCCTTGAGTTCCTGACGGAGGGCGGCATATTTCGCAACGGTTTTCGCCTTGCGCTTCTCTTTTTCAATCCAGCTGGTGCGGGCCATGGGAGATTCCTTCTGAGGGGATGAGGGGTCTGAAAGGGGTAAGGGGCTGGAAGTGATACCCGTTTCCATCTCCAGGTCAACCTCAAAATGCGCAAGAATTTAGATTGCATGCCCCGACACGCCTGCTATATTCGCTTATCCGGAAATACTGATGAACAAAACCCCCTCCCTTCTCTCCCTGTGCCGTGCGCTCTCCGACGAGGTGCGCCTCCGCATCCTGCGGGCGGTGTCGATGGCCGAGTTGTCGGTGGCCGAACTGGTAAGGGTGCTGGGCTTGCCCCAGTCCACCGTGAGCCGCCATTTAAAACCGCTGAGGGACAGCGGGCTGCTGGAGACACGGCGGAACGGGACCTCGGTGTATTACCACCGGGGACCCGCCCTCGGGGACGCGGACCTCGCGGGGCTGCTGGACCGCCATCTGGCAAACCTGGAGCTGGATGCGGAGGACCGCAGTTCCGTGCGGCGGGTTCTCGACCAGCGGCGGGAGCGGAACCGGGATTTTTTCGACGACATTGCGGGAAGTTACGGATCGTTGACGGAGCCGGGCGGGGGGTGGCCAGCGCTGGCGGCGGGGCTGGCGAGCGGGTTCGCGGGGCACGTGGTGGCGGACATTGGGAGCGGCGAGGGCACGCTGGCCCTGTTGTTGGCGCGGCATGCCCGACGGGTCATCGCGGTGGACCTCTCCCCCCGGATGATCCTCACGCTCCGGGAGGCGGCGGAACGGGCCGGACTGGGCGGCCGTATCCAGGCCATGGAGGGGGATGTGGACCAGCTCCCCATCCCCGATGCGATGGCGGACACCGTGTTCCTCAGCCAGGTGCTGCACCATTCCGCGCAGCCCCCTCTCGCCCTCGCGGAGGCCGCACGCGTGCTGCGCCCCGGTGGCAGGCTGGTGCTCCTGGACCTGCTGCGACACGAACACGAATGGGTCCGCGAACAATATGCCGATGTCTGGCTCGGCTTCGAACCGGCGGACGTCGTCGCCCTGCTCGAACAGGCAGGCCTCCGCCCCTCCAGCCCCCAGCGCCTACCCGGCGCCACCCCCGAACTCCCCGTCCTTTTCTGCACAGCCCTCAAACCCCAGGCCTGACCCTATGAAAACCCCCAAAACAAAAAAAACAACCCCCGACCACATCATCAAAGACATCCGCCTCGCGGAATTCGGCCGCAAGGAAATGGAACTTTCCGAAATCGAAATGCCCGGCCTGATGACCCTCCGCGAGCGCTTCGGCCAGGAAAAACCCCTCCAAGGCGCACGCATCGCGGGCTCGCTGCACATGACGATCCAGACCGCGATGCTCATCGAAACCCTCCAGCTCCTCGGCGCAGAGGTCCGCTGGGCCAGCTGTAACATCTATTCCACCCAGGACCACGCCGCCGCCGCCATCGCCGCCCGCGGCACCCCCGTCTTCGCCGTCAAGGGCGAAACCCTCGAGGAATACTGGGACTACACCGACCGCATCCTTGACTGGGGCCCCGACACCTATCCCAACATGATCCTGGACGACGGAGGAGACGCGACCCTCTTCGTGCACCTCGGCTACCAGGCCGAACGCGACCCCGGGATCCTCGACAAAAAACCCGGCAGCGAGGAGGAAGCCGTCCTCTTCGCCCAGCTCCGGAAAGCCCTCAAGGCACGCCCGGGCCGCTTCTCCAAACTCGCGGCCTCCATCAAGGGCGTCTCCGAGGAAACCACCACCGGCGTCCACCGCCTCTACCAGATGCACGCCAAGGGACAGCTCCTCTTCCCAGCCTTCAACGTCAACGACTCCGTCACCAAGTCCAAGTTCGACAACAAGTACGGCTGCCGCCACTCCCTCCCCGACGGAATCTGCCGGGCGACCGACATCCTGATGGGCGGCAAAGTCAGCGTCGTCGCCGGCTATGGCGACGTGGGCAAAGGCTGTGCCGAGGCCCTGCGCGGCCAGGGCTCCCGCGTCATCGTGACCGAGATCGACCCGATCTGCGCGCTGCAGGCGGTGATGGACGGCTACGAGATCGCGACGATGGACGACGCGTGCGAGCGCGGGGACATTTTCGTGACAACGACGGGCTGCTGCGACGTGATCACGGAGAAGCACATGCGGCGCATGCGGGACGGGGCGATTGTGTGCAACATCGGACACTTCGACAGCGAGATCGAGGTGTCGAAGCTGCGCAAGTACAGGTGGGAGAACATCAAGCCGCAGGTGGACCGCATCCATCTTCCCGGCGGCAAAAGCATCCTCCTGCTCGCCGAAGGCCGCCTCATGAACCTCGGCTGCGCCACGGGACACCCCAGCTTCGTGATGTCCACGAGCTTCACCAACCAGGTGCTGGCCCAGATCGAGCTCTACAAGCACACCGAGAAGTACCCCATCGGGCTCTACACCCTTCCCAAGCAGCTCGACGAGGAAGTGGCCCGCCTGCACCTCGCCCGCCTCAACGTGAAACTCGACACCCTCAGCCCGAAACAGGCGAAATACCTGGGCATCCCCGTCCAGGGCCCCTACAAACCCGAGCACTACCGCTATTGAGCCGCCCTCACTCCGGGGAGCTGGGGCGACCCCTCAGCCGCTTCACCTCCCCGGTCTTCCGCTTGCCCTCCACCCGCTTCGCCTTCGCCCGCGCGCTGGGCTTGCGATTGCGGAACCGGGCGAGCGCCCGAACCGCCGCACGCTCCCGCGCCTCGCGTTCCCGCTCCTCCTCCAGCGCCGCGCAGAGCCGCTCCCGGGCGCGCAGGCGGTTCAGGGACTGGGAGCGTTCCTCGACGCATTTGACGACCCTTCCGCTGGGCCGGTGGGTGAGCTGGACGGCATTGGAGGTGCGGTTGACCTTCTGCCCCCCCTTTCCCGAACCCAAAACAAATCCCTCCTCAAGGTCCTCCTCCCGCAGCCCGAGGGCTTCCATCCGGCGCCGCAGCGCCTCCCATGCCGTTTCCGATGAATGCATGCCTCCTTTTTGTACATCCCCCTTTCCTTTGCAAGGAGAGTATGCGGTCATCCTCAGCCCCCCCTGGAATCCTCACAACCCCGATGATGCGGGGGCACCTCCTGTGATCCCCCCCACAAAAACGGCAATGGACCGGACGCCTCCGCGGCAATCCCCATGGCGGCGCGGCTTTTGCCGAAACACCCCAATGGCCGACACGGCCTTGCCCGGTTTCGCGCACGGGCTATCACCCAAAGTCTTTTTCGCATCCCACACCCTCCCCCCCCCCACCGTTCCCCACCCATGAACGCCGATCTCCCCCCCCTCTTCCTCGCCGCCTCCTCGGGCGACCTGGACACCCTCCGCGGGCTCGCCCCGATGTCCGCCACCCAGGACCTCAACCAAGCCCTGGCCCAAGCGGCCGCCCTGAGCCACTTCGAGGCCGCGGACCTCCTGCGGAATTTCGGGGCCGACCCCAAGGGACTCTATGCACCCGGCTACGGCACGGTTCTTTTCCCCGCCTGCGAGTACCTCAACCCCGAGGGCATCGACTACCTGCTCCGCCACGGCGCCGATCCGGCCGCACGCGTCTCCCGCCTCGACGGCCCCCGGGACGCGCTCGCGCACCTGCTGCACACCCACCACCGCTCCCCGCTGAAGCCCCGCTGCATCCAGCTCCTGCTCCAGGCCGGGGCCCCGGCCGCCGACACCGCCGAACTGGCCATCCACCGCGGGTCCCTCCCTCTGCTGCGCGCCGCGCTCGATCGCGACCCCGCCCAGCTGCGGCACCCCCTGGAGGCCGACTACGGGCTGTTCCCCCTGCACGGAGCCACCCTCCTGCACCTCGCCACGGAGTTCAACCACCCCGAACTCGCCACCGAACTCCTCGCCCGCGGCCTCGAAGTCAACTCCCTCTCCGAACGCATCCCCGGCAGCGCACACACCCGCCCCGTCCACCCCACCCGCCTCATCGCCCTCGGCGGTCACAGCCCCCTTTTCCACGCGCGAGGATTCAGCCGCGCCATGCTCCACTTCCTGCTCCAACGCGGCGCCGACCCCACCCTCCCCGGATATTTCCTCCGCGGAAACCGCACCCTCCGTCTCACACCCCAGGCGTTTTTCGAGGCGGTGGACGCGATCGAGTCCAACCTCCTCGAGGAAATCCTCACCCTCCGCGAAGCTGCCGCGCGCCGTCCACCAGATACTGGCCCCAGGACAGCGCGAATCCGGCGAAACTGAGCCGGGCGAGCCAGCGGATCCAGCCCTCCGGCGCAGGCAACAACACCGCGAAAACCAACGCCGCGACCAGGAAGGTCGCCGCCTTGCCGCTCCAGCGGGGCCGCACAGTCACCCTCCCCCGGACACGCCGGATCACGCCGTGCCCGAGAATGAGGAACACTTCGCGGGCGAAAACGAAGAGGGCCAGGCCCGGCGGGAACTGGGGGCGAATCTCCTCCTGCCAGGGACGCGTCAACATCACCACCGCCGTCAACACCAGAAGCTTGTCCGCCAGCGGGTCCAACACCTGCCCCAGCGGAGTAACCTCGTCGCGCGACCGGGCCAGCCAGCCATCCAGCGCGTCCGTCGCAACCACCAAGACGAACACCACCATGGCCGCGAGACGCCAGGCGCTTCCCCCCGCTTCCGCACTTCGGAAATGCAGGTGCAACAGGGTTCCGAACAACGGAACCCCCGCAATCCGCAACAGGGTCACCTTCGTGGCCAGCGTCAACCGCCCCCACGATCTCATGCCGCCTCCTTCCTGTTCATCCTCTCATTCTCCCCATTCCCCCCGCAAATGTCAACCGTTCGAACCCCTCGGCCCTGTCCCGCCCTGACAGTAAAAACGTGACAACCTTTCTGCCGCCGCTATAGTTTCCCGCAATGAAAGCCCCGCAAACCCGCGCCTACGCCGGAACCCTCCGACCCCTCCACCCCTTCGGCCCGCGGAAAAACGGCGACATGTGCCAGTTCACGCTGTGGTGCCGCTCCGCCGACACGGTCGACCTCTTGTTGTTCGACAACCAGCGCGATCTCCGCCCGCGACGCGAGGTCGCCCTCAGCCCGGAAAAACACCGCTTCGGCGACCTGTGGTCTGTCGAGGTTCCCGGGGTCGACGCGGGCGTATGTTATGTCTGGCGGATCAACCGGACCGACGGAAAACTGCCCCCGGACCAATACGTGCTCGACCCGTACGCACCCGCGGTCACCGGGGCTCCCGTGTGGGGACAGTCCCTGGTCAACCGCCCCGGGGAACCCCTGCACAGCGGGCCGGCCTTCCCGAAAGGAGTCGTGGTGGACTCGGACTTCGACTGGGGCCGCGACAGCCCCCCGGACATCCCCTGGGAGCGCATGGTGATCTACGAGGCACATGTGCGCGGCTTCACCGCAGGCCCCGGCGCCCGCGTCCGCGCTCCCGGCACCTACGCCGGCTTTATCGAAAAAATCCCCCACCTCAAAGCCCTCGGTATCACCTCCGTGGAACTCCTCCCCGTGTTCGAGTTCGACGAGATGGAATACTTCCACACCAACGACCGCCGCTCCGAGCTGCGCAACTACTGGGGGTACAGCACCCTGGGCTTCTTCGCCCCCAACGGCCGCTACGCCGCCGTCGGCAACCGCGGTCAGCAGGTCGACGAGTTCAAGGCCCTCGTGAAGGCCCTGCACGCCGCCGGCATGGAGGTGATCCTGGACGTGGTGTTCAACCACACGGCCGAGGGCGGACCCGACGGCCCCACCTACAGCTTCCGGGCACTCGACGACCAGGTCTTCTACCTCCAGGACCCGAAACACGGCTACCACAACTACAGCGGCTGCGGGAACACCTTCAACTGCAACCACCCCGTTGTCCGCCAGTTCATCCTCGACTGCCTCCGCCACTGGGTCACCGAATACCACATCGACGGCTTCCGCTTCGACCTCGCCTCCATCCTCGCCCGGGACACCGACGGGACGCTGCTGGCCAAGTCGCCCCTGATCGAGTCGATCGACGAGGATCCCGTGCTGCGCGGCGTGAAGAGGATCGCCGAAGCGTGGGACGCGGCCGGGGCCTACCAGGTGGGCTCCTTCCCCTCCACCCACTGGCCCGAATGGAACGGCAAGTACCGCGACGACATCCGCCGCTTCTGGCTCGGGGAACCCGGACGCCTCTCCGCCTTCGCCACGCGCATCCTGGGCAGCGAGGACCTCTACCACCACCAGCCCCTCGGCCCCCTCAAATCCGTCAACTTCATCACCTGCCACGACGGCTTCACGCTGCTGGACCTGGTCTCCTACTCCCACAAGCACAACGAGGCGAACCTCGAAGAAAACCGGGACGGGGAGAACCACAACCACAGCCAAAACTGCGGCGTGGAAGGGCCTAGCCCCTCGGCCCGTGTCCGCGAACTCCGCCTGCGCACGCGCAAAAACCTGCTGGCCACCCTGCTGCTCTCCCGCGGAATCCCCATGCTCTGCGCGGGCGACGAATTCGGACGCACCCAGCGCGGCAACAACAACGCCTACTGTCAGGACAACGAGACCAGCTGGCTCCACTGGAACCTGGACGAGGACAGCCGGGACCTGCTCGCCTTCACCCGCGAACTGATCCGGCTCCGCGACGAACTCCCGGCCCTTCGCCAACCCATCTTCGTCACCCGCGGCCCCCCGGAACACGCCGACCGCCGCGTCTTCTGGATCGGCCCCGACAACCGGGCGCCGGACTGGACGGTCGACCGCGCCATCGGCCTGAGACTGAGCGGGCGCGGGCGGCATTTCGGGTTGGACACGGATTCGCCCGACGTGCTCGTGTTCTTCAACGCCTCCGAGGAACCCGTGCGCTTCCACCTCCCCGACACCGAGTGCTGCAAGTGGCACATGCGGTTGCACACGACCGCGAAACGGGTCCACCGCGGCCACCTCGGCACAAGCATCACCACCCAGCCCCGCAGCCTCGTGCTCTTCAGCGCCATCAACCGCCGCCGCAAAGACTGACCCCATGACCCCCGCCCTCCGCCGCTCCATCCTCTCCGTCCCAGGCCACCGCGCCCCCCTCCACCCCAAGGCCGCCGCCTCCCCCGCCGACGTCGTCATGCTCGACCTCGAGGACAGCTGCCCGCCCGACGAGAAGGCCGCCGCTCGCGACACCGTGGTCCGCTCCGCCCGGGAACTCGACTGGAGCCGGCATACCCTGACCCTCCGCGTGAACGACTTGGCCGGCCCCTTCGCCCTCCGCGACCTGCTCGCGGTCGTCCCGGCCATCGGCCCCCTCCTCGACACCCTGGTCGTCCCCAAAGTCGAATCCGCCGCGCAAATCCACTACCTCGACCAACTCCTCTCGGCCCTCGAACGCGAGGCGGGACACACTCGCCCCCTGGGCATCGAGGCCATCCTCGAATCCGCCCGGGGCCTCCGCGACGCCGATGCGATCGCCGCCGCCTCCCCCCGCCTCCGCTGCCTCGTCTTCGGCGTGGCCGACTACTCCGCGAGTGTCAACATGCCCTTGTCCTCGGTCTCCGGCCACGGGGAATCCCACGGCGCCTACCCCGGGGACCCCCTCCACTTCGTGCTCTCCCGCCTGATCATGTGCGGCAAAGCCGCCGGGCTCCGCGTCATCGACGCCCCCTACGGCAACTTCCGCGACCCCGAAGGACTCGCCCTTGCCGCCGCCCGGTCCCGGGCACTGGGTTTCGACGGCAAATGGGCGATCCACCCCGGCCAACTCGAGACCCTCAACGCCGCCTTCAGCCCCTCACCCGACGAGATCGATCGCGCCCGCGCCGTCATCTCCGCCTACGAAAACGCCCTCGCGGAAGGACGGGGCGCCGCCGCGATCGGAGGGTCGATGATCGACCACGCCACCCTCCGGATGGCCCGGGACGTGATCGACCGCATTCCCGCCCCCCGGGATCAACGCGCGTAACGCTTCCAAAGCTCGGCCAGGTCGAACAGCATCTCGTCGAGCACCCCCGTGACCGCCTTTTCAAACTGGTAGGTCAGGGACTCGCCCACAATCCGGGCGACATTGTCGGGGCGAACCAGGTCTACAGGGACCTCGAAGGGTTTGAGACGAATCGAGGCACGCCCCCGTGCGAACTCCTCCCCCCCTTTGTACAGGACCCAATGCAGGCGCGCACCCCCCTCCACCCCGATACGGGCCCGATCCGGATCGCCACCCACCGGCCACCGGGAAAACCCATGGACAAGGCGGATCGACAACAGAAAGGGCCCGGCGTCGTTCGGAGTCTCTGGCGGCACGAGCCGGTAACCCGGTATCGCCTGGAAGGCGTTCAACGCGTTTCCCGCGAAACGCCCCAGCTGGATCCCCTCGTCGATGTCCTCCCGCGTGTAGTAGAGCCAGTCAGGTGAGGCTGCCGGGAACACCTCGATTTCCGGACGTACATCGGTGACACGGAGGAGAAGAGGCTCCCCCAACCTCGCCCCAAACCGCGGAACAGGCCCTCGCGGCCGAAGGCCCACGCAGCCAGCCGCAAGGACCAAAAGTCCCGCCACGAAACAAAAACGGACGCCCCGATGGGCGTCCGCGCACCTGGGACGTGGATGTCCGATCAGGGAGCCTCCCCTTCCGGCACCTCAGCGGCGGGGGCCTCCTCCACCGGCGCAGGCTCGGCCACGGGGGCCTCCTCCACCGGCGC
>CAYLNG010000004.1:42555-147987 GCA_964385155.1 uncultured Verrucomicrobiota bacterium
CGGGGGCCTCCTCCACCGGCGCAGGCTCGGCCACGGGGGCCTCCTCCACCGGCGCGGGCTCAGCGGCGGGAAGTTCCGGAAGGTCCGGTTCCCCGGGAGGGACGGCAGGAAGGGACGGGGTTTCAGCCTGCGCAAAAACCCGCTCTCCCCCCCCACTTTTCTGAGCGTACAGCCAAGCAAGCGCGAGGGTGTTGAGCACGAAGATCGTGGCGAACAGGATCGTGCCCTTGGTGAGGACGTTGCCGGCGCGCGCCCCGAAGAGCTGCTCGCCCATGCCTCCTCCGAGCGCCCCGCCAAGGCCGCCCGCGCCCTTCGAGGGCTGCACCAGGATGATAAGAATCAACAGCAGGCTGATGATCACTTCCACCACTATCAAAAGGCCGATCAGAATGTCCATGTCGTGTTCTCCGTGTGAAGGGGGGGAACCCTTACGCGTTCAGAGCCGCTTTGACAATCTCAATAAACGACCCGGCGTTCAACGCCGCACCGCCGATCAGACCGCCATCGATGTCGGGCTTGGCCAGCAGCTCCGCCGCATTGTCCGGCTTCATGCTGCCTCCATACTGGATCCGCACCGACTCCGCTGTCGCTTTGTCGCTCAGCTTCACCAACAACCCGCGGATCAACGCATGCACCTCCTGCGCCTGCTCCGGGGTCGCCGTCCGCCCCGTGCCGATTGCCCACACCGGCTCGTACGCGATCACCACGCTCTTCAGCTGCGCGGCCGTCAACCCCTTCAACCCCTCGTTGACCTGCGTGGTGATCACCGACTCGATCCGGCCGGCATCTCGCTCCGCGAGCGTCTCGCCCACGCACACGATCGGCTTCAGCCCGGCCGCCAGTGCCGCGACCGTCTTCTGGTTCACCGAGGCATCGGTCTCCCCGAAGTATTGGCGGCGCTCGCTGTGGCCCAGGATCACGTAGCGGCAGTGCAGCTCCCGCAGCATCGCGGCGGAAACCTCGCCCGTGTAGGCCCCCGAGGCCTCCCAATGCATGTTCTGCGCTCCCAGCGCAATCTGGGTGCCGCTGACCGCCTGGCTCGCCGCGTCGATCGCCGTGAAAGGCGGACACACCACCACGTCCACCTTGGCCTCCTGGCCTAGGTCCCGCTTCAGTGCCTCGACGAGCGCCTTCGCCTCGCCGGCCGTCTTGTTCATCTTCCAGTTCCCTGCAATGATTTTTTTGCGCATGTCTTCCTCCCCTTACTTGTCGCTGAGGGCGGCCAGACCGGGAAGGACCTTGCCTTCCATCAGTTCCAGGCTGGCACCGCCGCCCGTGCTGATGTGGGTGATGCGGTCGTCCAGACCCGCCTTCTTGATCGCGCTGACAGAATCCCCGCCGCCGATCACGCTCACGCAGGCGGCGTTGTCGGCCACCGCCTGGGCAACCGTATTCGTGCCCGCGGCGAAGGGAGCCATCTCGAAGCAGCCCATCGGCCCGTTCCAGACAACGGTCCGGGCGGTGGCGATCTCCGCGGCAAAAAGCTCGCGGGTCTTCGGGCCGATGTCCAGCCCTTCCCAACCATCGGGGATGTCCCCGTCCACCACCCGCACGTTCGCTTCCTCGCTGAACGCGTCGCCAATCACGTTGTCCACCGGCAGCAGCAGCTTCACCCCCTTGGCCTCCGCGTCCTTGAGGATCTGCAGGGCCAGCTCCATCTTGTCGTCCTCATGGATCGAACCCCCGATCTTGCGGCCCTGGGCCTTGAAGAAGGTGTACGCCATGCCGCCGCCGATGAGCAGCGTGTCCACCTTGTTCAGAAGGTTCGTCACCACGTCGATCTTGCCCGAGATCTTGGCGCCGCCAATGATCGCGACAAAGGGGCGGGCGGGCTTCTCCAGGGTCTGCGCCAGGTAGGTGATCTCCTTCTCCAGCAGGAAACCCGCCGCACACTGGCGGAAATACTTCGTCACAACGGCCATGGACGCGTGGGCGCGGTGAGCCGTGCCGAAGGCGTCGTTGATGTAGATTTCCCCCAGGGAGGCCAGTGCCTTGGCGAAGGCCTCCTGCTGCTCGGCCGTGGCCCCCTTGCCTTCCTCCTCCGCATGGTAGCGAAGATTCTCCAGCAACAAAACGCCGCCGGCCTTCAACGCCGCCGCCTTCTCCGTCGCCTCCGGTCCAACACAGTCGGACGCGAACTCCACCGGCACGCCAAGCTTCGCCGCCAGCACCGGCACCAGCGGCCTCATGCTGTATTCCGGCTCCCTCTTGCCCGCTTTCGGGCGGCCCAGATGGCTCATCAGGACCACGGAGCCCCCGCGCTCCAGCACGTGGCGCACGGAAGGCAGCGCCGCCTCGATCCGGGTGTCATCCCCCACCACGCCGTTCTCGATCGGCACGTTGAAGTCGACACGCATCAGGACCTTCTTGTTCGTCACATCCACATCAGTGATCAGCAGTTTGTTCATGGGTCGTTCTCTTTCATGACGCATCCCGGAGGCCGCCTGGGCGAGGCGTCTCCGGGATGCGGGGTTGCAAGCGTTAAAGTGGCAATCAGCCCTGCTTGGAGACGTGGACGAGGAGGTCCAGCAGCTTGCAGGAGTAGCCCCACTCGTTGTCGTACCAGGAGACGAGCTTCACGAAGTTGTCGTTCAGCGCGATGCCCGCTTTGGCGTCAAACACCGACGTCTCCACGTGGTGGATGAAGTCGGTCGACACCACTTCGTCCTCCGTGTAGCCCAGAATGCCCTTCATCGGGCCTTCCGAAGCCGCACGGATCGCCGCGCAGATTTCCTTGTACGAAGCGGCCTTCTCCAGGCGGCAGGTCAGGTCCACGACCGACACCGTCGCAGTGGGCACGCGGAAGGCCATGCCGGTGAGCTTGCCGTTCAGGGAGGGAATGACCTTGCCGACGGCCTTCGCGGCACCGGTGGAGGAGGGGATGATGTTGAAGCCAGCCGCGCGGCCTCCGCGCCAGTCCTTGTTCGACGGGCCGTCCTGCGTCTTCTGGGTCGCGGTCACCGCGTGCACCGTGGTCATCAGACCTTCCACAATCCCGAAGTTGTCGTGGATCACCTTCGCCAGCGGGGCCAGGCAGTTCGTCGTGCAGGACGCGTTCGAAATCACGTTCATGTCCGTCGTGTAGCTCTCCTGGTTCACCCCCATCACGAACATCGGCGCGTCAGCGGAGGGCGCGGAGATGATCACCTTCTTCGCTCCACCCTTGAAGTGCGCGGAAGCCTTCTCGACCGTCGTGAACACCCCCGTGGATTCCACGATGTAGTCCGCGCCCACGGAGGACCAGGCGATCGCCGCGGGATCCTTCTCGTTGAACACCCGGATCGCCTTCCCGTTGACCAGCAGCACCCCGTCCTTCACTTCCACCGTGCCATTGAAACGCCCGTGGATCGAGTCGTACTTGATCATGTACACCATGTATTCGAGATCGATGAACGGGTCGTTGATTCCGACCACCTGCACCGCCGGGTTGTCAAGCGAAGCGCGGAACACCAGACGTCCAATCCGTCCGAATCCGTTGATACCAACTTTTGCTGCCATGGAAGGGTTTCCTTTTAAGGGGTTGTGTTTCGAGGAATGCCGCGGCCTTTCCCGCAAGCCGCGCGCTGCTTTACCCCCCCATTCGCCCCAGGTCAAACACCATTCCATCTTTTTTCATGATATTTAAGACAAGGCTTGTCTTCTTTCCGGTTCCTTGTAGAGTACCCCCCGTTCCGTCGCGTGAGGCCCATTTCGGGTTGCGGAATCCTCTGGATTCGCTACAGGCGGACGGACCTTTTCCCCAAAACCGAAACCACCCCCCACGGAGAACCCCCATGGCCCTCGTCCCCCTGCGCGTCCTTCTCGACCACGCCGCCGAGAACAATTACGGCCTCGCCGCCCTCAACGTCAACAACATGGAACAAATCCAGTCCATCATGATGGCCGCGGCGGAAACCAACTCGCCCGTCATCATCCAGGCCTCCCGCGGCGCACGTTCCTACGCTCAGAGCAACTACCTCCGCCACCTTATCCTCGCGGCGGCGGAACTCTATCCCACCCTTCCCGTGTGCATGCACCTCGACCACGGCAACAGCCCCGCCTCCTGCCAGGACGCGATCGATGCCGGCTTCACCTCCGTGATGATGGACGGCTCCCTGATGGACGACGGCAAGACCCCCGCCTCCTACGAATACAACGTCGAAGTCACCCGCAAGGTCACCGAGTCTGCCCACCGCCAAGGCGTGTCGGTCGAGGGTGAACTCGGCTGCCTCGGCTCCCTCGAACACGGCGAGGGCGAGCAGGAGGACGGACACGGAGCGGTGGGCGTACTTTCCCACGACCAGCTCCTGACCGACCCCGTCCAGGCCGCCGAATTCGTCGCGGCGACCCAGGTCGACGCGCTTGCAGTGGCGATCGGGACCTCCCACGGCGCCTACAAGTTCACCTCGAAGCCCACCGGTGCGGTGCTCTCCATCGACACCATCCGGAAGATCCACGCGAAACTTCCCAACACCCACCTGGTCATGCACGGCTCCTCGAGCGTGCCCCAGGAACTCCAGGACATCATCAACGCCTACGGCGGCAAGATGAAACAAACCTTCGGCGTGCCCGTCGAGGAAATCCAGGAGGGCATCAAAAACGGCGTCCGCAAGGTCAACGTCGACACCGACAACCGCATGGCCATCACTGGCGCCATCCGCAAGGTCCTCGCCGAATCCCCCGAGAAATTCGACCCGCGCGACTACCTCAAGCCCGCCCGCGACGCCATGAAGAAGGTCTGTATCGACCGCATGGTCGCCTTCGGACAGGCCGGCTGGGCCGACAAGATCAAGGTCAAGTCCCTCTCCGAAATGGTGTGCTTCTACGGCCTGTGATCCCCGGAACCTCCCGGAATCCTCCAACCCCCGCCGTCCGGCGGGGGTTTTTTGTGCCCAACCCCACGGACCGGGGGCGTCCCGCCCCCGCGACACACGGCGGCGGGGAAGCCGCCGCTCCGCTCCTCCTCCACGGCCTCCCACCTCCTATCTCCCAGCTCCCAGCTCCAAACTCCCCCCACGCTTGACAAAACATCCCCCTCCCGACAGGACTCCCCCATGCGCGCCCTCCTCCTCCTTCCACTTTTCCTCCTACTCACCCTCGCACGGGCTCAAACCCCAGAGCCCACCGCCATCCCACCCCCCCCTCCCGACCTCCTCTCCCTCCGCGCCCTCCACGACTCCCTGCTCGCCCGCGAACAGCGCCAGGCCTCCCTCGAGGCGCAACTCCGTGCGGCCCCCGATGAGATCGCCCGCGCCCCCCTTCTCGAGGAGCTCGCCCGCATCCAGTCCGAACTCTCCGACCTCCGCCGCCAATTCGAAACCATCGCCCTCGCCACCGACATCAGCCCCTTCGAACAGGCGCCCCGCGAAACCTTCGACCTCCAACGCGAAATCGAACAACTCATCCAGCCCCTCCTCTCCGAACTCCGCTCCGCCACCGCCGAATCCCGCGAACTCGACGACCTCCGCCGCGAACTCGCCCGCCACGAAAGCCGCCACGCCTCTGCCGCACGCGCACTCGAACACCTCGACCAGCTCCTCGCCGCCGACCCCGCCCCCGCCCTCCTTACACGCCTCACCCAACTCCGCTCCCTCTGGGCCGACCGTCTCCGTGACGCCGAAAACCAACGTACCGTCTTCCGCCAGCAGCTCGGCCGCCGCGAGGCCGACCGCCTCTCCCTGCTCGAACGCACCCGCGGCGCCGCCGGCTCTTTCCTCCGCACCCGCGGACGCAACCTCTCCCTCGGCCTCCTCGCCTTCCTCGCCGTCTTCCTCGGCATGCGCTCCCTCGAACACCGCCTCCGACGCCTCCGCCCCTTCCGCGGACGCACCTTCACCCCCCGCCTCCTCACCCTCCTCTGGAACTTCAGCTCTCTCGCCGCCGCCTTCCTCGCCCTCATGGCCGTCTTCAACCTCGCCGGCGACTGGTTCCTCCTCTCCCTCGTCCTCGTCTTCCTCCTTGGCATCGGCTGGGCCGGCATCAAAACCCTCCCCCAATTCCTCGAACAGGTCCGCATGATGCTCAACATCGGCGCCGTCCGCGAAAACGACCGCCTGGTCCACGAAGGCATCCCCTGGCGCGTCGCCCGCATCGGCTTCCAGACCCGCCTCGTCAATCCACTGCTCGACGGCGGGGAGCTGACCCTCCCGACGCGCATGCTCGTGGGCCTGGTCTCCCGCCCCCCGGGCCGCGAGGAAGAATGGTTCCCCTCCCGCACCGGCGACTGGGTCCTCCTCCCCGACGGCCTTCTCGGGCGCATCGCCTACCAGACCCCCTCCTCCATCCAGCTCGTCGCCCCCGGCGGCGCCCAGCGCCTCCTCCCCACCCCCACCTACCTCGCCCTCGGCCCCACCATCCTCTCCACCGGCTTCCGGCTCACCTTCACCTTCGGCATCGATTACGGCCACCAGCCCGCCGCCACCACCGACATCCCCGCGCGCATGGAGCAACATCTCCTCCACGTCCTCTCCGAACGCCTCGGCGACAACCTCGCCCACCTCGGGGTCGAATTCGCCGAGGCCGCCGACTCCTCCCTCCTGCTCGCCGTGGTCATCGACTGCAAAGGCCCCGCCGCCCCCGAATACCCCCGTATTCCCCGCTGGGCACAAGCCGCCCTCGTCGACCTCTGCACCCGCGAGGGCTGGAACATCCCCTTCCCCCAGCTCACCCTCCACCGCCCCAATTCCACCCCGTGAAACCCCGCTCCTCCGGCCTTCTCTTCGCCGCCCTCCTCGGCGCGGCCCTCGCCGCCCTCCGGCTCCACACCCCCACCGACCCCGGCATCCCCCTCCAGCGCGGCACCCTCGACCTCCTCACCCCCCTCAACGCACGCCTCGAACCGGCCGACCCCCTCTCCCTCCGCGCGGAAATGGACGGCCTCGCCAAACTCACCTGGCTCCTCGACGATGGAAGCCCCGTCGAGGCCGGAGACCTCCTCGCCCGTTTCGACCCCTCCGCCCTCGAAGAACAACGCCTCCTCCAGGAACGCGACCTCCGCCTCGCCGAAACCGAACTCCGCCTCCTCCGTGAGGCTCGCCACCCCCTCGAACTCCAGGCCCTCCAACGCGAACTCGCCCACACCCGCACCCAGCTCGAACAGGAACAAACCCTCCTCCACGACACCCGCGACCTCGTCGCCGAATCCCTCCTCCCCCCCTCCGAACTCGAACGACAGCTGGCCACCGTCCGCCGCCTCTCCGAAACCCACGACGCCCTCCAGCTCCAACTCGCCACCACCCGCGACATCCTGCACCCTGCCCTCCTTGAACAAGCCTCCACCCGCCTCGACGCCGCCCGGGCCGCCCTCGACCTCCTCGACCAGCGCCTCGCTCGCGCCGTCGTCCGCGCTCCCATCCCAGGCACCGTCTCCCTCCCCTGGATCCCGATCGACGGCGACCGCCGCCCTGTCCGCGTCGGCGATGGCCTCTACAAAAACCAGGTCTTCCTCGAACTGGCCGACCTCACGCGCCTCCTCCTCAGCGCCGGCCTCCGCGAACGCGACCTGCCCCTCTGCCCCCCAGGCGCCCCCGTCACCGTCCACTTCCCCGCCCTCCCCGGCCGCTCCTTCTCCGGCCACATCGCCGCCGTTTCCCCGCGCCCCCGTGGCGACGACGCCCTCTACCCCGCCTCCATCCACCTCGATTCCCCGGACCCCGCCCTACGCCCCGGCCTCTCCGCGCGCGTCGAGGTCCTCTCCGCGCGCCACGAAAACGCCCTCCTCATCCCACGCTCCGCCGTTCGTTTCGGCCCCAACGGCCCCGAAACCCTCCGCGAGGGCACCCTCCAATCCTTCGTGGCCGGCCCCGGCGACGCCACCCACCTGGTCGTCCTCTCCGGCCTGAACGAGGGCGACCGCGTCCGCGCCCCATGAACGCCCCCCCCCTGCTTGAACTCCGCGGCCTCGCCCGCACCTTCCCCACCCCCGCAGGCCCACTCCCCGTCCTTCACGATTTCTCCCTTGTACTGCATCCCGGCGAACGCCTCCTCCTTCACGGCCCCTCCGGCTCCGGCAAAACCACCCTCCTCCACCTCATCGCCCTCCTCGACCGCCCCAACGCCGGCAGCCTCCTCTGGCGCGGACAGGACTGCTCCGCCTGGAACGAATCCCAGCGCTGCCGCCACCGCGCCCGGCACATCGGCCTCGTCTTCCAACACTTCCACTGCCTCCCCCACCGCGACGTCCGCCACAACCTCCGCCTCCGCTTCGGCATCGACTCCCCCCCCGACCCCGACCGCGAGGACGCCCTTCTGGAGGCGATCGGCCTCCTTGCGCGCGCCGACCACCCCGCGCGCCTGCTGTCCGGCGGCGAACTCCAACGCCTCTGCATCGCCCGCGCCCTCCTCCACCGCCCCACCCTCCTGCTCGCCGACGAACCCACCGGCAACCTCGACGACGCCAACGCCGCGCGCGTCCGCGACCTCTTCCTCCGCCTCGCCTCGCCCGAAACCACCCTCGTCATCGCCACCCACGACCCCCGCTGGCTCCCCATCGCCACCCGCACCCTCTCTCTCTCCTCCCCTCCACCCCCTCCCCTTCCCTCACCCCATCCTCCTCCCCGCCACACCCCTCCACCCCCTCCCTCCACCCTCTTCCTCTCCTGCCTCCTCGCCGCCCTTCTCCTCGGAGCCGCCCTCCACCTCCATGCACGCGCCGCCCGAGAAACCGCCCACCTCCAGCGCGCCTGGCCCCCTCGCTCCGTCACCCTCCGATTCCCCTCAACCCCCACCCCTGCCGACCTCGCCCGCGCCGCTCCCCTCCTCCCTCCCGGCGAATACGAAGGCCTCCTCCCCGATGGTCGAACCCTCTGGATCGACGGCTCTCCCACCCTCGGGAACGCCACCGCCGACCTCTTCGACAACGGCCACCCCCTCGCCTGGATCTCCCCCGAGTCCGCCTCCCGCGACCACCTCTTCCCCGGCGACCTCCTCGACATCCACGGCCTCCCCTTCCGCGTTGCCGGCCTCCTCGACGGGCCCTACGATGCCGACCGCCTCCTCCCCTGGCGCGCCGCCTCCCTCCCCACCCCACGCGATTGGCGCGTCCGCCGCCCCGCCGCCGAAATCGCTCCCCGCCTCCTCGACCCCGATGTCGCCTCCCTCGGTCTCGAACTGATCGACCACGACCGCCGCCGCGCCGACATCGCCGCACCCCTCCGCCGCCTCCGCCTCCTCCTCCACACCCTCGCCGGCGTTGTCGCCCTCCTCACCGGACTCGTCCTCCACACACGCCTCCTGGCCCTCGCCCGCGAACGCCGCACGGAAATCGGCCTCCGCCGCGCTCTGGGCGCACACCCCCGCGACATCCTCCTGCTCTTCCTGCGCGAGGCTGTCGCCTCCGCCGCTGCCGCCATCGCTCTCGGCCTCCTCCCCTGGCTCCTCGTCCTCCCCCCCACTCCCCTTCTCCTCGGGGGCCTCCTCCTCACCGCCTGGTGCGCCGCCTGCGCTCTCCCCCCCGCACGCCACGCCGCTCTCCTCCCACCCGCCCAAACCCTCCGCGGCGCCTGATCCATTCTCTCACCCGTTCCCCTCCTCCTCCTGCGTTCCAACACACTCCGGCACCGGAACCTTCGTTGCGACGACTCCCCCCTCCCTCATGCGCCCGGCCCTTTCCCTTTTTTAGGCCGGGTGCCCTCCCAGGACTCTTCCCGGACGATGCCTCCCGTACGTGTCCCGCACGTACCCACCTCCTTTCAATCATAATGCGACATAATGTCTCTATTCAGACTCTGCGGCAAAAACAGAGCCATTCTGTCTCATTGTGAAAAAAAATCTCTACGCACAAGTGATTGCGTATATCATTTAATATCAATTAATTACAAATTCCGAACCCCCTTGGCATGGAGGGTGCTAAATATAGAAATGACCCACGTTTTAACCCTAAACCCAAGGAGGTGTGTCATGGTCAATATTCGAAATCCCTGGCATTTCCAGGACCTGGTGGAAGAGATCGATCGGATGACCCGCGACTTCAGCCGGGTCTTCGACGCGCCGGGCTGTCTGCTCGACGGACCCGAGACCGGCCTGCGTCTGGAAGAAGACGCGGCAACGGTGGAGCTGGAGTTGCCCGGAGTGACGGATGAGGATTTGAGCCTCGCACTGGAGGACAACCGGATCCGCATCGAGGCGCGTCGGGCCGACGACCGGAAAGAAGGCGAGGACGTCGTGCTGCGGGAACGCAGTTACGGCGAGTTCAGCCGCGAATATCGGCTGCCCTGGCCGGTGCGTCCGGAAGACGTCGAAGCGAACTTCACGCAGGGTATCCTGCGCGTGCGCCTGCCCCGAGCCCCCGAGGCCGCCCCCCGCCGCATCCCCGTCAAGGTCAACTAACCCCCCATCCCAGAAAGGAGTGATTCCCATGAGCCATGCACTGAAAGAACTCAAAGAAAAAGACCGGAAGGTCACCGAGGGTGAGGCCGTCAAAACCCGCGAAATCCCCGTCGAGCCCCTTGCCGATGTGTACCGGACCGACAACGGGGTGCGCCTGATGGTGGACCTGCCCGGGGCCACCGAAAAGGATCTGGAACTGCAGGTGAACGACGGCATCCTGAGCCTGAAGGCCCGCGTCGAAAGGGCAGACCACCTCGCCCGCATCTATAGCCGCGCGTTCCGCGTGGACCGCCGCATCGACCTCGACCAGATCGACGCCTCGATCTCGCGCGGCGTGCTGACCCTCACCCTCCCCTTCCGCGCCGAGGCCCAGCCGAAACGCATCGAAGTGAAGAGCGCCTGAGGGTTCCCTCACCCGAAACCCCAACCCGCCGCCGCAGGCCCCGCGCCTGGCGGCGGCGTAGCTTTTCCGGTAAAAAACCTCACCCCAACCCCGCCACGACGATGGAAACCGCGGCACAGCAGGCGCCCAGCCCAGCCCCCGCGAGGATGTCGGCCGGGAAATGCAGACGATTGTACACGCGCGAATATCCGACCGCCAGCGCGAACCCATAAGCCGCCGGTGCCAGTGACGCAAAGAACTGCCCAACACAGCCGGCCAACACAAAGGCGCCGGCCGTATGGCCGGACGGGAAACTGTATCGATCGGGAATCGGCAGCAGGTTGGCGCGGTCCAGCCCCCCATCGCAGGGCCGCGGCCGACGACAGATTTTCTTGACGAGCGTGTAGGCAGGCAGTTCCAACGCGAAACCCAGCGCCATGGCCGTGAGGAAACGGCCACCCTCCGGACTCCCCAGCACCATCGGCAGAAACGCCAGCACAACATACAGCGGACCGTCCGCCAACCGGCTCATCGCCCGGTTCCACACCCGCCCCCAACGCGTTGTATCCGGCGGCGCCAGCCACAGGAAAAGACGTCTGTCACCCAGCGAACAGGTTTGCAGAATCGTAGCAATACTCATGCGGACACTCTGCACGCCTCCCGTTATTTCCCGATGCGCTCCCTGTTAGATTTGCGCGTGGACAACCGGAATGCTACAGTCCGGCATGCCGCGCGCCCTCTTTCTCCGCCTCAGCCTCCCCTACCTGATCCTCCTCCTCGCCGCCTCCCTCCTCTTCCTCCGCCACGGCGGCGCCCCCGCCGTCGACAGCTCCGCACGCAGCCTCATCGCCTCCGACGCCCGCACCCTGGAGACCTTCGACAAAGTCGCCTCCCTCCTCCCCGAAGACGTCCTTGTCCTCGTCATCCTCCAACACCCCGACCTCTTCAGCGACAGCGGCGCCGCCCTCATCGCCGAGGTCTCCGACCGCATGCTCGCTCTCCCCGGCTGCCAGGAGGTCAAAAGCCTCACCCACAGCGGACGCCCCGTACGCCGCGGCCTCGGCCTCGACATCGAATCCTTTATCCCCCTCCGCGCCACCCCCGCCGAATGGACCCGCCTCCGCGAGTTCGCCACCCGCTTCCCCCTCTCCCGCAACGTCCTCGTCTCCGACGACGCCCGCCACACCGTCCTCCTCGGCATGTTCCAACGCGAACTCCCCGATCCTGCCTCCCGCGACGCCTTCCGCCGCGAATTCCTCGCCGCCCTCGACGGCGTAGCCCCCCGCGTCGAAGCCCTCCACATCCTCTCCTTCCCCTTCGTCGAGGCCGAGGCCCTGGCCGCCACCCACGCCGATCTCACCCGCTACCTGCTCCTCGCCTCCCTCCTCATCCCCCTCATCCTCTTCGCCGCCTTCCGCTCCCCCGGCCTCATGCTGCACGTCCTCCTCGTTGAGGCCTGCGGACTCCTCTGGGTCGCCGCCGTCTTCCCCCTCTGCGAACAACCCGTCGACCTCCACACCAGCATCCTCTTCCCCCTCGGCGCTGGTGTTCAGCTCACCTTCGTCATCCACCAGGCCGCCGCTCTCCGACGTTTCCTCCGCACCCACCCCCCGCGCGAAGCCGCCGCCCTCGCCCTCCGCGAAACCCTCGCCCCCGCCGCCCTCGCCGCCCTCACCACCCTCGCCGGACTCCTCACCCTCGCCTTCTCCGACCTCCCCAGAATCGCCGCCTTCGGCCGACTCGGCATGCTCGCCGTCTCCGGACTCTTCCTTCTCAGCTTCCTTCCTCCCGCCCTCGCCTCCCTCGGCGTCCGCGTCACTCCCAACCCCGCCGACCTCCCCTCCTCCACCCCCATCTTCCCCCTGCGCCACCGACACCTCCTCCTCGCCCTCTTCGCCGCCGCCTCCCTCCTCTTCGCCCTCCAGCTCCCCCGCCTCCGCGGCGATGTCCGCGCCATGGAATTCCTCCCCAAAGGACACGCCCTCCGCGACACCCTCTCCCTCCTCGACAGCGACCTCGGCGGCATCAACCTCTTCCAACTGGAGATCGAAGGCGGCGCCCCGCGCGCCATGCAGACCGAACCCGTCCTCCGCTACCTCGAGGACCTCCGCCGCTTCGCCCGCTCCCTCCCCGGCGTCACCGACGCCTACGCCTATTCCCAACTCTACATCGCCCTCAACCAGATCTGGGAGGGCGACGAATCCGCCGAAGGCTCCCTCCCCGCCTCGCCCCTCCGCCTCACCTTCTTCAGCGGCATCCTCAACAACAGCCCCCTCCTCTTCCGCGACGCCTTCGTCAGCCCCGACGCCTCCTCCTCCCTCTTCCTCCTCCGCTCCCGCGACATGCCCGCCGCCGACTACCTCGCCCTCCTCCAACGCTTCATGACCGAAGCCGAACGCCTTAAGCCCCCCGGCGTCAGCCTCCACCCCGTCCACGGCCTCCACTCCGTTCTCGAAGGCGAACAACAGCTCCTCCGCAACCAGACCCGTTCCCTCGCCGGAGGCTTCCTCCTCATCGGACTCCTCCTCGCCCTCCTCTGGCGCTCCGCCCGCCCCGCCGCCGCCGTCCTCCTCGCCAACCTCCCCGCCATCCTCGCCCTCTTCGGACTCATGGCCCTCACTGGCGTCGCCCTCAACTCCGTCACCATCATGGTCGCCGCCGTCCTCATCGGCATCGCCGTCGACGACGGCATCCACCTCGTCGCCGCCGTCCGCACCGCCCGCCGCGAAGGACTCCCCCCCGCCGCCGCCATCGCCGCCGCCTGGCGCGCCAAACTCCTCCCCATCGCCTGCACCTCCGCCATCCTCCTCGTCTTCTTTGGACTCCTCGCCCTCTCCCGCTTCCCACCCGTCGCCCACTTCGGCCTCCTCGCCGCCTGGGGACTCCTCACCGCCCTCGCCGGCGCCGCCCTCCTCCTCCCCGCTCTCCTGAACTGCGGCTTCCTGCTCCCGCCATCGCAAGGATGCCCCTCGCATCCTCAAGACGCAACCAACCCATAACCCCGCAGACGAATGACCGCATGACAGACTTCTATGCGTGAAAAATTCTGCTCCTTATCGACGGGTTCCCACCCCCAAAAACCACGAAGAACATCCCCGATGAAGTCCTCTCATACGAAGTGGCTCAACTAAAGAGGAGGCAGCAGTCGGGAGGGGCGTTCTGGGGGGCATCCACGGGCTGGTAAGCCCGTGCTCCGTCCCGTTGTTCGGAACTCCTATTCATGGAATGCGACGGTACTCCCTTCGTCACCATCGCCCTGCACGCCCCTCTCCTCCCCGCACACCTCCGTCCAGCACCCCCTCCAGCGCCGCCAGCACCTCTTCCACCGTGATCCGCGCGATGAAGGAGCGATCTCCGTCCTTGTAACTTCGGTGCGGCGGATAGCCCTCCGGACCGGGCGGCGGGCGCAGAACCGTGTGCCCTCCGCCCCAGGGGCCGGTCAGCGCCGGATCCGTCGGCCCGAACAACGCCACCAGCGGTGTGCCCACCGCCGCCGCGAAATGCATCGGCCCCGAGTCATTGCACAGCAACACATCCATCTGACGCAGCACGCCGCCCAGCGACAGCAACGGTGCCGACCCGCAGAGGGAATGCGTCCGCGCGCCCAGTGCTGTCACCATCCGTTGCCCCAGCTCCCGGTCCGCCGGACCTCCCAGCACGAACACCTCCACCTCGCGCCGCCCGCGCAGACACCGCAACACCTCCACAAAACGCTCCTCCGGCCAATCTTTCGCCGGCCAGCGCGAACGCGGTGCCACCGCCACGCGCGGCCGCCCTCCTGGCAACGGCGGCACCTCCGGAAACGTCAGCGGATACTCCACCGGCTCCACCGCGATCCCCAGATGCCGTAACGTATCGAACAAACGGTCCATCGCATGCGGTGTAGGTGCCCGCGCCTCCGGCACCTCGTGCGCGAACCACTTGCAGAGCTCCCGCGGACCGCTGGGCGCCAGCTTCCGTCCCGCGCGCGCCAGCCCCATCGCCAGCCCGCTTTTCGTCAGCCCCTGCAAATCCACCGCCAGATCATACCGCTCCTGCCGCAGTTCCCGCACAAACTCCCCCCAGGCCCGCAAGCCGCCGCGCCGCGGATACGCGATCACCCGCTCCACATCGCGGTGACAGCCCGCCAACTCCACATACTCGGGTTGCGTCACCCAGTCCACCGGACACCCGTAATGCTCCTTCAGACGATGAATCACCGGCACCGCGTGGAACAAATCCCCCAGCGCGCTCAGTTTGACCGCCAAAATCCGCCGGACCTCAGCCATGCGATACCCGCGCGCGGTGCAACAGACGCAGCATCACCGCGTTCTGCGCGTGCAGACGGTTCTCCGCTTGGTCGAACACCACCGATTGCGGACCATCGATCACTTCCGCCGTCTGCTCATACCCGCGCGCGGCGGGCAGACAGTTCATGAAAATCGCAGCGGCCGCCGCCTCGCGCATCACCTCCGCCGTCACCTGATACGGCATGAACTGCGCCACCCGCCGATCCATCTCGCTGGCCGCAATGTGATAGCTCATCCAGCTGTCCGTATAGACCACATCCGCGCCGCGCGCGGCCTCCCGCGCGTCATGGCACACCACCACCTCCGTCCCGCGGGCCGCCGCGATCGAACGCGCCTTCGCCAGCACCTCCGGCAACGGCTCGAACTCCTCGCCCTTCGGACAGCCCACGCGGATGTTCATACCCGCCATCGCACAGCCATGCATCAGCGAATGCGTCACGTTGTTGTTCCCATCTCCCAGAAAACACAACGTCCGCCCCGCCAGCGCGCCCTTGTGCTCCTGGATCGTCAGCAGGTCCGCCATGATCTGACAGGGATGCGAGAAATTCGTCAGCCCGTTGATCACCGGCACCCCCGCGTTCGCGATCATCTCCATCAGGTCCTCGTGCTTGAACAACCGCGCCACAATCAGGTCCGCGTAGCGGCTCACCACCTTGATCGTGTCCGACAGACTCTCCTTGCCCGCCCCCAGCGGACTCGTCGAGACGTCGTAGTTGATCGCATGCCCCCCCATCCGCACAATGCCCGTCTCAAAACTCACCCGCGTCCGCAGACTCGGCTTCTCGAAAATCATAAACAACACCTTCCGCGCCGCCGCCGTCGCGAAACGCTCCGGATGCGCCTTCAGCTCGGCCGCGCGTTTCAGCACGTCCAGCAGAATCTCGGGGGTCCAGTCGGTCAATGAGGCGAAATGTTCCATGGCAAGGCCCAGGGTGAAAAGGAAAACGGCGACTTTAGGCCCCCTGACCCACCTGTTAAAGAAAAAAAGGGGCCAAAAAATCAATTTTTACGGTTGCCAAACCGTGCAATTTGATGCATATTCCCGCCAACGCATGCGAGCGTAGCTCAGTTGGTAGAGCGTAACCTTGCCAAGGTTAATGTCGAGAGTTCGAATCTCTTCGCTCGCTCCATTTTTGATTCCCTTCAACCCCTTGTTACAAGGGGTTTTTTCTTGCCCCGCCCCTTTCCCTGTCGGCGAGAAGGGCTAGAGAAGGTTAACGTCCGCCGCGCGGAACCATCCCCGCGGTTCTCAACCAGGAATGGATCGGGCAGGTCTTGGGCAATCTCTTTGAGTGATACGCTTTGGCAGCCAAGGAGATCAAAACGGTCGCCTCCGGACCCTTCCCGGATTTGGGGTTGCTCCTCCCATGTATCGCCCGCGTCAGATTCCAGGGTGGGCATGCGTGGCGAGGAAGGGAGCCACGGCGTCCATGGAAAGCTCGCGCTGTTCGCCGGTGGCCATATCCTTGACCTGTGCCGTGGCGGAGGCGAGTTCGGCTTCCCCGAGGATAAGAACCCAGGCGGCACCCCAGCGGGATGCGGCTTTCATCTGCGCTTTCATGCTCCTGCCGCCCAGGTCCATGCGGACCCGCAGCCCCGCCTTACGCAGCTCTGCGGCCAAGCGCAAATTGCGCTCACGCGCGGGCTCGGTCATGGAAACGAGGACGACCAGAGGGGGCTGCGCCATGGCCCAGGAGGCTTTCAGAGACTCGGGGAGGGCGAGAACAACACGTTCGAGGCCAATGCCAAAACCGACGCCCTCGACGGCGGCACCGACATCCATGCGGTAGCGTCCACCACCGGAGAGTGCGTCCTGGGCACCGAGGGCGGACGAGGTCACCTCCCAGATGGTGTGCTGGTAGTAATCCAAACCGCGGACGAGCAGGGGATTCACACTATGGGGAACCCCGAGGGCATCGAGGGTGCAGCGAACCTGTTCAAAGTACTGAATGGATTCCGGGGCCATCCACGTACGGATGGGCGGCAGGGCCCGAACCAGGTCCTTGCAAGTCTCCACCTTACAGTCAAGAACCCGCAGTACATTGCTCTCCATGCGGCGGCGGCAATCCTCGCACAAGGCCTCGCGGCTTCCAGCGAGCTCGGTGCGAAGGCCTTCGAGGATGCGGGGGAAATCCTCGGGAGCGCCACGGGTGTTGAGCTGGAAGTCGACGCCCTCAAGGCCCCAGGCCTCGAAGAGGGCCGCCTGGAGGGCAATGACCTCGGCATCCTGGCGGGGCGAAGCCGGGCCAAGGCACTCGACCCCGAGTTGATGAAATTGCCGCTTTCGGCCTGCCTGGGGGCGTTCCGCACGGAACATCGGCCCTTGGTACCAGAGTCGCGCATCCTGAAGGTCCTGCGATCGCCCCGCGACCAATCGCATCACGCCGGCGGTTCCCTCCGGCCGGAGGCAAACCCACTTGCCGCCGCGGGTCTCGAAGGCGTACATCTGTTTCTGGACAATGTCACTGGTGTCGCCAAGGGAGTGGGTATAGACCTCGACCGACTCAAGCACGGGGGTGCGAACCTCGCGGAAATCGAAGCGCGTCATGATGGCGCGGGCGCGGGCTTCGAGCTGTTGCCAGACTTCTATTTCCGGAGAAAGGAGGTCCGACATTCCTTGAAGGGGCTGGGGGGAGGTGGCCATGATGCCGCGCTTTCACCATCCCACCCCCGGAATGCAAGTCCAAAGCCCTTGAATCTGACGCGGACCTCCCCACAACAGGAAGCGACGGGGGGATCAACGTCCGCCGACGGAGCGGTAGATCCGGAGGACATCGGAGGGGCCGAGGGGTCGATTGAAGATCATGACCTCGTCCAGTCCACCTTGAAAGGCGCCGGCGTACCCCCTGCCAAGGAGAAGGGGGGCATCGGAGGCCACGACGGCCTCGAAGGCGCTGTCGGCCTCGGCGATGGCGCGCCCATTGAGGTACCAGGTGAGCTTGCGTGCGGCGAGGTCGCGGACGAGGGTGAGGTGGGACCATTCCCCGGCAGGGAGGGGTTTGTCCATGCGGAATTCCTGATAGGGAGAAGCATCCCCTCCGGCGGTGCCGTGGTAGAAGGTGAGGGTCCGGTTCTCCTCCAGAGTGACGGCATACTCGGCTCCGTAGGATTTGTGGATGGGATTGCGGCGGCCATCGCGACTTTCGGGGCGAATCCAGAAGGCCAGGGTGAGGTCACCGGTCACTTGCAGGCTCTTGGAGGAGGGGATACGGACCTGGGAGTTCCTTCCGTCGAATTGGAAGTAGCCCCCGCGCGGTCCCCCCTTCGCCCAGACGATGTCACGTCCAATGCCGTTGTTCCGGCCGCGTCCCCGGTCGCGCGCGTCGCCATGCTCATCCACATCGAAGGGCATATAGAACACCATGGCGGCGTTGAAGGCGGTGAGGACCGGAAGCCCTTCCGCAGAAGAGGAAGCCGCGCTCTCCTCGGCCGCGGTGCCGAGCAGGGCCCGCCATTCAGCTACCCGGGGATCCTCGGAGGCACGGCGCCGCTCCTCCTGGACGGCGAGGGCCCGGGGGATGTCGTTCTCGCGGGTGAGACGGACCTGCAATTGCTCGAGGGCCTGGTCATAGGCGCGGAGGACGGACAGCCTTTTCTCGGCGTGTTTGCGGCGGAGGTCGGTTTCCAGCCGTTCCCAGGTTTGCTGCATACGCGCAAAAACCTCCTCCGCGGCGAGCTCGGGAGGGAGGGGTTCCACCCCCTTGGTGGAAAAGGACTGGACGGTCTCGCGCAGCTGCAAGACCCGCTGGAGATCGCCGGCGGCGGTGGCGTCGGCGATGCGGTTGCTGATGGAGGCGACATACATGTCGCGGAGGTTGTCGTGCCCCTCCTGGAACTGGCGTTCAGCGAGCTCTTCCTGGGCGCGGAGGTAGTCCTGGAAGTCCTCCAGTTCGGCGGCGGAACCATAGGAAGCGCGGAGGGCGATAGCCAGAAAGAGGAGGAGGACCCTCATGTCTCGAAGTCCACGACGCGGCGCTCGATGACGGCCTCGCGAAGGAAGGCGGCAACCTGCTGGTGGGCGGGATGCACGATGTAGGCCTCGAGCGCGGCCCAGTCGGCGAAGGTGGTGTGAAGAACGAGGTCGGCGGCCTGGTCGGAGGGTTTGAGGTTGATGCCGGCGGAGAGGGAGAGCAGGGAGGGGACCCGGCCGACGAGTCCCTCCAGGTCGGCCTTGAGGCGGGCGAGCAGCTCGGGTTTAGCCAAACCGGCGGCGAGGTCCTTGACGCGCCACATGACGATATGGGTGATCACGGGAGCACCCCCTTGGCCGAAACGTTTTGTGCGGCGGGCGCGGAGGCGGCCGAGGACGAAATCTCCACAAGGTCGGCGAGAATTTGGAGGGCCTCCCGGAGGAGAATGTCCTTGTCCGGGCGGATCTGGGCGCCGTCCTCTTCCCCCTCCTCCTCCTCATCAAGGGCGAGACCGTTCCCCCGCATCTTGTCCAGCTCGCGATCCTCCAGGGCCTGTTCCAGGCGCAGCGAGAGGGACAACGGGGCGGTCCGGCGCTGCACGCGTTCCTCCAGGCGGTCGATCTGCTCCTGGTAGGCCTTGAACTCCTCGTCCCCGGCCCGGCGCGCCTCTGAACGCTTCCTCAACTCGGCGTTGGTGGCGCGGAGATCGGCGAAGGGGCGATGTCGGGCGGGCTTAACCCACGACCAGGGCAGGACGTTGTCCAAGTATTCCTCGCCCAGCTCCATCACGTCGCTCGGACTCCGCAGGACAAGGTCCGGTGCGACTCCCTTGAGCTGGGTGGAACGGCCATCCACACGGTAGAAGGCGGCGGTGGTCACCTTCAGCGACCCCAGCGAACTGTCGCCCGGATCGACAGGCAGGAGGGACTGGACAGAACCCTTGCCGTGGGTCTTGGAGTCGCCGACGATCACGGCGCGCCCATAGTCCTGCAGGGCGGCCGCGAGAATTTCGGAGGCCGAGGCACTCAGGCGGTTGACCATGACGACGAGGGGTTTGTCAAAGAGCACGCCCCGTTCCGGGTCGTTCAGGGGGCGGACGACGCGTTCGGACTTGACCTGGACGACAGGACCGGCATCGATGAAAAACCCACTCATCGCGACGCAATCCTGGAGGCTGCCACCGCCGTTGTTGCGGAGATCGAGGATCATGCCGTCGACCTCCTTGTCGTTGAACTCAAGGAGAAGGCGGCGTACGTCGGTCGCGCAGCTCCGGGCCGCCTCACCATTCTCACGGCGTCCATCGAAGTCGGCATAGAAATCGGGAAGGTTGAGGATGCCGAGGCGGAGGGTGGCGCCGTCGCGCTGGAGCTCGTGGACAATCGCATGGGCGGCTTTTTCCTCGAGCTTGATCTCGTCGCGGACGATTTCGATGACTTTGACCTCGGAGCCACTGGGGTCGCTGGCGGGGATGACGTGGAGGACGACCTTGGAGCCGATGGGGCCGCGGATGAGGCGCACGGAGCGGTACAGCGGCCAGAACAGGATGCTCACAGGCTCCTCGCCATCGCCCTGCCCGACGGCGATGATCTTGTCTCCGGGCTGGAGTCGCCCGTCGCGCTCGGCGGGCCCACCCTTGCTAAGGCGCTCGATCTTCGCGGCACCCTCGTCGTATTGAAGGATGGCGCCGATGCCAGTGAGGGAGAGCTTCATCTGGATGTCGAAGTCTTCCTCCGAGCGGGGGGAAAAATAGCTGGAATGGACATCATAGGCGGTGGTCAAGCTGTTGAGGTACATTTGGAGAACGTACTCGGCGTCGTGACCCTTGAGCATTTCGAGGAACTGGTCGTAGCGTTTGCGGAGCACCTCTTGAGGGGAAAGGTCGGGGGCCTTGGGGGCAGGAGGGGGCGGGGAGGCCTCCTCCGGCGCGGGGGAGGCCTCCGGCGCGGCATCGGCCTTCTTTTGGGCCTTTTCGGCGGCATCTTTCTCGCGGAGGCGACGACTCACCAGAGCCCCCAGGTATTCATGGGTGATTTTCTGGCGCCACAGGTCGTCCCACTCGCGGTCGTCCGCCGCCCAGGGTGCGTCCTTGCGCCGCCACACGTATTCGCCCTCGCTCTCGGAGGGAAGCCCCTCCTCCAGCAGACGGTGGACGAAGGCGACGCGGTCGGCTGCCCTTTGGCGGTAGAGTTCAAAGGCCGAATAGGCGAACTCCAGGTCCCCCTCGGCGAGGCTCTTCTCGAGGTCGGCGGCCTGCTGGCGGAGCAGAACAATGTCCTCCGCCGTGAAGATCGTGCGGTCAAAGTCCAGCGCCCGGAGGAAATTCTCAAGCGTGCGGCGCGCCAGACCCTCGGAGAGGGGATCGTGGGTCATGTGGACCTGGGGCATGCCGCTGATGACAAGGCGGGCGATGTGGCGGCCTACCTCGCTGGGAGCCAGGGAATCCTGGGCGTGCACGCGCGGGAAGAGGACCAAGAAAATGAGCAGAAGGCGGGCGAAAAACTTCATGTAGGAGTCCGGGGAGTTGGGGCGAAAGGAAAGTAAGACACCCTACCGGCGGCGGATGTTCAAGGCGAAAGGATCTGAAATCGTGGGCTCAGCGCAGGCTGACAGGTCCCCGGGGGCCACCGAGCCCCCCGCCAAGGCCGCCGCCCATTCCCCCCCCGAGGCCGCCCCCGAGGGCCTGACTGGGGGTGACGATCTGGCTGGCGGCCTCCCGCTGGTACTCCCGCATGCGCGCCAGCATCTCCGCCATGGCGTCCTTGGTCGCCTTCCCAAAATTCGCGACCGCCTCCGGCAGGCTGGTGGCCTCGATGGGCCCCTCGACCGGCAACAGCCCCGCGTTGGTCATCACCTGGGTCTGCGCGTGGTATTCGGTGGCGCGGGTGGGGTCCGGCGCCCCCTCCGGCGTGACGGGCAGCATGACCCGGATCGTGCCGGTGGCCCGGTCCGTGTAGGTCTCCTCCCTCCACAGGTCGGCGGCGTTAAACTGGATGTTGTCGAATTTACTCAAAGGATCACTCATGGGGATTCCGGGTGTCGTTAAATGGGAGAATGGAAGACTCAAAGGATCGTGCCGGAGGGGATGGCCGTTCCCTTGGGGATGACGATGATGCCATCGCTGACGGTGTGATTGCCGTAGTTGCCATCCTTTTTGCCCCTGGGACTGATGACAACCTTGTCGCCGATGCGGACATTCTTGTCGATGATCGCGTTCTCGATGTGGCAGTCGCGGCCAATGCCCAGAGGAACTTCGCCCTCCTGCCCCCGCTCCGAGTTGTAGTAGTCCGCCCCCATCATATAGGTGTTGCGCATGACGGTGCCCTGACCGATGACGCCGCGGACGCCAATGATGGAGCGGGAGATTTCCCGGCCGGAAAGGATGCAACCCTCGGAGAGAAGGCAATTGTTGACGACGCAGCCGAGGACCTTGGAGGGGGGGAGATAGCGCATGCGGGTGTAGAGGCGCTTCTCGACGTCGTACAGGGAGAACTCCGGCATGTCATCGCAGAGCTGCAGGTTGCTTTCCCAGAAGTTGCGGATCGTCCCAATGTCCCGCCAGTATCCCTCGTAGATGTGCGAGAATACCTTCGTGTCATGGATCGCCGTCGGGATCACCTCCTTGCCGAAATCCTTGAAGTCGTTGTCGAGCAACCGCTTCAACACCGGGGTATTAAAAATGTAGATGCCCATGCTCGCCAAGTACCGCTCGTCGTCGTACATCGGCGCCCGCAGTGCCGTGAGGGCCGGCGTGTCACCGGGCTTCTCGACGAAATTGACGATCTTGGAGTGCGCGTCCACCTGCAGGATGCCCAGGGCCCCGGCGTCGCGGCGTTCGGTGGGCTTGGTGGCGATGGTGACCTCCGCGCCACGGGAGACGTGTTCCCGGAGCATGCGCTCGAAGTCCATCGAATAGAGCTGGTCGCCGCTGAGGATCAGGACATAGTCCGGGGCCTCCGACTTGTAATGCATTAGCGTCTGGCGGACGGCGTCGGCCGTGCCGTTGTACCAGCTCTCGCCCTCGGGGGTCTGCTGGGCGGCGAGGATGCGGACGAAACTCCGGGAAAATGCGTCGAAGCTGTAGGTGGTGTGAATGTGCCGGTGGAGGGATTCGCTGTTGAACTGGGTCAAGACGAAGATGCGCTTGATATCGTTGTTGATGCAGTTGCTGATGGGGATGTCGACCAGGCGGTACTTGCCGGCGATGGGCACGGCGGGTTTGGAGCGTTCACTGGTCAGGGGCTGCAGGCGGGTGCCCGCGCCTCCACCCAAAATCACGGCGATCACGTTCATGCGGCTTCCTCAGGGGGTTGGGGTTGATCCAATCATGTGCACAATCCCGCCGAATGTCAGGAAAAACCGGATTAAAATTTCACGAGGGGAGGCGGGGCAGGGCTTGCATTTTGGCGGGGAGGGGGCAGAAGGGGGGATTCAGAGCCCCAGCCCCAGCCCACCCACATGAAAACGATCTACCTCAGCGGCCCCATCATGGACGAGCACCTCGGTCACGCGCGGGAGTGGCGGGAGGACGCCAAGAGCCGGCTGGCCACGTCCTTCCGCCTCCTCGATCCCATGCGGCGCAACTTCAAGGACCGCGAGGTCGACAGCGCCAACGAAATCGTGGAGTTCGACCTCCAGGACGTCCGCGACGCCGACATCCTCCTCGTCAACTACAACAAACCCTCCATCGGCACCTCCATGGAGGTCTTCCACGCCTCCCATAACCTCGGCAAGTTCGTCGTCGCGTTCAGCCCCTTCTCCTTCCAGGATTGCAGCCCCTGGATGGTCCGCTACTGCACCAAAATCCTCCCCTCCCTCGACGCCGCCACCTCTTACCTCCTCACCCACTTTGGCCAGGACTGAAACCGCCGAACCCAGTGAGGAAACGCGGAAGGCCCTACACAGTTTCACATCCGGTAGAGTCGATGCGCCAAAAGGTACCGTTCGACCGCCTCCGGCACCAGCCAGCGGATGCTCTGCCCCGCTGCGGCCCGTCGCCGCACCTCCGTGGCGGAGATGTCGATGCGCCTTCCCTCCGGCAACACCCGGATTTTCCCCGCCACACCCGACGCACGCTTCTCCAGCGCCTCCAGCGCCGGATGCGCGTCCACCCCAGGCCTCGGCAGCACCACCACCCGCGCCAGATCACAGATCTCTTCCGGCCCCACCCACCGGTCAAACGTCTCCAGGCTGTCCGCACCCATCAGAAACGTCAGCTCCACACCGGCATGCCGCCGCCTCAACTCCCGCAACGTCTCCACCGTGTACGATGTCCCGCCCCGCCTCACCTCCAGGTCGCATACCCCCAACCCCTCTTCCCCCTCCAACGCCAACCTCAACATCTCCAGCCGGCTCTCCGCCGGGGCCAACGCCTCCCCCACCCGCAGCGGCGACCGGCTGTTGGGCAAAACATACAGCGTGTCCAGCCCCAGCCGCTCCCGAGCCTCCCGCGCCACCAACAAATGGCCCACATGCACCGGATTGAAGGTGCCCCCATAGAATCCTACTCGCGTTCCGTTGCTGTCCATTCCCACAGCATAGGCAAAAAATTAATTCAGACAAGAAAACGCCGATTTTTGTGCGGAAGTCTTGCCAGAACCCCTTCCAACGCCTAGAGAGAGCACCCTCTCCCTATCCAAAACCTATATTTCGGAGCATCTCCACCATGGCTGATATCATTGATGTGTACGCCCGCCAGATTGTCGACTCCCGCGGCAATCCCACCGTCGAAGTCGAGGTCACCCTCGAAAGCGGTGCCGTCGGCCGCGCCGCCGTCCCCTCCGGCGCCTCCACCGGCGAAAACGAAGCCCTCGAACTCCGTGACGGCGACAAGACCCGCTGGATGGGCAAGGGCGTCTCCAAGGCCGTCGACAACGTCAATGGCAAGATCTGCGACGAACTCATCGGCCTGGACGCCTTTGACCAGATCGCGGTGGACCAGACCCTCCTCGACCTCGACGGCACCGAAACCAAGTCCAACCTCGGCGCCAACGCCATGCTCGGTGTCTCCATGGCCACCGCCCACGCCGCCGCCGAAGAACTCGGCATCCCCCTCTTCCGTTACCTCGGCGGCGCCAACGCCAAGGTCCTCCCCGTCCCCATGATGAACATCATGAACGGCGGCGCCCACTCCGACGCCCCCATCGACATCCAGGAATTCATGATCATGCCCAAGGGCGCCTCCTCCTTCAGCGAGGCCCTCCGCATGGGCGCTGAAATCTTCCACACCCTCAAGTCCATCCTCAAAAAGGCCGGTCTCTCCACCGCCGTCGGTGACGAAGGCGGCTTCGCCCCCGGCCTCGACAGCAACGACCACGCCGTCGAAGTCATCCTCCAGGCCATCGACAAAGCCGGCTACAAGGCCGGTCAGGACGTCTTCATCGCCCTCGACGCCGCCGCCTCCGAGTTCTACAAAAAGGAAACCAAGAAGTACGTCTTCCACAAGTCCGACAAGTCCGAGCGCTCCGGCGACGAAATGGTCGACTTCTGGGCCAACTGGTGCTCCAAGTACCCCATCATCTCCATCGAGGACGGCTGCGCCGAAGGCGACTGGGAAACCTGGAAGAAACTCACCGACCGCCTCGGCGACAAGATCCAGCTCGTCGGCGACGACCTCTTCGTCACCAACCTCAAGTACCTCAAACGCGGCATCGAGACCGGCACCGCCAACTCCATCCTCGTCAAGGTCAACCAGATCGGCACCCTCACCGAAACCCTCGACGCCATCGAAATGGCCAAGCGCAACCACTACAGCGCCGTCATCTCCCACCGCTCCGGCGAAACCGAGGACACCACCATCGCCGATATCGCCGTCGCCACCAACGCCGGTCAGATCAAGACCGGCTCCATGAGCCGCTCCGATCGTATCGCCAAGTACAACCAACTCCTTCGCATCGAGGACCTCCTCGGCAAAAACGCCGTCTACGGCGGTGCCGGCCTCTTCCTCGACCGCATCTGAGCATCCCGGTCTTCCCGACCCAAAAAAAACTCCGGCTCCCCGCCGGAGTTTTTTTTACACCCCCTCCCGGGGGGACCCCGGACGTCCCTCCCGCCTGATCGCCCGGGACCCCGGGCGTCTCGCCCGTATGATCGCCCGGGACCGCCGGCGTCCCGCCCGCCACCCCCCCCTCCCCCCAACTCCCCCGGAACACAACCCGCGCCCCCCCACCTCACGCAAATCCAACATCCCTCTCGCGATACCCTCACCCGGAACAGGTATTGCAAGAACCTATCCATCACCCTTACTTTTCCAACTTTTTCACATGCAACCCGCGGCACTTCCGTGTATAGATCACTTTCACCTTTTCTTCCCCCCCCTTACGCGGACGGCACACCTCCCATGTCCCTGCTGCACCTTCAGCGTGAAATCGATGTCCTGAACCGCCTCATCCTCCAATTGGGAGGGCGCGTGGAACAGAACCTGCGCACCGGCATCCAGTCCATCCAAAACCGGAATCCCGAACAGGGCGAATCCCTCCGCGAGGAGGACCGCCTCGTCGATGACCTCGAGGTCCGCGTCGAGGAGGAATGCCTCAAAATCCTCGCCCTCCACCAGCCCGTCGCTTCCGATCTGCGCTACATCGTCGCCCTGATGAAAATCAACAACGATCTCGAACGCATCGGCGACCTCTCCGAGAACCTCGGCAAACGCTCCGCCCTGCTCTCGCGGCAGAGCAGCACCGAAATGCCCCCCCAGATCGGCGCCATGTCCGCCCTCGCCCGCGAGATGCTCCGCAAGAGCCTCGAGGCCCTCATCCATCAGGAAATTGACGCCTCCCGCCGCATCCTCAAGCAGGACCGCCAGATGGACCAGCTCAACAGCGAGGTCTATGACTGGTTCAAGACCCGCGTGCAGGAAACCCCCGCCGAGGCCGGGTGCCTCCTCAACCTTCTCCTCACCGCCCGCGACCTCGAACGCATCGCCGACCACGTCTGCAACATCGCCGAGGATGTCATCTACCTCGTCTCCGGCGAAATCGTCCGCCATCTCAATCTCATGGACAGCGAATAAGCAGCGTCTTCGCCCCATCCTTGACACCCGCCGCTCCCGCGCATAAAGAACGGCGTTTCCGATGACCGACACCCCGAACACCGCCTTGATCACGCCAGCGGGCGGGCCGAAACCGACCCTCACCGAGCAGGTCCACGCCCTCCACCAGCGTTATCATACCCCCAACTACGCCCCTTCGTTGCTGCTCACCAAGGGGCGCGGCGCCTATCTCTGGGATGCCGACGGAAAACGCTACCTCGATTTTGTCTCCGGCATTGCCGTCACCGCCCTTGGACACTGCCATCCCCGCCTCGTCAAGGCCATCGCCCGTCAGGCGAAACGCCTCCTGCACGTGTCCAATCTCTACTACAACGACCAGGCTGCGTTTCTGGCGGAGACCCTCTCCGACCTCTCCCTCGGCGGCAAGGTCCTCTTCTGCAATTCCGGAGCCGAGGCCAACGAGGGCCTCATCAAACTCGCCCGCAAATGGGGCAACGCCAACGGCGGACGTTTTGAGATCATCACCATGCGCAACTCCTTCCACGGAAGGACGCTGGCCACCCTCACCGCCACCGGACAGGAAAAGGTCCAATACGGCTTCCAGCCCCTGCCCGAGGGTTTCGTCCATGCCGAGTTCAACAACCTCGAGTCCGTCAAAGCCCACATCACCCCGCGCACCGTTGCCGTGATGCTCGAACTCGTCCAGGCCGAGGGCGGCGTCGTCCCCGCCTCCCCCGAGTTCGTCTCCGCCCTCGCCGACCTCTGCCGGGAACGCGATCTGCTGCTCCTGCTCGACGAAATCCAGACCGGCATCGGCCGCACCGGACGCATGTTCGCCTACCAGCACTACGGCATCACCCCCGACGCCCTTTCCCTCGCCAAAGGACTCGGCGGCGGTTTCCCCATCGGTGCCGTCGTCGCCGGCCCCAAACTCCAGGACGTCTTCAGCGTCGGCTCCCATGGCACCACCTTTGGCGGTCAGCCCCTCGCCTGCGCCGCCGCCCGCACCGTCCTTCAGGTCATCCACGAACAGGGTCTCGACTCCAAGGCGGCCGACCTCGGCAGCCTCTTCATGACCCGCCTCCGCCCCCTCGCCGACAAATACCCCTTCATCAAGGGGGTCCGCGGCAAGGGACTCCTCGTCGGCCTCGTCATCGACCGCCCCGCCAAGGAGCTGGAAACCCTGCTCATGCGCCGCGGCCTCCTCACCGTCTGCACCGCCGGCAACGTCATCCGCATGCTGCCTCCCCTCACCATCACCGCCGCACAGATCCAGACGGCCGTCCATCTCATTGACAAGGCCTGCGCCGACTGGCAGGCCCAACTGCTCAACCAGGAAAAAAACACCCCATGAAAATCGTGCTCGCCTACTCCGGAGGTCTCGACACCTCCATCATCCTCAAGTGGCTCCAGGAACAGTACACCTGCGAGGTCATCTGCTACGCCTCCGATGTCGGCCAGCAGGAGGAACTCGATGGACTGGAGGCCAAGGCCCTCCAACACGGCGCCAGCAAGTGCATCGTCGATGACGTCCGCGCCGAATTCGCCAAGGATTTCGTCTTTCCCATGATCCGCGGCGCTGCCGTCTACGAAAGCGGCTACCTCCTCGGAACCTCCATCGCCCGCCCCCTCATCGCCAAACGCCTCGTCGATGTCGCCCATGAACACGGCGCCACCCACATCGCCCACGGCGCCACCGGCAAGGGCAACGACCAGGTCCGCTTCGAACTCACCGCCTACGCCCTCGACCCCTCCATGCAGGTCATCGCCCCCTGGCGCTTCTGGGACTTCAAGTCCCGCACCGACCTCCTCGACTACGCCGCCTCCCGCGGCATCCAGGTCCCCGTCACCGCCAAGAAGCCCTACTCCATGGACCGCAACCTGCTGCACATCTCCTTCGAAGGCGGCATCCTGGAGGATCCCTGGAACGCCCCCGACCCCGAAATGTTCCTCCTCACCTGCGATCCCCTCAAGGCCCCCGACCAGCCCGAAGAGGTCGAAATCGGCTTCGAGAAGGGCGACGCCGTCTCCCTCAACGGCGAAAGCCTCTCCCCGCTCGACATCATGCTCAAGCTCAACAAGATCGCCGGCAGACACGGTGTCGGCCGCGTCGACATCGTTGAAAACCGCTACGTCGGCATGAAGAGCCGCGGCGTCTACGAAACCCCCGCCGGGACCGTCCTCCATGTCGCCCGCCAGGCCGTCGAACAGCTCACCATGGACCGCGAGGTCCTCCGCCTCCGCGACACCCTCGCGCCCAAGTACGCCGAACTCGTCTACAACGGCTACTGGTTCGCCCCCGAGCGCCTCATGCTCCAAGCCGCCATGGACGAGGCCGCCGCCAACACCACCGGCACCGCTCGCGTCCGCCTCTACAAAGGCTCCGTCGCCGTCGCCGGCCGCAAGTCCCCCTTCTCCCTCTACGACGAACACGTCGCCACCTTCGAGAAGGACACCGTGTACGACCAGAAAGACGCCCACGGCTTCATCCGCCTCAACTCCCTGCGCCTCCGCATGCGCTCCAAACTCACCCAGGGCTCCTGATGTTCTCCGGCGTCTATACCGCAATTGTCACTCCCTTCCGGCAGGACGGCTCCGTCGACGGAGACGCCCTCGACCGGCTCGTCGATGCCCAGATCGCGGGTGGCGTCACCGGCCTCGTGCCCGTCGGCACCACCGGCGAATCCCCCACCCTCGACATGGAGGAACACATCGAGGTCATCCGTCGCGTGCATGCCCGCGCCGCCGGACGCTGCCAGATCGTCGCCGGCACCGGCGCCAACGCCACCGCCGAGGCCCTGGAACTCACCCGGGCGGCGATCGACATTGGCTGCGACGCGACCCTCCAGGTGACGCCCTACTACAACAAGCCCTCCGACAGCGGCCTTCTCGCTCACTTCATGGCCATCGCCGACCTCGGCCTGCCCGTGATGCTCTACAACGTCCCCGGACGCGCGGGCAAGGAACTCTCCATCGACCTGATCGCCGAATGCGCGGCACACCCCAAAATCGTTGCCGTCAAGGAAGCCGGAGGCAGCGTGGACCGCGTCAGCCAGATCCTTGCGCGTCAGCCGGACCTCTGCGTGCTCTCCGGCGATGACCCCCTCACCCTCCCCATGATTGCCGTCGGCGCCAAGGGCGTCGTCAGCGTCGCCTCCAACGTCGTTCCCGAGCGCGTTGTGGAAATGGTCCGACTCGCTCTCGACGGCGACTTCGCCGCCGCCCGCCGCATCCATCTCTCCAACCACGCCCTCTTTGCCGCCCTCCTCTCCATGGACGTCAACCCGCTGCCCATCAAAACCGCCCTCGCCCTCCTCGGGCGCTGCGAGGAAGTCTTCCGCCTTCCCCTCTGCCCCATGGACGACGAAAAGCGGGATCGGCTGGAGCGGATCCTGCGCGACAACGGAGTCACCGCATGAGCCGCGTTGCCCTCATTGGCGGCGCAGGTCGCATGGGGCAGGCCCTCGCCGGTGCTCTGCTGGACGGCACCGTGCCCAGCCTTACCCTCGCCGGTGCCGTCGATCTCGCCCAGAACCCCCGCCAGGGCGCCGATCTTGGCCTCCTCTCCGGCCGTGCCCCCTGCGGCATTCCCCTCACCGCCAGCCTCCCCGCTCTCCTCGACAAAGCTGACCTCTTCATCGATTTCAGCTTCCATACCGGCATCCGCGAACGCCTCCAGCTGCTGGCGGACGCCAAAAAGGCCGCCGTCGTCGGCACCACCGGTCTCACCGCCCTGGAACAGGAGGCCCTCCTCCTCATGGCGCGCCAGATGCCCCTCCTCTACGCCGCCAACATGAGCCTGGGCGTCAACCTTCTCGCGTCGCTTGTCGAACAGGCCGCCTCCCGCCTCGCCCACCTTGGCTACGACATCGAAATCACCGAGATGCACCACCGCCACAAAAAGGATGCCCCCAGCGGTACCGCCCTTTTCCTCGGCGAGGCCGCCGCCCGCGGTGCGGGCTGGAAACTCGCCGACGTTCAGCAGGACGGACGCTCCGGCATCACCGGCGAACGCCCCGCCAAACAAATCGGTTTCCACGCCCTCCGCGGCGGAGATGTCGTCGGCGACCACACCGTCCGCTTCGCCACCGACGGCGAACTCATCGACCTCTCCCACCGCGCCACCCGCCGCGAAACCTTCGCCTACGGTGCCCTCAAGGCCGCCGCCTGGCTGCACGGAAAGCCCGCCGGCCGCCTCTACGGCATGCGCGATGTCCTCGGCCTCGGCTGACCTGCCCCCGGCTGGATGGTTGCAATGCGACTCCCCATCGTGTAGGGAGCGGACTTCCTTTCCACTGCAGGAGTCCCCCCCATGCCTTTCGAGTCCGGTTCCATCAGCTTCCGCATGTACCAGCTGCCCCGCGCCATCCCCGAGCCGGTGCTCGACGGCTTCCGCCGCCGTGTCGCCCCGCCCATGGACATGGTCAAGGACCAGCCACTCTACGGCTGGGTCACGGGCCGTCATCTGCTGGACCGGATGATCGACGAGAACAACGCCTACTTCGGGGGCTGGCTTAGGCTCTGCCTTCTGCAAGCCGAACGCAAGATACCGGCCAGCCTGTTGCGTGCGGAACTCAAGCAGGAGGAGCTGGTGCGGCTGGCGGTGAGCGGCGAGGCCTTCCTTTCGCGAAAGGAACGCAACGAGCTCCGCCAGGAGATCATCGACCGCCTTCTTCCAACGATGCCGCCGCAGCTGAAGGGGATGACGTTCGTGCACCGGCCCGACAGCGGGGAGTTGTATGCGGAGACGCTTGCGGACAAGCAAGTGGACGTCTTCACGAGCTATCTGCGCGACGCCGTGGGCTTCGCGCCGACACTGCTGACCCCCGAGACCCTCTCGATGCTCAAGGGGCACAGCGACAGCCGGGAGTGGGCCCCCTGCAGCTACAGCGCCGAAGTCGAGCCCGAGCGCACCTCCCCGCTTGCGGGGCACGACTTCATGACCTGGCTTTGGCACCAGGCCGAACTCCAACCCGACAAGGTTCCCGCGGGCCCCCATGGCAAGATCGGCGTCCTCCTGGAAGGCCCCATCACCCTCGTCATGGAGGGCGGCGGCGCCCACGAACTCTCCCTCCGCAAGGGCAACCCCCTGCAGGGCGCCGAGGCGAAGGCCGGCCTCCTTGCCGGCAAAAAGCTCCGCAAGGCCACCCTCAGCCTCGTCAAGGGCGAAACCATTTGGCGGCTGAACCTCGACGGGGAAACCCTCGCGGTCCGCTCCTTCAAGCCCGCCGTGGCCGAGGGACAACTCGACGCCCTCAGCCGTTTCCAGGACCGCATGCTCCAGGTGGAGAACGTCTCCGACCTCCTCCAGGGACTTTTCATGTCCTTTGTGGAAGAGCGCCGGGACGCCAAAAAGTGGTCCTCCCGTGTGAAGGCGATGCGGGAATGGGTCCAAGAACGTCCGGTCAGCTACTGACCCCCCTTGGGGGCACAAATTCCGTGACAACCCCGGCCCCGGCATTTAGAAAAAAGCCAACCATTGGAGTCCCCATGCGTATCTTGCTGCTGCTGTTGCTGTCCCACCTCGCCCTCCTCCCCCGCCTGTCCGCCCAGGAGAACCCCCTCGATACCGTGGCCACGGAGGCCTACCTCCGTCTGATGGACGCGGACGCCCTCCTCAAACAGGGCGAAGCGGCGAAGGCCCTGGAGCTCTACCGTTCAGCGCTGGCCGACTACGAACGGATCCGCACCACGGACCCCTCCTACAAGGACAAAGTCGTCGACATCCGCATCGAAACCCTCCGCGGAAAAATTGCTTCCCTGGCGGAGGCCGCCCCAGACCGTGCCGCCGCCGTCGAGCCCCCCCCGCCCCCTCCTCCCGGGACGAACGGCGGCGAGGACTTCCGCGCGCTCTACCTCGAGGCACGGGAGAAAATGGCCGCGGAGGCCGGGAGGCTGCTGGAGCTGGAGCGGCGCAACATCGACATGTCGGCGACCCTGCGCGAAAGGGACGAGGCCCTGGCCGGGCAGCGTGCGGTCCTCCAGGACCTCCGACGGGAACTGGAGGCCGCGCGCGGCGAGGGCAACCGGCTCCACACACAACTCCAGAAGGACGTCAACGACCTGCGGCGCTTCAACACCCTCCTGCAGGACCGCACCGACAAGCTTGAGGTGACCAACGAGGAACTGGCCCGGCAACGCGAGCGCCTCCTGACGGAGGGGGCCGCTCTCCTGGAGGAACGCAACACCCTCCACGAACGCAGCCAACGGTTGGAGGAGCAGCTCGCCTCGATCCGCGACCTGTCCAACCAACAGGCCGAACGCTTCGCCGCCATGGAGACCGAATTCTCGAAGGAGCGCGCGAACGCCCAGGCCACCCTCGACGCGGCCAATGCCAAACTCGCGGCACTCGAATCCAAACTCAAAGACTTCCAACTGCTCGAGCAGGGCATCCTCGAGCTGAAACAACGCGTGGAGACACAGCAACAAGAAAACCAGGGGCTCACCTCCTCCCTCCAGGTTGCCCGGGACTCCCTCGCCACCGCGACCGCCGAACGCGACGCCGCACGCGCCACCCTCGCCGAACGCGACCAGGCCCTCGCCGCCGCCACCGACGCCCGCCAACAAGCCGAGGCCGCCGCCAAGGACGCCGAAACCGCGCGCGAAGCCACCGCCAAATCCCTCGCCACCGCGACCGCCGAACGCGACGCCGCACGCGCCACCCTCGCCGAACGCGACCAGGCCCTCGCCGCCGCCACCGACGCCCGCCAACAAGCCGAGGCCGCCGCCAAGGACGCCGAAACCGCGCGCGAAGCCACCGCCAAATCCCTCGCCACCGCGACCGCCGAACGCGACGCCGCACGCGCCACCCTCGCCGAACGCGACCAGGCCCTCGCCGCCGCCACCGACGCCCGCCAACAAGCCGAGGCCGCCGCCAAGGCCGCCGCCCGCCAACAGGCCGAGGCCGAGAAAAAACTCGACGCGGCCACCCGCACGGTCGAACGCCTCCAGAAAAAACTTGCCGATGTCGAGGAGGCACTGGACACCAACAAACAGGCCCGTCAACAGGCCGAGGCTTCCCTGCGCGTGGCCGAACGCGACCGCGGCGAAGCTGAAAAGTCCCTGGAATCGTCCAGACGCAGCCTGCTGGACACCCGCAACACTCTCGCTGCGCGCGAGGAAGCGCTTGCCACCGCCGAAGCCGCGCGCAAGGAGGCCGAGGCCAACGCAGCCGAGGCCGACAAACAAAAGGCGGCCGCGGTCATCGCCCTCGGCTCCGCCCGGGAACAACAGGAAAACCTCCAGGCCCGCCTCGACGAACAGGCCGCGGCCGCCCGTGATGCCCAGAGCGCGCTCCAACAGGCCGGCGCACGCGCCACCGAACTTGAAAAGGAACTCGCCCTCACCCGCACCGCACACGCACAGGCCGAACAGAACGCCACCCAGCGTGTTAACGCCCTCAAGGACGCCCTCTCCACCGCCGAAACCCGCGCCACCGAACTCGCAACCTCCCTCGACAGCACCCGCGAATCCCTCGACACCGAGACCTCCCTTCGCAGCAAGGAACGAGAGGAGTCCGCCAAACTCCTGCGCAACTACACCAACAGCCTCAACGAAATCACCCTCCTGCGCCAGATGCTCGCGGACCGCGACCAGCGCCTCCAGGACCAAAAGACCCAGTTCGAGGGCCGACTCGACGAGCTCCGCTCCCAGCTGGAAGCCGCACGCCTCCCCGCCCCGGAGCCAAACCCCACGCCATGACCGACCTGCCCGAGCCCCTGCGCGCCTGGTTCGACGCCTGCCCCTTCGCCGTGACCGCCTTCAGCGGCGGAGTCGACAGCTCCCTCGTCGCCTGGCTGGCCACCCACCTGCTCGGCCCCGAACGATCGCTCGCGGTCATCTCCGCTTCCCCCAGCCTCAAACTCTCCGAGCTCGACGCGGCGAAAGCCTTCGCCCACCGCCACGCCATCCCCCTCCAGGTCGTTGTCACCCGCGAACTCCTCGACCCCGACTATTTCAGCAATCCAGCGAACCGCTGCTTCTTCTGCAAACGCACCCTCTACACCGAACTCGAAGACATCGCCCGCGAACGTCCCGACGCCTGGATCCTCAACGGCACCAACCTCGACGACCTGGACGACCACCGCCCCGGTCTCGAGGCGGCCCGAGCGTTCCGCGTCCGCTCCCCCCTCGCCGAAAGCGGCCTCGACAAACAGGCCGTCCGCAAGCTGGCGGCCGACCTCGGGCTCGAATGCTGGAACAAACCCGCCTCGCCCTGCCTCAGCTCCCGGATTCCGTACGGGGAACGGGTCACCCTGGAAAAACTTCGCCGCATCGAGGCAGCCGAGGCCTGGCTGACCGCGCAGGGCTTCCCAGTCTGCCGGGTGCGCCACCCCGGAAACAACGCCCGCGTTGAGGTGCCGTGCGACCGACTTGCCGCACTACAGCTCCTCGCACCCGCGCTGTCCTCCGCCCTCCTCCCGCTCGGCTTCCAGGCCGTTGAGATCGACCCCGAGGGCTTCATCTCGGGAAAACTCAACCGCGACCTGCCATGAACACGAGCTCCTGGGCCACTTGCCCGATGAAACGGGCCGTCGATCTTGGCGCCGCCGCCCTCTTGCTGCTGCTCCTCTGCCCTCTCTTTCTCGCCCTGGGCCTCCTCGTGCGCCTCCGCCTCGGCGCCCCCATCCTCTTCCGCCAAACCCGCCCCGGCCTCCACGGGCGTCTCTTCACCCTCGTCAAATTCCGCTCACTCCGCGAAGGCCCCGGAACCGACGAACAACGCATGACCCCCTTCGGACGACGCCTCCGCGCCTCCGGCCTCGACGAACTCCCCGAACTGCTCAACATCCTCCGAGGCGACATGTCCTTCATCGGCCCCAGACCTCTTCTGCCCGCCTACCTCGACCGCTACAGCCCTGAGCAGGCCCGTCGTCACCTGGTTCGCCCCGGCCTCACGGGCTGGGCCCAGGTCCACGGCCGCAACGCCCTCACCTGGGAACGGAAATTCGAACTCGACACCTGGTATGTCGACCACGCCTCCCCGCTCGTCGACCTCCGCATCCTCACCCTTACTTTCCTGCAACTCCTCCGTGGATCCCGCGAAAACTCCCCCGCCTCCGAATTCACCGGCTCCTGATCCCACCTCCGCGACTACACCGCCATCCTGAGCCAGAGGTCGTCGCCCACCCTTTCCGTTGACAACAGCCGGAAGCCCGGAGCCTCGCCGATCTTCCAGGAATGGCACACCGCCGGGCTCCCCTTCTCGCCCAGCAGCTTCGGGGCGATGACCCAATGCAGTTCGCGCACGAGGTCCCGGCGGAGCAGCGCGGCGGCAAGCTGTCCGCCGCCCTCGCACAGGATGTGGTTGAGCCCCCTGCCGGCGAGGAGACGGAGCGCGCGCGCCCAGTCGATCTGCCCACGAGGGGCAGGGACGTCGATCCAGCCGATGCCGCGCGCGTCGAGGGCGCGGCGGCGTGCGGAGGGGGCTTCCGGTCCGAGCAGGACCAGGGAGGGGGCGCCATCGGTGAAGACGCGCAAGGACAAGGGCAGGCGGCCTTGGCGGTCGGGAAGCACCCGCGTGGGGGCACGGCCATGGGCGGGACGTGGCAGCAGGGAAGGATCGTCCCTGCGCAGCGTTCCGGTGCCAACGAGGATCGCGTCGGCCTCGCGTCGAAGGGCTTGGACGCGTTCGCGGGCGGCGGGACCGCTGATCCACTTGGAGGCACCGGTGGCGTCGGCGATGCGGCCGTCGAGGGAGCAGGCAAGTTTGAGGGCGACCCAGGGGAGGCCGGACTCCTGGACGTGGGCGAAGCCGCGGATCCGCTCGCGGCATTCGGCTTCGCGCACACCGACAAGGACCTCGATGCCCGCGGCGCGCAGGCACTCCGGGCCCCGACCTGCGTGGCAGGGATTCGGGTCCAGACATCCGATCACCACACGCCGGATGCCCGCAGCCAGAATCGCCTCGGTGCAAGGCGGGGTCTTCCCCCAGGTGCAACAGGGCTCCAGCGTGACATAAAGGTCCGCCCCGTTTGCCGCCACTCCGGCGTTGCGGAGGGCATTGGGTTCAGCGTGGGGACGGCCGGCGCGACGGTGCCAGCCGCGGCCGACAATTTGGCCGTCGCGGACGACGACCGCGCCGACGGCCGGATTGGGGGCGGTCAGGCCTACGCCTCGGTCGGCCAGAGCGAGGGCTTCGCCCATAAAAAAATCATCATCCGGCTTCATGGGATGGGGGGGCGAGAAGGGCGTCGAGGAAGGCGTGTGGATCGAAGGGGACGAGATCCTCCGGGGCCTCGCCGAGGCCGGAGAAGAGGACAGGAACACCGGGGAGTTCCTTCTGAATATTGAAGAGGAAGCCCGCCTTGCTGGAGCCGTCGAGCTTCGTCAGAACGAGGCCGGTGAGAGGGACGGCCTGGTGGAAAAGGACGGCCTGATGGAGGGAATTTTGGCCGAGGCTGGCGTCGAGCACCATCCAGACCGCATGGGGCGCGGAGGGATCGCGCTTTCGGAGGGCGCGCACCATTTTCTGGAGCTCCTCCATGAGGTGGCTCTTGGTGTGAAGACGGCCGGCGGTGTCGATCAACAGCAGGTCCATGCCGCGGGCGTGAGCGGCGTCAAGGGCGTCGTAGGCCACCGCCGAGGCATCGGCACCTTGGCGTCCGGAAACCACGGGGATCTCCAAACGGTCACCCCAGAGGCGCAACTGCTCGGTGCCAGCGGCACGGAAGGTGTCCGCCGCGCCAAGGAGAACCTTGCGGCCCATGAGGCGGGCGCGCCAGGCGAGTTTGGCGCAGGTGGTGGTCTTGCCGGCGCCATTCACACCCAGAAGCAGGACGCAGGCGGGCTTCACGGAGAAATCGAGGGGGTTGGAGGGAGAGGCGAGCAGGCGCTTCGCGAGGGCGGCCTGGAGGAGGCTCCGGGGATTGGTTCCGGCGAGGACCGGGTTTTCTTCCAGGTCGTTCACGAGCTCGCCGACGAGGCGAGGGGGGAGGTCCGCGCGGAGGAGGGCGGCCTCGAAGTCCCCAAGGGTCATCTCGTCTACGTGGCGGCCATCGCTCACCACCCCTTGAAGGGCCCCGAGGAAGATGTCGCGGGTCTTGCGCAACGCGCCGAGCCAGCCGACCATCGCTCAGCCCTCCTCCCGGGGAACGCCCTGCCGCAGCGGGCGGTCGAGCTTCCGGATGAGGCGGTCAAGAATGCCGTTCACGAACTTGGCGCTCTCCTCCGAACTCAGTTCCTTGGCGAGCTGGACCGCCTCGTTCACGGCCACCACCGGAGGCACATCGCTGCAATGGAGGAGCTCGAAGAAACCGAGGCGGAGGACATTGCGGTCGACCCCGCCCATGCGGTGGAGGTCCCAATTGTCAGAATGGCGGCGGATTTGCTCGTCGATCTCCTCCAAGTTCAGGCTCACACCGTCGATCCGCTCCTGGAAAAAGGCGGTCATCTTGCGGGACATCTTGCGGTCCTTGTCGGCGAGGAAGAGCTCCAGCGCCTCCTCCCAGGAATCGGTCTGGTTGTAGTCGCGCTGGAAGAGGAATTGCACCGCCCAAAGGCGGAGAAGGTGTCGGTTGGGGGCGCCGGTGCTCATGGGGATGTGGGTAGGGAGGAACAGACTTCCAGGGCGGCGAGGGCGGCGTAGGCGCCGCGGCTCGTGGGACCGGTGAGGCACCGGGCTTCCGCCTGTTCGGGGGTCCGTGCGCTTACCACCGCATCGATCACCGGACAATCCAAATCGAGAGAAAGACGCACCATCGCGGCCGCGAGCGCGTTGACGATCAGTTCCGCATGCCGCGTCGCCCCTTCAATCACGACCCCTGCGGCAATCAACGCGCTGAAAGAGCGCTTCTCCCCGAGCCGTTTGAGCGCCAGGGGCAGCTCAAAACTCCCCGGCACCCAGACCACCTCGATGTCGGCCGCCGCCACCCCCTTGGCAAGGAGGGTGTCGACCGCTGCGGCCACCAGCGCGCCCGAGAGCCCGATGTTGAAGCGGGCCGCGGCAATGCCGATGCGCAGGCCCTGACCCTGGTGTGTGCCGAGATGCTGCAGCACCCCGTCCGGCAAGGAAGGAAGCCCCTCGTGCATGTTTCCAGGAAAATGCTTGCTCATGGGAGTGTGCTCCAGGACGCGCGACTCACAGCAGGTGCCCCAGCCGCGTGCGCTTGGTTTCCAGATAACGCGCGTTGTGGGGGTTGCCCTCGACAATCACGGGGATCCGCTGTTGGACGGCGATTCCATTGCGCTCCAAGCCGTCGATCTTCGCGGGATTGTTGGTGAGCAGCCGAACCTTGCCGATCCCCAGGTCGCGGAGAATGAGAGCGCTGGAGCGGTACTCCCGCTGGTCGGCGCCGTAGCCCAGCCGCAGGTTCGCCTCCACCGTGTCCAAACCTTGGTCCTGAAGCACATAGGCCCGCAACTTGGCGCCCAAGCCGATGCCGCGGCCCTCCTGCCGCATATAGAGGACCACCCCGCGGCCCTCGGCCCGGACCCGCCGCATGGCCTCCTTCAACTGACCGCCACAGTCGCAGCGCATCGAATGCAGGACATCCCCGGTCAGACACTCGCTATGGACGCGGACCAACGGCGCGGCCTCCCCGCCCAGCTCCCCCGTGTAAAGGGCCAAGTGCTCCTTGTCGTCGAGCGACGAGCGGTAGATGCGGCACTGGAACTCGCCAAACTCGGTGGGAAGCCGTACCTCGCCCTCGCAGAAAACCTCGCCCTCGCTCTTCTGGCGGTATTCGATGATCTGGGCGACCGAACCGAACAGGAGGCCGTGGGCCGCCGCGAAGGCGCGCAGGTCGTCCAAGCGGGCCATGGTGCCGTCGGCATTCATGATCTCGCAGATGAGCCCCGCGGGGCGGCGGCCCGAAAGACGGGCCAGGTCGACCGAGGCCTCGGTGTGGCCGGCCCGCCCCAGCACGCCGCGTGCGTGGGCCTTGATGGGGAACATGTGCCCGGGCCTGACCAGGTCGCCGGCACCGGTGGAAGGATCCGCCATCAGGCGCACGGTGCGGGCGCGGTCGGCCGCGCTGATCCCGGTCGTGATCCCCTCGCGGGCGTCAACCGACTCCATAAAGGCGGTGCGGACGGGCACGCCCTCGTCGCCGGCGTGCCGCATGTCCCCAATGCCCAGCCGGGCGAGGTCGGGCCCCGGCAGGGTGACACAGATGAGCCCCCGCCCTTGCGTCGCCATGAAATTGATGATTTCCGGGGTGACGGCGTCCGCCGCGCAGACCAGGTCCCCCTCGTTCTCACGGTTCTCGTCGTCAGCGACCACGACCATGTCCCCCCGGCCGATCGCCGCAATGACCTCCTCGATGGGATCGAAGACAAGGGGGGAGGTGGAGGAGGAGGGTGCCTGGGACATGGGAGGAGTTCCGGGGGAGGGGTCCGCAGGGCAAAACGATCCAGCTCCGGACGCGGGAGCGTTCCAGAGCGGTGGATCTTCTTTCATCCCGACTGTACGGTCGGCCGCGCATGGAGTCCGGTTTCCCGGATTCGGGCGCTGTCAGTCCCCACACTGCGGGGAGTCGCGGGCTTTCACCGCCGATCGGGAATTTCCGGAGTCGCCTCCGGATCACCCTGCCCTGAAGATCTTGCTGGTTGAGGTCAAAGCGCAGAATATAGCCCCCCTTCCCCCCCATGACAAGCGCAAGCCAACGCGATTTCCGCCCCCCGGAAACCTGCCCCTATGCCTGTTCCGACCTTCGGATAGCGCCTCAACCCCGCAGAAACCCGATTGTCGCATGGAACTTCTCCCGCAACGGTCTTCGCTCCTCGCCGCTCAGCGCCTTCACCGCCCAGTGGAACACGGGGATACGCAGTTTGGCATTGAGGTCAAACAGGGCAGATTCGAAATAGGGCGCGTCGGGAATCCAGCGGAGGGCGGGCCAGTGCGCCTCCAACAACAGCGCGATCAACGCGCCCGTCTCGCAGCAGAGCAGCAGCCAGTTGTTGTCGGGACTGGCCGGGTCCGAGCCGCGGAGAAGTCCGCGCAGGCGTTCGGGGCTCATCCACCGCTCGAGGGCGTCGAGCCACTCCAGGGAGGGGTCGCCCTGCACGCCGAGGAGCCCGGGCAGGTCAGCGAGGGCGGCCGCCTGCATACGTCGCAGCTGTTCCTCCACCGCCCCCCGCGCCTCGGCCGGCAGGGGATGGAGCACGCGAATGTGGGCCCCCTCCTCCAGCTCGATCTCTTCCAGATCGCTGCGCAGGAAACGTTCACGCCCCTCCTCGTCCGGGATCCAGGGCGCGAGAAAATGCGCATACAAGGTGTCGCTGTCGGGAAGCTCACTCATGCCAGCAGAAGATCCTCGTTGCCACGCAATTCGGCGAGGGTCCGGGCCCCAAGCAGGAACATCGCCGTGCGGAAGGCCCGGCGCAGGGACTCGATCCGCGCCACCACGGCGTCCGCCGACTCCAGCGCGGGCTCCAGGAACGGGTTCGCCATTCCAGCCAGTGACGCTCCCAGCACGATCGACTTCACCATGTCCAGCGCGTCGCGCAGCCCTCCCGAAGCGATCAGCGTCGCCCCCCTCCCGCGCAGGGGCGACAGCTCCCGCAGCGCCAGCGGCGTCGGCAGGCCCCAATCCTGGAACAACAGCCCCAGGTTATCCGCCTGCCCCACCGCACGACGGTGGTGCTCAATCCGGCTCCAGCTGGTGCCCCCGCTTCCGGCGACATCCAAGAGGCGGATGCCGCGTGCGAACAGGAGCTCCGCGTCTGGCAAACCCAACCCACAGCCAATCTCTTTCACAATCACCGGGACTTCCAATTCCGCCGCCACGGCCCCCATGCGATCGGCCAAACCGCGGAAACAGGTGTCGCCTTCCGGCTGCACCGCCTCCTGCAGCGGGTTCAGATGCAGAAACAAACCATCGGCCCCCAGAACGCCGACGGCCTCGCGGCAGTGTTCCACCCCAAACCCCTTGTTGAGCTGCACGGCCCCCAAGTTCGCCAGGAGCAGCGCCTCCGGGGCGTGAGCCCGCAGTTCGAACGAGGTGCGGGCGGCCGGGTGCGTGAACATGACCCGCTGGGAGCCGACCCCCAGGGCGACCCGGCAGCGGCTGGCGGCCACGGCGAGGTTCCGGTTCACGAAGCGGAGCGTATCGTGGTCGCCTCCGGTCATCGAGGAGATCAGCAGCGGGAAGGAAAGGCGCCGGCCGAGGAAGGTCAGGGACGGATCGATCTCCTGCAGGTCGAGTTCCGGGAGAGCGCGGTGGCGCAGGCGGAGGCAGGAGAAGGCGGCGGCGGCGCGGTCGGTTTCCGGGTCGCGGCGCAGGATATCGAGGTGCTCCAGCTTCCGGTGGTTGGTGGGGTCGCTCATGCCGGGAGGCTCAATACACATCGCGCTGGTAGCGGCGGTCCTTCTGGAGCTGTTTGACCCAGGCCTCGGCGTCGGGCGCGGAAAGGCCGCCCTGTTCGGCGACGATGTCGACGAGGGCCTGGTGCACGTCGTGTGCCATGCGCTTCTCGTCGCCGCACACGTAGAAGTGAGCACCGTCCTGGAGCCAGGCGTAGAGGTCGCGCGCCTTCTCGCGCATGCGGTGCTGCACATAAAGCTTCTCTTTCTGGTCGCGGCTGAAGGCCACATCCATGCGGGTGAGCACGCCCGACTTCAACCACGCCTGCCACTCGGTCTGGTAGAGGAAGTCCGTGTCGAAGTGCTGCTCGCCGAAGAACAACCAGTTCCTGCCGCCTCCTTGCAGTTCGCGTTCCTCGACAAACGCGCGGAAGGGGGCGATGCCCGTCCCCGGGCCGACGAGGATCACCGGGGTGTCCACCGAGGCTGGCAGCTTGAAATTCTTGTTCGGGTCGACGTAGACCCGCAGGGTCCCATCCAGGTCCACGCGGTCGGACAGGTAGGTCGAACACACACCCAGGCGTTTGCGGCCATGCGCCTCGTAGCGGGTGACACCAACGCAAAGGTGTACCTCGTCCGGATGCGCCCCCAGACTGGAGGCGATGGAATAAAGGCGGGGGGGGAGTTTGCGGAGCATCTCCAGAAAGGCCGCAGGGGCCAGGCCCTTCACCGGCCACGCTTCCAGCACGTCCAGAATTTCGCGTCCGTACATCCAGGCGGAGAGCCTGTCCTTGTCCGCCAGCAGTGCGTCCAGCACCTTGCTCCGGGCGAGCTCCGCGTAGGAGGTGAGGAAGGGGCGAGTGAGGGTGTTCACCTCGTAGGTCTCCAGCAGCGCGTCCCGGAGGCTCTCCTCCCCGCGCGGCGTCGTCACCTTCTCCGTCCCGCCAGCACCCAGCAAGCCGAGCAGCTCGTCCACATAGGACGGATCGTTCACGGGAAGCACCCCCAGCGCATCGCCCGGCTCGTACGTCAGCCCACTCCCCGCCAGGGAAATCTCCACGTGCACGGTCTCCTTCGCCGATCCGCGCCCGTTCAGGTTGATCCGCTCCAGCAACACCGCCGGGAACGGGTTTTTCTTGCCGTAGGCAGAGAGGGAGGCCCCCGCCGGAGCAAGGATGGGAGCCAGGGCAGGGGTCGGGGCGGCGGACGCCGAGAGCTTGTCCACCACAGCCGCGATCCAGGCGTCAGCCTTGTCCTCGTAGTCCACGTCGCAGTCCACCCGGTCCAGCAGCCGCGATCCGCCCAGCTCGCCCAGGCGGGCATCGAAATCCTTGCCCGTCTTGCAGAAGTGCTCGTAACTCGTGTCGCCCAGCCCCAGCACCGCGAAGGAGAGCCCCTCGAGTTTCGGCGCGCGTTTCCCGTGCAGGAACGCGTGCAGGTCCATCGCGTTGTCGGGTGGATCGCCCTCGCCGTGCGTACTCACCACCACGACCAGCCTCGTCTCGTTCTTGAGCTGCTGCGGTTTGTAGGAGCCCATGTCCTTCAGCTCAGCCGCGACTCCCCGGGCCTGCAACGCCGCGCACAGCTTTCCGGCGATTCCCTCGCTGTTTCCTGTCTGCGAGCCAAACAGGACCGACACCGGGGCCACAGCCGACGCGGCCGCCACGGCCGGGGGCCGCGCCCCTGCCGGCGCCGAAAGCTGGTTCAACGCCGCCAGCCATCCGCACAGCCACGCTCCCTGCTCCGAGGAAAGAGTCGGCAACACATCATTGAGCCGTTTCAGTTGCTCCGCGCTCAACGGGCCAACACCGGAAGGAAGGGGAGGAAAGGTCATGTTCAGGTATACCCAAGTAAGTTTATAGGGATTACGTTCTATACGCGGTTTCTGGAGGGAGTCAATGGAAACCCGGGGGAGCCGGTTACGATATGTGGGGGCAAAGGCAAGCCGGGGGGGGGGAGGAGGGGGGACTGAGGTTCAGCGTGGGGGTTCAGGGGAGGAGGAATCAGCGGGGAGGAGGATAAAGACGGAGCGGTCCGGGGTGAGGAAGGCCTTGCGTGCCTCCTCGCGGATAGACTCGGCGGTGACCTTTTCGATATAGGTTTCAAGCTCGAGCAGATGGCGTGGGTCCTCGCGGTGCCATTCGTAGAAGGGAAGAACTTCGGCCCAGAAGGCGTTCTCGCGCAGGTCCACTTCCCGGGTGCGCCGCTGCGTTTCCTGCACGGTCTGAACATAATGTGCGGGCAGGAGTTCCTCCGTGGCCGCGGCCACGACCCCCTCGACGGCCCCGATCATTTCCTCGACCCGGGCGGGATCGCAACCGAATTGCACCATCACCCGCGCACGCGCCTCCGGATACGCGCGGATGTCGGGCGCAATCGAGACATGATAGCTGCCGCCGAGCTTCTCCCGCACTTTTTCGCGGAGGCGGATGTTCAGTGCCGCGGTCATGCTCCGCAGGGCGTGGCGCCGCGCGAAGGTGAAGTCAAACTCGGGCAGGGTCCAGGCCATGATCACTTGGCCCACGGGCTCGACACCGCGGCGCATGACCCGCCGGAGCTCATGACGGGGCCAGGGCTCCGCGAGATGGAGGCGGGGATCGGCGGGCCCCGCCGGGAGCGAGCCGATCCACTGGCACATCCAAGGCTCGACCGCCTCGGGGCTGAAGCTGCCGACGAACAGAAAATGGAAGTCGGAGGCAGTGGCGAAGCGCCCACGGAAAAACGACAGGGCGGCGGACATGTCGAGGGCCTCGACATCGGCGAGGGTCGGAGGGGCTTGGCGGGGATCGCCGCCCGTGAGCGACTGGGCCACGAGGTCACCGAACTCCGCGCGAGGGTCGGACAGGCGGTTGCCGACCTCCTCCCGCATCCGGCCACGCAAGGCGTCGAAGGCCGCTACGTCCTCACGCGGTTCCATGAAGGTCAGGTAGACCAGTTGCAGCAGGGTCTCCAGGTCGGCCGCGCTGGCGGACCCTTGCAGGCTGTCCTGGTCCGCGCCGATTCGGGGGGCCATCGATACGAGCCTTCCTGCAAGCTTCTTTTCCAGGTCCACTGCCGAAAAGACGCCCAGCCCCCCGGCGCGGGCGACGGCGGCCGCAGGGCGGGCGTTGGGCAGTTCCTCGACTGGGACCGCGTTGGTTCCGCCCGGACTCCAGGCACGGAACAGCACTTCGTCCCGCTTGAAATCCGTCGGCTTGAGCATCACCTTGGCGCCATTCGACAGAGTCCACACCCAGACCCCCAGCTCCGGGATCTCCTCCCGTGCCACCACCTTCCCCGGCACGGGCACCTGCGCGACCAGCGGCTGGTCGCTGACCCCATCCTCATAAGGGGCAAACTCACGCGCCTCCACCTCCGCGAAAAGGGCCTTCAGGGCCTCAGGCTCTGGCAGGCGGGTCTCGCCATCGCGCGACGGCCCCTCGGCGAGGATCACGCGGTTCTCCGGTCCGGTCCAGGAGCGGAAGAGGTCCTGAAGAGCCTCCACCTGAAGGGAAGCGAGGACTTCCCGATGGAGTTCGAGGTCTTTTTCGCGGCTCGGGAGGTATTCGCCAGTGAGCGCGTGCCGGACCATTTCCCGGATAAACACGTCGCTGGGAGTGCTCTCGCGCTCTTGGTATTCGCGCTCGACCTCGCGGAGGCGTCGGGCCGCGGCGCGCTCCATCTCTCCCTGGGAAAACCCGTGCCGGCGTGCACGCTCCGACTCCTCGAGGAGGGTCCGGGCCGCGCGCAGGTGGGCCCCCGACTCGTCCTTCACGGAGGCATAGAGCAGGTACACATCGCCACCGCGGGTGTAGCCTCCCCGATAAGCACCCGCTTCGAGAAACGGAGCATCGGCCTGCTGGGTCATCTCGCGGAGGCGTTGGGAGAGCATGTCCGCGACAACCGCCTCGCGGATGCGGTCGCGGTACGCCTGCTCCGTGAGAGCGGGTCTGGGGGGCATCTTCCAGAACACCGACACCTCGGAGCCCGTCAACTCCGGGTCGGAGAACACGCCCGCCTCGGTGCCCCCTTGCAAGGGATGCGTATACTCGGTCCGCTCGCGTCCACCCTCCACACCCTTCAGCGCCCCGAACAACTCCTCGATCCTGGCGCGGGTCTCCTCTACATCCAAGTCCCCCACCGCAATCACCGACATCAGCTCAGGCCGGTACCAGTCCCGGTAGAAATCGCGCAGCCGCTGCGGCGGAAAGGCCTGCAACACCTCCAGCTTGCCGATCGGAAGGCGCTCCGCATAACGCGACCCCCCAAACAGCAAGGGGTACTGCTGGTCCATCACCCGCGCCTGCGCCCCGCGCCGCCCGCGCCATTCCTCGATCACCACCCCCCTCTCCGCCTCTACCGCCTCGTCCGCGTTGGTCACACGCCCCGCCCAGTCCGACAAGATCAGAAACCCTTTCTCCACCGCCTCCGGCACATCCGTCGGCAACCGCAACTGGTACACCGTCTCATCGAACGACGTGTAGGCGTTGAGGTCCGGGCCAAACCCCACGCCTAAGGACTCCAGGAACGTCACCAGCTCGTTCCGCTCGAAATGCTCGCTGCCGTTAAACGCGATGTGCTCCAGAAAATGCGCCACCCCGCGCTGGTCCTCCTCCTCCAGCACCGACCCCACATTCACGGCCAGCCGCAGCTCCAGCCGATTCTCGGGCTCGCCGTTCGGCCGGATGAAATACCGCAGCCCGTTCTCCAGGCGGCCGGTCACCCACGCCCCATCCTCCAGCCCGGGGGACTCCGCCCACGAGAGCAGTCCGAACAAGACACCGAAAACAACAAACATAATTTTCATGGCAAGACTCCGGAAAAAGCTCCCCATATCCCCCAACCCTCGCCCACGCAACCCCAAACCCACTCCCCTGTCGCGGGCTCCACCCGTACTGGGGGGAGAAGACCCGTGGTCCTGTTCCCACACAGAGGCCGCGGGGTTCGAGGGTGAGGAAGGAAGTAATGTTGGGGAAGGCCGGGTCAATCGGCTCGCAATTCCAAGCGCGGTTAGCCCTGCACCTGCGAAGCGTGTCAATCCCCACGCCCCGCCACCGCCGTTTTCCGGGTCGGCGCCGTCTCCGTCTCGGGCAACCCTTCCTCGACGGGAGAAGACTCGCGGTCCAGAAGCCGGACCAGGACGACGCTGATGTTGTCCCGGCCTCCGGCCGCATTCGCCTGGTCGATCAGCCGGGCGGCGATAACCGGCAGCGGGCGCCCGGCAAGGGAAAGCAGGATACGGCGCAGGCGTCTGCGAGGCAGCATGTTATATAGCCCGTCGGAGCAGAGCAAGAGCAGGTCCCCCGCACGGATGTCCACCCGCGTCTGCTCCAGCGTCAACGTCTCCCTCACCCCGATCGCCCGGGTGATCACACTGCGGTACATCGCCGGGGTCTTCTCGTGTTTGCTCCGGAACTCCGCGTCCAAGCTGTGGTCGCGCGTGAGCACGCGCAGGCAACGGCGGCGCAACCGGTACGCACGGCTGTCGCCCGCATGCAACAGCACCGCCGCGGCGGAGGGAAGCGGGGGCAGGCAGAGGCACACCAGCGTCGATCCCACAATCTGGTGGGCCCGGTCGCCCGAGCGCAAGCCGAGCAGGTGCTCGTTGGCTTTCCGCGCGGCCTCCTGGATTTCGAGGACCGGCGGGTAATGCAGCAGGGGGACCGCGTCAACCGCCTGGACCACGCAGCGGCTCGCCACCTCGCCCATCTCCCCTCCCCCCATGCCGTCGGCCACCACGAACACCCGCTTCCGGTCCGAGACAAAAACGGCGTCCTCGTTGTGCCCCCGGGCACGCCCCACGTCCGTTCGGGCGCAGGATTCCCAGCCCAGGGCGGGTCGTCCCGGAAAAAGCGCGTCGAGCAGGCCGCCGGTCACGGAGCCTCCACGGGCGGCAAGGGCAGCCCCGACAACCGGGCCTCCTCCGCGAACGTCGGCTCCGCCCGCACCCGGTGACGGCCCTCCACCGGCGCATCCGGACGGATCAGACCCACCTCGTACCCATAAAGGCTCCGCATCCGGTATTCCCCCCCCTCCAGCGGCAGCACCTCCGACACCTCCGTGACCTTGCGCGTGCCGTCGACCAGCCGCGCCGTGTGCACAACCAGGTCGATCGCCGAGGCCACCTGACTCCGCAGGGCCGACAGAGGAAGGTCGATCCCGCTGAACAACGCGCACGTCTCGACGCGCGACAGGCAGTCGAGGGGGCTGTTCGCGTGGAGGGTCGACAACGACCCGGCATGGCCTGTGTTCATGGCCTGCAGCATGTCGAGGGCCTCGCCGCCGCGGATTTCGCCGATGACGAGCCGGTCCGGGCGAAGGCGAAGCGCGGAGTGTAACAAATCGCGGATCGTCACCTCCCCCTTTCCCTTGTCGTCCGGTCGGCGGGTCTCGAAAGAGACCACGTGTTCCTGTTGCAGCTGCAACTCCGCGGCGTCCTCGATGACCAGGATGCGCTCGTGCGGCTGGATGCAACGGCTGAGGACGTTGAGGACCGAGGTCTTTCCGCTGGAGGTGGCCCCCGACACCAGGATGTTCTTGTGCAGCTTCACGCAGGTGTCCAACAGGCGGGCCCCCTCCTCCCCCAGGCTCCCGGAGGACACCAGCTTCTCCATCGTCAGTCGGTCCTTCTTGAACTTGCGGATCGATACCACGGTCCCGTTGCGGGCCAGGGGGGGGATCACAGCGTGCACGCGTGAACCGTCCGGCAAACGCGCGTCGAGGCGCGGCTGCTCCTCGTTGAGCACCCGCCCCACGCTGCGCGCCACGTTCACGGCCGCCGCCTTCAGCGCCGGCTCGCTGACGAAACGGCACGCCGTCCGCTCCAGCCTCCCCTTCCGCTCCACATACACCTGGTCGGCGCCGTTGATGAGGATCTCCGAAACGTCCTCGTCCTCCAAGTGCGCCCGCACCGGCTCAAAAAACAGAATCAAAAACGCGAGGTTGTCGGCGCTGTCACTCATGGAGGCCTCACCAGTCGAGGTTGGGGGCAGGGAGGGGGGTGGGGGTGGGCACGGGAGCCTGGCGGCGGCGGCACACGTGTCCGGCGGCTGCGCCGCCCCCGCTCACCCGTGCGACACTGGTGCGCCCCGCCACCGCCTCAACCGTCAACTCACCCACCTTCTCTTCCTGGAACCCCATGGCCTCGCGTGTGTCGGGATCGACCATCTCCTCGCCGCGCGCGAACACATCGAGCACCTCGCCCACCAGGATGGCCCCCTCCCCGCGGTTCAACGTCACCCGCTCCCCCTGCGCCGCCAGCACGCGGATCGGGTAGACCTCGTCCGTGACCCTGGCGCACGCGTTCATCGCGAAGGCATCGTAGAGGCCGGGCACGATCGAGGCGACCGCCTTGCGGCGCTCGAAGCCCTTCGCGGGGTCGGGCAGGGAGACGACCGTGTCCTGCCGGAGGGTTTGGGAGGAGACGACGCGTCCCGTGGCCGTCTCCACGATGCGGACCTGGGCCTCCACGTGCCCCTTCACCGACTCCCGTGTCGTGCCCACATACGGCACCTCCCTGCGTTCCAGGTCGAACATCGTATTGCGGATAACGGGAATCACCACGTACTGCGCGTTGAGCTGCCGACCCACCCGCGCCACCCGCGCCCCATCCGCCCAATCACTCTCCCCCCATTGCAGCTCCTTGACGATGTCGCGGAGGTTCTCCCGCTCCAGCACGTCGAAACGCCGCGTTTGCGTCAACCTCTCCGCCAGCTTCCCGCTGAACTCCGGGTTCTCAAGCGCGTCGGGATCGGCGAGATTGAATTTCTCCAGGAACTCGCGCCAGAAGGTGCTCCGGACTCCGCGGGCGTACTGCGCCGGCAAGACCACGACCGTGGCCCGGGTGGCGGCCACCGGCGCCACAGGTGGGGCGACTGCCACAGGTGGGGCGGCTGCCACAGGTGGGGCGGCTGCCACGGGTGGGGCGACTGCCACGGGTGGGGCGGGAGTGGGTGCGAGTGCCACCGCGAAAGGGGTCGGGGTCGGCGGCGGGGCAATGGCCGCCAGGGTGAGGCGCAGCGGCTCCCCACCCGGAGTCGCCGAACGCTCAAGCGGCTCGTAGCCATCTTTGCGCAACAGCAGAGTCCTCGCCACCGGCGTCAGCCCCGTCAGCTCCAGCGGCGTCAGCCCCTTCTCCTCCCCATCCAGCCAGACGCTGGCCCCCGGAGGCACGCTCTCCACCCGCAAGGCCGCCGCGCCCTTTAACAGCGCAACCACCTCCCGCTCCTGGCGCGCCGCCACCTGGGCCGTCCTCGCCTCCTCTCCATAGCCGTCCATCCGCAGGACCATCACCAGCGTCTCGCCCGGCAACCGCTCCACCGTCAGCGGAGTCACCCCCAGCCTCCTCTCACCGCTCCAGACCTCCGCGCCCTCCGGCGTGCTCCGCACCCGCACCGCCCCCCGGGCCTCAACCCGGGCCAGGAGGTTTTCCGCGCTTTCAAGCCCCGGGGCGGCCGCCAGCGCGCGCCGAAGCAGCTGCCCGGCCTCCTCCAGCTCCCCATTGCCCGCCAGTTCACCCGCACGGCCCACCAGCACCTCGGCGTTCCTCCGCGAGGTCTCCATGCGCCCCCGTTCCGCCGATTTCTGGAGCAGTCCCGCCCCCAACAACATCACCAGGACGGCCGCCGCCACATAGACCCCGACCCGCGCCTTGCGCCGGGACGCCTGGGAATGCAGCCCGTTCAGGCTGTCGTCCAGCGCCGCCACAAACTCCGTGCAACTGTCGAAACGGTCCTTGCGCTTCTTGGCCAAGGCTCGGCCGAGGACCGCCCAGCTCTGTGAGCTCATTCCCTCCGGCTTGCGGGGAGGCTCCTTGCGCACCATCTGCCCGAGGATCACCGGGTCCGGGTTCATGAAGGGTGGACTGCCGGTCACCATCTCGTACACCACCACCGCAAGGGCGTACTGGTCCGTCTTCGCGTCCTGATAGTCCGCCGTCCACTGCTCCGGCGCCATGTACGGGCCTGTGCCGCTGTCTTTGTATTTCTGCTGCGTCACCCGCGACATCGATTCGTGGTACTGGCTCGCGATCCCGTAGTCCAGGAGTTTCACCTTGCCCTGGCCCGTCACCATGATGTTGCTGGGCTTGATGTCCCGGTGGATGATCTGCTCGCTGTGCCCGAAATCCAGGGCCGAGGCGATCATCCGCGCGATGGGGACCATCTCCTCGATCGAGACCGCGTTGTTGTTCTTCTTGCGGTACTGCCGCAGGTTGATGCCGTCGACGTACTCCATGACCAGGAAATACTGTCCCGTGGCCTCGTCGCGCTCGATGTTCTTGGCATCGGCGATGTGGGGATGGTGCAGCCGCTCGACCAGCCGGTAGTTGTCCTTGATCTCCTCCATCTCCTCGGGATTGGTCGACAGAGCGGGGGGCAGGGTCTTCACCGCGACCAGCAGGTCGGTGTGGGTGTCGGTGCATTTGTAGACAATCCCCATGCCCCCTTGCCCCAGGACCCCCTCCACTCGATACCGCCCCAGGATCCGCTCCCCGCTCTTGAACCCCTTGGAGACCGTTCCAAAGGTGTCCGTCGAAGGCTCCGCCGCCTCCCCGGCCACGGGTTTGCTCGACAGCGGCGCCCCGCGGACCTCCGCCGGGGGTTTCGGGGCCCCGGAAAGCGCCAACGTGGGCATCGTGACTTCCGGTACATCGTCTTCATCGGGTTTGCGGGGCTGGATCATGTGGGCCTCGTCATGCGGGGGAGTGGTTTTTTCTATTGCTTCCAAAGACTATCACACTTGTGGGAGGGATCAAAACCCATATCGTGCTCAGAATTCGAAGCGGAAGGCGGCGCGGACGCTTTTCTCGCCGAGGCCCACCTCCAGGCGGCCCAGCCAGTCGAGCACTCGCCTGGCGCGGCGCGTTTCATTGTGTTTGTGGGCGGAATTGACGGCGCTGTAGATGTTGCCCAGGTACCAGCCGGCGCCGAAGACGGCGGTGGTGGTGCCGAGCCAGGGGCGGTCGTGGTCGTAGGCTTCGACGGCCGTGCCAACGAGGAGGGCGTTAACGAGCAGGGCGATAGATGCATCGCGCCAGCGTCCGCAATAGGCCTGTCCGGCGCCGGGGAGCAGAGCGGAGAGCGAGCCGGCGAGCGCCGGGGACTTTTGGCCGCGGGGGCGCCGGGACATCTCCTCGGCGATGGTGGCCTCGGCGGGGCGCGCCAGGTCGAGCCGCCGCAGGGCCGCCGCGCGGTCACCCGCCACCAGGTGGGCGGCGGCCGTGGTTTTGCGGAGATCCTCATGCAGGACAGGGGGGACCCCGGGGGCGTCCAAGAGCGTCTCGGCCAGGGCACCCGCCTCCGCAAACCGGGCATCGGTGAGGTGGATGACAACCCGGAGGCAATCGGCGTGGGCACGTGCGGGGGTGGACCCCGCCGGATCGCCGCCGATCTGCCCCAGCAGGCCGAGCGCCTCCTCCCCGCGTCCAGCCCGCCAAAGGGAATAGCCGAGCTCCAGCGCCGCCTCCGGAGCCTCCCCCGCGGCCGCCACCCGGGCCCACTCCAGGGCCGCCAGCATCGGATACCCCTTTCCATACAACTCCCGCGCAAAGGCGGCATCCCCCTCAGCGCGCGCGTCCGGTCCACCCAAGACGCAGCAGCTCAGCAAAATACACAGGATCGGAACTTTCATGGGTGGGCCACCAGAAGGTGTTGTGTTCAGGGGGATCGGAAATGCGCGCCCCTCCCCCGCTTACCTCGCGCGGAGAGAGCACGACATCATCCGGCTCGCGGTAGAGTCGGTCGAGGGTGAGCATGGCGCCAAGCAGGGGGCCATGGCGGTGGACAACCTCCGCGGCGTAGCGGCTGCAGGAGGGACGGTGGACGCAGCCAGAGGGGCGCGTCGCGCGCTGCAAGGCCGGATACCACCACAGGTAGGGGGCGGTCGCGGCGGATCCCCCCGCGGCGGAGGCAGCGGGAGGAGGGGCGGCGCGGGGAAGAGAGGGCAGCTCCCCTCGCCCCTGCAGAAGGGCCGCGGCGGCCAGGCAGGGAAGCACCCACCTCATTCCGCCTCCGTCAGCACCGAGACCTGCCCGACAACGAAGAAATCAACGGTCTCGACCCCTTGGGGCAACGCGCCCAGCCCGCCCGGGTTCGCCGCCAGGTCCGACAGGCGCAGGTTGTGCTCCTGCATCAGCAGCGCGAGCCGTTCACGGTCGATCATCTGCACCCCCGCCGACTTGTGGAACGCGTCCTGCACGAAGGACGCGAAAGCCGGCCCGATCTTGTCGCTGTCGTCCCCAAGGGTCTTGAAATCGAGAACGGCCACCTTTGGCAGATCGAGGGGGTCCCATTGTTTCAGCAGGTCACCCGACAAGGTGCCGGCAAGCCCACGCAGCTCCATCTTCGACCCGCACTTCCCCGAGACGCTGAGCACCTGGCGTCCCTGGAGATCGACCAACCGCAGGTCGCACTCGTAGCGGGTCACCTTCGGAGCCTCGACCAGAAGTGCCCCGGGCACAGGCGCCCGGAGTTGCGACACCACGAGCGCATCCGCGGACAGCGCGTGCAACGCCGAGCGGTGCGCCGCGAGCATCGCCTCCCATACGCAGTCCGGCGCCCGCGTGCCGTCGTAGGACGACTCCGCCGTTGCCCCGTGCGTTCCCCGCCAGGCCGGACGCCCATAGAGGTCCAGCAACGCCACGGCGACCTTGATCTCATACCGGGCCCGCTTCCCCCGCGCCGTCAACTTCGATGAAAGCACATTCACCGAGTACTTGAAAGGAGGGGTTTCCCCGGGGCGGGGCAAACGGAAGTTGCCGTCCACCACGCGGATCGTGGCCTCCCGGAGCATGTCCGCAAGCGGATACGTCCCCACGGCCTCCCCGTCGCTCCTCACCACCGGCATGATTTCGGGGGCCTTGACCTCCACCGCCACCGTCACCTTCCCCTGGTCCAGAACGTTCTCCGCCGCAAAACGGGCCGGCATCGGCTCCGGGACCCACCGCGGAGGCGGAGGGCTCGCGCAGCCCGCCACCCACAGGATCCCCACCAAAAGAAACCCTCGCATGTTCATGGATCGCCTCCTATTCGTTTTTCTTGACGGCGGTGGCCTTCACGGAGACGCCGTGGGTTCCCACCAGGCAAATGCCGCAGGATTTTTCCTTGAGAGAGACGCGGACCAGGGCGTCCCCGCCCGACTTCGCGATCGCGTCGTCCATGGCCCGCTGGTCGAGCGAGTCGGCGTCGCCGAGGGCGATACCGAGGATCTTGAACACGGAGGCCGAGCCGCGGGCGGGGCCGATCTCGACGTAGGAACCGGGGAGGAGGGGTTCGGAGGAGGGGGCGCTGGAGCGGTGGCTGGACATACAGCCGCCGGGGATGAGCAGGAGAAGGAGGGCGGGGAGGAGGAGCAGGTTTCGAGGGTTCATGGATTCTCCGGAGTGGGAGGGGGGATCGCGTGGAGTCGGTTCAGGAAGTGGTTGCAGGCCTGCGACAGGGCGGCATTTCGGAGAACGGCCGGATCGTCGCTCCCGGCGGAGACGCGCAGGGGCAAAGGGGGGACGGGAAGCTCAACCCCCTTGTGGCGGATGGTTCCGCGCACCTCGCCGGAAGCCTGGTGCAACGCAACCCCGTAGGACACAGTCGCCCGCGGAGCACCCAGCCGGATTTCCCCCCGCAGCTCGAGGTCGGGCTCTACAGCACCGCGGGGCTCGGTGACCCCCAGCGTCCGGAGAGCGGCCCACAAGACCCCCGCGTTCGCCTCGGAACCATCCTCCCAGGAAAACGCCACGCGACAGCTCTGTCCCGACAGGAATTCCAGGCCGTCCAGCAGGGGATTATAGGCGGCCTTGGCACGGTTGTAGCCATCCAAGGCCATCCGGCGGGTGTCGGCGCTGCCGCCGAGCCGGGCCAGCCGCTGGTAGGAGGCCATCGCCTCCTTGAAATGGCGGGCCTCCTCCGCGGCACGCGCGTGCAACACCAGCGCCGGAACGCTGTCGAACACCTCCTGCTCGCCGGGAGGATAGGCGTCAAGGACCCTCCGCAGGAGGGGCTCGGCCTCGGCCCACTTGCCCTCGTTCCCAAGGCGTTCCGCATCGGAAAACCAGGCAGGGCCCTGCCGGATCCAGGCCGCCACGCGATCCATCTCCTCGCGGCCAACGCGAAGGATCACCCAGGCCCCATGGCCCGAGGGCCCCACATCCTCGTGCGTCGCGTGCGTCGTGACCTCCCGAATCTCTTCCCGCACCCGGGCGAAACCCGGCGCGTCCCGGCTCCCCAACAGGCGCAACGCCAGCTGTGTCCTGGCATCCTCCCTCGCCTCGGCGAGCGCTTCCGGGGCGGAGGCCGCCCCCAAAGCGCGCCCCGTCTGGAACCAGTGCCCCCCGTCCTCCCGGATGGGATTCTCCCACCAACCCGGCGGCTTCTGGGCCCGGGCGGTTCCCAGCCCCAGCGCCGCAAAGATCAGGAGCCAGGAAAGGAATCGCATCCCGCCCTCAATCCACGAGTTTCCGGACGGGCTTGCGGTCGGCCCACACGGCGAGACCGGTTCCGACCTCTGTAAGGGTGAGGTTGAACTGGAAGTTCGCCTCGGTGCGCCCCCCGCCGCGCCGTTCAAAGCTGTAGATGTTCCCGAAAAGGATGTAGTCGGCCCCGACGAGGCTGCCGTATTTCTTCGCGGTCTGCGCGCTGACGAGGCCGGACTCGTTCTGGAAGGCGAGCTGCTTGTAGAGGTCGCCGGATTCCCCGCCCTTGCGTTCGACATCGGTGGCGGTGCTGAACCGTGCGAGCCCCGAGCGCAACACCTCCGTGCGGATGTCCTCGCCGATCATGCGCAGCTCGATGTTGTAGGGGGTGTGGTTGTAGATCGGGCCCATGGCGATCACCGGTTTCTTCCCTTCCTCCGTCTGGAGGCCGTGCCGCAGCATCGAGGTCACCATCGTCTGCACGACCAACTGGTAGTCGTAGAGGTCCACCCCCGCCGTGGTCACTCCCCGCTCCTCGCTGTCCACATAAGGATTGCTGTTCGGGGGCGTGGCACACCCCGCCAGCACCAGCAACATACACGCGTAACACAGCGTCTTTTTCATCGTGAGTCTCCGGGCAGGAAGCGGTCGTCGTCCCGGTGCGCCCAGCGCACCGCCATCTGGAAATCCACCGCGCTCGGGTCCGGGGCGATCCCGTTCATCCACGCCGTGTCGCGCGCCCGCAGGTTGAGCGGCTTCCACACGGAGGTCACCGTGTCCACCGGAAATCCGTCCGCATCCATCCACACAAATCGGTACTCGAACTGCAGGTCGTGCCGGGAGGCATTCTGCCCTCTTACCTGTGCCTCCAACAACCCATTCTTCTTCCGCACGTTCTTCTCCAGCACCACCAGGTTCTCGTCCAACATCCGGGAATGCACGTTCACCGTCGTCAACACCCCGTATTTCTCGACCTTGGTCGACATCGCCGTGCTCTGCGTCATCCGCTGCCGGATTCCCGTGCACCCTGAAAGTGCCGCCAGCAGCAACACCGGCATCCAGGTTCGCCTCGCGTTTCGTTTCATGGACTCTCCCTTCGGCATACGGTTTCCTATCTCAGCCAAAAGCATAAGCAGATAGCGGACATGGGGCAACCTTTTTATCCGCAAAATGTCCTTGAATCGAAGGGGTGCTTCCGATTACATTCAGAGGAAAGTCGGATGGACCATGAAAACAAGGAATTTCGATCGACTACGCCGGGAGACACGCGGGGACGTGCTGATGGAATACGTCCTGATCAACCTGATGGTGGTGCTGGCCCTGGCAGGGGCGGGCGGGGTTTTGGTGAAGCCGGCGGGGGCGACCTTCACCGTGGAGGGGACCTTGGTTGGCGAAGACTTTGGTTTGTTCGGCAACGCGGTAGTAGGCGCCTGGCGGCGCATCACCGCCGGCCTCTCCCTCCCCCTTCCCTAGCCCCCAACCTCCCCTACCGGAGAAATCCCATGAATGCTGAAATGCCCCTGAAAGTGCGCCGAGCCCGGCGCAGCCGTCTTGGACGCCTCCTGTGCCGCGTTGCCGGCGACAAGACCGGCGCAGTGATGATGGAATACGTGCTGCTGGCCGTCCTGATTGGCGCGGCGGCGGTCGTGGCCATCGCGATGTTCGGAAAAACCATCGTGAACATGTTCAGCGCGGCCGGGTCCGGCGCGGCGGGAGACCATACGACGGCAGCGGCGGAAGTGAAAGCCGCCCAGGCGGAGAAGGACGCGAAGGCGGCCGAGGCGAAGCAGTATCACGAACAGATGCACAAGTAAGCGGGAAAGGTCCCGCCCATGCCCTTGTCCTTCGTCCTGCTCGCCGCGCTTTGGGCGGGATGGCTCAGCGCGGAGGACCTCCGGCGCCGTCGGCTGCCGAACGCCTGGACTTTGGGAGGTCTTCTGGCCTTCCTGGCTTTCCACGCCGGCTACGGCGGCGCACCCTCGGCGGTGGCCGCCTCCGCCGCGGCAGCGCTCGCCGGCCTCTTTCTGCTGCCAGCCTGGCTCATGCGCGCAGCGGGCGGGGGCGACGTCAAGATGCTCGCGGCGGCCGGCGCCGCGGCGGGCCCCTCCGGCGTCCTGCCCCTGCTGCTGCACACCTCGGTCGCCGGCCTGGTCGTCGCCCTCGCCTGGCTGGCGGCGGGGCGTGCGGATCCCGCGCGATTGAGACATCTCGGGAACCTGCTGTTCAACCCCCGCTACGACCGTGCGGCCGGGGCCGCGTCCCTTCCGGACCGCGGCCAGGAGAAGGTCCGTGTGCCCTTCGCCCTCGCCATCGCCCTCGGTCTCCTCGGCGCCCTCTGGACCACACGGCCATGACCCACCCCCGCCCCCAATCGGGCTCCGTCATGCTCGAGTTCGCCCTCGCCGCCCCCCTCCTGTTCGCGCTCGTTTTCTTCTGCCTCCAGATCGCCCACGTCTGGCTCGCCCGCCAGGTCGTCCAGTACGCCGCCTTCGCCGCCGCCCGCACCCTGGTCACCGCACATCCCTCCGAATACGAACGGGCCGCACGCCGCGCGGCCGAACAGGTCTGCGCCTGGGTCGTCATCGGCCAGGCCCCGGCCGAACCGGAACGCGAAATCCCCGGCTGGGGACCCATCCCCGGCAGCGGCGCCGTCGCACGCAAAACCCGCGTCCGCACAGCAGCCCCCGACGAATGGAACGTGCAGGCGACGGTCGAACTCGACTTCGCTCTCCTCTACCCCATCGCTGGCCCCATGATCGCCTGGGGCGTGAATCCCTCCGGGGATTGGACGGAGAAACACGTGGACAAGACAGGCGACGCCCACCGGAGGACCGACTCCGTTCCTTACCCGCACCTGGTGCTGCGCGAAACGGCGATTCTGTCGAAACCCTTCAAGACGCTCCACCCCACCGGGGTCGCGCCGGGAGGCCGATGACATGACGGGACCCCTCCAGCGCCTCCAGGCCCTTTTCCTCCGCTTCGCCCGCGACGAGGAAGGCGCCGTCCTGGCCATCTCCATCCTCTCCTTCCTCTTCCTCTTTGTCTCCTCCTTCTCCGTCTACGCCGTCGGCGAAACCGTCCGCCAACGCCTCGAACTCCAGAACGCCGCCGATGCGGCGGCGTATTCCGCGGCCGTCGTACAGGCCGACACCCTCTCCCGGGTCGCCGCGATCAACCGCGCGATGGCCTGGACCTACGTCATGCTCGGCCGCATGGAAATGGACGCCATCGTCGATTCCTGGCTCGACCTCGCCCTGACCGTCTGGGAACCGGAAAAGGAGGCCGCGCGACTCTTCAGCCTTCCGAGCTCCTGCAACGTTGGCGACTGGTACGCCGGCGAGAGCCGCTACGTCAACAAGGAGGCCCTTCGCCTCAACAAACGCCTCTGGGTCCCGGCCTCCCGGATCCGCTCCACCCTCGTGGCCGCCAACGCCGCCCGCAAAAGCCGCGCCGCGCTGCTTCCCGACATCGAACTGTTCCGGGAAACCCTCGCCCGCATGAACGACGCGGAGGAGGAACTCCTGCTCAAACTCCCCGACCGCATCGAGCACACCGTCATCGAGGTTCTCCGCAAAAACCTCAAGGACACCCCCAACGACCTGGAGGCCGGCGGAGCCGACCTCTCTTTCGCGCTCCTCCAGTCCCCCTCCCCCCTCCTGGACTACACCGAAATCATCGAACAAGGAGAGGAAAGCCGTTTCCTGAACTTCACCGAGGTCTGGGACGACCCCCGCGATGCCTTCGGTACCGGGACCGACGACTGGTGGGTTCTCGAACCCTCCGGCCCCGGCATCCAACGGCGCTACCGCCAATCCTCCCGCCTCGTCGCGGAATGGGACTGGCACGGCGCCCTGTGGACCCAGACGAACCTGGGCTGCGTCGTCAGCGGCTCCATCTCCGGCTCCACCTCCGTTACCGGCGCCATGGCCGTCGACGGCACCCGCCACGCCGAAACCGAACTCTGCAAGCCCCGCAAACTCACCCGCGACTTTTTCGGACGAAGGGGCTCCATCGTTGTCGGCGTCGCACGCCGCCTCAACAACCCCCTCTACTTCGCCTTTGGCACAAAGGGACAGGAGGGCATCTTCCGGGCCTTCACCCTGGACGAGGAAGGGCGGTTTATGTGGACGGCCGCCTCCGCCCGCGCCGGCTACAACCGAAACTGGCCCGGACAAAGCCGCGGCGAATACGACCCGACCTGGTGGAACATCGACGCCCACAACCTCATGAACACGGACTGGGACGCCCTGCTCCTGCCGCTCTACCGCGCCTTTTCCCCCGCCCCCACCGGGGCCTTTGCGGGTGGTGGGACCGCCGGCGAGGTGCTTTCCGAGCTTTCCGCCGCTTGGCGCCCCCTCTCCAGCGGCGGTGGGGCTCCCGGTATCCAGTCCGCCCCACCCGGCATGTCCGGCGGCGCCCCCGACTGGGGCGCCCTCAACGCGTGGAGAATTCAATGAACCTCCCCCCCCCCTCCAAATCCGGCGCCGTCCAGATGGAGTACCTCCTCCTCGCCGTCCTCCTCGCCGCCGCCGCCGTGATCGCCATCATCCTGTTCTCCCGCGCCGTCACCGGCGGTATCCTGACCGCGGCCGACGCAACCTCCCTCGACCACTCCAAGGCACAGCAGGAGTACCTCATGCGACGGCAGGACCGGGCGGACGACACCCAAGAGGCGAAGCAGTACCATGAACAGATGCACAAATAACAGCGCCGGACCGCGTTCCGGCGCCGTCCTCCTGGAGCTCGTCCTCAGCGTCTCCCTCTTCCTCGCCCTCGTGGGCGGCACCTTCTGGATCGGCGAACTCCACCTCGCCCGCAACAAACTCATGGTCGCCGACCGCTACGCGGTCTGGAACGGAGCCAACCGACACTTCCTCGCCAAGGGGGCAATCCAGGGCACCCTCCAGGCCGAACTCTTCCCGGCGGACCGTGTCGGCCGCCAGAGGATTGAAACGCTCACCTGGGAACGGGGCTCCGCAAAAGACTGGCACACCCCCTTCGGCGCCACCGTCTGGCTCCGCGCTGACATGCCCTTCTGGACCCGCGGCTGGCTCTCCTCCGGTATTTCCTGGACCGCCTCCCGCCTCCCCCAACCTTCGCGCCTGCTCAGCGGCAGGCACCCGGAGGCCGCCGATCCCCCCTCGCACGCCGCCCTCCTCGCTCGCTCCCGCTACGGCGTCGTGGCCCACCGCACCTGGACCCCCAAAAGCCTGTCCGACCTCTCCGAACCCTGGTACGGCCCCATCTTCCTGTCCCCCTGGAACGGCACGGCCCAGCTGGCGGGCAGCTCCGCCGGGGGCATGGCCCTCCTTCCCCGCGTACCCCCCGCCCCACCCGGAAAAGAATACAAACGGTTCGGCACCTACGAAACCTGGAGCCGCTGACATGCCCCGCTTTCCCCTCCTCGCCGCCCTCCTCGCCGCCCTCTCCTCCGCTTTTGCGGCCCTCCCCCTCCATCCCCGCGCCGAAATCCTCCGCGAGGCCGATGGCGCCCGCCAAGGCCGCCTTCCTCTCAGCCTTCCCGCCGCACACGCCGCCTGGTCCTCCCGCCTGCTCGCGGCTGGCTGGACCCTGCAGGACGACATCCCCCTGCCCGGAAAACCGGGCCCACGCCTCTCCCTTTGGCGGCGGGGCGCCGAACAACACTCCCTCCTCCTGATCCCCCACCGCCCGGGCCTCACCCACTTCCTGCTCACCCCGGACCCCACCCCCCCTGCTCCTCCCCGACCCGGCGTCAGTCGAGCCGGAAGCGGAGCAAGCGACACTCGATCGGGCCATTAAAGAGGTCGGATTTGGCGTCGAGCTTAAGTCCAAACCGTTTGGAGAGGGGGAGATTTCCGCTGATCACCAGTGCAGCGCCACCGGTGTGGAGGCCCTTGAGCCAACGGCCGATCTCGGCATAGAACCCCTCCAGGTCCGGCTCCGCTTCGAGGCGTTGCCCATAAGGCGGGTTCAGGACCACCCAAGCCCCCGGGGCCTCCGGCAAGGCGCTGGTCCGGAAATCGCCCACCGAAAACTGGATCAAATGCTCGACCCCGGCACGGGCGGCATTGCGACGTGCGATCTCCACCAGCGCGGGATCGTTGTCACTCGCCAGGATCGGAGGCACTTCCCCATCGGCCAACAACTCCGCCTGCGCCGCCTTCACCTCCTCCCGCCAGCACCCGGCATCGTGGCGCCTGAGGTGGAAGAGGCCAAAATTGCCCCGCTGAAGCCCCGGCGCCTGGTGCCGTGCGAGAAGGGCGGCCTCGATTGCGAGCGTCCCGCTGCCGCACATTGGATTGGCCAGCGGGGCCGTGGCGGGCCAGCCCCCCGCCAACAGGACCGCGGCGGCCAAGGCCTCCTGCAAGGGCGCGGTCCCCCCCTGAATGCGGTAGCCGCGGCGCGAGAGGGTGGGGCCCGAAAGATCCAGGCACACCCGCGCGCGCTCGCCCACCCAGTGCAGGAATATGCCAGCCCCATGGTCCTCGGGACCACTGTCCGGCCTCCGCCCGTAGCGGCGGCGCAGCCGGTCCATCACCGCATCCTTGAGTTTCAGAAAGGCGTAACGCCCGTCGCGAATGCTGTCGTTCTGAATGTGCCCATGCACGCGCACATAGCCGTCGGGTCCCAAGTGGTTCTCCCAGGGCTCACGGAGCATGGCCCGGTACAGGGCCTCGGCGTCACGGGCCGCGCACTCGGCCACGGGCACGAGCACCCGGTGCGCGGTGCGCAGATGGAGCAGCAAGCGCATCTGGGTGCGCACATCCCCGCGGGTCTCCACCAGCGCGGCCTCTTCCCGCACCACGGGCAACCCCAGCGCCGTCAACTCCCCCGCCAGCACCGGAGCGGTCCCGCGGGCACAGGTCAGCAGTATCGTCTCTTCCATGCCCCCTCTTTGCCACAGCGCCACGCCATCGACAATCCTATTGATGGAAAGTGTTCCGGACCCAACACTCTTCTTGCAGGCCCGCCATGCCCGTGCTACATCCAGGGCATGGACAAGCGGATCCCCATCGCGGTCTTCCCCGGAGACGGTCATGGACCGGAGGTCATCCGCGCCGCCCAATGGGTGATCGACGCGGCGGGCCGGGCCTTTGGTTTCCGCGCCGAATACACGGAGTTCCCCTATGGCGGCGCGCACTATATCGCGACGGGCGAACTGCTGCCGGACCCCGCCCTGCGCCAGCTCTCCGCCTTCCCCGCAATCCTCTTCGGGGGCGTCGCACACCCCAAGGCCCCCGTCGGCCTCCTCCACCGCGAAATCCTCCTCCGCATCACCGAAGCCCTCGACCTCTACATCTCCCTCCGCCCCGTCCACCTCCTCCCGGGCGTCAAAAGCTACCTGCGCGGCAAGGGCCCCCGCGAGATCGACTACCTGATCGTGCGCGAGGCCTCGGGAGGCATGAATGGGAGAATCGGGGGGGCGATCCTCCGCAACACCCCGGAGGAGGTTGCCCAGGAAAGCATGATCTACACCCGTCGCCAGGTCGAACGCTGCCTCCACTACGCATTCCAGCTCGCGGGCCGCCCGGAGCGCCGCGGCCGCCTGACCCTCAGCGGCAAAAGCAGCCTCTTGAGGCATGTTTACGAACTGTGGCACCGGGTGTTCGAGGAACTGGGGGCCTCGACCTACCCCCACATCCGCCGCGAGTACTACGGGATCGATGACATCTGCATGCAGCTGGTCCGGGATCCCGAGGCCTTCGACGTGATCGTCACCGGCAACCTCTTCGGGGACATCCTCGCCGATGTCGGAGCCGTCAGCCAGGGCGGAATCGGCTACGCGTCGGTGGGAAGCCTCCATCCCGGCAAGGCAGGCATGTTCGGCCCCATGCGGGCCAGCCCTGACTTCTACGAGGTGTCCGCAACCCAGGCGAACCCCATCGCCGCGATCGGCGCCGCCGCGATGCTCCTGCGGCATGTCGGCCTCGCCGAAGCCGCCTGCCGTATGGAAGAGGCGATCATGGTGACCACGGCCACAGAAGTCATCGGGGAGGGGGCGATGCTCTCGCGCTTCCGCACCTCCGAGGTCGCCGAAATGGTCGCCAACCGGGTCTGATCCCTACTCCCGCGGGGGAAAATCGTAGTGGTGCTCCAGCAACGCCACCACGGCCCGCAGCTGCTCCACCTCCCCGGGCCCAGTCACCTCCACCTTCACCTCGCTGCCGCAGGTGAGTCCCAGCATCATCAGGCTCAACATCGATTTCAGGTCGCTCTCCCCCTCCGTCGCATGCATCACCCGGATCTCCCCCGGATAGGAGGCCACGCTTTTCACGATGTGCGCGGAGGGTCGGCAGTGGATGCCCGCTTCGTTCTGAATCACCGCTTTTGCTGTTGCAACCATGCCCATAGTATGAGAGGACATTCTGCGTTGGCAAATTCTTTTTGATTCCACAGTAATCCCCCGGGTTCCCGCCCGTCACAATCGTATATCAACCCCCCAGGAAACCAAACATGCGCAGTCTGCCCCTCCTCCTCGCCACCCTCTCGCTCGGTGCCGGCCTTCATCTTCGCGCGGCCGAAGACTCCAGCGCCCTCATGCAGCGCCACAACCGCGCCCTCCTCGCCGAACTGAAAACCTATGTTGCCGAGAACCCCAAGGCGGACGACATCGACACCGCGTACCGCAACCTGCTCCAGACCTCGATGATCCTCGGCGATCCCGCCGAAATCGGGGGAGCCCTGCGCGCCGACCTGGCCCGCCGCCTCGAAAGCGGGATCTTCGACGAGAAAAACACAGCCGAATCTCTGATGCTGCTGACCCGGATCACCCAGCAAACGGGCGACAAGGAAGGGCTGAAGGAGGTGGCCAGCCTCGCCGAGGCCTTCGCCAAGAAGAAACCGGGCGGACTCTTCGACACCGTGGTCGAGCAGATCACGCAGGTGGCGGGTCAGCTGGGCCCCGGGGACCTTCCCACGCTCAGCGGCGTGAACACCAACGGGGAGAAGGTTTCCCTTGAAGCCTTCCGGGGCAAAGTCGTCCTGCTCGACTTCTGGGCCACCTGGTGCGGCCCCTGCCGTGCCGAGATGCCCCACCTCAAGGAGGTCTACGCCAAGTACAAGGACAAGGGCTTCGAGATCATCGGCGTGTCGGGCGACCGCACAAAAGAAGCCCTGACCGGTTTCCTGGAGAAGGAAGGCATCACCTGGAACAACCTCTACGACCGCGACCAGGAGGAATCGATCCTCCGGGCTTTCCAGATCACCGCTTTCCCGACGATGTTCCTCCTGGACCAGCAGGGCCGCATCGTCACCTCCGATGTCCGCGGCGGCCGCCTGGAAGACCAGGTCCTCAAGCTGCTGGAATCCGCGCCCCAGCCCGAGTAAGCCCGATCACAAAAGCGGGGGGTGGGTGCTCTCCGGGAAAAGTCATTCCCGGGCACCTACTCCCGGTGGTACGGGTGACCGCGCCGCAGGCACTCGACCCGGTACATCTGCTCGGACCAAGCCAGCAGGGCGAGTTCATGCATGAGCGTGAGCCGCCCGAACGACAAAACCTGGCTGGCACGGGCCCGCAGCTCGGGCCCCAGCCCATCCGCCCCCCCGATCCACACCGCGACCCCCCTCCCCTGGGTTTCCCATTCCCCGGCACGGGCGGCGAGCTCCGAGGTGCTCCAGAGCGCTCCGCGCTCGTCCAACGCCAGCGTCCGCCACCCTTCGGACGCCTTCAGGTAGAGTCCGGCATCCTGCCGTTTCAGGACCACCCACTCCACCTCCGCCAGCGGCCTCAACCTCCCGAGATACATCTCCACCCCCTCCCTCACCCAGGAAAAAGAGGGCCGCCCGACGCTGACAATTTTCCATTTCATGCCCCCCCTCTGCCACTCCCCGGCCCCCCCGGCAACTGTTTTCGCGGACAAAGCCGGTCCGCCGCCGAGCCCCCGGCGAGAAAGGCCGCGGCAGGGCCTTCCCTCCCCCCAACATCCGCCCTCAACAGAGCGCACGCAGGTCCGCCAAGAGGCGGTCCACATCCTCGGGGCGGGTGTTCCACGAGCACATGAAACGTGCGAAGCCCTGGCCGATGAAGGTGTAGAAGCGCCAGCCCCTGCCGCGGAGCCCCTGGATCACGGCCTCCGGAAGCCGGACAAAAACCCCGTTCGCCTGGGTGGGATGAGCAAACGCGACTCCCCCTAGGTTTTCCAGACCCGCCCGTAGCCGCGCGGCCATCGCGTTCGCGTGGGCCGCGTTGCGCCGCCACGCACCGCCCTCGACCAACTCCCGCCATGGGGCCGCCAAAAAACGCATTTTCGAAAGCAAATGCCCCGCCTGTTTGCAGCGCCACGCGAAATCCACCGACAACGACCGATCGAAAAACAGGATGGCCTCGCCGATGGCCAGGCCGTTTTTCGCCCCGGAAAGGCACAGGACATCGACTCCCGCCCGCCATGTCAGGTCCGCTGGGGCTGCGCCCAGGGCGACGGCTGCGTTCGCGAAGCGTGCCCCATCCATGTGCACGCGCAGGCCACGCGCGCGAGCCACCTCCGCCAGTGCCTTTGTCTCCTCGATCGTATACAGGGTCCCGCACTCCGTCGCCTGCGACAGGCTCAGCACACGCGGCTTGGGATAATGGATGTCCGCCCGACGCGTCACAAGTCCCTCCACCGTCGCCGGCGTCAGCTTCCCATCCACCCCGGGCGCCGTCAACAACTTCGACCCATTCGAAAAAAACTCGGGCGCCCCGCACTCATCGGTCTCAATGTGCGCCAACTCGTGCGCAATCACCGAATGGTAGGAGGCGCAGAGGGCGGACAGGGCAAGGGAGTTCGCCGCCGTTCCCGTGGCCACGAAATAGACGTCGCAGTCGGCCTCGAAGAAGCCACGGAGCGCGTCAGCCACCGCGTGGGTCCAGGGGTCGTCGCCATAGGAGGGGGCGAGACCTTCGTTCGCGCGGAGGATAGCGTCCAACGCCTCCGGACACATGCCGGCGGTGTTGTCGCTCGCAAAGTCCCATTGCGGATTCATGTCCAACCCGCTATCGCTTTTTCGGGGCATTGCAAGTCCGAGGGAAACGGGAGGGAAGGAGCAGGGCGGCGAGGGTGAGGAACCAGCCGGCGAACTGCAGGTTCCTCCCCAGCGCCGGCAACGCGAAACCGAGCCGCACCCGATGCTCGCCGCGGGGCACGGAAACTTTCGCGAAGAGCATGCCCTCCTTCTCCAGCGGTACAGCCTCTCCCTCATCCACCCGCGCGTACAGCGCCGGATCCCACCGGTCCGACAACTTCAACTCCGCCCTCTCCGCATCCACCCGCACGCGCAGCTCGAACCCGTCGCCCGTCGAACGCGCCTCCAACACCTCCCCCTCCCCCTCCCGAAAACCAAAACGCGCCCCGGGATTCACCAACTCCACCACCACATGCTGCTCCGGACCCAGACGGTACGCATAGACCTCACGCATCAGACGATCCACCCCCCGCTGCGTTCGGAAGCCCTCCCACAATTCCCTTCGCATCAGGACATACTTCACTGCGAAATCCCGCCAGCGCAAAAACTCCCGCCCATCCACCCACTCGAAATAGTCCCGATACTGCCGCTGCAACCGCGGGGCCACCGCCACATCCGCAAACGGGATCCCATTCGCCGGAAACACATGCGTGAGGAACAATCCGTACACCCCCGATGTCTCCGCCACCGACACCCGATGCAGCCCCAGATCCTTTTTCAGAAACTCCGCCACGGGATTCGCCCGTACAAAGGAGGTGTCCATCGGCTCCAGATACTTCGCCCCCAGCGACAAGGCGTCCAGAGCCAGGGCCCCCAGCAACGCCGCCGCCACTCCCGTCCTCCACCGCGCCCGTCCCGCCGCCCACAACAGCCCCGCCCCAATCCCCCCGAAAAAAGCCCCATGCCACAACGCCGTCCTCCGCCCCTCCAGGATTCCCGCCGCCTGCCCCGCCCAGGGAGTTGCCGCCCACTCCCGCAGTTGCAGAGGATCCGCGGGATCCGTCAGCAACGCCCAGACCCCCAGCACTCCCGCCACCCCCGCGCCGCCCCAGGCCAGAAAACGATGCCCCCGCCCGGACAGCTCTCCCCGCAGCACTGCGTCCGCCCCGAAAGCAGCCAACACCCCCACCACCATCTGGAATACCTGCAGGAACTTGTTGGGATTCCGGATGGTGTCCACCAGCGGCAACGCATGGAACCACCCATACACCGGTGCATACTTCCCGCAGGCCAGCAAAAACGCCAGCAGCCCCATCGCCGCCCAGAACCACACCTCTCCCCTTCTCTCCCATCGCCTCTTCCCCCAGGCCGGCACCAACGAGCACAACGCCAGCATCAACGGAATCATCCCAAGATACTGGCTCTCATTTTTGAGGTTCGGCCACTCTGCGGACCCGCCCATCCGCCCGTGATACGGCGCCTCCCCCACGCCGCTCCGCCACCCCCAAAACCCTGGCGCCACCAGATCCAGGGACTCCTCCGGCGGCCAGCTCCACTGCGTCGCGAACGCCCAGCGCTCCTCCGCACTCCCACGCTCCAGAATCTCAACCCCCCTCACCTGCGTCGCCATTGAATACCGGTACGCCTCGAACACGAACATCAACGCGGGCACCGCCATCAGCCCCACCCACGCCCAACCACCGCGCGGCCGACGCGTCAACAGCCCACACAACAAATACCCCCCCAGCGGCAGACAAAAAAAGAGCGCCAGATCCGCCTGGTGCACAAACATCAGACCCACCGCGCCCCCCGCCAACAGTGCCCGCCGCGCCCCCGGCCGCTGCAGGAACGCCTCCAACGCCCACAGCCCCCCCGCCGCGAACACCAACACCCCGTACTTGTCCAGATGCCCCGGCAGCACCAGCGTCAGATTGCTCCCCAGCCAGAACGCCGTCACCGCCCCCAACGCCGCCGCAGGAGCACCCAACCCACGCGCACGGAAAAAGCCATACAAAAAACAGGAGGCCGCCAACAGATTGACCGCATAGATCCAGTCCATGTACACATCCACGGGCAGGACACTCAACCACAGCAGGTTCCAGGTTGGCGGCATCCGGCCCACTTTCCCCAGCAACGGGAAACTCCGCCAGAACCCCTGCGACAGCGATCCGGGAAGCTCCGACTTGTAGAAAGCCATCAGCCCATAATTGTGGTCCCCCGCCTGGATCACCGCCTCCGGTGGCCACACCACCCGGAACATCACCGCAGCGAACAGTGCCAACCCCGCCGCGAACACCCAAAAAGGCCGGATCTTCAGATGCATTCCGCCTCAACGGCTCCGCGTGTACACCACAAGCTGCAGCATCCTCTCCCCGCTCCCGTCGTACTTCGCCTCGATCCGCTCGCATGGCGCACCTTTGATCAACACGAACCTCCCGGGTTGCGGCAGGCGGATGCGGGGCGGCGGACGCGGCTTGAAAAATTCGAGCAGGGCGATCATGGGCGCATCCTACACGTCCGGGCCTCAAATGGAAAGCCCCCTCCTTTTCGATTGTATATGAGGTGGGTGAGGAGACCTCTCTGGCACTGCATCTGAAATCGGTGAGGGAAGGAATGCGAATCCGGAAATTGTCTCCCCGTGCGGGTTCCCGAGCCCTTCGGACTTGATTTTATATCCATAGAGAGTTCAAATTGAACCAAATGGAAATCACAACCCCTCCACGCCTCGACCCCCGCCAGTCCTGCCTGCTGGAACTGCACAGCATCGTGAACGTACTGAACCTCGTCCGCTTCGAACTCGAGAACCTCCAACAGCTCTCCGATGCCGTCACCGGCCTCCCCCCTCTCCACCACAAAACCCTCGCGATGCTCGAGGCGCTGGGCGAACCCGGCCGCTCCTCCGAGGTGCTCCGGGACTGCGCGCCCTTCAGCCACCTCCTGCTCGGAACCCTCGACACGCTCGCCCGCACCCCCGCTCTCTCCCATCACCGCCTCTTCCTGGAAACCCGCGACAACCTCCGCGTCATCACCGAGGTCCTCACCCAGCGCGCCGGCGAACTCCTCGGGCGCCTCGCCACCCCCGACACGTGGCTCCCCCACGCCATCACGACCCTCCACGAAAACTTCTCCCATTTCCTCCACGCCGTCGAACGCAACAGCCACGGCCACTACCGCATCGTCCGCAACCTCGCCGAACACGAACTCGGCGACTACCTCGTCCACCTCGACTTCAGCTCCCCCGACGGCCACAGCCTGCTCATGCCCGCCGTCTTCCAGGACGTCATGCGCGACCTGCTCGCCAACGCCCGCAAATACACCCCGCCCGGCGGAAGCATCCGCGCCGGGCTCGCCGATAACGGCGACGGAATCCGCCTGGTCGTCGAAGACAACGGCTGCGGCATCCCACCCTCGGAAATCGAACACGTCACCGAATTCGGCCACCGCGGCGCCAATGTGCTCGACCACCCCACCCGGGGCGGCGGATTCGGCCTCACCAAGGCCCTCGCCTCGGCCCTCCGCCACGGAGGCCGCCTCTGGATCGACTCCCCCCCTCCCGGCGTTCCGCAGGGAACACGCATCGAACTCCGCGTGCCCAGGCCCCCCTCCGCAAGTTCCACCAAAAAAAAGAATGCAAATGGGCCCTACGCCCCCTAGTCTGGACGGGCATGCGCGCCCTGGTCTTGAGCCCCACCTATGACGAACGCCCGAACGTTGCCCTTCTGGCCGAAGGGGTCCGGCGCGCCCTCCCCGAGGCGGACCTTCTGTTCATCGACGATGCCTCGCCCGACGGGACGGGTGAGGAGATCGACCGGCTCGCAGGCGGCGATCCACGGATCCACGGTCTCCATCGCCCGGCCAAACAGGGGCTCGGCCGCGCCTACCTCGCCGGCTTCGCCTGGAGCCTCGCCCGGGACTACGAGGCCACCCTCTGCCTGGACGCCGACCTGAGCCACAACCCCGAAGACCTCCCCCGCCTGCTCGAGGCGCTCCGGGAGGCTGACCTGGCCTGCGGTGCACGCTATATGCCCGGCGGCGGCGTCCTCCACTGGCCCCGCCGCCGCCTGCTCCTCAGCCGGGGTGCGGCCCTCTACACGCGCCTGCTCAGCGGCATGCCCTTCCACGACCCCACGGGTGGACTCAACGCCTACCGCAACTCCCTGCTGGCCGCCCTTCCCCTGCACGACATCCACTCCAACGGCTACTCGTTCCAGATCGAGATGAAACACCGCGCGTGGCGCGACGGCTTCCGCTGCCGCGAAATTCCCATCACCTTCACCGAACGCCGCCAAGGCCGGTCCAAGATGAGCCCCGGCATCGTGCGCGAGGCCCTCTGGGTCGTCGGATGCCTCGCCCTCTCCCGGCTCCGGAGCGCCCGGAAATGAACACACCGCCTCTCCTGCGCGCCATGCGCCCCGCCCAATGGTCGAAGAACGGACTGGTGGCCGCCGCCCTCCTCTTCGCCCTGGGGGACCGAACCCAGGAACTCCCTCCCGATGCTTGGAACAACGCCGCCCTGGCCGTCCTGGCCTTCTGCCTCCTCTCCAGCTCCGTCTACCTGCACAACGACCGTGCGGACATCGCCCAGGACCGCCTGCATCCGCGCAAACGTTTCCGCCCCCTGGCCTCCGGCGAACTCTCCCCGGAAACCGCCCGAAAGGCCGAGGGGGCCCTGCTCCTGGCCGCATACGCCCCGGGGGCCTGGGTCTCCCCCGGACTGGTGGCGGTGCTGGGCGCATACCACCTCCTCCAACTCGCCTACACCCACCACCTCAAAAGACGGCCCTACCTCGACGTCGTCGCGATTTCGGCCGGCTTCGTGCTCCGCGCGCTTGCCGGCGCGGTCGCTCTCCCCGTGCGTCCCTCCCCCTGGCTGCTCCTCTGCACCTTCGCTCTCGCCCTCTTCCTCGCCCTAGGCAAACGGCGCCAGGAAAAAGCCGAACCCCACGCCCCAGGGGACGCCACGCGCCCCAGCCTCCGCGGCGTGCGCACCTCCTCCCTCGACCGCCTGCTCGACGCCGCCCTGCTGCTCGCCTGCCTCGCGTACGCCGCCTATGCCCTCTCGGCCGACTCCCTTCTCAAACACGGCGACCGACGGATGCTGCTCACCCTCCCCTTCGTCCTCCTCGGCCTCCTGCGGTACCGTCACCTCGTGCTCCGCGAACATCAGGGAGAGCGCCCCGAACGCCTCCTCTTCCACGACCCCCTCCTCGTCCTCAACTCCCTCGCCTACCTGGCCACGCTGCTGGCCTTATTTCGCTCCTGACCCGATCCTCCGCGCAAAACGCGGAAGCTCCGGATCGCGTGCCCCCATCACCAGCAACACATCCCGCGGCCCCAACTCCACCCGCTCGGGATATCCCTCCAACGCCACCCCCGCCCCGCCCCTGCGCACAATCTCCGCCGCCAGATCCGCCCCCTCCAGGCCCTTGGGCGCGGTACCGCCCACATAGAACACCGGCAGGATCCAGGCTTCGTCCCCCGGACGCAGCGCCCCCGCGAAGGCCTCCGCCAACGCCCCAAAATTGTTCCGCAGCGGCGCGAAACCATGCGGCCGCCAAAGAGCGACCAGCCGCCCACCCTCCGGAGCCGCCGCCCGGATCGCCGCCGCGATCTTCTCGGGATTGTGCGCGTAGTCGTCGTACACCCGCGGGCCCACTCCCGGCATGGAACACAGCTCCATCCGCCGCTCGACCCCCCGGAAAGTCCCCAGCGCCACGCGTGCCGCTTCCTCCCCGCAGCCGCAGGCCAGAGCCATCCGCAGCACACAGGCCGCATTGAGGCGGTTGTGAGCCCCCGGCAGCGGCGATTCGATCCCCTCCCCCACCTCCTCGATCTCCGCAAGGATGCGCGCATCGCCGCGGAGCATCCGCGCCACCCCAGGCCCGCACACAATCCGCTCCTCCACCCGCGCCGCGAAATCCCGGAACAGCTCCACCGTCTCCTCCAACGGCCAGTGGTCGGCCGTCACCGTCGTGATCAACGCCACCCGCGGACGGAACAACAGCAGCGACTTGTCGCTCTCGTCCAACTCCGCCACCCATGGATGGGCATCCTTTCCCCGGCGCACGTTGCCGGGGACCCCCTCCGCCTTCCAGCCCAATACGCCGCCGCCATTGACGACATTCGGGTCGAGGCCGCACTCGGCGAGCACCCAGCCCAGCCAGCCGGTACAGGTCGTCTTGCCGCTGGTTCCCGCCACACCCGCCAGAGGGCCGCGCGCGCAGAACTCCGCAAGGGCGGCCGCGCGATGCCGCTCCTCCACCCCCAGCTCCGCCGCACGGAGCCGCTCGGGATTATCCGCCTCCACCGCCGTGCTGACCACCAGCGCCCGCGTCCGGGGCGAAAGCACCGCACCGTCCTGCGGTACCAACTCCACCCCCACCCCCTCCAGGGCGCCGAACACCGGCAGCCTCTCCCCCTGGTCCAGAAATCGGTCCGATCCCGTGACCCGCCACCCGTCCAACGCGTACAACTGCGCGATGGCATTCATCCCCACACCGCCCACCCCCGAAACGTGCACGTGGTCCCTTTTCCGATGGCCGGAACTCATGACCCTCCCCCTTTCCGACCCTCGGAACCCGGCTTCGGCGCCGGAACCTCCCGTTTCGGACGCCCGGCGGCCGCTTTGGGCGGTGGTGGCGGCGGCGCATGCGCCGGGTTGATGTCCAGCGCTGCCCGCAGGCCGCCCCCTTCCTCCACGCTCAGGCCGGCCGCCCTCACCTGACCACTGAAATCCCCGCTCGCATGCACCGTCAGCGTCCCCGTCAACTTCACATTCCCGCAGAATTTCCCTTGCAATTCGAGGTGCCTCAGCTCCAACGGTTTGCCCGGCGTGATAGAGAGGCCCGGACCCACCTCCAGGTCATGCGTCACCAGCCGCACCCAGTCGGCATCTCCCCCGGGATGCAGCACCGTCCGCCGGCTGGCCCTCACTTCCGCCCCCCGCATCTTCCCGTGCAACTGCACATCATTGGCATGGATCCTTCCCCCCTTCAACAACGTCCCCGCCGGTACCGTCACCGTGCCCCCCGTCTCCAGCTCCCCGCTCCATTCCCCCTCCGGCAGCGTCACGTCGTCCAGCTTCATCCGATGGTGGCAGCCCGCGCACACGAACAACTGGAGCTTGCCCGCCACCTCGCTCCGGAAACCGCAAGCGGGACAGATCACCTCCCGCTTCGTCGGCACCACCGACCGCCCGATGCGCGTCCCCGCCTTCGCCGTGATCTCCGGCTTTTCCGCCTCATCGCCGCCCCCCTCCGGACGCAAAGGATCCCCATGACCATGCCGCGCCGCCTCCTGGGCGGCGCGGATGGCCGTGAATCCATCCACCACGGTGGGTTTACGGGACGCCATGCGCCGGCCGCCGGCTTACTTTTTCGGCTCGGGTTGCTGCGGTGCGGGCGCCTCGTCAAACTTGATGGGCTGGCCCGTCGGATTCACTTCCGACTTCCCAACGAAGGTCACTCCGTCCTCCACCGCCAGCCGCTTCGCCTTGATGTCCCCCAGCAACCGCGCCGTGGACTTCAACTCGATCCGGTCCTTTGCCGTGATGTTCCCCTGGATCGTGCCCGCCACGGTCACCGAATTCACATTCAGGTTGCCTTTGATCACCCCCGACTTGCCAAGGATCACATCGCCCTGCGAGAGGATCTCGCCCTCCACTCGCCCCTCAATCTGGATCGAACCGCTGGTTTTGATCGTGCCGTGGAACTCCACTTCGGCGGAAAGGATGGATCGGGGGGGATTCACTTGCTCACTCATGTCATTCACCTGGTTTGGGGTTCAATGGAAAAAACAGCCCCACCTCCTAGCGCACCCCCACAAAAAGAAAAGGGCGAAAGCTTTCCTCGGACCCCACACACCCGCCTCCACCTGCCTGTCCGAACTCACCTGCACCGCTCCCCCAGCACCGACACCACCCGGTACACATTCCCTATTCGGCCCTTGCCGCATCTCAACAGCCTCCTCCACCGATCGTCACCGCAGCCAACAGGCAGACATACAATTCAAGTTGACAATTTTATTGTCATAGTGCAGACTGACTGCATGAACAACGTCCGAAAGTGCCGCCGCCTCGTCCTCCTTGCGTTTGCCCCCATCGCGCTCGCCCTCTGTTCCTGCGCGGCCTTTGAATGCCGCCACGCCCTGTGGCAACGGCGCGTCACCCGGGGCTCGGATGGGGTGCTCGACTTTGCCCGCCCCTACGAACTCGGGGACGGCCGCACCGGTTACCTCCTGGTGCACGGCTTTGGCGACGGACCCCATGTGTGGGAACGACTCGCCCCCGCCCTCGCCGCCGACGGTGCCACCGTACGGGCTCTCCGCCTTCCCGGCTGGGGCGAGCCCCCCGACACCAAGCGCCGCCTCAGCGCCGCCGACTGGGAGGACCACATCTCCCGCGAAACCACCCTCCTCCGCGCCCGTTGCGACCGGGTCATCGTGCTCGCACACTCCATGGGCGGATGCCTCTCCACCCTCCTTGCCCAGTCCGGACGCCTCCCCGCCGACGCCCTCGTCCTCTACGCCCCCATGTTTGAGGTCTCCAGCGCCCGCAGCCCCCTCCTCCCCACGGCAGCCTGGCAGGCGATCGGCCGCACCCTCCTGCCCGACACCCTGCTCGTCGAAAGCCTCTTCCCCGACCACTCCCGCCGCGGCATGGCACGCCCCCGCACCCGCCGCGACCCCTTCGTCCCCATCCACGTTTTCCAGCTCCTTTACGACGAAATGGCCGCCTTCCGCCAACAGGAACCCCGCATCCCCTTCCCTGTCCGCCTCGTCCTCCCCGGCGAAGACCGCGTCGTCCTTTCCTCCCGCGCCCGCGCCTGGTACGACAGCCTCCAGGCCCCCGCGAAATCCCTCCACATCGACGAACCCTCCGGACACGTCCTCCCCCTCGATATCGACCCCGAACACGAGGCCCGCCTCCTCCGCGAATGGCTCCTCACCCACGACCCCAATCAGGAACCGCCCCACTGACCCCAACCCCCTTCGCGTTCGTGATCGAAACTCCCCCCATTCCGCGCTACACATCCCCATCCCCCCTCTTCCCATGAAAAGCACCCCCCTCAAAACCTTCCACTGGCATAACGCCGCCCAGTTCGCCGGCGCGCTCAACGACAACCTCTTCAAGCTTGCCGTCATCTACGCCATGGCCGTCGCCTGGCCACAGGCCACCCCGGACCGCCGCAACGCCGTCATCGGCGCCATCTTCGCCGTCCCCTTCCTCCTCTTCATCGGCGCCGCCGGCGTGTTGGCCGACCGCGTCCGCAAACACCGCATCGTCCAGGGCATCAAACTCCTCGAGATCGCCATCATGGCCTTCGGCGCCTACGCCCTCTCCCTCCCCAGCCGCGGCCTCATGCTCCTCGCCATGTTCCTCATGTCCGTCCAGAGCGCCCTCTTCTCCCCCACCAAGTTCGGCATCGTCCCCGAACTCGTCGGCCGCGACAACATCTCCCGCGCGAACAGCTTCATGTCCGCCGCCTCCTATCTCGCCATGATCTTCGGCACCGTGCTCGCCCCGCGGTTCCAGTCCCTCCTCGGACGCGGTGTCGGCCTCGCCTGCATCGGCATCGCCCTCCTCGGATGGCTCGCCTCCACCCGCATCTCCCCCACCCCCCTCGCCGGTGGCACCTCCAAGGCCAGCATCCTCTTTTTCCGCGACATCTTCCGCAGCCTCCGCGATGTCCACCGCGACGGTTTCCTCGCCCTCGCCGTGTGGTCCTGCGCCTACTTCCTCATGGTCGCCGCCTTCGTCCAGCTCAACCTCCTCACCTACGGCCTCCAACACCTCGGCATGGCCGACCAGGCGGAAGCCACCGACCTCTTCCTCCTCGTCGCCCTCGGCATCGGCCTCGGCTCGCTCCTCGGCGGACGCGTCAGCCGCCGCGGCATCGAATTCGGCATCGTCCCCATCGGCTCCGCCCTGCTCGCCCTCAGTTGCATCGGCCTCTGGCTCCTCCCCCCCGGCGCCCGCAGCGCCGCCTTCGCCCTTTGCCTCTCCATGGGCTTCGGCGCCGGCCTCTTCATTCTCCCCGTCCAATCCTTCCTCCAATTCCGCTCCCCTCCCGACAAAATGGGCGAGATCATCGCCGCCTCCGGATGGCTCAGCTGGCTCGGCGTGCTCCTCGCCGCAGGACTGCTCCACCTCTGCTCCGGCGTTCTCGGTCTCACTGCCGCTCAAGGTTTCCTCCTCATCGGCTCCCTCGTCGCCCTCCTCGCCCTCGTCTCTTTCCTCGTCCTTCCCGACTTCTTCATCCGCTTCGGTGTGCTCGTGCTCACCCGCTGCTTCTACCGTCTCCGCACCACCGGCCTCCAGCACCTCCCCGCCCACGGCCCCGCCCTCCTCGTCTGCAACCACGTCAGCCTCATGGACGCCATCTGGATCACCGCCATCCAACAGCGCCGCATCCGCTTCGTCATGTCCCGCACCTACATCGAAAGTTGCTCGCCCTGGCTGCGCGCCCTCCTCCGCCTCGGCGGCGTCATCCCCATCCAGGAAGGCGACTCCCCCAAGGCCGTCCTCCGCTCCCTCCAGGAGGCCCGCCGCGTCATGGACCAAGGCTACCTCGTCGCCATCTTCCCCGAGGGACACCTCTCGCGCACCGGTCACCTCCTCCCCTTCAAACCCGGCTTCCAACGCATCGCCAAAGACGCCAACGCCCCCATCATCCCCCTCTACATCGAGGGCGGCTATGGCTCCCGCGCCAGCTACGCCCACGGTCCCGCACGCCTGCTCCACCCCGCCGACTTCCGCCGACAAATCACCGTCGCCATCGGCGAACCTCTCCCCGCCTCCTCCTCCACCCGCGCCGTCCACCACGCCGTCCTCCAGCTCGCCGCCACCGCCACCGACGCCCACGCCCCCCTCCGCGGCTCCGCCGGACGCCTCTTCGTCCGCACCGCCAAGCGCCATGGGTCCCGCAAGGCCCTCGCCGACTCCTCCGGCAAATCCCTCTCCTACGGACGCGCCCTCACCGCCGCCCTCCTTCTCCGCTCCCGCCTCCGCCGCGAACTCGCCGGCGACCCCGAAGAGATCGGCGTCCTCCTCCCTCCCTCCGTCGGGGCCGCCCTCGTCAACCTCGCCCTCGCCATGGATTTCCGCGTCGCCGTCAACCTCAACTACACCTCCTCCCACGACGCCCTCCGCTCCGCCATGCGGCAGGCCGGACTGCGCACTCTCCTCACCTCCCGCACCTTCCACGAGAAATTCCCCGACATCCCCACCCCCCCACGTGTTCTCTATGCCGAGGACCTCGCCACCGGCCTCCACCCCCTCCGCAAACTCACCGCCCTCCTCGCCGCGCGCCTCCTCCCTTCCCCCTGCCTCGTCTCCGACCGCCTCTGGTCCCCGCACGACCCCCTCACCATCCTCTTCAGCAGCGGCTCCACCTCCGAACCCAAAGGCGTCACCCTCTCCCACCACAACATCCTCTCCAACATCGACGGTTTCAGCACCATCGCACGCCCCCAGGACGACGACGTGGTCTGTGGCGTCCTCCCCCTCTTCCACTCCATGGGCTACACCACCACCCTCTGGTTCCCCCTCACCCGCGGCCTCGCCGCCACCTACCACCACCACCCCCTCGAAACCGACGCCATCGCCCGCATCGCCCTCGAACACCGCGCCACCATCCTCGTCGGAACCCCCACCTTCCTCATGGCCTGGGTCCGCAAAATCGATCCCCCCGCCTTTTCCCACCTCCGCTGGGTCTGCGTCGGCGCCGAAAAACTCCGCCCCAAACTCGCCGACATGTTCGAAAAACGCTACGGCATCCGCCCCCTCGAAGGCTACGGCGCCACCGAATGCTCCCCCGTCATCGCCGTCAATGTCCCCGACGTTGAAATCGACGGCCTCCGCCAGGCGGGCCACCGCGAAGGCTCCGTCGGGCGCCCCCTCCCCAACCTCCTCTCCCGCGTCGTCGACCCCGATACCTTCGCCGACCTTCCCGCCGGCCAGCCGGGCCTCCTCCTCGTCAAAGGCCCCAGCGTCATGCGCGGCTACCTCCACAACCCCGAGAAAACCGCCGAAGTCCTCCAGGATGGCTGGTACAACACCGGCGACATCGTCCGCATCGACGACGACGGATTCCTCACCATCACCGACCGCCTTACCCGCTTCTCCAAACTCGCCGGCGAGATGGTCTCCCACTCCGCCGTCGAACAAGCCCTCCACGACACCCTCCCCTGCTCCCCCGACCAGCTCGCCGTCACCGGCGTCTCCGACGAAAAGAAAGGCGAGCGCCTCCTCGTCGTCTACTGCCGCTCCCTCGGAGACCCCGCCTCTTTCCAGGCCAAGGTCCGCTCCGCCCCCATCCCCAACCTCTGGAAACCCGACACCAATGCCTGGATCCCCGTCGATCACCTCCCCACTCTCGGCACCGGCAAACTCGACCTCAAGGCCCTCAAAGACCTCGCCGCCTCCATCCTCCATAACACCCCCGACTGATTCCAAATCCACACATCCATTTTGATGTTGACCGCCATGGACTTTCATTTGAGTGAAGACACGTCGGAAAGCTGAACACCTGTATTCTCTGGTTTTTTATAAAAGGACGCCCGATTCCAAATCGGGATCTGAATATCCCCCTGCAACTAACCGCACTGCGTGAACAAGCGGGGCTCTCCTAAAAAGAACTCGCCGGAAGACTCCATACCAGTCAGCAGAACATCAGCCGCTTGGAATCACCCTCCTACCGGGGCTAGTCCCTCCACCAACTCCGAAAAGTCGCCGACGCCCTTCACGCATGCGTCCTCGTGACTCTGGAACCTCTCCCCGTCAGCCCTCTGCCGTCAGCGGGGAGAGAGGAAGAGAAACCATACAACAAACACCCTCAAAACGGGGATGGGAGGGATGCAGAGGGGACAAGTTCTTGGAGCGAAAGGCCTTGAGCCAAACCGAAGCATACCCCACGCTCCTTCGGGCGTTTCGCGCGGGGACAAGCAGCCAAAGAAATTTTCGCAGATGCGCCCGATCCATTACCGGGTTTAGATCCAGACATAACCCGGCATTCGGGCTTGAAGGGGCATTCCCCTTTCGGCATGTTTCGGGCATGTCCCGCATCCACATGCATCTTACGCCCACCGCCCGGCCCTCGAGCCCCCTTTCCTCCCGGGGTTCCCGGCAGACCCCCCGGGGCTGCCTGCTCCTCTTCGGCCTGGTCTTCCTGCTCACCGGCCTCACGGTCTCCTACTTCCTCGGCGTGCGCCCCCTCCTCTCCGTCGCCGCCGCCCAACACTGGATCGGCGCACCGGCCGTGGTCACCTCCAGCGAGGTCCGCTCCCACCGGGGCAGCGACAGCACCACCTACAGCATCCACATCGCGTACCGCTACACCTGGGGCAACGCATCCTTCACCTCCGACCGTTACAGCTTCGCCACCGGTTCATCCAGCGGCCGCGCCTCCAAGCAGAACATCGTCGACCAGTATCCTGCCGGCCGCGAATTCACCGTATGGGTCAACCCCGGCAACCCCTCCGAATCCGTCATCCACCGGGGCCTGCGCCCCATCTACTTCCTTCTCCTCGCCTTTGGCGGCGTCTTCGCACTCGTCGGCCTCGCCATCGTGGTCGGCGGGCTCCGGCTGACCGCCCGCAAAACAGTGCCGGTGCTGCGGGACGAACGCGGTACGGCTGCCTTCTGTGTGCCCCCCCCGGGAAAACTCGCCCCCGATGGCACACTTGAACTTAAGCCTGGGGCCGGCCCGTGGCTGAAAGTCGGCGGCATGTTGTTCCTCTGCCTCTTCTGGAACGGCATCGTCGGGGTGTTCCTGCACAATCTATGGGAGGAAAACCGCCGCGGGTCCCTGCCCATCGGGGAAGCCCTGTTCCTTCTGCCTTTCCTGCTGATCGGCCTCGCCATCCTCGCCGCCTTCCTCCACACGCTCCTCGCGGCCTTCAACCCCCGTGTCCTTCTTCTCCTGGGACCCGGTCACCCCCGCTCCGGCGCCTCCCTCACCCTCGACTGGCAGTTCCTCGGCTCAACCCAACGCCTCCGCGACTTCAGCATCCTCCTCGTCGGCACCGAATCCGCCACCTACCGCCGTGGCACCACCACCCACACCGACTCCAGGGCCTTCCACCGGCAGACCCTCCTCCACGCCGATGGCTCCCACTCCTTCGAAAACGGCTCCGTCCCCCTGCATCTCCCTCCCGAACTCCCCCCCTCCTTCGAGGCCCCCCACAACAAAATCCAATGGAAAATCCTCGTGCACGGGACCATCGACTGGTGGCCCGACCTCTCGCAGGAATACCCGATCGTCCTCCTCCCACTCGGTGCCGAATGAACTTCCTCGACCTCTCCCTCCCCGATCCACGCCCCGGCTATTTCCCCGGCGACCCGCTCACCGTGCGCGTCCGCTGGGAGATCGACCCGGAACCCCCGCGACTGCTGCTCCGCCTGTTCTGGCGCACCGAAGGCCGCGGCAGCACCGACTCCGCCGCCGTCGAAGAACAAACCCTCCCACAGCCCGGCTCCGCGGGCGAACGCGACCTCACCTTCATTCTTCCCTCAGCCCCCCCCAGCTTCTCCGGCTCCCTCGTCAGCCTCCTCTGGGCCGTCGAGGTCCTCGCAGAAAAAACCAAACACCAGGCCCACGTGGACTTTGTCGTCTCCCCCACCGGCGAACCCCTCCTCCTCGGCGAACCCGCCGAGGACGACCCTCACCCCCTCCAGCGCCTCCTCGCCGCCAAACGCCCCCGTACGTGACCGCCGAACACAACCCCTTCCGCGTTTCCCGCATCCACGGCCTTCCCTTCCTCTGGCCCGACGGCCTCGACCCCGCCAGCCTCACCCAACGCTGGGAACAAGCCGGCCGCCGCGGCGCCCTCGTCGCCCCCAAAGGCCACGGCAAAACCACTCTCCTCCACGCCTGGACCCATCACCTCTCCACCCTCGGCTGGCGCATTGCAGCGTTCCGCCTCACGGAAGAGGTCCCCCGCCTCTCTTCCGACGATCGGAAACGCGCGCGCGCCTGCGGCCCAGGGCACATCGCCGTCCTCGACGGCGCCGAACAACTCTCACTTGCCGGGCGCATGGACTGGAACCACTGCATCCGCCACGCCGGAGGTTCGTTCCTCACCCTCCACCGGCCCCGCCACGGCTGCCCCACCCTCGCCACCCTCTCCACCTCCCCCAGGCTCCTCTCCACGCTCCTCCTCCACCTCCTCGACGGCGACCTGACCCAACTCCCCGCCACCCCCCACAACCTCCTCGCCCAACACCACGGCGACATCCGCGCCGTCTTCCGCCACCTCTACTCCATCTGGGCCGCTTCCAAATCCCTCTGACGTTCCCCGGCGCAGGATCCCACCGCACCGGAACAAGCGCGCCGTGTTCCTCGCAATACCCCGCCTTCTTCCTGGATCCAAAAACGGCAATGGGGCGGACGAATCCGCCTCCCTTCCCTCCCCGTTTTACATTTACAATCCCCATAAAACGGACGATACTACCAAAAGTACATTCCTATAGCAGGAAACCTATGATGAGAATCCGAGGTCTCATTTCCGTTGTCTTACTGCCGTTCATTTGCCGCGCGGATGTATCCTATTTCATCGGGGACGCGGCGTTCTGGACGGGGGGAGCGGGTTCCTCTGTTTCCTGGCAGGCCCTTTCCGAGCTGAATGATGCCAACGACGGGCTTGCCGAGTTCGACTTCGTTGGGGACAGCAACGACCCTGCCGCTTTCTGGGCCTCCCAGAATGGCTACCTCTTCTTCCGCATGCGCGTCGCCACCGCCACCGTGTCCCCCACCACCTTCAGCGGCTCCCATTTCGTGATGATCGATGTCGTCGGGCTGGACTACGACCAAACGGCTCAAGGTCTCATTTCTCCTGAAAACAACCCCCTACGCCCCGACTACGCCCTCGTGTGGGACAGCAAATCCAACGACCCCACCAAACACGGCCTCGAAATGAGTGTCCGCGACCAGATCGGGACCACCTGGGACGCCATCCAGATGACCGACATCGACTCCGTCGAAGGCGGAACGGCCCCCTCCCAGAAAGGCCTCAACGACATCAACGGCGGCGGCAGAACCACCGACGGTTATGTCCGTGCCGTCGACAGCCAAGCCACCACCTCCTTTGGCACAACCTCCTATCTCGACTACGCCGTCTCCTGGACCTACCTCTCCACCTACACCGAGCTGAGCCCATCACAAACCTGGAAGCTCGCCCTGGCCAGCATCAACAACAACGACCACCTGAACATCAACGAGGATGTGGCGGGCGGAGCCTCCCCCTTGGCCTCAGCCGACCTTGGCTGGATGCTCGTCCCGGAACCCCGCTCCCTCTGGCTCTCCGCAATCCCCTGCTTCCTGGCTGCCCTCTGCGCCCACCTCCGGCGTTTCTCCTCCCGCGGCAGGCGCCAACTCCCTCCTCAGGGCCAGCGGGTTTCCACGTAATTGCTCGCCTCGGTCGCCGTGTAGTTCGCGATCCAAAAGCGCACAGGCTCCCCCGACACCGGGCGCACGGGCAGGTAGCTGCCCACATTCTTAAAGTCACGGAACGTCGTATCCCGCCGGACATGGTCAAATTTCCCCCCGGTCCACACCCCATCGCGGACCACAGCGAGGCACATGATCCCGTAGAGGTCGCCGCGGTCCCCCTGGTTCGGCCAGTTGCTGATATCGCTCATCCGGAAACTGACCCCGCGGCTGCTGACCGACACATTGCTGAGGGTCTTGGTGACGCGCGCCTTGGGGGCGGCGGGATCTTTGCGAAGCCAACGCACGCTCCGGAAAAAGGCCTCGCTTTCGTTGGAGGCCTCCGAAGGGGCCGGGGTCGCCGCCGGCGTCGAGGCGGTCGAAGAGCTATTCGTCCCCGCCACGTTGGGGTTGGCCTGGTACTCGTTGAGGGCCGCCTGCAAATCCGCAGCCTGTTCGTCGGTGAGGGTCAGCGTCGCATCGCCGCCCCCGCCGCTTCCCCCGAGGTCGCAGCCACTCCACAGGCCTGTGCAGGCCAACAAGACCAGGAAAAACAGGGCAGAAACGAGACGGGACATTTTCATCGGGCTCCAGAAAAAGGGGGAAGGGAATGAGGTTACTTCCAGATGCCCCAATCCCCCCTCCTTGGCAATCTTTTTCACACACGAAGCACCCGCCCCCCATACCCTCTTCCACATTTCTCTCCACATGGGAGAGTAAGTGCCCAAGTACCCTCGTGTTTCTTTCCCGAACGCAGGCGCCCCGAAAGATCATCGCCCGGAGCGTTTCCAAAAAGCGCCAAGCCCATGGGAAGAGGAATCCTTTACAGGGGACTAGTCGTCCCCCTCCTCCCCGCCCGACATGGCTTGCGCCCACTCCACCAGCACCCGTTTCTGCTCCCCGTTCAGCCGGGCTTCCGGATGCAACCACGTGTAGCTTGCCAACGGCATCTCCCCCTCTTCCACCACCTCCACAATCTCGTGCATCGCGTGCCCCCTCTCCTTGCCGCTCAACCCATCCCAATCCGTGAAATTCAAATACTCCCGGCCATGGGACACATGCCAGCCAATCCACCACGACAAGGGAGCCACGCGGCTGTAGACCGGCCACTTCGTCTCGCTCGAATGACAGTCCCAGCAGGCGTCCCGTAGGATCGCCCTCACCTCCGGCGGTGCCTCCACCACCCCGTTGATCGGCGGCGCCGACCGCGGCGGCGGCACGAGTTGCATCATCATCAGACACCCCACCACTGCCAGCAGGATTTTCGATCGGCGGCTTTTCAACTTCATCAGGTTATCTCCAAATTCGATGGCCGATACCCTACCGTCCATCCTGCCCCACCTCAAGTCCAATGAAAGCCCAACCCCCAACCACCCCACCCGGGAAAACAGAGGCTCCCCTGCCTTCTTCCCACAATCAAACCGCCCTCCCCCCCCCCCACACATAGAAGCTTTCCCCTGTATTTTTCCGACAGATGCGGGTACAGTTCCCCCATGCGACTCCACCACAACCGCACCCTAGCAACCTGCCTTCTTTTTGCCGCAGGGTTGGGTTTTCTCCGCGCGGACCCCCTCCTCACCGAAAATGCGGACACCTTGGACCACGCCACCCTCTCTCCCGCAACCCCTTCCTACTCCGTCCTCCAATCCGCGAACTACCTCGAAGGCACCGCCGCCTTCCAACTCGCCAACCCCAACTTCACCGACCACTCCGTCACACTCACCCCCTCCTTTGTCCCCGCAGCCGACACCCAACTCCACTTCCTCAGCCTCCTGAGATACGCCACCTCCAGCCAGATCGCCAAGGTCCAGATCTCCGCCAACGGCGGACCCTGGTTCACCCTCCACAGCCAAGCCGGTACCAACGGACCCGGCGAATCCTCCTTCCGCCTCGTCTCCATTGCCCTGAGCGACTACGCCGGCCAGTCCGTACAAATCCGCTTCCTCTATGATTGTGACGGCCCCAACGCCTACAACGGAACCTCCTCCATCACTGGCTGGTTCATCGACGACATCCAGGTCGGCGACACCTACGACCCCCTCCTCTACAATGGCGTGGGCGATCCCTCCGCCCTCGAAATCCTCTCCGTCGAATACATCAACCGCGCCCGCGCCAACGCCAACGCCGAGGCTCTCCGACTCGCCGCCACCGATGACCCCGATGTCCTCTCCGCCATCGACTATTTCGATGTCGACCTCAATGAGATGATCTCCCAGTTCGCGACTCTCCCCACCACCGTTCCGCCCCTCGCCATCCACGTCTCCCTCACCACCGCCGCACGTCTCCACAGCGAGGACATGCTCCTCAACAACTTCCAGGGTCACAGCTCCTCTTCCGATCCACCCCCACCCCACCTGCCCGGCGATGCCCCCGGCGACCGCCTCGACCACCAAGGCTATGACTGGCAGACGGTCGGCGAGAACGTCTACGCCTACGCCGAAAGCGTCTGGCATGCCCACGCCGGCTTCAACATCGACTGGGGCTACGGCGCCTACGGCATGCAGGTCCCCCCCGGCCACCGCCAAAGCATCCACAACCCCTCCTACCGCGAGATCGGCGTCGGCATCGTCGAGGGCATCAACGGCTCCGTCGGACCCGTCCTCGTCACCCAGGATCTCGCCACCGCACAGAACCGCAACCAACCCCTCCTCGTCGGGGTCACCCACCTCGACGCCGACAACGACGCCTTCTACGACCCCGGCGAAGGCATCGGCGGCGTCACCATCTCCGTCGACGGCGCCTACTACCGCACCCTCAGCTCCCCCGAAGGCGCCTACGCCATCCCCCTCCCCGGCGACGGTTCCTACTCCGTCACCTTCCAACGCCCCGGCTACCTCCCCCAGTCCATCGACTTCACCGTGACAAACGGCCAGAACGTGAAAGTCGATTACCGGGCGACGCCCCGCATCGAACTCTCCCTCCTCCCCTCCTCCTCCTCCATCTTCCAGTTCCCCTGCGACCGCCCACCCTCCCAACTCTCCGCCGAATACACCACCGACTTCATCACCTGGCTTCCCGCCACCGGCGTCCTCTTCCAGGATCTCGGCGACCAAATCCAAATGGACGTCTCCCCCCTCGCCCTCCCCTTCGCCGCCTTCCGACTCCTCATCACCCCCTAAACCCACGGAGAAGATACGTGGATGGCAGACGCGTGAGGGCGACACTTCAGCCTTCTCAGGAGCCTCCCACATCAAACCACCCTCACAGGGTGACGACCCTCCCTTTCCCGTGTTTCGAACCTTTCGGGATTCCCTCCTCCCACCGCCGCTCTGGAAAACCACCAAACGCCCGCACGAAGAATACAATCCCCATATTTCCGGGTAAGGCGGGGCGGCCGGTTGCCCATCTATCCACATGATCCTCCACATCCTCCTGGGCGACCAGCTCGACCGCGACTCCGCGATTTTTCAGCACTTCGATCCCGCCTGCGACCTTCTCTGGATGGCCGAAGTCCGTGAGGAATCCACCCATGTCTGGAGCCACAAGGTCCGCTCCGCCCTCTTCCTCTCTGCCATGCGCCACTTCCGCGACGAACTCCACGCCCGCGGTCTGCCCCTGCACTACAGCACCCTTCACGACAACCCCGCCGGTTTCCGCCAGGCCCTCGAACGCGACCTCGCCGCTCTCCGCCCCAGCACCCTCCGCGTCATCGAACCCGGCGACTTCCGCGTCACCACCCTCCTCCGCGAGGCCGCCGCCACCGCGGGAAGCGCCCTGCACATCCTGCCCGACACCCACTTCATCTGCTCCACCGAACGTTTCCAGCGCCACGCCCGCGGACGCTCCTCCCTCCGCATGGAATACTTCTACCGCGAGATGCGCCGCGAAACCGGCCTTCTCCTCCAGCCCGACGGCTCCCCCGAGGGCGGCGATTGGAACTACGACGCCGCCAACCGACGCCCCTTCCCCGCCTCCGGCCCCGGTCCGCTCCCCGCCTCCATCGCCTTCCCTCCCGACGAACTCACCCGCGCCGTTTTCCGCGACATCGAAACCTACTTCCCCGACCACCCCGGCGACCTCGACACCTTCGACTGGCCCGTCACCCCCGCCGACGCCGAACGCGCCCTCCAGGATTTCCTGCAACATAAACTCCCCCACTTCGGCGACCACCAGGACGCGATGTGGGCCGGCCAGCCCTACCTCTATCACGCCCGCCTCTCCGCCGCCCTCAACCTCAAACTTTTGAACCCCCTGCATGTCTGCCGCGAGGCCGAACGCGCCTGGCGGACCGCCCCCGACCACATCCCCCTCTCTTCCGTCGAAGGCTTCATCCGCCAAATCCTCGGCTGGCGCGAATACGTCCGCGGCGTCTACCATCTCCACATGCCCGGCTACCTTGACCAAAACGCCCTGGACGCCCAGCTCCCCCTTCCCTCCTTCTACTGGACCGGCGACACCGACATGGCCTGCCTGCGCGATGTGCTCACCCAGACCCTTCGGCTGGGCTACGCCCACCACATCCAGCGCCTCATGGTCACCGGCCTCTTCTCCCTCCTCCTCGGCGTCGATCCCCGCGCCATCCACGAATGGTTCCTCGCCACCCACCTCGACGCCGTCGAATGGGCCGAACTCCCCAACACCCTCGGCATGTCCCAATACGCCGACGGCGGCATCATGGCCAGCAAACCCTACGTCGCCACCGGCGCCTACCTCCACCGCATGAGCAACTACTGCGCCTCCTGCCGCTTCCGCCCCGACCGACGCGAGGGACCCGACGCGTGCCCCTTCACCACCCTCTACTGGGATTTCCTCGCACGCCACCGCGATTCCCTCGCCCGCAATCCCCGCATGTCCCTCCAGCTCCGCAACCTCAACCGCATCCCCCCACCCCAGCTCGCCGACATCCGCCAGCACGCCCAGGAACTGCGAGACCACCTTTTCCCCACAATTTCGTAGCTCATTTTGTCGGAATTTCCGTTTTTTCAAAAATACCACTTTCACATAAAGCGGAAGTGGCGTAGGGGTTGAAGGCAGGGACCGTCCAAATGATCTTGTGCTTACTTAGCGTGGAGTGCCCGAGGCACCACAAACACTTCGAGGAATTCGCGGGGGTAACCCGTGAGCGGTATACCCACTACTTGGCGCACCGCATAGACTCCCTCAGGGGAGGCGTCTGGTTTTGCGCGATCAAGCCCTACCATACCGAGGCCTTTCCTTTCCTCGTCCTGGATCTCCTGATCCACCTTCGCGGATTACCCTGCAAGGTCTTTTTCGGACAGGACCTTCTCCCCTACGGCGACACACCCTCCCTCAAAGAACACCTCGGCGGCCCCCTGGCCGGTCCCGTCGCCAAAGCCTTGGAAACACAGCCCACGGGCGTCGCCGCGCTCCGGTTCCAAGGTTTCGGCCCGCGAATCGACCTCGCCCTCAATGCCCTTGGCGCCCTGTACTGCGAGCTCCTGGCCTCCCTCACCCGCGTCGAGGCGGATGTGCTTGCCAAACTCCGGGAATTCCAGCACCTCAAATACCAAACCCCCACCGATGCCCGCAGCTTCGGCCTCCAGAAGCAGGTCGCCCTCGCCCTCGGCAAATCCCCCGTTGCCGTCCACAAGTCCCTCCGCACCGCCAAATACGACCTCATCACCCGCACCGCCCACGCCATCCGCGACATCCTCGCCTGAGAGCCCAGGGAAACACCTCCACCCCCGGTTTTCCTTTTTCCGTTTTTGGGTTGAACTCTGGCGAAAGCCCTTCACTCTAGAAGGATGACCGACCCGCACGGCCAGCCAGCCGACGCGCCTCCCGCGCGCGAAAGCCTCCGCATGATCCCGCCCGACCAGCTTCGGGTGTTTTCGCGTGCCCCGGTGGGCCCGCTTCCACCGGGCCTACTGGAATCGGTTCGCACCTACGGCGTGCTGCAACCCCTCATTGTCCGCCCGGTGGAAGAGGGCTTCGAAGTCCTCGCGGGCTTCAAACGCCTCCAGGCGGCGCGGGAGGCGGGAGCGCCCCACGTACCGGTCCGCGTCTACAACGTCGAGGATGCCGCGATCGAGGGTTTGCAAAAGGCCTGCAACCTCTTCGCCCCCCCCCGGCGCACCGCCTCCCCCTCACCGTCTCCCTCGGCCTTCCAGCCAGGTGGCCGCCTCGGAGGCCTTCTCGAGGAAGAACTCAACCGCCCCCCACCCGAACGCCCCTACAAGCAGGTCATCCTCGCCGCCACCGTCGTTCTTCTCTTCGCGTGGGGCGTGCTCGCGCTTGGCCAGCACTGGTGGCAGAAACGAGGAAGCCCGCCCCCCCCCCCGGGGGGCCCCCGCCCCCCCACCCCCCCCCCCTGCTCCCACGGCACCCGAACCCACCCCGGCACCGGGGCAAACCCCGGTGTCCGAATGGCGACGCCTGCTCGGGGGCATCGAGGGTCTCGAGGTCCGCTCCATCGCCGGAGCCCCACGCCTTGTGTTCCAAGATCCGGTCTTCAGCCGTCTGACCACCATCGACACCGCACAGGAAACGCGCCTCCTCCGCATCGTGGAAACCGTACTCGCCCATGCACCCAACGCCCGCCTGCAGATCATCGGACACACCGACAACGACCCGGTGCGTCCTGGAAGCAGCTACGGCAGCAACGACCAGCTTGGGCAGATGCGTGCCGACGCAGTGCGCGACTTCCTCGCCCAGCGCACCTCCCTCTCCCCGGAGCGCCTGCTGAGCCTCAGCCTCGGCGCCAACGCCCCCCCTTTCCCCAACGACACTCCGGACGGAAAAACCCGCAACCGGACCGTCACCCTTGAAATCCTGCAACCCCGGACACCCTGACCCATGATCACAGCCACGATCCAGACCGAAAAAGGCAACATTGTCATCGACCTCCACGACGACAAGGTCCCCAAAACCGTCCAGAACTTCGTCACCCTCTCCGAAAAAGGCTTCTACGACGGCCTCATCTTCCACCGGGTCATCGCCGACTTCATGATCCAGGGCGGCTGCCCCCAGGGACGCGGCACCGGCGGCCCCGGCTACAAGTTCGAGGACGAATTCCATCCCGCCCTCAAACACGACGGACCCGGCGTGCTCTCTATGGCGAACGCAGGCCCCAACACCAACGGCTCCCAGTTCTTCATCACCCACGTCCCCTGCCCCTGGCTCGACAACAAGCACAGCGTCTTCGGCCGTGTCCGCCAAGGCCAGGACGTCGTCGACGCCATCCGCCAAGGCGATAAAATGGTCAAGGTCACGATCACCCGTGCCTGAACACACCGCCCCCCGGGCGCGGACCCTCCAGTCCGCGTCCCGGTCTGGCGGAACCCGTTGCGAAAGAGGATCCAGGAGGGGGCAGGGCCGCCCGCATTGCCCGCTAGATCGTCGGAATGGGATCCAGCGTCTCGTCGAGCGAACTGGGGTATTCCAGCCGCTGGGCGATACGGTTGAGTTCGTCGCAAATGACGACCTTCGAGTGGTGGGCGGGGATTTGGGCGACGTCCAAGAGCCCGGAGGAGAAGATGATGATGCGGTCGCCCTTGTTGACGAGGTGTGCGGCGGCGCCATTGACGCCGATAACGCCGGAGCCGGCCCTGCCCTTGATGACGTAGGTCTCGAAACGCGCGCCGTTGTCGAGGTCAGCGATCATGACGAACTCGTTGGCGAGCATTCCGGTGGCGCGCAAGAGATCTTCGTCGATCGTGATCGAACCAACGTAGTCCAGATTGCACTGGGTGATGCGCGCCTGGTGGATTTTGCCGAGAAGGACTTTCTTGAGCATCGGGGAAGAATCTCCGGGAAAGGGGGCCTCTTACGTCATGCGGACCGGTCTGTCCATGCCCATTTCGCCTAAATCCAGGCAAGGGAGGGCGGGAGGCGGGACGGTGGAGTCAGGGATTTTTTCGGGTGGCATCACGGATTTTCCTCAGTTTTCCCTTGATCGCCAGCCGTTTCACGGAACGGAGGTGGTCGATGAAAAGTACGCCATCGAGGTGGTCGTTCTCGTGTTGGACACAGCGGGCGGCGAGGCCCTGAAGGCGCAATTCGCGTGGAGTTCCCAGCGGATCGTGGAAGCGAAGGCGAAGGCTCCAGGGGCGCTCGACGTTGCCCCGCACCTCTGGGATGGAGAGGCAGCCCTCCTCCGCCACCGACACATCGTCGGAAAGCTCGTCGATCTCCGGATTGACGACCAGCAAGGGCCCGTCGAGAAAGGGATGGAGGCGGCGGCCCTCGTCGTCCTCGTCCATGTCTGCGGGAATCTCCATCACAAACAGTCGCAGGGAGAGGCCGATCTGGGGGGCGGCCAGCCCGATGCCGCGCTCGTGGCGCATGGTATCCACCATCTCCGCGGCGAGACGCGCGAGTTCGGGGCCGAAATCGGTGACGGGTTCGGCCACCTTCCGCAAGACAGGATTCCCATAGTAGGCGAGAGAATGGATCATGCAACTCCTTTACCCCCGCCCCCACCCTCCGTCAACCCCCCGGCGTTCCGCAGGCGGGCTCGGTCCGGTTTGAGGCCCTCGGAGGGAGGGAGCACCCGCCAGGCGACCGGGATCATGTAGCCGGGAAGCTGTGCGCGCAGGGCGCGGGCCCACTCGTCCGGGCGGAACGCATGCTCGGGGAGGTCGAGCCAGGCGCAGGGGCGTTGGCCGAACTCGGGATCGTCAAGGGGAGTGACCACGGCCTGGGTCGCGCCGGTACATTCCGGCAGCAGCCGTTCGATCGCCTCCGGATGGATGTTCTCGCCACCGGAAATGAACTGGTTGTCCTTGCGCCCCCCCACATGGAGCACCCCGCCGCGCACTTCGCCCAGGTCACCGGTCGCATACCACCCCCCCGGCTCTGTCAACGGCACGATGTCTCCCTCGCGCCATTCCCCCAGACAGAGCACATCGCCACGCACTCGAATCTCCCCCCCCGCCCCCACGCGCAAAGCCCGGGGGGGCAGGCCCCCCCCCTCCCCCGGCTCCCCCCCCGGCCCCCGGGGTGCCGGCTGCGGGAGGCCCGAGGTGGCGGTAACGGGCAGGCCCGCGTCCCGGGCCTTCGCAAGCAGGGTGGGATCCAGCGGGGCACCCCCGAGCAACACCCGCTTCAGGTGCCGGCGCGGAGCCCCCTCCGCAAGCATCCGCCGCAACTGCGTGGGCACAAGCGATAGGTGCGAAATCGAGAATTCGCGCACATCCTCCGCCAGAGTCGCCTCCTCGCGTGGGATGACCACGGAGGCCCCACCCAGGAGGCAGCGGAACAGAATGCCCAGCCCGCCCACATGGTAGAGGGGAAGGGAGAGCAGCCAGCGGTCCCCGACGGTCAGCCGCAGGTGGCGCTGGGCGCCCAAGGCGGAGAAATAGTGGTTGGCATAGGAGTGGACGAAGGCGCGTGGGTGCCCGAGGCTGCCGGAGCTGAACAGAAGGGTGGCGGGAGCCTCCAGCTCGATGTCGGCGGGGGGGTGGCCCTGTTCGTGCAGGGTATCGGAACAGAGGCCCTCGAGGGCTGCGGAGGAGAATTCGGCGAAAAGCCCCTCGCGGGCATCGTCGCGGACGAGCAGGCGCGGGGCGAGGGTATCAAGACGTTGGCGAAGGGCGGCGGGAGGGAGTCGGAGATTGAGGGGAGCGGCGATGGCTCCCGCACGGAAAATTCCGAACAGCAGGGGGATCCATCGCCAGGAGCGGCCCGCCAGCACCGCCACCCGGTCACCCGGGCGGACCCCATGACGCTGGAGCAGGGCCTGGCAAACCTGCCACGCCGCGGCATCGAGGGTGGGATAGAGGAAAAGGCGGTCCTGCTCGATGCAACCGGGCTGCAAGGGGGCGATGCGCGCGATGTCGGCCAGCAGATCGGTCATTCCACCCTCAGAATCCGTCCAGCCATGCTTTGGCGGCCAACTCAAAGGCCTCCAGGCGTGCGTCGCCCCCGGCCCACCAGCGCTCCACATCGTCCTTGCCCCGGACGGTGTCGACGGTCCTGGCCACAGTGTGCCCCGCTGCGACGGCAGTGTCCTTGACCGTGTCGAGGGCGCCCTCGACGGTGCCGAGGGTGCTTTCCTTCAAGCCGCCGAGCGCCTCGCGGGAGTCGAGGGTGGCGACCCCCTTGGCGGTGCGGAAAAGACCGCCTCCAACGCCCTTGACGAGATTCGCGGCACCTTTGACCGCCGTGGACCCGGTCTCAAGCGCGCCTCCGGCCGCCTCGAACGCCCCCTGCGCCACGTTCCCGCCCAGATCCGTGATCCGCGCCAGTTGGGTTCCGAACAGATTCGAGAAAATATCCACAAAGGGAAGTCCGGGCTTCACGGGGGTTCCGGACAGCTCGCCGGTGTAGGAACGGCCCCCATCGGTGGTCAGGGCGTAATGGCCGGAAATCGTCTGGTCCCCGAGACTCCTCCCCTCCGCAAGGTCGAAAAACAGGGTGAAATCGAGACCGGAACCGCCGAGTGCCGCCTTGGCGGCGGCGGGAGCGGGAGCGAGGAAGGGGTCAAGCGCCGCGAGGTCGAATCCGATGAGGCCTAGGGCGAGGCGGAGGCGGGGTGCGCATCCAGGAAGGTCGGGACGGATCGTTCCGACCCGACCGCGGAGGCGGAGGCGGGCGGGCATGCGGCTCTGGGGGGAGAGGAGGAGCAGGCTTCCCTCGAAGGCTCCGGGGTCGGAGGAATCCCCCCCCACCCGAAGGTCGGTGACCTCCAGGCGAAGGTCGCGGATTTCAAGCTGCCATTCCTTCGCGAGGTCCTCGAAAAGGAGGTCGAGGTTGTCGACGAGCAGCTGGCGCAACCGCAGAGGGGGAATCTCGGCGGGGGCGGAGTCGGAAGTGACGGGGGGCTCTTCGGAGGGGGGGGCGGGTTCGGGGGGGGGGGGAGGCCCGAGGCGCGAGACGTTGAGAACCCCGTTCGTGTCCTGGAGGAGGTGGAGAGTCACGTCCTGGACCCGCACATGCCGGACGGTCACGGGGTCGCGGGTTACCCCGCTACCGGTGGAGACGGAGAGGGAGACGCGGCCCAGTTCCAGCAGGGGGCCCTCCCCAAAACCCTCGGGCTGGGCAATCGCAAGGCCCTGGAAACCGACGCGGCCCAGCAAAAGGTTCACCCAAATCCGTTGCACGGACGCGTCCGTACCCAGGGCGGATGGAAGGAACCGGTTCAGCACGACGCGCGCGACCACCGGTGTGAGGAAGTGAGCCAGCACCAACAGGGCGATGGCCAACAGCAAAAGCCCCCGCAGGCAACCTCGCTTCGCCGGCTTCGGCTCCGGGGCCAACGCCTCGTTCGCTTGCGGAAAATTGCTCATGGTCATGCCTCAACGGGTAGCTTCGTCTATCAGGCGGGCCGCATGCTGCGCGCGGCGGCACCGCTCTTCGGTGTTGGTCTGCGCGTGCGCCTCCATGTCCAGCAGACCCACATAGTCGATGTCCCCGCGCCCGCGCAGTTCGGGAGCGCAGTCGGGAGGCTCGCCCAGGTCGATGACCAGGCGACGGTGGGGAGCCACGGGCACATGATGGTTGAAAATCAGCGCATGAGGCGCGGCGGTCGCACTCACGATCGCATGGGCGTCACCGAGCAGATGAGACAGTTCGTCGAGGCCCGCCGCGAATCCCCCGATCTCCGCGGCTAGCCGCAGTGCGTTCTCGGGGCAGCGGGAACTCACGCGCACCGGGAGGCGGCTGCGCTTGCCCAGATAGCGGGCCACGCCCGCAGCGAGGGAACCGGAGCCGACGATGGCCACGGGCGCGTCGGCGGGAAGCGCCTCCATGACCCTCCGTGCGCTGAGGGCGGCAAGGCCCGTGAGATTCTGGTCGATCCCACTCTCGCGCCGCGCCTTTCGCGCCAGGGCGATCGCGTCCTGAAAGACGCGGTCCAGGCGGCTGTCCTCCGCGCCGAAACGTTCGTTGAAGAGCTTGTAGGCCTCCCGGACCTGCCCCAGGATCTCGAGTTCTCCCAGGATGCGGCTTTCGAGGCCGGCGGCGATGCGGGCCAGACGGCGCACGACATCCCGGCGCCGGGTGGAGTGGCGGTCCACGGCACCGGGCAGGTTCTCGGGGAGCTGTCTTCCGTAGACCTCAAGCCGTTGGCAGGTGTTGAGGACCAGAAGTGGGGGGCGGCCCAGAGCGCGCAGTCGGCGCGCCGTCTCCTCGCGTCGGAGGGGTTCGGCGATGTGCAGGCTGCAGGATTGCATGGTGTCGGGCATGGAGGCCAAAGAAAATAGGCCAGACTGCGGGGGATTCAAGCCCAAAATCCCGCTTGACCGTCCGCGTTCCAGCGCATATCCCCTTGCGTCCCATGCCCCCATCCCTCCCCCACACTCTTTCCCTCTGCGTGGACGCCCTGCGCGATCGCCTGGCCGAAAACCTCCGCGTCCTGGATGTCTCGGACGTTTCGACGGTGGCCGACTACTTTGTCATCGCCACCGGCACCAGCCAGCCACACCTGCGTGCCCTCGGCGACGAGCTGACCCTGGCCTGCAAACGCGAAAAGGTCCGCCTCCTCCGGCGCGGCGGGACCCCCGAAAGCGGCTGGGTGATCCTGGACTTCGGGGACGTCGTCGTCCACGTCATGACACCCCAGCTCCGCGACTTCTACGCCCTCGAACAACTCTGGAGCGACGGGAAGACCGTCGAGATCTGAGCCGGCTCACCCGAAAGGGAACTCAAGCTGGCCGGTGAGCACGATTTTGCGGCCATCGGGGACCTCGGGGTCGGAGGTGTCGTACACGACGAAGCGGACCCCGGGAAAGTGGCGCCGGAGTTCCCGCTCGATGAAGTCGACGACGGCCCGCACATTGCGCGGGTCATCGTCCGAGAACCCTACGCTGATCGGCTTGTCCGCGCCGCTGGACCGCACGATCCGGAAGACATGCTGCATGAAGTCCAGGACCGCGAACTGCTTGGCCTCCTCCTGGCTGTCCACCCCCGGCACCGTCATCCCCATGCGCGCCCGGAACTCCGGACTGGTCACCGCGTGGTAGCGGTTCAGGTCCAGATAGGCCGAGACCTCCGCGTCGTCGTCCAAAGGGAGCTCGTCGTGATTGTAGACCGCCCGGTATCCGCGCAGGTTGCGCAGCATCTCGGCACGCTCTCCAGGGGTGAGCACCTCGCCAATCACCTGCTCGACCCCCGCACGGAGGGTGGAGGAGCGATGACCGCGGGCGGTCACTATCGCGAACAGGCGTCCCTCCACCAAGGCCTTGCGGAACTGCCGGAAACTGGGCCCCCCCGCGCTTTCCCCCCGCGCGATCGGGGCAAGGGCCTCCCGGGTGTGGGCAAGAAAACAACTCTCGGGCTCGTTTTCGAAATCGCGGAATTCGCGGAAAGCGAGCTCCCAGTCGCCGGCGGGGGGGCGGTAGCGTTCGCGATCGTCCCGGACCACCGCGTAGAAGGAGGTGCTGACGGCCACTGGCTCCCAGTCGCCACGCACCCCGAGGCGCTCAAGGTGGATGCGGGTGGGCATGTGCAGGATGTTGTTGTCCCAGTCGAAGATGTAGTACTTGAAGGGGCGGTCGCGCACACCGTGGTTGATGTCGCCGGGCAAGCCACCGTTCATGGGGCCTCCAGATCCTCGCGGACGCGGGCGAGGATTTCCTCCGGCCGCACAGGGGGACCCCTTCCAATGCCCGGGCACTCTGCGGCCGTCCGCTCCCACGCCTCACGGCTCCGCGTGTTGCGGAACCAGAAGGGGTAGAGGCGGCACTGTGCGGGCTTGACGGCATGGATCGAGCAGCGTCCCTCCTGAAAAAAGACGCAGTCGCCATTGGGCTCTTCCCGGAGGCCCTCGGCGCCGTCGGGTTCGCGCCGAAGGACGCGCGGGGCGAGCGCGGAAGGGTCAGCACCCAGATAGGCGGCAATGCGGGCGAATTCGCCCGGGCGGAGTCGCACGCGGCCGGGGGCGCCACCACAGCAGGCTCCGCAGTCGACGCACTCGAAGTGGACGCCGTCGGCAAGGTGGGGCGGCAGCCCGGACAGGTTCATCCGCGTCCGGCCCAGAGGGTGATGTCGCGGAGGCGGTCCATGTCCTCGGCGCGGAGGTCTCCCTGGGCAAAGCGCCAGGCCCAGTTGCCGCCCATGCGTCCCGGGACATTCATCCGGGCCTCGGAGCCGAGCCCCATGACGTCCTGGAGGGGCACGATGGCGGTGTGAGGGGGCAGGCGGTGGGCCAGGGCGATGAGGTCCCAGTGGATCTGGGAGCCGTCGGTGCCCGTGTGGCGGAGCACGGCCTCGCGTTCCGCCCGGACCTGCGCCAACGACTCTGTGTTGTTGACCCCGGGCTCCCGCCAGAACCAGCCCCGCGTGGTGTCGTTGTCATGCGTTCCCGTGTAGACGACGCAGTTCTCGGGGAAACCCTCCGGCTTGAGGTGGGGTTTGAGATCCCCGGCGAAGGAAAACTGCAGGATGCGCATGCCCGGCAAAGCGAAACGGTCCCGAAGGGCGTCCACCTCCTCGGTGATGATCCCGAGATCCTCCGCGAGGATCGGCAGCTCCCCCAAGTTCGCACGCAGAGCCTCGAACAACTCGACTCCAGGCGCCTTCACCCAGCGCCCGTTCACCGCCGTCTCTTCCCCCGCCGGAATCTCCCAGCAGGATTCAAACCCGCGGAAATGGTCGATGCGCACAACATCCACTCGCCTCATGGTCCGCTGAATACGCCGGAGCCACCAGGCGAATCCTTCCGCCTGGTGCCGCTCCCAGCGGTACAACGGGTTGCCCCAGAGCTGGCCGGTCGCGCTGAAATAGTCCGGTGGCACCCCCGCCACCACCGTCGGCATCCCCCGCCCGTCCAGGTGGAACAACTCCGGGTTCGCCCACACATCCGCACTGTCGTGCGACACGAAAATCGGAATGTCCCCGATGAGGTGGATGCCGGCCGCGCGGGCGGCCTCCCGCAGGCGGCGCCATTGGTGGTCGAAGAGGAACTGGCGGATCCGCGCTCCCCGGAGGCGGGCGGCCAGGCGCTTGCGGGCGGCCGCCAAGGCCGAGGGCTCGCGGCGCACCAGCTCCGGGGCCCACTCCGTCCAAGGACGCAACTGGTGCTCCTGTTTGAGGGCGCTGAACAGCGCGTATTCCTCCAGCCAATCGGCCTGCTCCTCCCGGAATGCGGCAAACGCCTCCTTCATTCCTCGGCTGGCCCTCCGGGGGAAAGCACGGCACACCCGGTCCAGTACCCCCCCCCTCCATTCAAGCACAGGCCCATAGTCCACCCGGTCCACCGGAAACTCCGGCCTCCCCCTCAACTCCTCTTTTCTCAGCAACCCCTCCTCCACCAGATCCTCAAAACTCACCAGCATCTCGTTTCCGGCGAAGGTGCTCAACGACTGGTAGGGCGAATCGGCGTAGCCCGTCGGCCCCAGGGGCAACATCTGCCAGTACCTCTGCCGCGCCTTTTCCAAGGTTCCAACCATCTGGCGGGCCACAGGGCCAATCTCCCCGATGCCGTAGGGTCCGGGCAGGGAGGTGGGGTGAAGCAGGATGCCGGCACTTCGGGGAAAACTCATGAAACGCTCCGTATTGGGTTGGCTTCCTCTAACAGCCCCCTCCCCCAGTGCAAGAGGAATCCCGGGACTCTCACGCCTCGGCCACCCGCATCGAATAGAAGGGGGTTGGATGGGCATGGCGCCTACCCAGGGGGCAGAAGAACAATCCGACGGGTCTCCGAGGAGCCATCGGAGAAGACGGCGCGCAGCGTATAGCGGCCGGAATCGAAAAGGCGGGCGAGGGGGAGCGATGATGGGGAGGCGCCAATCCATTGCCCATCGACAAACCAATGGATGGATCCTCCGGCGGGATCAGCCGCGCGGAGGGAAAGCCATCCCTGCCCGCCCTGCTCCAAACGCAGTTCGAATTCCGGCGGTGGGGAAAGGATGCGGGGAAGAGGGGGCGCCTCCGCCGCCGCAGGGTCGCTGACGCCGGCGATCCATTCCCCCCGGGGAGACGTTCGCAGCTCCGGGGGAGGAATCGGCCAGGACAGGACATCGCCCGGCAGGAGGTCGGGAGCGAGGCGTGCGAGGAGGGGGGCGGCATGGGAGCCGCCGCCGAGGCCGGGTACCGCGGCGCCGTCCATGCGTCCCAGCCAGACTCCGAGCACGCGGTCACCATTCCAGCCGATCGCCCAGGCATCCCGGTGGCCATGGGACGTCCCGGTCTTGTAAGCGAAAGTCGGCATCTCCAGGTCGGCGACGTGCCCAAACGCCTGCAATCCCCGGCTTTCGGAGGAGAGGGCCCGGCTGATCCAGAAAACGACGGCGGGCGAGAACAGCGCCGGCAGGGGCCCGCCATCGCCTGGGAAGGCGGTGGGACGGACGGGGCGGCCATCGCGCGCGAAGCAGGCGTAAGCACCGCAGAGTTCGAGCAGGCTTGCCTCGATCCCTCCCCCCAACGCGTAGCCCAGCCCCACCCGGGCCGGCTCAATCGAGGCCCCCTGGATTCCGGCAGCCCGCAGGAGTTCCAGTCCGGCCGCGATCCCCAACCGTTCGGCGACCGCGAGGGCGGGGAGGTTGAGGCTGCGGGCCAGGGCTCCAGCGGCGTCGACAGTGCCGCCGCCTCGGCCGTCCATATTCCTCGGAAGATGACCCGGGTGTGCGCGTGGAAGATCCTCGATCGGAGAGTCGGGGCGAAGCCAACCCTGCTGCATGGCCAAAGCGTACACGAAAGGTTTGAGGGTGGAACCGGGAGAGCGACGGCGCAGGGCGCTGTTGACCCGCCCATGGCGGGGATTCCCGGGATCGAAGCCGCCAACCATGCCCAGCACGGAACCGGTTCCCACATCGAGCAACACCAACCCGATGCCATCGATCCCCTGCGCCCCGGCCTCCGCCCGGTAGGCCGCCACCTCCTCCTCCAACCGCGACTGTGCTCTGGGATCGAGCGTGGTCCCGACCCGCCCGCTTTTGCCCGGATGCCGGGACAGAAACCAGTCCGTGAAATGGGGTGCGCGGAAAGGGGGATCAACGGCGCAGGGCCGGGAGTTCAGAAGAGGCGCCGCCCCGAGCATCCCCTCCTCCCTCATGCGCCGCAACACCGTCGCCCGCCTCCTCTCCGCTCGCTCCGGCCATCGGTCGGGCCGGAAGCGGGAGGGACTCTGGGGCAATCCCGCGAGCAGGGCGGCCTCCCCGGCGGAAAGGGCGTTTGGGTCCTTGCCAAAATAAACCCGAGCGGCCGAAGCCAGCCCCTGCCTGTTGCCCCCGAACGGGGCCCGGTTGAGGTACTGCTCGAGGATAAACGCCTTGTCGTGCCGCTGTTCCAACTGGGTGGCACGAAAGGCCTCCACCACCTTGGTCCACAGGGTGCGGGGTCGCGGCTCGAGCAGACGGATCACCTGGGTCGTCAGCGTCGACGCCCCCGAAACCACCTCGCCCGCCACGAGGTTCTGACCCACCGCACGCAACAACGCCTGCCCGTCGACCCCGCCATGTCGGTGGAAACGTTGGTCCTCGACCGCCACCATGGCGCGAGGGGCCCATTCACCCATCTCCCCGAGTCCCAGCCAATCCGCATCCTTCCCGCTGGCGGCGAGGAGACGGCGCAAGGGAATGCCCTCGGCATCGAGCAGCCAGAGGTTCTGCTCCCCACGCTCGAGCTTCTCAGCGGGAAAGGGGGCCCATCTTGCCGCCACATGCCAGAGCGCGCCGGGCAGCACCAGCACCCCGCACAACATCTTCCAAACGCGTCGCGTTTTCATGCCCCACTTCTCCCACAGGAATGTGACCGGAGGATGACCGGACCCGTCCGGACGCCGCAGGGGACATGCCCCCGCCTGTCGCCATGCGGGCGGCACCCCGCTGCATTCAGCCCCCCGCGGCCAAGGGAAGCAGAAAGCCCACGGCCGCCCCTCCTTCCGGACGGTTGCGCGCAAATACCATCCCCCGGTGGTGCTCGACAATCCGCCGCACCACCGCCAACCCCAGCCCCCGCCCCTCCTCTCCTCCCTCCCCACGCGGCACTGTCGTGAAAAACCGCTCAAATACGCGGTCGAGATTTTCCGGCGCGATGCCGGGACCCTTATCCTCAACCGTCACCTCCAGGAAACCCGCCTCTGCGCGCAGCCGGACACGGATCGGACTCCCGTCCGCCGGGTGGTACCGCTGCGCGTTGCCCAACAGGTTCGCCAGCACCTGCTCGATGCGGTCAGCCCTCACACACACCCTCGCCTCCCCACCCTCCCCGGCCAACTCCACTGGCGCACGAAGGCTGGCCCCCAGTTTTTGCAGGAGATCGCGGAACAGTTCGCCCGCCTCCCTTTCGCACGGCACTTCGGCGGGAAGGTCCAGATCCAGGCTCGTGAGCGAATGGAGGTCCCGGACCAGCGCCGCCATCCGTTCCGCCTGATGCGCGATGTTGCGCGTGAAGCGCTCGCGGTTCGACGGGGGCATCGAGGGCTCCGCAAGCATCAGGCCAGCCGCCCCCCGGACCGCGGTAAGCGGGGTCTTGAGCTCGTGCAGGGTGGTGAGCACAAAATCACGGTTGTAGGCCTGGCGCCTCCCGAGCTCCACGGCCATCTCGCGGAAACCGCCGGCGAGCTCGGCAACCTCGTCGCCTCCGGAGAGCGCGAAGCCGGAGGGATCCCCGCTGTGGGCGAAGCGGGCGGCGGAACGGCGCAGGCGGCGCAGGCGGCGGGTCAGGGCCCAGGAGGAGAAGAGGGCGAGGAAGACCGAGAGGACCGCCGCCCAGGCCGCGGCGAGACGCTGGTTCCTCCTCAACCGCGCAAGCGCAAAGGTGATCTCGCGGGTGTCCCGGATCACCTGGGCGACGCCAAGAACCTCGCCCTTTCCGCCAATCCGAGGAACCGCCGCAAAATAGTGCAGGCGCAAACGGTCGGGCGACAGCGCCCAACGCGCGGCATAGCGCCCGGTTTCGAACGCCCTCGCCACCTCCGGATCCCCTGAGAGGTCCACCGGATGCGTCGCCCCGCTGTCGTACACCATACGAAGGGAGGCATCGAAGTACCGCAAGCGGGAACCGGTCGCCACGGCATGGGCGTCCAGCACGGCCGCCCGCTCCGCGGGCTCGGACACCCGGTGGAACAACTCCGCCATGAGCTGGGCGGCCACAACCATCTCCCTCTCCTGGGCCCTCTTGGTGAAGTCGTGGAAAAAGGCAAAATCGTGGCGGGTGATCAGCACGAGGGGGAGGACGGCCACGGCCAGGAGGGTGAGCAGCAACCGCTGCCAGAGCCTCACGGCGCCTCCCCTCCGCCCTCGAGGCGGTATCCAATCCCGTACTCCGCCACAATGGGGTCCCATCCGCCCAGTAGCGGGAGGATTTTCGCCCGCAGGCGGCGCACCGCCTGGTCCACGGCACGGTCGCTGACCTCCTCGCCGGGATCGTACATGGCCTCGACCAGCCGGGCACGGGTCCTCACCCGCCCGGGCTGGCGCATCAGATCCTCCAGCAGGGCGCATTCGTTGCGGGACAGGACCAGGCGCTCCTCCCCGATTTGCAACAGATAGGCCTCGGGCGTCAGGCGGATCGAACCGAAAGAAAGAGTGCGGGAGCGGGGCGGACAGCGGCGCAGCACGGCCCGCACACGCGCCCTCACCTCCTCGTTTACGAACGGCTTCACTATATAATCGTCCGCCCCCCCCTCCAGCCCGCGCACGCGGCTTTCGGACTCGCCGCGCGCGGTGAGGATGATCACCGGCTGGTCCTCGCGGTGGCCGCGCACGCACCGCAGCAGGTCGAAACCAGGCAGCCCGGGCAACCCCAGGTCGAGCAGAACAAGGTCAGGCCCCCACTCCCGGTAAAGCCTCCAACCCTCCGTGCCGTCCGCTGCCCGGCGGATGGAGTGCCCGTCAGCCGCCAGCAGGTATTCCAACACCTCGGCAATGGCGGGTTCGTCCTCCACGATCAACATGCGTGCGCTCATCGGCCCATCCTGCTCCTTCACGGTCCATTTTCAAACCCCAAATTTCAGGTTGCCGAGAAGGCGGACAATGGAGTAAGCGGGGGTAACCTCTTTCCCAAGGCCCCCACCATGTATCTTGGCGTGAATGTAGACCATGTGGCCACCCTGCGTCAGGCGCGTGGCACCCCCTATCCCTCCCCGGTGGAGGCCGCACGCATCGCGGCCCAGGCCGGGGCCCACGGCATCACGATCCACCTCCGCGAAGACCGACGGCACATCCAAGACGCTGACGTCTTCGCGATGCGGGCCGAACAGCCGCTGCCCCTGAACCTGGAGATGGGCAACAGCCCCGGCATCCTGGAGATCGCTCTCCGGGCGAAACCCGAGGAAGTCTGCCTGGTCCCCGAGCGTCGCGAAGAACTGACGACGGAGGGCGGCCTGGATGTCGTCGGACATTTCAGCGACCTGGCGCCGGTCTGCGCACGGTTCGCCGATGCCGGCATCCTCGTCAGCCTCTTCATCGATCCGGTTCCCGCCCAGGTGGAGGCGGCGATCCGCCTCGGCGTGCCCGTAATCGAACTGCACACAGGCCCCTTCTGCGATCAATACGGCGCCGACCGCGCCGCTCGCGCTCTCGAACTCGCCGCCGCCGCACGCCTGGCACATGCCCACGGCCTCCGGGTCAACGCCGGCCACGGCCTCCACACCCACAACCTCCCCGACCTCGCTCCCGTCCCCCACCTCCACACCCTCAACATCGGCCACAGCATCGTCTCTCGCGCCGTCCTCATCGGCATGCACGCCGCTGTCACCGAAATGCTGCAGGCCATCCGCCTCCTCTCCTCTGCCACCTGAAATCTCCCCCTCTGGCCCATGCACCCGGAACCCCCCGCCTCCCTCGACGCCGCCCACCGTCCCGATTCGGCGAAGGGTTGCCTGTCCTGGGGGTGCGGCGGCTGCCTGGGCGTAGCCGTCCTCGGCTCTCTTCTGTCCTGGATCGCCTTTCAAGGAACCCGCCAGGATCTCACGGCCAGCCCCTTCCCGCCAGCGTCCCTTCCCGCGCCGGAAGGGGCCGCCCTCGAGGCAAAGGTGGGCACACTCCAGCGGGCCGCGGTGACCGAAACGACCTTTCCTTCCGCTCAGGGAATCCGGCTCAGCGACACCGAGGTAAATGCCTTGCTTTCCCGCCACCCCGCCCTCGCGGACTCCCTCCGCGTCGCGTTCCATAGCGGGGTGGTCGTCCTCGATCTCCGCCTCCCCTACAATCCGCCGGACCGCCTGCGCCTCCGTGCGGAACTCAGACCCCACCGGGGCCCGGGGGGACTCGAGCTGGACCTCCGGCGTCTGCGGATCGGTGGATTCAACGTCCCGTCCTTCTTCCGAAAGGAACTAAAAGTCAACGAACTCCTCGAGGAGTTGACCCGGAATGAGGAACTCCGGGACATCCTCGGGAACCTGGATTTCGAGATCCAGGAGGGCCGCATCGAATTCCGCACCGCACCGCCCCCATGAGGGGGAACTCCGCCCCGAGTCCATGGGCGCGGAAGGTCCTGCTCAACTGAGGTGCGGGGCCAGCTTGGCGACAAACTCCGGCTTGCTCAGGGCCCCCACCATCTGCTGCACCACCTGTCCGCCCTTGATCACCAGCAGGAAAGGAATCGAACGCACACCGAACTGCGCGGCCAAGTCCCGGTTCTGGTCCACATTCACCTTCGCCACCTTCAGCTTGCCATCATACTCGTCGGCGAGCTGGGTGAGGGTGGGCAGGATCGCGCGGCAGGGACCACACCATTCCGCCCAGAAATCAACCAGCACGGGGACGCTGGACTCGATCACATCACTCTGCCAGTTGCTCGCGTTCACTTCGATGGTTTTTCCGGCCATGGGGGTCTTCTCCTAGGGACTGGGGTTGAAAGGGGTGATTGCCATATACAACGGAAATGCCCCGGGTCAACCGAGCGGGCGCAGATTTCCGGCCGCCGATCCGCGGACTTACCGCACGATCAGCTGGCCGTTGGCATCCACCAGCCTTCCCGGCATGGGGATTCCCACCTCCTGGATGGAATACACCACCCACACGGCCGATACCGCGACAAGGAAAGTGATGATGCCCATCGCCAAGGACCCTCCACCGAAAGCAGGGGCCGGAGCCTTGGCCGACTGCACAGTCCCATCGGGGTTCAGGTGCAGGCCGGCTCCAGCCGTGACCCGTGAAATCGGGGCCCCTGGCCGAAGGGTCGGGGCACCACCCGGGCGGCGAAGTTTGATGGTCTTGCCCTCGGAGGAGCCATAGCCGCCCTCGGGCACATCGACGCGGCTCGTTCCCTCCTTGGGGGAGGAGGGGATCGCGGTGACGGGCCGGTTCGTTCGCACGGTCATCACATCGGGTCGGACGGTTTTGACGGTGGGGGCCATGGGGGCGGCCGGGGCCTCGCGCGAGGGGCGTTTGATGAGGATGGTTTTTGGGCGCTCGGCCGTCAGGTCCATGGTGTCGTTGAGGTCGGGATCCTCCTGTTTACGCGTGTCGCCCTTGGCCAACTCCTTGGCCAATTCGTCGGCATCCATGGACATGGTCATGGCACTGTAGGATTCCTCGGCCCGCAGTTCGGGCTGGGGGATGGACACAGTGGCCGCGTTGAAGACCTCCTTTTCCTTCGACGGGCGCTTCGGGATGGCGCTTTCGGGGATGGGCTCCATCTTCATGGTTTCCTGGGCCATGATGTCCTCGGGCAACACCTTGTCGATGCGTCCGGTGGCCAGGGCCTCCGCGTCGATCTTCATCGTCCGGTCCGAACCCGTGTCCGCCCCCGCGTCCGCCTCCGCCAAAAGGTCACCCACGTTGCCCGTCTGCAACGCCGATGTGTCGATCTTCATCGTCCGGTCCGAACCCGTGTCCGCCCCCGCGTCCGCCTCCGCC
>CAYLNG010000004.1:148087-156139 GCA_964385155.1 uncultured Verrucomicrobiota bacterium
CCACGTTGCCCGTCTGCAACGCCGATGTGTCGATCTTCATCGTCCGGTCCGAACCGGCATCCACCAGGGGGGACCGCGGCAAGGAGTCGATCTCCACCGTCTGCGCCCCCACCTCGATCGGCATGGTCTGGTCCGCCCCGCGCTTCACCGCATCGATCTTGCCCGTCACCAACGCCGCGGGATCGATCTTCATCGTCTGGTCCGCCGCCTCCCCGGTGTCCCCCGAAGGCAGCCGCTGGGCGGAACTCGTCACCTCCTCCGTATCGATCAGAATCGGCATCGTCGCGCTCTTCTGCGCCGTCTCCACCTGCTCCGCCTTCGGAAGCGCGTCCTCCTCCCCGGGCTTCACCTCGTCCGCACGCCGCGCACGCCGCAGCGTCCCCTCGTCCGGAAGCGCGATCCGGGTCGTCTGGCCTTTCCTCACCGTGTCCGGATACGCATTCGGATTCGGCTGACGCAGACGCGCGGTCTTCGGCCCCACCAAACCAATCTGGTCCGTATCCACCGCTCCCGTCGCCGCGTTCTCGTTCACCGAAACCTCGGGCAACGGCTTCTGCTTCTGCCCGGGCTTGAATGCCGTGGGCTCCGGGCGTTTGATTTGCAGCGTTTTTCGTTTATGGGTGGCCATGGCCTGTATCTCCGTCACAAGGAATCATCGGGTCAATCCCCTACTCTAACGGCCTGTGCGCGCATTCGTCAAAACATAAACCGCCCAAAACCGCAAAATTATGCCCTCCATGCCCCCGACGCCCCGCGGACTACGCCCCCTCCTGCGCGACGCGCTCCTCCCCTGGTTCCGGGCCAACGCCCGCCCCATGCCCTGGCGCACGGAGCGCTCCCCCTACCGGGTCTGGATCTCCGAAGCCATGCTTCAACAAACCCGCGTCGAAACGGTCATCCCCTACTTCGAGCGCTGGATGCGGCGTTTTCCCGACATCCGCTCCCTGGCCGGGGCCGACCTCCAGGATGTTCTGAAAGCCTGGGAGGGTCTCGGGTACTACGCCCGCGCCCGCAACCTCCACCGCGCCGCCACCCTCCTCGTCCGCGACCACCAGGGCGCCCTCCCCTCCGACCCCGCCCTGCTCTCCTCCCTCCCCGGCATCGGACCCTACACCCTCGCCGCCATCCTCAGCCTCGCCTTCCAAAAACCCCACGCGGTGCTCGACGGCAACGTCGAACGCGTCCTCACCCGCCTCCTCGCCCTCCCTGCGAACGTCCGCCATCCCACCGTCAAGGCCTCCCTCCGCGACCTTGCCAACCGCCTCCTCGGCGACCTCCCGCCCGACGACTTCAACGAGGCCATGATGGAACTCGGCGCCACCGTATGCCTCCCCCGCTCCCCACGCTGCAACCTCTGCCCCCTCGCCCCCGCCTGCCGCGCACACCGCCTCGGCTCCCCCGAAAACTTCCCCTCCAAGCCCCCGGCCAAGAAAATCCCCACCCTCCAGGTCGGCGCCGCCGTCGTCTGGCGAGACCCCCACACCTTTCTTATCGCCCAGCGCAAAGAAAATGGCCTGCTCGGCGGACTCTGGGAGTTCCCCGGCGGCAAACGCGAGGACGGCGAATCCTTTGCCGACTGCGTCGTGCGCGAACTCCGGGAAGAACTCGGCATCACCGTCCTCCCCGGCCCCTGCCTCTGCGAGGTCCGCCACACCTATAGTCACTTCCACCTCCGCATGACCGTCCTCCACTGCCAGTGGCAGGAAGACACCCCCCGCGCCATCGACTGCGCCGACTTCCGCTGGGTCACCCGCCCCGACTGCGACGCCCTGCCCTTCTCCAAGGCGGACCTCAAAGTCCTTCGGGCCCTCGACGATGCCGCCGGAACTACCTTCTGCCTCCCGGACCCTCCGGCACAGGTCCAGACAGGAGCCGCAGGATCCGGCGCGCCGCAAGGGCGGCCCCCACCCCATTGTCGACGTTCATGACCATGAGCCCGTTCGCGCAGGAGGCGAGCATGGCGTGCAGGGCGGCGCGGCCTCCCTCCGCCACCCCGTACCCCACACTCGTGGGCACACCAATCACCGGCTGCGGACACTGTCCGGCCACCACGGAGGACAGAGCCCCCTCGAAGCCGGCGACCACGACCAGCACATCGTAACCCCTCAGCTCCTCCAGGCGGTCCAGGAAACGATGGATCGCCGCCACCCCCACATCCTGAAAGGCCGTAGCGGCGATGCCCAGGAACCTCAACGTGTTCAGGCACTCCCCCACCACCGGCGCGTCGGCCGTTCCGCCCGACAACACCGCCACACGGCCAGGCCCCTTCTCCCCGGGATAGGACTGTCCGATCCAGGTCCGCGCCACCCCATCGTACTCCCCCTCCGGCAACAGCGCCGCCTTCTCCGGCTGGCATCGCGTGATAAACACCGGATGCTCCGCGGCCCGGCAGGCCGCCACAATGCGCCCCAACTGCTCCGCGCTTTTCGCCTCCCCGTACACCAGCTCCGGAAAACCCAGACGCCGCTCCCTGCCAAAGTCAAACTGCAGGTCTCCCTCGCCCATGCCGGTCAATTCATCCCGCCCCGGCTGCGGGGACTCTCATCATGAAAACGGAAAATCATCTCGTCCGGCTCCACCAACCCGATCTCATGCGCCACACGCCGCACATACTCGCGGTCGCTCTGAAACCGCTCCTGCCTCGCACGCAAATCCTGGAAAAGCATCTCGGCCGCGGCTCGTTCCGCTCGGACCTCCTCCAGTCTCCGCTCCAATGCCAAGTGCCGCCGATATTGCGGAACAAATCCACCCAACGCCAGCCCCAGGAAAATGAGCAGCGCACAAATCGCAACCAGTCTGGCAAGCGGTTGAAAAGAGATCACCCTGACACGCTATGCGATCCTCGCGCGGATTACGAGAACATACTTCCGCTTTTTGCCCACTTTCCTTGTTTTCGGAAAAGGAGATGTTATGGATACTCGGGATGTACGCCGACACCTTGCTGGAACTCTCGCGGGACACCCGCCACGTGGCCGACCCCGAACCGGGCCTGCCACGGGCCACGCGCCGGAATCCCGCCTGCGGGGACGAGATCACCCTCGGCTTCCACCACGCCCCCGGCCGCCGCGCGCCCTCCCCCTGTTTCCGGGCCCAGGCCTGCGCCGTGTGCCGGGCTTCCGCGGCCGCCCTCTGCGACAGCCTGGAAGGACTGAGCCCCGGCGAGGCGGAGTCGAGAGCACACAACGTCCTCAGCTTCCTCGCGGGCCAGAACCCCTGGCAGGCCCCCTGGGGCACCGGTACCATTGAGGCCCTCGGTGCAATCCGGGAAAGGCCCATGCGCCTCCCCTGCGCGAGACTCCCCTGGGAGACCCTCCTGGCCGCCCTCGCCGGCACGGAATCCCCATGACCCTCCTCGAAGATACTGCCCTTGGCCTCTACTGCCCCGCCGCAGACCTGTACATCGACCCCCGCCGCCGCGTCGCACGCGCCCTCATCACCCACGCCCACGCCGACCACGCCCGCCCCGGACACAAGGCCCTCCTCACCTCCCTCGCCGGCCTCCCCCTCGTACGAGAACGCGTCGGAACCAAAACCACCTGCGAAGGCCTCGCCTGGGGCGAGACCCGCCGCATCGGCGACGCCCTCGTCTCCTTCCACCCCGCCGGACACCTCCTCGGCAGCGCCCAGATCCGCATCGAAGTCGGCGGCCGCGTCGCCGTCGTCACCGGCGACTACAAACGCGGCATCGATCCCACCTGCGAACCCTTCGAACCCGTCCCCTGCCACCTGCTCGTCACCGAAACCACCTTCGGCCTCCCCGTCTACCGCTGGCCCGATCCCCGGACCGTGGCGCGTGAAATCGACACATGGTGGGCCCGCAACCAGTCCGACGGCCTCACCAGCGTCCTCCTCGGCTACAGCCTCGGAAAAGCCCAACGGCTTCTCGCCCTGCTCGATCCGGGAAGAGGCCCTCTCCTCCTGCACGGAGCCGTGCTCCCGCACCTCGGACACTACCGCCGCGCCGGCATCCGACTCCCGGAAACCGCCCCCCTCAACCCCCTCCGCCTCAAGGCCTCCGCCGGACGCGCCCTCGTCGTCGCACCGCCCAACGCCCTCTCCACCTCCTTCCGCGCACGCCTCGCCCCCGCCCGTTTCGCCTTCGCCTCCGGATGGATGCTCCTGGAATCGGGCCGCAAACGCCGCGGCCACGACCACGGCTTCGTCCTCTCCGACCACGTGGACTGGCCCGAACTCTGCCAGACCGTCTCCGACTGCTCCCCGGAGGAGCTCTGGACCACCCACGGGTACGCCTCCGAGGTCGCCCGCCACTTCGCCGAACAAGGCCTCCCGACACGCGCCCTCCTCCATTGACCCCACCCCACCATGCCCCCTCTCCGCCACCTCCTCCTCCTTCTCCCCCTGCTCCTCTCCGGCTGCTTCACCCGCGAAATCCGCATTCTCGTGGAGCCCGACGGCTCCGGCTTCCTCGAAACCACCACCCGGGTCCGCCAAGCACTACTCGACTATGCCCGCCGCGAGACCGGCCTTCCCCCCGAAGAATGGTGGTTCACCCCCGAGACCCTCCAAAAAGCCGCGCGGAACTACGGCGCCACCGTCCGCTACCACTCCCACCACATCGAGGACGACCCCATGGGGAAGCGCTTCATCGCGCGCTTCGAGTTCGAAGACATCCGGAGCCTGAGGATCCGCCTGGACACCTCCCTGCCCTTCCTCCTGACCCCGCCCGACCGCTCCCGCCACCAGACACTGCCCGCCTATCGTTTCGAGACGCCAGCCCCCGGCGTGCTGCTGGTGCGCCCCCCCCCCGCGCCACCCGCCCCCCCCCACCAACCCTACAGCCGCGTCGAGGCCCCCGAAGTCGCACGCCAGCGCGACGAACGCCACCGCTCCGACCTCAAGCGCCTCCTCCGCCATGGAAACCCCTTCGACCTCCGTGGCAACGAAACCCCGGAGGCCCTCGCCACCGCCCTAGGCCACGACATCCGTTTCCGCCTCACCCTCGAAGCCCCCACGGGCTTCCACACCCACAACGCCACCCACCTGGAGGGCGACACGATCCTCCTTTTCGATTTCCGGGCCGAAGAACTGCTCAAAGATCCGGCCTTCCGCACCCGCGCCTCCGAGGGAACTCTCCATCAGTTGACCTGGGGAGAAATCACCCGCCTGCCCGGCGCTGTCACCGAAACCCGCGAAACCCTCGTCGCCCAGCCCAGGCCCGCCTCAGACCAGACGGCCGAGTAACGCCGAGCGCTCCGGGTGCTCCACCTGCCAGCGCCCACTCAGGATGCGCTGCTCCAGCACCGCCGCCGGCGCGTGGAACGTCGTAAGGTAAACCCCCTCCTGCGAAAACGCGTGCGCACGGTTCCGCGTTCCCAGCACCACCCACGAATGCCGGTGGTTATCGTAAAACACTTCATCCGGCCGGGCCTCCGCCACATCCTCCTTCCACACCCGCGGATCCACCGGGGGCCGCACGCCCGCGCCTGGATTCTCGACAGCCTCGGCGAAATCACGCAGCAACCCAGGTATCCGCCGCATCGCCTTCTGAAACGCCTCGCTGTCCCGACGGATCAACGCCTCCCGCCCGCGCGACTCCAGGTCCGCCACCTTCGTGCGCATCGCCTCCCGCGCCATAGCCAGGCCCCGCAGGGCGGGCTCTTTCAAAAGGTCCTCAAACTCCTGGGCCAGGAAACCACCCGCAACCGTGTTCATGCGCAGGGCGAACTGCCCGCGCGCGTCCCGGGTCTCCACCACGTGCAACGACACCGCCAGCTTCGCTCCGCCCGCCAGCTTCACATACGCCGGCGGGAGCCCGTAATATCCACACACCACCTGGCCCAGCAGACTGTACCCCTTGTTCGAGCGCCCGTGCGAGGACAACTGCTGGCATCGCAGCTCCTTCCCAAGCTGCACCAGCGCCACCGCACGCCCCACGCGACCCGTCAACGCATCCACCCGCGGATCCTGCGCGTCCAGCAAAACCTGCGTCAATGTCTTCCACACCGGCCGCCCCAAATTGTCATACCCCCCGAACACCTGGTCCCCCTCCGCGGGCCGACATCCCGGCCCGCGCGCACTCTCCTGCTGAAAGTCGTACACAGCCCCCTCCTCGTACGCATCTCGCGGCGCCAGCAACGCCATCGCCTGCTCCGACACCTGCTTCCGCAAATCCGGCGTGAACCGCAGCCCCCCCGGCTCCCCCGGTTCCAACACCAGATCAATCGACAAATTCAGCGCCTGTTTCGACTCCATCAACGCCGGATACTTCTCCATCAGAAAATCCCGGATCAACCCACGCAGCGCATCGGCCGACGCCTGCTCCCGCCTTTCGTAGCGCGAAAGTTTCGGCGAGGGCGGGGCCTCGACAGGAGCCTCGGGGAAAGGCTGGTTCCAGGAGGAGGTCGTCGTCTCGTCGCTCATGGCCAGATCTCCCGGAAAAACGCCAACGTGCCCTCCCAGGAAGTTCTGTCCGCCTCTTCGTCGTAGGCCAGCGGCAGCCCGAAGGCCTCCGCCTTCGCGTCCGCATCGGGATTGGTGAAGCTGTGTTTCGCGCCGGGCAGGTTCACAAAACGGTACCCGACCCCCGCCGCATCCATCTCCTTCCGGAACGCATCAATCTGCTCCGCCGGCACCAACACATCCTCCGCCCCGTTGTACACCAGAACCCGCGCCCTTACCCCCCCCTTCTCCGCCGGAACCTGCGCCGCCAGCGACCCGTGGAACGACACCACCCCGTCCAGCTCCACCCCCCGCCGCGCCATGTTCAACACCACCGCACCCCCAAAACAATACCCCATCGCCGCGATCCGCTCCCCGTCCACCCGCTCCTCGCCCTTCAACACCTCCACCGCCGCACGGAACCGCTTCTCCATCGCCGCCAGATCTCTCATCGCCGCCTGCGCGAACGCCCCAGCTTCCTTGGGATGATCCGCCGTACGCCCCTCCCCGTACATGTCCAACGCCAATGCCACATAACCCTCCGCCGCCAACATCTCCGCACGCCGCCGCGCATACGCATTGTGCCCCCACCACTCATGCACCACCACCACCCCCGGACGTTTTCCCTCCACACCTTCCTCCACCACCAGATACCCCTTGTATTTCACCCCGTCCACCTCATACGCAACCTCGCGCCCCTTCACCTCCCCCCGCAGCATCCCCGCAATCAGCGGCAACATCATCCACAACAACTTTTTCATAAAGCGTCATTTCCTTTCACAACCCCGTTTCTTAAGACCGAACCATGCCGAACGCAACGTTTTCAGCCGTACTTTTTGATCTCGATGGCACCCTGGCCGACTCCCTCCGCGACATCGCCGACGCCATGAACGCCGCCCTCGCCCTCCACAACCTCCCCACCCACCCCCTCACCCCCTACAACCACTTCGTCGGCGACGGCGTGGACCAACTCGCCTCCCGCGTGCTTCCCCCCCACCTCCGCCACGACGACGCCCTCCGCGCCTCCCTCGTCCGCGAAATGAAGACCATCTACGCCACCACCTGGCGCCTCCACACCGTCCCCTACCCCGGCATCCCCGAACTCCTCGACTCCCTCGCCACCCGCGGCCTCCGCCTCGGCGTCCTCAGCAACAAACCCGATCCCTTCACCCGCGAAATGGTCGCCCACGTCTTCCCCCATGTCCGCTGGCACGCCGTCCGCGGCGCCCGCAACGGCGTCCCCCTCAAACCCGCCCCCGACGCCGCCCTCGACATCCTCCGCGACTGGTCCCTCCTTCCCACCGACATCCTCTACGTCGGCGACACCGCCACCGACATGCTCACCGCCCGCAACGCCGCCTTCCACTCCGTCGGCGTCACCTGGGGCTTCCGCGACCGACAGGAACTCCAAGAGTCCGGCGCCCACCACCTCATCAACCACCCCCTCCAGCTCCTCGACCTCCTCGTTCCCTGACACCTGCTGCCCCCCCTTTAGTTGAACCATTTCTGATGAGAGTACTTCATCGGGGGTGTTTTTCTTGGTTTGGTGGTTTTGGGACCCAGTCCGGGGGACCCCGGACTGGGTCGCGGCGAAACTCTCGGGGGTATGCTTGTTCAGCGAACAGTGTGGTTTGATCGTGTTGTACACGATGC
>CAYLNG010000005.1:0-3676 GCA_964385155.1 uncultured Verrucomicrobiota bacterium
CGGGGTGGCGGCGGACAGGAGTGTCCGCGCTCCGTTTTGGTGGCGTGGGGCTCGTAAAGACCGTTAGGGGGGGGGCGGAGTGGATAGCCACAGGTGACCCTCACCCACGGCACAAGGCCGTGGGGCTCGGATGGGGGGGGGGGTTCCGGGGTTCGGAGGGTGGGAAGGAGCGGCGGGGGTTGCTGGAAAAGGGGTTGCAATGCGGGAGGGGCGGGGTAAAGGGGTTGTTCGCCTGTTTTTTCACCGCATTCTAGGAAGCCGCACCCATGCAATGGTTGCTTAAAAAAATCATCGGAAGCAAGAATGACCGCGATTTGAAGCGTATCCGTCCGCTTGTGGAGCGGATCAACGCGCTGGAGGCGGAGTATCAGTCGCTGGGCGAGGCGGAGCTGAAGGCGAAGACGGGGGAGTTCCGGGAGCGTCTGAAAGCGGGGGAGTCGGTGGAGGATCTGCTGCCTGAGGCGTTCGCGGTGGTGAAGAACGCGTGCCGTCGTCTGGTGGGGACGGAGTATGAGGTGACGGGCAACACGCGGACCTGGGTGGAAGTGCCGTATGATGTGCAGATGATCGGGGGGATCGCGCTGCATCAGGGGCGGATCGCAGAGATGGCGACGGGGGAAGGGAAAACGCTGGTGGCGATCGCGCCGTCGTACCTGAACGCGCTGACGGGCAAGGGGGTCCACATTGTGACGGTGAACGATTATCTGGCCCGGCGCGACTCGGAGTGGATGGGGCTGGTGTACGATTATCTGGGGCTGAGTGTGGGCTGCATCCAGAACAGCATGCACCCGGTGGAGCGTCGGCAGATGTACGCGAAGGACATCACGTACGGGACGAACGCGGAGTTCGGGTTTGATTATCTGCGCGACAACATGACGTACCGTCCGGAGGAGCGGGTGCAGCGGGGGCATGCGTACGCGGTGATCGACGAGATTGACTCGATCCTGGTGGACGAGGCGCGGACGCCGCTGATCATTTCGGGGCCGACGGAACATTCGTCGGAGGAGTTGTATCTGCGGATGAAGCCGATGGTGGAGCGGCTGGTGCGCAAGCAGCGCGAACAAGTGGACGGATACCTGAGGGACATCCGGGCGGAACTGGCGAAAGAGGAGCGGGACACGGAACAGTTGATGTGTCTGCTCTACCGCGTACACCAGGGGCTACCGAAACATCCGGGGCTGCTGCAGTTGATCGAGGACCCCGACACCCGCCGCCTGCTGGAGAAGGCGAATGACCGCTTCCTCACCGAAACCTACAAGGAACTGGCCCGCGAACTCCGTCAGGACCTCTATTTCACCGTCGAAGAAAAACACAACGATGCCGGGTTGACCGACAAGGGCACCGAGGCCATCTCCCCGCAGGATCCCGAGGCCTTCCTCTTGCCCGACCTCGCAACGATCCTGTCGGAGTTGGACGGGAACACAGAGCTGGGCGACGAGGAGCGCGTGGCCCGCCGCCGCGCCGTCCAGGAGGAGTTCGCGCGGAAAAGCCAGTCCATTCACGCGATCGACCAGTTGATCCGCGCGTACTGCAACTATGTGCGGGATGTGCATTACGTGGTGCAGGAAAACCAGGTGATCATCGTAGACGAGAACACGGGGCGTCTGATGACAGGGCGGCGCTGGTCGGACGGGCTGCACCAGGCGGTGGAGGCGAAGGAGGGGGTCAAAATCGAGCGGGAGACGCAGACGCTGGCGACGATCACGATCCAGAATTATTTCCGCATGTACGACAAGCTGTCGGGGATGACGGGGACGGCGGAGACGGAGGCGGAAGAGTTCATGCAGATCTACAAGCTGGATGTGCTGGTGATTCCGACGAACCGTCCGGTGCGGCGGGTGGACCAGAACGACCGTATCTACCGCACGCGGCGGGAGAAGTACAATGCGGTGGTGGACGAGATCACGGCGGCCTACAAGCGGAAGCAGCCGGTATTGGTGGGGACGGTGACGGTGGAGTCATCGGAGGAGTTGAGCCGTCTGCTGCTGAAGCGGAACATTCCGCACAATGTGCTGAACGCGAAGAACCACGCGCGGGAGGCGGAGATCGTGGCGCGGGCAGGCCAGCCGGGGGCGGTGACGATTGCGACGAACATGGCGGGCCGCGGCACGGACATCAAGCTGGGCCCCGGCGTGGTGAAAATGGAGCCGGGCGAGGTGGGGTCGCAGATGTCGCTGGACGACAAGAAGGAGGGGGTGCCGCTGCGGAAGTGGCTGGCGCAAAATCCCTGCGGGTTGTATGTGATCGGAACGGAGCGGCACGAGTCGCGGCGCATCGACCGCCAGTTGCGCGGCCGCTGTTCGCGTCAGGGCGATCCGGGCATGAGTTGTTTCTATGTGTCGCTGGAGGACGATCTGATGCGGTTGTTCGGGGCGGAGCGGATCTCGAACATCATGGCGCGTCTGGGGATCGAGGAGGGGGAGGTGATGGAGCACTCCTGGCTGAACAAGTCGGTGGAGCGTGCGCAGCGGCGGGTGGAGCAATATCATTTCGGGATCCGGAAGCGGACGCTGGAATACGACGATGTGATGAACCGCCAACGCGAGGTGGTGTACGGCTTGCGCACAGAGGTGCTGATGGGCGAAGCGCCGCGGGAACATCTGCTGGACATGCTGGACGAGGTGATCGCGGAGCATGCGGAGGAGGCGCTGGAGGCTGGGGACGAGCATGCGGCGGTGGCACTCGCCGACTGGGCGTCGATGACGTTCCCGATCGGCATCAAACCGGAGCAGTTGCGCGTGCTGCCGGCGACGGCGGAGGCCTACGGGAATTTTGTGCGCGGGAAGGTGCGGGAGGCCTACGGGCTGAAGGTGCTGGCGGAGCCGCCGGAAACGATCGTGCACATGGAGCGGCACATCCTGCTGAGTTCGATCGACACACACTGGCAGGAGTACCTGCGGGCAATGGATGCGCTGCGGCAGAGCGTGGGGTTGCAGGCCTACGGGCAGCGGGACCCGATCCTGGAGTTCAAACACTCGGCCTACACGATGTTCGCGGACCTGATGACGCGCATCAACGAAGAAGTGGCGACACGCGCATTCCGGGCGTCGTCATCGATCGAAGCGCTGGAGCGGTTCCTGGGGAACCTGAAGGTGATGGCGACCCACGCGCAGTCGTCCGCGTTCGGCAAGGAGCAGCAGGCGGTGGCGCAGCGGGCACGGGCGGAGACGCAGAACCGGGAGCGGATGGAGCAGACGCTCGAAAAGGCGGTGCACGCGCCGGTGCAGCGGGCGGTGGCGAAAGTGGGACGCAACGATCCGTGCCCCTGCGGCAGTGGGAAAAAATACAAAAATTGTTGTGGGGCCGAGGCCTAGTTGCTTCAGACTACCGTTTGAGGACCTGAAAGTGGGAATGGGGGTATGGAGCGGCGGCATCCCGCCGACCTGTCCCGGGGATGGGCACGGACCGGCGGCGTCCCCGCCGCCCTGTCCCGGGGAAGAGCACGGACCGGCGGCGTCCCCGCCGCCCTGTCCCGGGGAAGGGCACGGACCGGCGGACGCCCCCGGTCCGTATGGTTCCGCCCTGTCGCGGGGGCGGGGACGCCCCCGGTCCGTATGGTTCCGCCCTGTCCCGGGGGCGCGGACGCCCCCGGTCCGTATGGTTCCGCCCTGTCGCGGGGGCGGGGACGCCCCCGGTCCGTATGGTTCCGCCCTGTCCCGGGGGCGCGGACGCCCCC
>CAYLNG010000005.1:3776-28489 GCA_964385155.1 uncultured Verrucomicrobiota bacterium
TCGCGGGGGCGCGGACGCCCCCGGTCCGTATGGTTCCGCCCTGTCGCGGGGGCGCGGACGCCCCCGGTCCGTATGGTTCCGCCCTGTCGCGGGGGCGCGGACGCCCCCAGTCTGTATGGTTCCGCCCTATCGCGGGGGCGCGGACGCCCCCAGTCCGTATGGTTCCGCCCTGTCGCGGGGGCGCGGACGCCCCCAGTCCGTATGGTTGCCGCCTTCACTCCGTTAATAGGCTGCGGGTGGAGAATTGGGTTGAGTCGTTGGGGGGATGGGGGTAGGAGCGGGGTATGAAGATGTTGTTTTTGATGTTGATGCTGGGGGTGATGGCGGTGCCGGCGCGGACGGAGGAGGATTCGGAGTTGTTGCGCGTGGAGATCGAGGAACTGCGGATGGTGGTGAGGACGCTGCGGGCGGAGAACGAGCGGCTGGTGACGCGGAACCGTCGTTTGACGGATGATCTGGTGAATCTGGGGAGGCTGGTGCAGGAGTTGCGGGCACGGGCGGAGGCGGCGCCGGGAGTTGCGGTGCGGGGGGAGCCGGAGGATGCGGAAAAGGGGATGTCGTATCCGATCGTGTATGTGAACGGGCAGTTCCATTATGTGATTGTGGACGGCGGTTCGTCGAGGGGGTTGAAGGTGGGGGCGATGGGGGAGTTGCTGCGGGGGGAGGATCAGGTTCTGGGCAAGGTCACGTTGTCGGATGTGAAGGCGACACAGTCGGTGGGGGAACTGGATGCCGCGGCGCTTTCGGCGGCGGGCGTGTATCCGAAGCCGGGTGACCGGGTGGTGTTCCGGTGAGGGATCGGGTGGAGCTGTCGGTTCCGGCGGAACTGGCGCGGGAGGCGGAGGGGTTGTGTTGCGCGACGGCGGAGGAACGGATGAGGGTGGTGCTGCGCTGGGCTTTGGAAAATGTCGACCGGGGGGGAGGGCCTTTCGCGGCGGGAGTATTCGAACAGGCGACGGGCCTCTGCGTGTCGGCGGGGGTAAACCAGGTGCTGGCGCTCTCGTGCAGCGTGGCGCACGCGGAGATCATGGCGTTGATGCTCGCGGAAAAGGCACTGGGGACCCCCACCCTCGCGGCGAGGGGAGAGTATGTGCTGGTTTCGAGTGCGCAGCCCTGTGCGCAGTGTTACGGGGCAATCCCGTGGGCGGGGGTGAGCGCGCTGGAGTACGGGGCGGCGCGGGAGGATGTGGAGGCGATCGGCTTCGAGGAGGGTCCTTTCCCGTTGGACTGGCGAGGAGAACTGGAGCGCCGGGGCATCCGCGTGCGGGGGCCTCTGCTTCGGGAGGCGGCGACGGAGGTCCTTGGGGTCTATGTGCGGCGGGGCGGGGAACTCTACAACGGGTTTCCCCCGCGGCCTTGAGTGTTGCCCCCAAGGCTGCGCGGGGTCAGGGCGTACCCAGAAGGGCGTCGGAGAGGGCCGCCTTGCGGACTTCACGCACGTAGGCGTCGATCCCCCGGGCGATGGCCTTGGCGAGGTCGTCGCGCTCGGCGACGGTGGCGAGTTTCGCGCCCTCCCCGGGATTGGAGAGAAAGCCCATCTCGACGAGCGCGGCGGGAGCGGGAGCCTCGCGGAGGACGGCGAAGCGGGCCCTGCGCAGGCCACGGTCGACCCGTGCTCCGCCCACGACGAGTTCCTTGTGAATCAAGTGGGCCAGCAGCACATTGGCGCCATTATGCGCGTTCCCGGTGTGGGAAAGGGGGTCTACCAGGCCGTTGGGGGTTTGGTTGGTGGAGAGTTGTCCCGGAAGAGAAAGCGCATAGGTCTCCACCCCTCGGGCGGTGGCACTGCCACCATTGGCATGAAGACTCACAAACACATCGGCCTTCCAAGCACGGGCGCGGCGGGGACGCTCCTCCAGGCTGAGCGCCTGATCCTGGTGTCGCGTGAGGTAGACGGTGTGGCCGAGCGACACGAGGTAGGCGCGGACACGCAGCGAGACGTCGAGCACCACGGCCTTCTCGTGCAGGCCCGAGGGCGAGAGCGCGCCGGCATCCATGCCGCCGTGGCCGGGATCGAGGACGACCACGCGGTGGCCCTTGTTGCGGACGGCGGAAGCCGGGCGCAGGAGGGGCCCCAACGAGAGGCTGGCGTCGACGGGTGCCAGGGACCACTGGCGCTTGTGGAGAGAGACAGGCTGGTTCAGCCAGAGGATGGACCCATTCAGCACCGCCTTCCGGCTGTCCTTCTCCAGGACGAGGGTGTGCTGCCTCCCCTGCAGGGTGATGGTCTTCTGGGCGATATCGAGGCGGGTGAAGCCGTGTTCGTGCGCGAACTTCCGGAGCGTCACCGGAGGGGGGACGGCGGGTTCGGCGGGTGGGGCGTCGGGCGGGGGCCGACCGGAGGCCCGCAACGGGGTAACCGGAAAAACTCCCGCCGCGGCCAGCGCGACCAAAAGGATTCGCCACTTCACGCGCGCACTCATGCCACACCGCGTGACGGGCACAAGCAAATTCACGCCCAATGCGCCAATGGCACGCTCCTCCGGGCCTTTTTTGCGGACCCCACGCTTGACCTGGGGTAGGGGAAGGCCTAATCCTGTGGGTTCCTAGGAGAACCCCCATGGCCAAAACCCTCGCCCAGACCTCCCAACGAATCCGCGACACGATCCTCCGCGCCCGCGAGGCGCAGCGCAAGAACAACGCGGCGTACGCGATCGACCTGTTCTTGTCGGTCCTGGAGCTGGAGCCGGAGCTGGACGAGGTGAGACAGGAGCTGAGAGAGATGCAGGTGGAGGCGGCCCAGGGGCACAAACACGACCCACTGGCATCGTTGAAGTCCCTGGGCAAAACCCTGGCCGTGAAGGGAGCGATCAAAAAAACGCCGGAAAAGGCGCTTCCCCTTGCGGAGCAACTGCTTCTTGTGGACGTGCGGGCGCCGGCGTTTGTGGACCTCTATGTGGAGGCGGCGCTGGCGGCGGGGGTTCCCTCGGCCGCGGCACTCACCCTCGCGACCCTGCTCAAACACGACCGCAAGAACGACAAATGGACGGAGAAGCTGGGCCACATCTACCTGAAAATGGGGGAGGCACACTTGGCGCGAACCACTTTCGAGCGGCTGGGCGAGCTTCGTCCTGGAGACCAGGCCGTGATCAAGTGGATCAAGGACTCGGCAGCACTGGACACCATGGAGAAAGGCAACTGGGAGGAAAAGGGGGATTTCCGCCACAAGCTCAAGAGCGAGTCCGAATCCTCAGCGCTCGAGCAGGAAGGCCGCGCCCAGAAAACCCTGGGAGAGCTCGACCGCCTCATCGAGACCCAGCGGCGCAAACTCGCGCAGGAACCGGACAACCTCAACCTCTACCGCCCCCTCGCCGACTCCCTGCTCAAGGCCGGACAGCTCAACGAGGCCCTTGAAATCCTCCGGGAGGCCGACGACAAGGCCAACCAGGCCGACCCGCTCATCCAGCGCTCCATCACCGAGACCACCGTCCGCATCTACGAACACAACATCAAGGTCCTCAACGAAGAGGGCGACACCGCCGCCGCCGAACAGCAGCACGCCGAACTCCAGGAATACCTCATCGAAGACGCCGCCGACAAGGTCACACGCTACCCCAACGACCTCGGCTTCAAGTTCGACTACGGCCAACTCCTTTTCGAACGGGGAGAGATCGACAAGGCACTGGCCCAGTTCCAGCACGCCCAGCGCAATCCGCAACGGCGCATCGACGCGCTGTACCTGATGGGCCGCTGCTTCAAGGCCAAGGGACAGTTCGACATCGCCGCAGGGCAACTTTCCAAGGCGGCGGAGGAGATTCCGACGATGGACGAGCGCAAGATGAACGTGCTCTACGAACTGGGCGAGGTCCTCGAGGCGCAGGGCGAACAGACGAAGGCCCTGGAATTTTTCAAGCAGATCTATGCCGTGGATATCGGCTACCGCGATGTGTCCGCCAAGATCGAAGCTGGCTACAAGCGCGCCAAGACGCAGGGTTGAGCGGCTGGCCGCGGTCCTGCTGGCCGCGCTCGCGACGGGTTGCGGCGGCTCGGCGGCGCCGGAGCCTGGCGTGGCGGGGGAGCTGCGGATCCGGGCGGCGGCGCTGCACGACTATGGCTGGCAGGACCGCACGGGGTGCGGGCAGCCCGTGGACCCCAAACCGGCCGCAGAGGTGGAAGCGCTGCTCCGGGACCTGGAGGAGACCACCGACGACGTGCTGGTGCTCCGGGGCATTGGGGGTGCGGCCGCCCTGGACGACCTCCATGCGCGCCTTCCCGGGTTCTCCCACGCCCACTACGTACCAGGCCCCACCCCCTTCGAGGGGCTCGCTTTCCTTTCCCGCCGCCCCCTCTCCTCCCCCTTCGAAGCCTCCTCCCTCCAGTACCGCGTGCGCGGCCGCACCCATGTTCCGACCTTCGGAAGCGTCGAAATCGCCCTTTCCGACGCGCGGAACCTCAGTGTGTGGAACGCCCGCCTGCCTCCGGGCGAGGCCGAATACGAACGCCGGCGCAACGAGGCCCGCCTCCTCGCGCAGTCGTTGCGCCCACTCCTGACCGAAGGGCGCGAAGTGCTGCTCTCCCTGGACGCCCGCGAGCCGGCGGATTCGCCTATGATCCGCATGCTCGAGGAGGCCGGCCTGCTCCGCCTCCATCCCGTCGACTCCCGCGGCGACGCCTGGACCCACCGCGACCCGGAAGGCCTCCTCTACGCGCGCGACCAATGGCTCTTCGCGTCCCCGGCGCTGGCCACCCGCCTCGCCGAGGCTCCTCCCTCCATCCGCGACACCCCCGGACTCCGCCTCGCGGGTCCATACCGGCACCAGCTCCTCCGCGTCCCCAAGAAGTGAGTCCCCATGCACCCCGGAACCCGTCGAGAACCCCTTGCCTGGACTGGCCTGCTGGCGGCCTCCCTGCTCCTGCGGCTGTGGGGGCTGGGCGAGCGGGGGATGAGCCACGACGAGAGCCTCCACGCCGTCTACTCCTGGTATTTTTCGTCGAAGGGGACCTATGCGTATGATCCGATGATGCATGGGCCGCTGCTGTTCCACCTCAACGCGCTGGTGTACCGGATCCTGGGCGTGTCCGACTTCAGCGCGCGGCTGGTGCCGGCGCTGGCGGGGGTGGGGTGCGTGGCGATGCTCCGGCTCTACCGCCGCTGGCTGGGGCGTGGGGGGGCCTTCGCCGCCGCGCTGCTCGTGGCCGTCTCACCCGACCTGCTGTATTACAGCCGCTACATCCGGAACGATATCTACATATGCCTGTCGACGCTGCTGATGGTGTGGGCCGTGGCGCGGTACCGCGAGGCGCAACAGCCCCGGCACCTGGTCTGGCTGGCGCTGGGGCTCGGGCTGAGCTTCAGCTGCAAGGAAGTCTGCTACATTCATGGGACGATGCTCGGGGCGTTCTGCGTGGCGGGTGGTGCGGGAGCGCTGTGGCGGAGGCGTTCCCCGGAGGCGTCGCTGGTGCCCGCTGCCCTGCTGCTGCTGCTCGCACTCCCCTTCGCCTCGGCCCTGCTGCACCCGCTGCTCGGTTGGTTCCCCCTGGACTACCGCGGCAACGAGGGGGTCAGCCCCCGCATCGGCTGGCTGGCGGGGGGGGGATTCCTGCTCGCGGCGGCTGTCGGCGCGGCTCTGGCGGCCTGGCGCGGCCTGCTCGCCGTGTGGGCGAGGGCCTTCGGCGTCTTCTGGGGCATCACCCTCCTGCTGTACTCGTCCTGTTTCACGCGGCCTGAAGGGGTGATCCGAGGATTAGTGGGGGGGCTGGGCTATTGGCTTGCGCAACACGAGGTCAAACGCGGCACGGATGACCCCCTCCTCTACGTCTCGCTGCTCTTGTTGTATGTGCCGTTGCTGCTGGCGGCGGCGGGGGGGAGCCTGTGGAAGGCCCGGCCACGGGGCATCACGCCCCTGCTCGTGTGCTGGTTTGCCGTGCACCTCGCGGTCTATTCCTGGGCGGGCGAGAAAATGCCGTGGCTGCTGACCCACGTCACGCTCCCCCTGTGCGTGCTCTCCGGCCCCTTCCTCGCCCGCCTCTGCCGTCCCGATGCCTCCCGCTGGGCGCGCGCCGCGTTCGCCCTGCTCGCGTTGCAGTTTCTGGCCAACAGCGCGCGCCTGAACGGCCGCCTGGCGGAATCCTACTTCGAGCCGCTGACCTACGCCCATGCCGGCCCCCACCTCAAGGCGGCCTTGGACATCGTGCGCGAGGAACTGGCTGCGGACCCCTCCGCGCACGTACAGGTGCAGAGCGCCTTCCACTGGCCGTTGGTCTGGTACTTCCGCGGCCAACGCGTGATCTATTCCGACAGCCTCGCGCCTCCCGATCCCGCCGCCGATGTGCTGATCGCCCCGGTCGCCGAACGCGAGGCGCTCCGTGCCCAGGGGTGGACCCCGCGGCTGGAGGTCGACATGATCACCTGGCCGCGCCAGCACTGGCACCGCATCCACCGCAGCAACCTGGCACGCCTCGCGGAAAACCCCACGGTCCGCCGCCGTTTCCTCCGTTATTACCTGTTCCGGGACCAGCCGCTCCTCGCTCCGGGGGAATGGCCCCCCCCGAACCGATTCCTGCTCCTCAGCCGTCCAGAAGACGGAGCCCAAGGCCCGGAAGGGAGCCCGTGAACCACCAACCGTAGCTTGGCGACCCCCGCCAGTTCCGCCCCCGAAACCCAAACCCGCGAACCCATCCTGTGCGACGCCTCCAGATCCTCCTCCACCTCCTCTGCCTGGCATGGCTTGGCTTCACGCTGCGCCACGCAGGGAGGAACTGGGACGAAGGCCAGTTGTTGCACCCCGATGAACGTTTCTTGTGTATGGTCACAGCCGCGCTCGACGCGCCGGCCGACCGTGCCGAGTGGCTTGACACCGCGCGTTCGCCCTTCAACCCCTACAACCGCGGGTTCGACACCTACGTGTACGGCACCCTTCCCCTCCGCGCCGTCCACGCCCTCGCCCGCTCCCGCGACCTTCACGAAATCGCCTCCGCGGGCCGCCTTTTCTCCACGCTCTGCGACACCGCCACCCTGACCCTCGTTTTCCTCTTCGCCCTCCGCCTCGCCGGCCCCCGCGCCGCCTCCGCCTCCGCCCTCCTCTACGCCCTCTGCGTCCTTCCCATTCAACAGTCCACCTTCTACACGGTCGACAGCCCCGCCATCCTCCTCGCCACCCTCTGCGTCGGCCTCGGCCTGCTCGCCGTCCGTTTCCAGCACCTCCTGCTCCTCCTTGCCTCCGGCGCCTGCGTCGGCCTCGCGATGGCCTGCCGCCTCAACATGGGACTGCTCGCCCCATGGGTCGGCCTCTGCGCACTCGCACTGGCCTGGAACCGCCGCAGCCTCCGCCCGCTCGCCGCCCTCGGCCTCGGCGGCCTGCTCGCGCTCCTGCTCTTCCGTCTGGCCCAGCCCTACGCCTTCGACGCCACCGGCTTCTGGCCCCGGGGGCTCAACCCCGCCTGGCTCAGCGACATCCGCCGCGTGCACGCGATCAGCGACGGCACCCTGGAAGTGCCCTTCACCCTTCAATGGGTTGGACGGCCGCGGTGGATATATGCGCTGACCCAGATTGCGGCCTGGGGACTCGGGTGGCCCTTGGCCGTCCTCTGTTTCAGTGGCCTGGTGGCGCAGCTGTGGATGCACCGGCGCGGGCCGGCGCACTGGAGCGTGCTTCTCGCCCTCTGGCCACTCCTGCTGATTGCCTACCACGGGGCGATCCACCTCCATACCCTGCGCTACTTCCTGCCCGCCTACCCCGCGCTGATCCTGGGCGGCGTGCTGGCCCTCCGCCTTGTCGATCCCCCCCTCCTCCGCCGCCTCCTCTTCGGACTGGTTGCCGGCGCCACCGCGCTCTATGCGGCCGCCTTCCTCAATCTCCACCGCCAACCCCACCCGCGGGTGGCCGCCTCCCGCTGGCTCTACGAACACCTACCCGCCCATGGAGTGGTCACGGCCGAACACTGGGACGACGACCTTCCCCTCTGGCTTCCCGGACACGAGGAGCAGCGCCGGGGCCTCACCGTGCTCCAACTCCCCGTCTACGACCCCGAATCTCCCGCCAAACTCCTCAAAATGCTCCAGGCGATCGACCGCGCCGACTACCTGGTGCTCTCCAGCAACCGCGCCTCCGACAGCCTTCGACGGATGCCCTTGCGCTGGCCCGTGATGTCCCGCTTCTACGAGCGACTGCTGGGACCCCGCTCCGGCGACCGCATCGGACTGCGCGAAGTCGCCCGCTTCGAGCGTTTCCCCTCCCTCGGCGGCTGGTCCCTCGACAGCTCTCTGGCGGAGGAGGCCTTCTCGGTCTACGACCACCCCCGGGTCCGCATCTTCGAAAAGACCGCCATCTGGCAGGTGGAGGTGATGTATGAGCTGCTGAGCGAGGAGATCGACTGGGGGCAGATCCCCGTGATCCGCTACCGGCACGCGGGCCGCTGGAACAACGGCTGGCTCAGTCCCGGGGAATGGGAGGCACGCCGGAACAGCCCCTCCGCCACGGAACTGTTCCCCGCCAACAGCGCCGGAAACAACGCCCCCCTGCTCACCTGGTCCATCGTCCTCTTCCTCCTCGGCCCCTTCTCCCTCCCCGCCGCCTGGATCCTTTTCCCCTCCCTCCGCGACCGCGGCGCGGCCGTCGCCCGCCTCCTGGGACTCCTCGTCATCGCCTGGCTCGCGTGGTTGCCGGCCGCCGCCGGACTCCTCCGTTTTGGTCGCGCCCTTCACCTCGCCGCCCTCCTCTGGCTCACCCTCTCCGCCGCCCTCTTCGCCTGGAAACACGACTCCCTCCTCGCCTGGCTGCGGCGCCGCTGGCCCAGGGTCCTCCTGTCGGAACTGGTGTTCTGGCTCGTCTTCACGGGCTTCCTGCTCCTGCGCACCCACCAACCCGACCTATGGCACCCCTGGTCCGGCGGCGAGAAACCGATGGACTACGCCTACCTGAACGCGACCGCGCTGAGCGCCTATTTCCCCCCGGCCAACCCCTGGCTCTCCGGGGCCTTCCTCAACTACTACTACTATGGCTTTGTCCTCTGCTCCGTGCTGATGCGCGCGACCGGCATCCTCCCCTCCCTCGCCTACAACCTGCTCCTTCCCACCTTCGCCGCCCTGACCGCCGGCGCCGTCTTCACCGTCGCCACCGCCCTCCTTCCCGCCCTCCGCAGCGGACGCGCCCGCCGCCGCGCCGCCCCCATCGCCGGACTCCTCGCCGTCGTCCTCACTCTTCTCTCCGGCAACCTCGCCCAACTCCGCTGGCTGCTCTCCGGCCGCCCCGGCTTCCTCAACGCCGGCTACTGGGACGCCTCCCGCGCCATCCGCGTCCCCGAAGGCGAAATCGCCCCCATCACGGAATTTCCCCTCTTCAGCCATCTCTACGGCGACCTGCACGCCCACCTCATGGCCCTCCCCATCGCCGCTTTCGCCCTCCTCCTCTCCCTTCAGCTCCTCCGCCGCTTCCATCCCCTCCGCCTCGCCGCCTCCGCCCTCGTACTGGGCACCCTCTGGGTCACCAACGCTTGGGATCTCCCCGTGCAGGCCGCCATCCTCGCCTGGGCACTCCTCACCTCCCGTCCCCCTCCACAAACCCCCCGCACCTGGACCGCCCATCTCCTGCGGACCCTTCTCCTCTTCCTCGCGGCCCTCCTCACCGCCCGCCTCCTCTTCATCCCCTACCACAGCAAAATGCTCAGCCCGCCCATCGCCTTCGTGCCTTGGAAAGGCCCCCACAGCTCCCCCTTCGATCTCCTCCTCGCCCACGGACTCTTCTGGTTCCCCCTCGCCTCCATCCCCTTGCTCCTCCCCCTGCGCCGCACACCCCTCCGCTCCCGCCTTACCCCGCTCCTCCTTGTCGCCGGCTGCCTCGCCCTCACCCTCTTTGTCGAACTCTTCGCCCTCCGCGACGACATCGGACGCATGAACACCGTCTTCAAATTCTACTACCAGATCTGGTGGATCCTCGCCTGTGTCACCGCCCCCTTGCTCACCTCCCTCTCCCCCCTCCGCCGTCCCTCCCACGCCCTACTCCTCTTCCCCTTCTTTCTCTCCCTCGCCTATCCCCTCACCGCCATCCCCGCCAAACTCCGCGACCGCCACTGGCCCACGACCTACAAAGGCCTCGACGGTCTCGCCTACCTCGCAGACGCCAGCTGGGGCACCGCCGACGAAGGCCGCATCTCCCTTGCCCCCGACCTCCGCGTCATCCGCTGGCTCCGCCGCAACGCGGCCCCGCTCGATGTCCTCCTCGAGGCCCACCGCCCCGAATACCAGTGGGGCGGACGCGTCAGTTGGCACACCGGCCTCCCCACCCTCCTCGGCTGGAACTGGCACATGCGCCAACAACGCCCCCACCCCGGCGCCGACGACATCGTCTGGCAGCGCGCCACCCTCGTCCAGCTCTTCTACCGCACCGAAAACCCCGACGAGGCCTACGCCATCGCCCGCCGCCACCGCGTCCGTTTCGTCGTCTTCGGCGGCCTGGAAGCCCTCACCTACGGTCCCAGGGCTCGTCTGAAATTCGAGCGCGACCCCCGTTTCCAGCCGGTGTTCCGCGACCGCGAAGCCGCGATCTACGAAGTCCATCCCCCTCTACCCCGCGAAGATGGGGGCGGTATTTGATTTGTAAACACCTGGGGCGAATCGTACACTGCCAGGCGTGAACCCACCGTTGATAGTGTTGATCGCGGAAGCACTCGGGGTGTATTTCCTCGTCCTATGGGCACATTCGCTGAGGCACCGCTTTGGCCCGGTCCACTTCTACGCCCTGATCGGCGGGCTCACGGCCGTGATGTCCTGGGTCACGGACGCGGGCATGAAGGTCTCGGTTTCGGGCATCACGTTTTATGTGGGCTCCACGGTCTTCTACACCGCCCTCCTCCTCGGCGTCTTCGTGATTTATGTGTTCGACGGTCCGCGTGTAACGCGCATCATGATCTCCACCATCGTAGGGGTGTCGGCGATGGTCCCTCTCATCGCCCTGGTCCTGCACCTCCAGAACAGCCTGCTCGGCGGCCAGCCCCTTCGCGATGTCCCGATCCCCAGCCTCCGCATCAACGCCGCCTCGGTCGCCACCACCCTGGTCGACCTGGTCTTCCTCGCCATCACCTGGGAACTCCTCGGCAAACCCGCCCTCCGGGTACGCCTCGCCCTCCGCACCTTCCTCACCCTCCTCGGCGTGATGTGGCTCGACGTACTGCTCTTCACCACAGCCGCCTTCTTCGGAACCCCCGCCTACCTCGGCATCCTCCAGGGCAACCTCCTCAGCCGCCTCCTCATCTCCGTCATCGCCTTCCCTATGCTCTACGGCTACCTCCACGTCCAAAGCCGCCGCCGCGACGTCCGCCTCGAGAACCGCCCCATCCTTTCCATCCTCCGCCAAATTGCCGAAATCCGCGAAGAACTCCTCGTCGCCCAGGACGAAATCCGCCGCCGCAAGGAAGCCGAAGCCTCCCTCCAACAGGCCCTCTCCGAGGTCAAAACCCTCCGCGGCCTCATCCCCATCTGCGCCGGCTGCAAGAACGTCCGCGACGACGCCGGCTTCTGGCGACGTATCGAAACCTACCTCAACCAAAATACCCACGCTGAGATCAGCCACAGCCTCTGCCCCGATTGCGCCCGCAAACTCTACCCCGGCATGACCGACGCCGGCTGAACCCACACGCACCGGAGAATCCCCTTGACACCCCCCCCCTGACTGTTGCATGTTTAGCTAAACATGAACCAGAAATTATCGCAACTGAAAGCGCTTTCCGATGCGAATCGGCTGGGGGTAATTATGGCGCTGTTGGAGGAGGAGGAGCTCTGTGCCTGCCAGATCACAGCCTGGCTGGGGGTGACGGGGCCGACGGTGTCGCGACACCTGAAGCAGCTTGAGCAGTGCGGGCTTCTGGAGGCGCGCAAGGAGGGCCGCTGGGTCCACTACCGCCTCGGCACCGGTTTCCCACCGGAACTGGCCCACTGGCTCACCCCGGGACTCGCGCCGGCCGACCGATCCCGTCTCTCCCTCGTCCTGCGACAAAACCCTTCCGACCTCTGCCGCCAACAACGAGCCCCCCGCCTCCCATGAACCTGCTCTTCCTCTGCACCGGAAATTCCTGCCGCAGCCAGATGGCCGAGGGCTGGGCCCGCCATCTCAAAGCCCACGCCTTCACCGCCTACAGCGCCGGGATCGAAACCCATGGACTCAACCCCAACGCCGTCCGCGTCATGGCCGAGGCCGGTGTCGACATCTCCTCCCAGAAGTCCCAGCACATCCACGAATTCCGGGACACTCCCCTCGACATCGTCATCACCGTCTGCGACCACGCCCGCGAATCCTGCCCCTGGTTCCCCGGCAACGCCCGCGTCGTCCACCACAGCTTCGACGACCCCCCACGCCTCGCCCGCGACCTCGCCGCACAAGGCGCCAGCGAGGAACAACAACTCGACGCCTACCGCCGCGTCCGCGACGACATCCGCCGCTTCGTCGAATCCCTTCCCGACTCCGTCCTGTAACCCCCAGCCCCCTCACCTCCCATGAGCGCCCACTCCTCCGACCGCCGCATGTCCAGCCCCTTCGAGCGCTACCTCACCCTCTGGGTCACCCTCTGCATCCTCGCCGGCATCCTCCTCGGACGCCTCGCTCCCGGACTCGCACACGCCCTCGACAACATGGCCATCGTTGTGAACGGCGCCCCCGTCATCTCCATCCCCATCGCCGTCTGCCTCTTCTTCATGATGTACCCCATCATGGTCAAAATCGACTTCGCCCGCGTCATCAAGGCCGGAAAAACCCCGAAACCCGTCCTCCTCACCCTCTTCGTCAACTGGGCCATCAAACCCTTCACCATGTTCCTCATCGCCGGGGCCTTCCTCACCCTTTTCCACCGCCTCGGACTCCTCCCCGGCAACGAAATCGTCAAGGACGGCTCCGAAGTCCCCCTTTACCGCTCCTACATCTCCGGGGCCATCCTCCTCGGCATCGCCCCCTGTACCGCCATGGTGCTCGTCTGGAACTACCTCGCCCGCGGCAACGACGGCCTCACCCTCGTCATGGTCGCCATCAATTCCCTCACCATGCTGCTCCTCTACGGCGTGCTCGGCGCCTTCCTCCTCGGTCTCAACGCCATGCCCGTACCCTGGGAGACCCTCCTCCTCTCCGTCGGCGTCTACGTCGCCCTCCCCCTGCTCGCCGGCTACGCCACCCGCGCCTGGATCCTCCGCGCCAAGGGCCTCGCCTGGTTCGAGAAAACCTTCCTCCACCTCCTCACCCCCGTCTCGATCACCGCCCTCCTCATCACCCTCATCCTCCTCTTCAGCTTCAAGGGTGACCTCATCCTCGCGCAACCCCTCACCATCCTCTGGATCGCCATCCCCCTCACCCTCCAGACCCTCCTGATCTTCGCCCTCACCTACGCCCTCGCCCGACTCCTCCGCCTCCCCTACGAAGACGCCGCCCCCTCCGCCATGATCGGCGCCTCCAACCACTTCGAAGTCGCCATCGCCACCGCCGTTATGCTCTTCGGCCTCGGCTCCGGCGCCGCCCTCGCCACCGTCGTCGGCGTCCTCATCGAAGTCCCCCTGATGCTCGCCCTCGTCCAGTTCTGCAAACGCACCCAACACCGCTTCCCCTCCTCACACAGCTGAGCCCCCCCTCCGCGGCCAGCAGCCTCACCCTTGCACCTGAAAGCGCGCCCAGGCCGCCGCGCCCAGGGCCGTCGCGTGATCCCCCAGCTTCGCGAGCCTCACCGTGCCCGTGCCCTCCAACCCCTTCATGACCCTGGGTTTTATCGCTTTCTCCAGCCGCTTACGGTACAGGTCCGGCATCGCCTCCGCCAAGCCACCCCCGACCACGATGACATCGGGCACCAAGAGGTTCACCAGATCCCCCAGCACACCTCCCAGGAGGTCGCAGGCCTGCTCGACGATTTCCCGCACCGCCGTGTCGCCGTTCGCGATCGACTTCGCCAGCACGCCGGAACGAATGTCCACCGGATTGCTGCCCACATTCGCCAGAAGCCAGGGCGCCTGACCCCGCAAGGCCGCCGCGGCCGCGGCCGACGAAATCGCCCACCTCCCCGCTACCGCCTCGAGGCAACCCTGCCGACCGCAGCCGCATCGCGGCCCTTCCGCCATCGCGCGGATGTGGCCGATCTCCATGCCGCTCCGGTTAGTCCCCTGGTGAATCCGCTTCTCCAACACCAACCCTCCCCCAATCCCCGTGCCCGGAAACACCCCCAACACACAACGCGCCCCCTTTCCCGCTCCCATCACCGCCTCTCCATAGGTGCCGGCATCGACATCGTTCACCACGGTCGCTGGCGCACCAAAGGCCTTCTCCAGGATCCCCCGCAGGGCGACGTTCTTCCATCCCAGGTTCGCCGCCTCCACCACCAGTCCCGCCGCCGGATCCAACACCCCCGGCACCCCAATCCCCACCCCCCTCAACCCCCCCTTTTCCACCTTCGCCTGCTTCAAGGCCTCCCTCCCCGCATCCAACAGCCGCTTCACCACCTTCTCCTGTCCCTCCTCACCCTTTGTCCGTACCTTCACCTCCGAAAGGCGCCTCCAGCCTTCGTCGTACACCTCCGCGAGGATCTTCGTCCCCCCCAGGTCGATGCCAAGCCAGAACGTTCCCGCGGCTTCACTCATAGCAGTACCCGCGCATCACCGTCGTCTCCGGGGTCGACGGATCGGACAGCTCCTCCTCCGAAAGCTCCCGCAGTCTGGGCGCAGGCACCGGGGCCCAAGGGTCCCCGGGCTTCCTCAACACCAGTGCCTCCCCATCCCCCAACACCACATCCGACAAACGGACCTCCGGATCCTCCACGACCAGCGTAGCCGTACCCACCAACCGCCCCCCATGGACCTTCTCCCGAACCTCCCGCAGGGTCATCGCGAAGGACGGCCTCAACAACACCCGCGGCCCATCCGTATAAGGCACCCCGCGGATCTGCCTCTCCGGAGACTCCTCCACCCTCACCCCTGCCGCCACCAACCGCATCCGCCCCGCCTTGTAGAAATCACTCTCCGCCGTCGCCGCGGACTCCGGTGGCGCCTTCGCCGCGTGTTTCGCCGCCGCATCCTCCACCCGGTTCTTGTTCGCCGAAAAACACCAGCTCCTCTCGAATACCGTCACCCCCACCCGCCTTTCCGGACCAAAAAGCCTGGGAAGATCCTGCATGAGCGTCTCCAACCGCGTCGGCTTCTGGAAACGCGTGCGGGACGAATCGGCGTATTTGGGGTTTACAAACTCGGCGACCACCCCCCGGGAGTCCCGGAGGATCTCGACATACGTGCCGAGCCGAACCACCAACACGTTGATGTTGCCCGGAAACACCGAAAACCCATCTTTCCCCGCGACATCCCCCTTCGGATCCATCGTCGCCCTCAGCAGGGGGTCCAACTGATTGTACTCGACGTTCACGGTCATGTCCACCCCCTTGCCCACCAGCCGCGCCAGCCCTCCCACCGCCTCGCCAGGCACCCGTTTCACCGCCAGCGAATTGAAGTCGAATCCTCGGTCGATCGAAACCCCCAACGCGGCGGGAAGGGCGTTGAACACTTGTCCATTGGTGTCTTGGATAAACACGAGGTGCTCCAAACCCTGACGCAGGAACTCCTCCGCAAGGCCGCTCTGGTGCAACAACAGGTGGACATCCCCATGGCCATGCGGCTTGAGCTCGAGGCGGTAGGGGCCCGCCTTCGCCAGCCGCCCGGCGTTGTCAGCCAGCGCCGGCACCAGCTCCTGCTTCACCACGTGCACCTGGTCCCGGTGCAAACCGAACCACGCATGCGCCTCCAACTCCGCCATCGTCTTGGCGTGCGTGTCCTCTGAAGTCATAATGACCAGGGGGACGGGATGCGGCGCCTCCATTCGCGCCTCCATCGCCAAGAGGTTCTCGGCATACAACCGCAGGTAGGTCCAGCCCTCCAACGACTCCACCGGCATGCCCAGCTTAATCCCGGAATACCCCAGGCGCTCGCCCAATCCCCCTGCCACCAACACCACGCCCACCCGACCAAAAGCCCCCACACCCACGGCTTCCATCCGGTCGTATTCGCCATCGAACCGCGAGAGGTCCACCGTTTCCGGGGCCATCGGGATGAGCCCCCCATACGGATTGTCCCCCCGGCATGCCTCCGCCAACAAACGCCGGCCATTTGCCAAATAGCCGCGCAACCCACCCGGATACGCACGGTCCACCTGAGCCACCTGGGCCAAAAAACGCCTCTTCGCCTCCTCGTCGCTCCCCGGCCCCGACCAATCCGTAAACAAATGCTCCTGGCCCTCCTCCCACAGCAACGCGATCCACTCGTTTTCCTCCCGGCTCGGCTCGGACAAATAGGCGGCGGCAGTGTTCATACCCACTCACCTACCCCATGCCTCCCCCGATTTCCAGCCAAAAGCCCCAGCGCATCAGTCCCCGCTCTCCAACTCCCCGGTGGTCTTGCGCAACCACACCTGCAACACCGAGATGTCCACCGGATTCACCCCGGAAATCCGCGCCGCTTGACCCAGGGTCTCCGGACGGAAACGGCTGAGTTTTTCCCGGGACTCGTAGCGGAGGGGAGGGATGGCATGATAATCTAAATCCATAGGAATGAACACTTTATCTAGTTTGGAAGCCTTCGTCGCATGCATTCGTTCCCGCTCGATATACCCCGCATATTTCACCCGGATCTCCACCTGTTTTCTCACCTCCTCCTCCAACGCCTTCTTTCCCCCGGGAAGGGTGTCATACGTCGTTTCCGGCCTCCGGAGAATCTGGGCCAAAGAACTCCCCCCCACAAATGTATTCTCCAGCCTTTGCGCTTCCTCGCGAATCGACGCCTCCAACCCGTCGATCTCCCTGAAATGCTCCTCCGAATGGAGGCCCAGTTCCCCCGCCCGTGCCCGCAAACGGAAATCCACGTTGTCCTGCCGCAACAACAACCGATGTTCCGCCCGCGATGTAAACATTCGGTACGGCTCCTCCGTGCCTTTGCTAATCAAATCGTCGATCAAAACACCTATATAGGCCTCATCACGACCCAGGGTGAAGGAGGGAAGACCCAAGGCCTTGCGGGCGGCATTCACTCCCGCCACAAACCCTTGACCCGCCGCTTCCTCATACCCAGTCGTCCCATTGATCTGCCCCGCCAGAAACAAACCCTCCACCCGTTTCGTCTCCAACGTGTGCAACAACTGCGTCGGATCCGAATAATCATACTCGATCGCATACGCCGGCAGGAGGAATTCCGCCCGTTCCAACCCCGGAATCGAATGGATCATCTCCTTCTGCACCTCCTCCGGAAGACTGTTCGAGGTCCCGTTCGGATACACAGACGCACAGTTTCGGCCCTCCGGCTCAATAAACACATGATGGGAATCCTTGTCCCTGAACTTCACGATCTTGTCTTCGATCGAAGGACAATACCGCACTCCGGTCGCATCGATGTGGCCCCCGTACATGGCGGAACGACCCAGGTTCGCTTCGATGATCTCATGGGTTCGGGTCGTGGTGTGTGTCAACCAACAGGGCATCTGTTCTGCACCGGGCAACCAGGGCTCCAGGGCATTGCCGGGATGTTCCACGTGGAACAAAGGGTTTGCCCGACACCTCCTCCGGGCCGCACGACTGAAAAAGGGCGGAGGATTTTCCCCAGGCTGTAGTTCCATGGCTCCGTAGTCGATGCTGTCCTTGTGCAATCGGGGCGGGGTCCCCGTTTTCAGACGGCCCAGACGGAAACCCAAAGAACGGAAAGAGTCGCTGAGCTGATAGGCCGCGGGTTCTGAAACCCTTCCCCCCGGACGACTCTGGTCGCCGATGTGTATTTTCCCACCCAGGAAGGTTCCCGAGGCGATGACCACACAGGTACCCGGAATGGATTCGCCCGACTCCGTCTTCACCCCCCTCAAACGCCCATTTTCCGTCCAGATCGCCCCCGCCGTGCATTCGAGGACGTCCAACCGGGGTTGGGCGGCAACCACCGCCTGAATACGGGCCGGAAAAGCGTCCTTGTCGTTCTGAACCCGTGTGGCCTGCACCGCAGGCCCTTTTCTGAGGTTCAACATCCGGTACTGCAAGCCTGTGAAATCGGCATTCCTAGCCATCTCACCCCCGAGAGCATCCAATTCGCACACCATGTGGGACTTGGCCATGCCACCCACACTCGGATTGCAGCTCATACGGCCGATCGCCTTGCGGTCCATCGTCAACAACGCTGTGCGAGCCCCCAGGCGTGCGCTCGCAAGAGCCGCCTCATAACCGGCATGGCCCGCCCCAACCACCAGAACATCGTATTTTCGTGGGTTCATTCCCTGTGTATAGGCGCTTTTTCCGCAAGATCAACCGCACAGATGGCGGATTGGATCGCGTGTTCCACGTGGAACACCGGCGGACCCGGGTGTCGGGGCGCCTGTTTGCTGTGTGGCCAGAATTCACCGGACCTTGTTCCACGTGGAACAACGCCGGACTACCCCTGATTCCTGCAGTCTCTTCCCTCCGGGTCTTTTGCGGAAGGCGAAGAGAACCCTATTTCCCGATGCAAAAACCCGAAAAAACCCGTTCCAACAGCTCTTCGTGGTATTCCCGGCCTGTCACCCCCCCCAAAGCCCGTATCGCCTCCCGCAAACCGGGAAGGGCCAGAGCCAGGTACTCCTCGGCATGACCGGAACGGAGAATTCCCAGAAGAGGCTCCATTTCCCGAACCACATCGAGCAATACCAGCCGATGCCTCTCCGATATCACCGCATGGGGACGGGCGGAGAGGTCCACCGATCCCGAAAGGATTCTTTTCATCGCGTCTTTGATCGCCTCCACACCTTCCCCACGGCCTAAACAACACTCCACCCGAGGCACTTGCGGCCACGTTTCCAACACAAAACGGCGCGGTACATCGGTCTTGTTGCACACCAGAATGCTTTTTCCGGGCACCAGACAACGGAAATTTTCGTAAGTCCTTTCATCCGCGGATTCCCCCAAATCCAGCACATGCAGGTGCAAATCCGCTTTTTCGAGGTACTTTCGTGTGCGTGCTATGCCTTCCCGTTCCACAAAATCCTCACTTTCCCTCAGTCCCGCCGTGTCTACCAGCCTCAAAGGGATGCCTTCCAGCAGGAACTCCGCCTCGATGCTGTCCCGTGTCGTCCCCGGCTGGTCCGAAACAATCGCCCGTTCATGGCCCAGCAATCGGTTCAACAACGTGCTTTTTCCCGCATTCGGCTTCCCACTCAGTACCACCAACGCCCCATCCCGCAGAAGATGTCCTTCGTTCCAAGTCGCTAACATCCTGCGGACCTCTTCCACTCCCGCCTCCATCCCCTCTACAATCTCTGGAATCACAGTTTCTGGCAGTTCATCCTCGGGAAAATCCAGAGTGGCCTCCAATTGGGCGGCCAAAAGGATGAGTTCGTCGTACAACGCATTGAATTCGCGACTGAGTCCTCCCTCAAGTTGTTGCAGCGCTGCCGCCTGCGCACGGGAACTGTGGGACCTGACCAAATCCATAACCGCCTCTGCCTGGACCAAATCGATGCGTCCATTCAGGAAGGCCCTCCTCGTGAATTCCCCTGGATCCGCGGGCCTCGCCCCCGCATGGAAACACGCCCTCAGTATGCGTGCCGCACTCATACCACCGCCATGGCATTGAAATTCCACCACATCCTCGCCGGTGTAACTTCTTGGCGCCCTGAAAATCAATAAAATGGACTCATCCAGCTCCTCCGTTCCCTCCACCACTTTTCCATATGCGAATGTTCCTGCCTTCCGTTGGGAAGGCGGGGGTGCTGTGCAGCGGAATAATCGATCCGCGAGGGGCAGGGCCCCAGGTCCGCTTACCCGCACAATGGCGACTCCTCCCTCCCCGGAAGCCGTGGCCACCGCCGCAATCGTGTCCTCAAGCGGATTCATGCACCACTTCTCCAAGGTAAGGCAACTCCCGGTAATGACTGTCGTAGTCAAGCCCATACCCTACCACAAAGGTGTCAGGTATCGAAAATCCAATAAAATCAGCACGCACGGACTCCGTCCTCCGGGAGGGTTTGTCCAACAAACAACACGTCAACACACGTAGCGCTCCTTTGTTTTCTACATGGCGCGTTGCAAATCGAAGCGTGCGGCCCGTGTCGAGAATGTCGTCCACCAATAACACCACACTGCCTGCCAAATCAATCGACACATCCTTGAGGATCCTGACGTTTCCGCTGCTCTTCGTTCCAGAACCATAGCTCTGCAACGTCATAAAATCGATGCGCGGATGAATCCCCCTCGGATGTAGCGCCCGAACCAGATCCGCCAAAAACATAAACGATCCCCTCAAAATACCGACAATCACCAGCGGCTCCCCCGTCAACCGCATACAAATTTCGTCGACCATCCAGGTTACACGTTTTTCTAAATCACTGGCTGATATCAAATTACGAATATGGTGAGGCGGAAGATTCATGGGGTTCCCGGCGGTGGCAACACCCCTTCCCGCACCAGTTGCTCATCCATTTCAGGGGTCAACGGAATCGGCAACGGGGGTTTTCCCGTGCGGAGGGCATCCATCTGGACCTGTTTAAGATGTGTGTCCAATTCCTCCTGGCTCTGGAATCGAGGGGTCTCGACCTCCACCGACGCAGCCTCCGGTGTCGGTGCGAGCCGTGGCCGGGGGGTGGGAACCACAACCCGGCTGGGCCCGCGACGGCCTTCGGACGGTTCCGACGGCACCGATGCCGTGCCAGTCTCCAGCGTGAAGAGATGTGGGCTTCCCCGGTAGCGGATGGTGGCCTGGTTCCTCTCAAAATCCGCCCCTAAAAGTTCCAGATCCTGAAGAGGTTCTTCCCCCTGAACCAACAAAAAACCCCTGCCATCCCTCTTGTGTTGAAGACCCACCCGGACCACTCCGGTGTCCAAATCCCTCGTAATCATCGTCATCTGGTATTCACTTGCCCATCCAGGTGTCACCACCACGGGGACTGACGTAGGCGCCACCACCGCCACTCCCTCATCCACTCCTCCCAACAATCCCTTGTCCAGGATCACTTGGTACGGCCCCAACGCACTGCCAAACGTCAGGGTAGCGGTTCCTAGCCAGATCGGGCTCCAGTGGTGTTTCCTCATGCCGGGAAGCTACCACATGCGGAGCGGTGCGACAACGAAAACAGAGCCTTCAGAAGGAGATTACTTACCTTTACTTACTTAAAAATCTTCTTCTCCGTATGGGTTGTTTATATGTGTACAATCTTGTAATGTGCTGAATAACAAGAGGATGTGACATTTTGAGTTGTTGGGTTCCTGTGTGGACTCCGGTGCAAACCCCCGACCTGTTTACACCCTGCGGACAAGACAGAGGATATGAACACACTTTCTTGTCCTTGTTGAGGGGTTGCCCACAGGCTCTTGTGGATTTCTTTCTGATTGCCCCACATGCCTTCCGGAGGTAGGAAAGCTTCATGACCCCCCTGGAAATCAGCAGTCCCCAAAATCCCCGCATCAAACGCCTCCTTTCCCTGCGAAAACGAGGAGATCGCGACCAGGAGGGCGTTTTTGTAATCGAGGGTTACCGCGAGATTCTTCGCGCTTTGGAGGCCAAATGGCCCATCGACGAACTCTATTTTTCTACGGATCTGTTTTTGGGTGGCAACGAAAACGCTCTGTTGGCCCGTGCCGAAAAGGTGGGAACACGTCTTTTTTCGTGTTCTGCCCCTGTTTTCCGAAAGGTGGCTTACCGGGACAGACCTGACGGCCTTCTGGCGGTCGCTCCTCAGCGGCATCACCGTCTCCAGGACCTTCCCAAATCCCCCAATCCCTTTTTCCTCGTGATGGTTGGGATCGAAAAACCGGGCAATCTGGGCACCATGCTGCGTGCGGCGGACGGCGCGGGCATCGATGCTGTCATCGTCTGTGATCCTGTCACCGACATCTTCAATCCCAATACCGTCCGGGCCAGCGTGGGTACACTCTTTTCTGTTCCTGTTATTGAATCCACCCGTGACGAACTTCTCCCATGGTTGCGGCAAAACGGAATTTCCCTCCTGGCCGCCACTCCACATGCCACACATTCTCTTTACCATTCCAACCTTTCCCGACCCCTCGCTATCGCCGTCGGCTCCGAAATGCTCGGCCTCAGCGACCCTTGGATGGACGCAGCCGATCTCAAGGTTTCTCTTCCCATGAACGGCATCGCCGACTCCCTGAATGTATCCACCTGCGCCGCCATTATGCTTTATGAAGGTCTACGACAGCGGGCGATTTCTGTCCATCCATGACCCACACGACCTGTCTCCCTCTCCTTATATTCTTCTTCTACCTGCAAAATCAGAATAAATAGGATATGTCTAATCTTAATAACTAAAAGAAGTTAATTTATAGGCCATTACGTTTTCCAACCCAAAAAAGAAGACCTTCTAGACCAAAAATCTGTTGAACCTACTGTGCATAGCGTGCATGATGTTAACAAGCTGTCCACAGTCCGTGAACAGATTCGCTGTCAACAACACCCCCCCTTGAAACCGCAACCCCCACCATCCGGACAATTCGATCTGGAGGCTCTTGAGCCACGGATCATGCTCAGTGCTGACGGCATGGACGTCGTAGCGCTGGGAACTGTTGCCGTGATCGAGACCCAGACCGCTAGCGAGTCACAGGATCTCCTGGAGAGGGAGGCGCTCAACGATCTGTATCCCACGTCCGAGTCCGAGCTTTTCGAGCCGCTCGTTGTGGATGCCACCGAAGAGGACACTCCGCCTGCGGACTCCTCCGATTCCCTTCAGGGCGAAGCGGTCTCCCTGGACGATCAAACGCCGTCTTCTCCAGAGGGTGGTGTGCACATGAACATGAACGATCCCGGGCTCCCGGGTTCGGCGAATGTCCAAGTCGATATGTCCACGCTGATGATCGATTCCCTGAACGGGCCACAGGGTCCTCCCGCACCGGGTGGGCTCACCGTGAATGCCGGCGAAACGTTCCACGGCGTCGGGATTTACCAGGGTTCGGTCACCAACCAAGGTCGGGTCGCACCCGGAAACAGCCCCGGCATCACCACCATCGTCGGGGATTATGATAACGCAGGTGGAAACCTACTCATCGAATTGGGTGGAACGACCCCAGGCACCGGGGATGCTTTCCACGATCAACTCCAGGTCAGCGGCACCGCCACCCTCAGCGGAACCCTCACCATCGCCCTCTGGAACGGATTCACCCCCCAGGTTGGCGACACCTTTAATATTATTACCTACAGCGCCGTCTCTGGTACCTTCGAGTTCGGCTCCGGCTTTTTCAGCGTCGACCTCAACGACCGCTATTTTGAAATCAACCAGTTCGCCGACCGTGTCGAACTCAGCGTCGTCGCCCTCCCTGGTCCCGCCGGATTCACGATCGACGCCAACACCCAGACCGATGCCGACCTCCTGGGCACCCTCCTCAACGACGACTACTTCGGCGCCATCCCCACCGGCATCACCTTCGATGCTGACATCTCCCATGGCGACCAGTTCACCACCTCCGGTACCTTCGGGGTCGCTCTCGACGGCGACCACATCGAGATCACCGGAACCAACATCAACTTCTCCTTCGGCTCCGCCGACACCTGGCAGGTCCAGGTCGCCAATGCCTCCTTCGGTGTCAAACTCTTCTCCGACAATTCCGCCTGGATGGAAATCCGCGGCACACCCTCCGTCACCGGCGACAACTTCGTCAGCGTCTCCGCCACCGAAGCTCTCTTCCGTTTTAATGACACCGGGCTGAACCCCGATGGCGTCACCATCGGCGTCGGCGCCGCCACCCACACCTTCTCCGGCTTCGGCTCCACCACCTCCCTCTCCGAGGTAACCCTCACCGGTTTCTCCGCCGAACTGGTCGGCGCCCTCCAGCTCTCCGGCAACCTGACCGTCCGCGCCGAAACCCTCCCCGGCGACAACTTCATCCTCCGCCTCACCGCCACCAACCTCACCGCCTCCTTCGAAATCGGTTCCGTCTCCCTCCAGCTCACCAGCGGTTCCCTCGACCTCCTCGTCGAAACCAATGGACTCAACGAAACCGTCTTCGCCCTTCACGCCCAGGGTGATGCCTCTCTCAACGGCCTCACCGGCTTCCAACTCTCCGGTACCCTCTCCGCCCTTGTCAACACCACCGGCACCCAGGTCATCGACTTCGGTGGCTCCGGCACCTACGACTTCGGCACCACCAATGATGTCTTTGAACTCTCCGGATCCAACCTCACCTTCTCCGTCGACGGCTTCGTCTCCGTCTCCGGTAAACTCGCCTTTGAGGAGGACGCCGGTCGTATCGAGGGTGTCGGGGAACAGGTCGACGTCATTCTGAGCGCCGACCCCTCCGCCTCCGTCAGCCTCACCAACGTCGACTTCGGTTTCTTCTTCAACGAAACCCTGGTCGCCTTCGAATCCACCAACGGAACCTTCTCCGCCGTCCTCGGCCCCCTGGCGAACATCTCGGCCACCTCGGTGTTCGTCCAGTACACGAACGCCGCCACCACCGTCGCCGCGGCGACCACCCTGACGGTTGGTGCCCTCTCCTACACCTTTAGTAATGAGATTGCTCCGGATACCATCGCCTTCACGGCCGAAGGTTTCGAAGCGGACATCGCCGGTTTCGTCTCTCTGTCCGGGGATCTGGGTTTCCAACTCAGCGGCGGGGAAGTGATCGCGGTGGGCCAGGGGGTCAGCGCCTCCCTGGAAGCCAGCCCCACCGTCTATGCCCGCCTGACCGGAGCGGACTTCGGTCTTTACGCGGGAGCCACCACCTTCGCGTTCGAACTGAGCAACGGAAGCCTGGAACTGGCCCTCGGCCCCCTGGCGAACATCTCGGCCACCTCGGTGTTCGTCCAGTACACGAAC
>CAYLNG010000005.1:28589-140758 GCA_964385155.1 uncultured Verrucomicrobiota bacterium
CGGCGACCACCCTGACGGTTGGTGCCCTCTCCTACACCTTTAGTAATGAGATTGCACCTGACACCCGAGCTTTTGCGGCGGAGGGCGTGAGTGCCGACATTGCCGGATTTGTCACCCTCTCCGGGGATCTTGGCTTCCAGAAAACCCTCACGGAGGTCGTGGCCGTTGGTCAGAACGTGACCGCGAGTTTAACGGCCAGCCCCACCGTCTATGCCCGCCTGACCGGAGCCGATTTCGGTCTCTTCGCCGGCGCCACCACCTTCGCGTTCGAACTGAGCAACGGCAGCCTCGAGGTCGCGCTTGGCCCCTTGGCGAACATCTCGGCCACCTCGGTCTTCGTCCAGTACACCAACGCCGTCACCACCGTCGCCGCGGCCACCACGGTCAGTGTGGGTCCTGTCTCCTACACGTTTGACAACGAAATCACGCCGGACACCCTCGCTTTCACCGTTGAGGGCTTCAGCGCCGACATCGCCGGTTTCGTCTCCCTGTCCGGGGATTTTGGCTTCCTGAAAAACGGTACGGATGTGATCGCGGTGGGCCAAGGGGTCAGCGCCTCTTTGGAAGCCAGCCCCACGGTATACGCCCGCCTGACCAATGCCGATTTCGGTCTCTTCGCCGGCGCCACCACCTTCGCTTTCGAACTGAGCAACGGCAGCCTCGATCTGGCCCTCGGCCCCCTGGCCAACATCTCGGCCACCTCGGTCTTCGTCCAGTACACCAACGCCGCCACCCCGGTTGTCGCTGGAACCGAACTCTCAGTGGGTTCCCTCTCGTACTCCTTCGCGAACGACATCGCGGGTAACACCATTGCTTTTGCGGTCCAAGGTTTCAATGCCGACATCGCCGGTTTCGTCGCTCTCTCCGGAGACCTCGGCTTCAAGAGTGTCGCCGGAGACATTGTGGCGGTGGGACAAGGTGTCAGTGCCTCCCTTGAGGCAAGTCCCACCGTCTACGCACGCCTCGCCAACGCCGATTTCGGCTTGGTCGCCGGGATCGGCTCCTTTGGTTTTGAGCTGAAAAACGGAAGCTTGGAAATCGCGCTCGGTCCCCTGGCCAACATCAGCGCCCTCAATGTCCTCGTCCGTTATACCGACGCCTCAACCGTCATCACCTCTGGCACCGTTCTCAGCGTGGGCGGCCTCACTTACACCTTCGCGGAAACCATTTCCGCCAATACCATCTCCTTCACCGTCATCGGGTTCCAAGCGGACATCGCCGGTTTCGTCTCCCTCTCCGGCAACCTTGGCTTCAAACTGGAGGGGCTGGACGTAATTGCCGTCGGCGACAATGTCACTGCCAGTCTCACTGCCGCTCCCAGTGTCTACGCCCGCGTCACCGATGCGGACTTCGGTCTCAGCGCGGGGGCTACCACCTTCGCATTTGAGTTGAGCAATGGTTCTCTCGAAATCGCCCTTGGGCCCTTGGCCAACATCAGCGCCACGACGGTGTTCGTCCAGTATACGAACGCCGCGACGACCATCGCCGCCTCCACGACCTTGACCGTCGGTTCCCTCACCTACACCTTCGCGTCCGAGATCCTTCCCGACACCATTGCCTTCACCGTGGAGGGCTTCGAGGCCGACATCGCCGGGTTCGTCAGCCTCTCCGGCGACCTCGGCTTCAAGAAACAGGGCGCCGACATTATCGCCGTTGGTCAGAATGTCACTGCAGGACTTGAGGCCTCCGCATCCGTTTATGCCCGACTCTCGAATGCGGACTTCGGCCTCATCGCCGGCGCCACCACGTTCGCCTTCGAACTCTCCGACGGCTCGCTCGACATCGCCCTGGGTCCGCTGGCCAACATCGGTGCCACCACTGTCTTTGTTCAGTATACCAACGCGGCTACCACCATCGCCGCCGCCACCTCTCTCCAGGTGGGTTCACTGGGTTACACCTTCGCTTCCGCCATCGATCCCAATACCATCGCCTTCACCGTCGAGGGCTTCACCGCTGAGGTCGCCGGTTTTGTGAATCTTTCCGGGGATCTCGGTTTCAAATCCGTGGATGGCGAAGTCATTGCCGTCGGCAACAACGTCGCTGCCTCCCTCGAAATCAACCCCTCCGTATACATCCGCCTCAGTAGCGCCGACTTTGGCCTGCTGGCCGGCGCCACGAACTTCGCCTTCGAACTGCGTGAAGGAACCCTGGACCTCTCCCTCGGTGGTCTCGCCAACGCCTCCGCCACCTCGGTCTTCGTTCAGTACACCAACCTGACCACGATCATCGATTCCGGACTCACCCTCTCCGTCGGTTCCCTCTCCTACACCTTCACCGATGGCATCGCCGCCAACACCATCGCTTTCACCCTTGAGGGTTTCGAGGCCGATGTCGCCAGTTTCGTCTCCCTTTCCGGAAACCTTGGCTTCAAGATCAGCGGTGCCGACCTGATCGCTGTCGGTTCCAATGTCAGTGCCTCTCTCGAGGCCTCTCCCACCGTTTACGCCCGCGTCACCGGTGCCGATTTCGGCCTCACCTCCAACGCCACCACCTTCGGGTTCGAACTCAAGAACGGCGCTCTGGAACTCGCCTTGGGCCCGCTGGCGAATATCTCTGCCGACAACGTGCTCGTGCGCTACACCAACGCCGCGACCACCATCGCCGCCGCCACAACTCTCTCCGTCGGTTCCCTCTCCTACACCTTCGAAGAAGAAATCACCACCAGCACCACCGCGTTCTCCGCGTTGGGCTTCAGCGCCGACATCGCCGGTTTTGTCAGCCTCTCCGGGGATCTCGCCTTCCAAATGAACGGTGCGGATGTCATCGCCATCGGTGCCGGAGTCAGCGCCTCCCTCGAGGCCGGCCCCGCCTACGCCCGCCTCTCCAATGCCGACTTCGGCCTCACCTCCGGCGCCACCACGTTCGCGTTCGAACTCAAAAACGGTTCCCTCGACCTCGCACTGGGTCCTCTGGCCAACATCTCCGCCACCACCGTTTTCGTCCAGTACAGCAACGCCACCACGTCCGTCAGTGCAGGCACCACGCTTTCCATCGGACCCCTTTCTTACACCTTCACCAACGCCATCGCCGCGAACACCATCGCGTTCGCCGTCGAAGGCTTTTCCGCCAACATCCTCGATTTCGTCACCCTCACCGGTGACATCGGCTTCAAAATGAACGGAGCCGACATCATCGCCGTCGGGTCCGGCGTCTCCGCCGCTCTCGTCGTCTCGCCCTCTCTCTTCGTCCGCCTGGATAACGCCGACTTCGGCCTCACCACCGGTGCCACCACCTTCGGCTTCGAACTGACCAATGGCAGCCTCTCTGCCGTCATCCCGCTCGCCACGCTCTCCGCCACCGGCGTTTCCGTCCGCTACACCAACGCCGTCACCACCCTTACCGCCGGAACCACCCTCACCATCGGCGCGCTCTCCTACACCTTCGCCTCCGAAATCAGCGCTAACACTATCGCCTTCGAACTCACAGGCGCCACCCTTGTCGTCACCGACCTCTTCACCGCCACCGCCACCGCCCTGAATTTCAGCATGACCACCGACGCCTCCGGCGCCCAGGTCATCCGCGTCGCCGGCACCGGTCTTGGCTTCGACGTCACCGCCGGTGGCGTCAACATGCTCAACTTCAACTCCGGAACTGGCGCCCTGCTCCTCACCGCGGACGGAATGGCCGCCAGTCTCAGCGGATCCGTCAGCCTCCTTGGCGGCATCCCCGGAGTCTCCATCGGTGCCGGCTCTTTCAGCGTTGTCTTCAACAACATGACCCGCGACATCAACGAGACCTTCGAAGTCGGCGGGTCCACCGTTCATCTTGTCACCCCCGCCGGGCCCTACATTTCCCTCGTCGCCGACCCGCTCACCATCACCATCCTCGGCATCAACATGTCCGGCCGAGTCGGCTTTCAGCGCTACACCTCCGGCGGTGTCGACACCATGGTCATCGATTTCCGCGACATCAGCATCTCCGCCTTCAGTGGCGAGGGCACCGAAGGAGACTCTTTCGACATCGCCAGCGGGCAGGGCACTTTCGTCATCCTTGCCAACATCGGTGTCGCTGGCAAACTCGAGTTCACCGCCGATGTCGGCTTCGGCTCCATCAGCGCCGGCGCACGGGTCTCCCTCTACATGAATGACACCGCCCAGGCCATCGACATCGAAGGCCCCTTCGGCGCGCTCTCCCTCCCGGCCCTCGGCCCTAATAACTCCACCTTCTGGGTCGAACTCGCCATCAGCTTCAGCTTCCCCGGCATCGAAATCTCCGGCATCTTCGGCACCGCCGCAGGCACCACTGGCAGCGGTTACACCGTCATCTCCGCCACTCAGGTCGAAATCTTCGTCGGCGACAACTTCAGCGGCGACCGCAAGGGCTTCCTCCTCACCGACGGACAGGGCCTTTTCGTCGACAACGGCGGCGTCAAGAGCGGCTTCGTCACCGGAACCGTAAGCCTCCTCGGCATCGACGGACTGGTCATCAACTCCACCGTCACCTTCCGCTACAACGCCGCCACCACCGCCATTTCCGAAACCTACTTCATCGGTGGCGAGAACGTCACCTTCTCCTTCAGCGCCTCCGAGATCTCCGACGGTGTCAATCCCTTCATCCAGATCGTTGCCGAAGACACGCTCATTGACATTGGTGGCGGTGCCTTCACCCTTGCCGGTGACTTCTCCTTCACTCGCGCTCCCGAAAGCTTCACCGTCACCGCCTCCAATGTCGAGGCCTTCATTGGCACCGGGCCCTACCGCACCAGTGCCGGCGCCATCAACCCCACCGCCCGCGGTTTCGCCGCCACCGGCCTGAACTTCGCCATGCGACTCAGCACCGGCCTCACTGGCAGCGGCCTCGCCCTCTACGCTTCCGGCACCGCCTCCGTTGTCGGCATTAACGGCCTCTCCCTCTCCGGTACCTTCAACGTCCTCTCCAACAACACCGGCGTCCAGACCGTCGACTTCGGTGGCGGAATCGGTGTCATCGACTACGGTGTCACCACACCCGTCTTCCAGTTTGTCGGTCAGAACCTGCTCTTTAGCCTCAACAACTTCGTCACCATCTCCGGCGATGTCGGTTTCCGTAAAAACGGTCTCCTCACGGAGGCCGTCGGTTCTAACATCACCGTCCGGCTCGAAGCCTCTCCCACCGTCTATCTCGAACTGACCGGCGCCTCCTTCGGCCTTCTCCTCGATGCGACCCGCTTCGCCATCGAACTGGAGGGAACCTCCCTTACCGTCGCCCTCGCCCCCCTCGGCTCCATCTCCTCCACCGGTGTCAGCGTCCGCTATACCAACACCGTCACCTCCATCAGCGCTGGAACCGTCGTCCAGGTGGGAGTCCTGAGCTATACGTTCGACACCGCCATCGCCGCCAACACCATCGCCTTTGAGGTCTACGGTCTTCAGGCCCAGGTTGCCGGATTCGTCTCCCTCTCCGGTGACATCGCCTTCAGTCTCAACGGCGCCAGCATCGTCGCCATCGGAAATGATGTTACCGCCGCTCTCACCATCTCCCCCACCGTCTATGTCCGCCTCGCCAACGCCGACTTCGGCCTGCGTTCCGGCGCCTCTGGCACGGTCTTCGAACTCCGCAACGGCAGCCTCGAAATCGCCCTCGGCGCTCTCGCCAACATTTCTGCCGCCTCCGTGTTCGTCCAGTATACCGACGCCACCGCCACGGTCTCCGCCGGAACTGTACTGACGATCGGTTCCCTCTCCTACAGCTTCTCCGGCGCCATCGCCGCCAACACCGTCGCTTTCGCAGTCATCGGGTTCCAGGCCGACATCGCCGGTTTCGTCTCCCTCGCCGGTGACATCGGATTCCGCATCGTCGGTGCCGACATTGTCGCCGTGGGCAACAACGTTTCCGCCTCCCTCGACATCAGCCCCTCCGTCTATGTCCGCCTCGCCAACGCCGATTTCGGCCTCACTTCCGGCGCCGCCACCTTCGGTTTCGAATTGAGCAACGGTTCCCTCCAGATGGGCCTTGGTCCCCTGGCTAACCTCTCCGCCACCAGCGTCTTCGTCCAATACACCGACGCCCTCACCACCATTCTGCCCGCCACCAGCATCAGCGTCGGGGGCGTATCTTATACCTTCACCAACGGGATCGCCGCCAACACCATCGCTTTCGCGGTTCAGGGCTTTTCCGCCAACATCGCCGGGTTTGTCAGCCTCGCCGGTGACATCGGCTTCAGGATGAATGGCGCCGACATCATCGCCGTCGGCAACGATGTCACCGCCTCCCTCACCGCTGGTGCCGCAGTTGTCCGCCTCGCCAACGCCGATTTCGGGCTCAGCGCCGGGGCCACCTCCTTCGCTTTCGAACTCAGCAACGGTTCCCTCCAGATCCTGCTTGGCCCCCTGGCCAACATCACCGCCACCAACGTTTTCGTCCAGTACACCAACGCGGCCACCACCATCGCCGCCGCCACCACCCTCACCGTTGGCGCGATCTCCTACACCTTCGCGCAGCAGATCGATCCCGACACCATCGCCTTCACCGTCCAGGGCCTCGATGCCGACATCGCCGGCTTTGTCTCCCTCTCCGGTGACCTCGGCTTCAAGAAGAACGGCACTGCCATCGTCGCTGTCGGCTCGAATGTCAGCGCCTCTCTTGACGCCGGACCCGCCCACGTCCGCCTCCTCAATGCCGACTTCGGGCTTCGCGCCACGAACACCACCTTCGCCTTCGAACTGAAAAACGGCAGCCTCGATATCGCCCTCGGTCCTCTCGGGGACATCGGTGCCGATCAGGTCTTCGTTCAGTACACCAACGCCCTCACCTCCGTCACGGCGGGTACAACTCTCACGGTCGGCGCCCTCTCCTACACCTTCGAAGATGCGATTGCCGCCAACACCATCGCCTTCGCCGTCATCGGCTTCGATGCCACCATCCTGAATTTTGTCACCCTCACGGGCGACATCGGATTCCGCCTCAATGGCGCCGACATCGTCGCCGTCGGCAACGATGTCACCGCCGCCCTCAACGCCGGACCCGTCTATGTCCGCCTCGCCAATGCCGACTTCGGTCTCCGTGCCGGCGCCGCCACCTTCGGTTTTGAACTGAGCAACGGCAGCCTCGAAATTGCTCTCGGCCCGCTGGGTTCCGTCTCCGCCACCCGCGTCTTTGTCCAGTACACCAACGCCGCCACCAGCATCGCCGCCGGCACCTCCCTTTCCGTAGGCGGTATCTCCTACACTTTCGCCAATGCCATCGCCCCCGACACCATTGCCTTCGTCCTCGAGGGCTTCGCCGCTGAGGTCGCCGGCTTTGTCTCCCTCTCCGGTGACATTGGATTCCAGAAAAACGGAACCTTTCTCCTCGGCGTCGGCCTCGGCGTCGATGCCGAACTGAATGCCGGACCTGCTTATGTCCGCCTGGCCAACGCCGACTTCGGCCTCATCGCCAACAACGACAACTTCGCCTTCGAACTCAAGAACGGCTCCCTCCAGATCGCTCTTGGTCCTCTCGCTGATATCAGCGCGACCAGCGTCCTCGTCCGCTATAGTAACTCTCTCACAACGGTTCCTGCGGGCACCTCCATTTCCGTCGGTTCCCTCTCCTACACCTTCGCCGACCAGATCGACCCCGACACCATCGCTTTTGCCGTCACCGGTCTCTCCGCCAATATCGCGGGTTTTGTCTCCCTCTCCGGCGATCTGGGCTTCAAGAAGAACGGAAGCGACATCATCGCCGTCGGCAACGATGTCTCCGCCTCCCTCGAGGCGGGACCGGTTTATGTGCGGCTTCTCAATGCCCGCTTCGGCCTTCTCTCCGGAACGACCTCCTTCGCCTTCGAACTCAGCGACGGCTCCCTCGATGTCGCCCTCGGTCCGCTGGGCAGCATCGGCGCCACCAGCGTGCTCGTCCGCTACACCAACGCCACCACCACCATCACGGCCGGCACCCTTCTGAGCGTTGGTCCCCTGAACTACACCTTCTCCGAGGCCATCGCCGCCAACACCATCGCGTTTGTCGTCCATGGCTTCTCCGCCGAAGTCGCCGGCTTTGTCCGCATCTCCGGCGACATCGGTTTCAAGAAAACCGGTGCCGACATCATCGCTGTCGGCAACAACGTCAGTGCCTCCCTCGAAGCGGACGCACTCTTCGTCCGCGTGATTGGTGCCGACTTCGGCCTGACCTCCGGCGCCACCACCTTCGCGTTCGAGCTGTCCAACGGAGGTCTCGAGGTCGGGCTCGGCCCCCTCGGCAATATCGGCGCCGTTTCCGTCTACGTACAGTATAGCAACGCCGTCACCACCCTCGCCGCCGGAACCACCCTTAGCGTCGGTTCTCTTTCCTACACCTTCACCAACGGCGTCGCTGCCAATACCATTGCTTTCGCGGTCGAGGGCTTCTCCGCTGATGTTCTGGGTTTTGTCTCCCTCACCGGTGATCTCGGCTTCAGGAAAACCGGAACCGACATCGTAGCCGTCGGCTCCAATGTGGGGGCCTCCCTCACCGCCGGTCCCGTCAACATCAGCGTCTCCGGCGCCGACTTTGGGCTGATCTCCGGAACAAACGGCCTCGCGTTCGAACTCAACAATGGCTCCTTCGCAGCCACCCTCGGCCCGCTGGGCGGCATCTCCGCCACCAACGTCTTCGTCCAGTACACTGGCGCTACCGCCTTTGTCACCGCGGGCACCACCCTCACGGTCGGCCCGCTCTCCTACAGCTTCACCGGAGCCATCGCCCCCAACACCCTCCTCTTTGCCGTTGAGGGCTTCAGCGCGAACATCCTCGACTTTGTCTCCCTCTCCGGGGATGTCGGTTTCAAGAAGGTCGGCGCCGACATCATCGCTGTCGGTAACAACGTCTCCGCCTCCCTCGACGCCGGACCCGTCTACGCCCGCCTCCTCAATGCCGACTTCGGACTGGTCAGCGGCACATCCGGCTTTGGATTTGAACTCAAGAACGGCAGCCTCGAACTCGCCCTCGGCCCTCTGGCGAACATCTCTGCCACCAACGTCTTCGTCCAGTACACGGACGCCGCCACCACCATCGCCGCCGCTACTTCTCTCACCGTTGGCTCCCTTTCCTACACCTTCGACGAGGAAGTCGCCCCCAACACCCTCGCCTTTGCGGTGCAGGGTCTGGATGCGGAGGTCGCCGGTTTTGTCCGCCTCTCCGGTGACATTGGTTTCAAGAAACAGGGAGCCGAACTGATCGCTGCCGGCAACAACGTCTCCGCCTCTCTTGAGGCCGGACCTGTTTTCGCCCGACTTGAGAACGCCGACTTCGGCCTCATGGGCGGGGCCACCTCTTTCGGCTTCGAACTCTCCAACGGCTCCCTCGCCATCTCCATGGGCCCGCTGGCCGATATCACCGCAACCAGCGTCCTGGTCCAGTACACCAACGCGACCACTTCCATCACCGCCGGCACCACCGTTACCGTTGGCCCCGTCTCCTACACCTTCTCCGCCGCCATCGCCGCCGACACCATCGTCTTCGCCGTCGAGGGCTTCTCCGCCAACATCCTCGACTTCGTCTCCCTCTCCGGTGACATCGGCTTTAAGAAACAGGGCGCCGACATCGTGGCTGTCGGACAGAGTGTCACCGCCGCCCTTGAAGCCGGACCCGCCCACATCCGCCTCGAAAACGCCGACTTCGGCCTCCTATCCGGTGCCACCACCTTCGCCTTCGAACTCTCCAACGGTGCCCTCTCCATTGCCCTTGGACCCCTGGCCGATATCACCGCCACCCGCGTTTTTGTCCAGTACACCAACGCCGTCACCTCCGTCACCGCTGGCACCACCCTCACGGTCGGCCCGCTCTCTTACACCTTCTCCGCCGCCATCGCCGCCGACACCATCGCTTTCGCGGTCATCGGCCTTGATGCCAACATCCTCGATTTCGTTTCCCTCTCCGGTGACATCGGCTTCAAGAAGAACGGTACCGACATCATCGCTGTCGGCAACAACGTCTCCGCCACCCTCGAGGCCGGTCCCGTCTTCGTCCGCGTCACGGGCGCCGACTTCGGCCTCCTTTCCGGCACCACCACCTTCGCCTTCGAGGTCAAAAACGGCGCCCTCGAAATCGCGCTCGGCCCGCTGGGGAACATCAGCGCCACCAACGTCTTCGTCCAGTATACCAACCTTGCCACCACCGTCGCCGCCGGCACCTCCCTCACGGTCGGCGGCATCTCCTACACCTTCGACGAGGAAATCGCCCCCGACACCATCGCCTTTGCCGTCCAGGGCTTCTCCGCCGACCTCGCCGGCTTCGTCTCCCTCTCCGGCGACATCGGCTTCAAGAAAACGGGTACTGACATCATCGCCGTCGGGAACAACGTCTCCGCCTCCCTCGAGGCCGGACCCGTCTATGCCCGTCTTCAGAACGCGGACTTCGGCCTTGTCGCCGGCACCACCACATTCGCCTTCGAACTCAAGGATGGCGCCCTTGACATCGCGATGGGCCCGCTGGCCAACATCAGTGCCACCAATGTCCTCGTCCAGTACAGCAACGCCGTCACCACCATCACTGCCGGAACCTCCATCTCTGTCGGCCCCCTCTCCTACACCTTCGCGCAGCAGATCGATCCCAACACCATCGCCTTCGCCGTCCAGGGCCTCGAGGCGGATGTCCTCGGCTTCGTCACCCTCTCCGGCGACATCGGCTTTAAGAAGAGTGGTGCGGACATCATCGCCATCGGCAACAATGTTTCCGCCTCCCTTGAGGCCGGACCCGTCTATGCCCGCCTCGAAAACGCCGACTTCGGCCTTGTCGCCGGTGCCACCACCTTCGCCTTCGAACTCTCCGACGGCTCCCTCGCCATCGCCCTGGGCCCCCTCGGCTCTATCAGCGCCACCCAGGTGTTCGTCCAGTACACCAACGCCACCACCACGATTACTGCTGGCACCACCCTCTCTGTGGGCAGCCTCTCCTACACCTTCGGACAGCAGATCGACCCCAACACGATCGCCTTCGCCGTCATCGGCTTCGAGGCCAACATCCTCAACTTCGTCTCCCTCTCCGGCGACATCGGTTTCAAGAAGCAGGGAAGCGACATCATCGCTGTTGGCAACAACGTTTCCGCCTCCCTCGAGGCTGGCCCCGTCTACGCCCGCCTCGACAATGCCGATTTCGGCATGATGGCCGGCGCCACCACCTTCGCCTTCGAACTCTCCAACGGCTCGCTCGACATCGCCCTCGGCCCCCTGGGCTCCGTCTCCGCCACCAGCGTCTTCGTCCAGTACACCAATCTGGCCACCACCGTCGCCGCTGCCACCACCATCTCCGTCGGCTCCATCTCCTACACCTTCGGACAGCAGATCGATCCGAACACCATCGCTTTCGCTGTCATCGGTTTCGACGCCACCGTTCTCGACTTCGTCCGCATCTCCGGCGACATTGGCTTCAAGAAGACCGGCACCGACATTATTGCCGTCGGCAACAACGTCTCCGCCTCCCTCGAGGCCGGACCCGTTTATGCCCGCCTCGACAACGCCAACTTCGGCATGATGGCAGGCGCGACCTCCTTCGCCTTCGAACTCTCCAACGGCTCCCTCGACATCGCCATGGGCCCCCTGGCGAACATCAGCGCCACCAACGTCTTCGTCCAGTACACCAATGCCGCCACCACCGTCGCCGCAGGAACCACCATCAGCGTCGGTTCTCTCGGGTACACGTTCGGACAGGCCATCGCCCCCAACACCATCGCCTTCGCCGTCATCGGGCTCGAAGCCGACATCCTCGATTTCGTCACCCTCTCCGGTGACATCGGCTTCAAGAAGACCGGCGCCAATATCGTCGCCATCGGCAACAACGTCTCCGCCTCCCTCGAGGCCGGCCCCGTCTATGTCCGCCTCACCAACGCTGACTTCGGCCTCATGGCGGGCACCGGAATCTTCGCCTTTGAATTGAAGCAGGGCGGACTGGAGATCGCCCTCGGTCCCTTGGGCAACATCAGCGCCACCGAAGTCTTCGTCCAGTACACCAACGTCACCACCTCCGTCACCGCCGGCACCGCCCTCTCCGTCGGCTCCCTCTCCTACACCTTCGACGATGCGATTGCCGCCAACACCATCGCTTTCGCCGTCGTAGGTCTCTCCGCCGGAATCGACAATGTCGCCTCCCTCTCCGGCGACTTCGGCTTCAAGAAGCAGGGTGCCGACATCATCGCCGTCGGCCAGAACATCCATGTCTCCATCGGCAACGCCAACTTCGGTGTCGGTGTTACCAACGGAAGCCTCGGACTGATCGCCAACACGCAGGGACTCGCCCTCGAGGCCTCCGGCGGCGTCTACATCAACGGCGGCGGATTCGGCAGCGCCTCCGCCACCTCCGTCCTTCTCGGCATCAATGAGACCGGCGTCGCCCGCGTTGGCGAAACCCTCACCATCGGACCCGTCAGCTACACCTTCCAGGCCCTGCCCGCCTCTTCCAGTTACCTCGGTGTCGCCATCAGCGGTCTTGACGTCAGCCTCCTCGGCGGAACCGTCTACCTCCAGGGCAACTTCGCTTTCCAGGTCGACCGCTCCACCGGCGTTGTCGATGTCGTCGCCACCAACGTCTCCGCCGGCATCAACGCGGGCGCCTTCTCTGCCGGCGTCGTCAATGCCTCCCTTGGCATGCGCATCAACGCCCTCGGCCAGAAAGCGATCGAAGCGGTCGGCGGTCTTTTCATCCATCTCCCCGGCAATATCTCCCTCAGCGCCACCACCGTCGCCTTCCGCCTCAATGAGACCGGACAGGCCTTCACCGGGGTCAGCATCGGCGTCGGTGCCGTCACCTACACCTTCACCGCGCTGCCCGCCTCCAGCACCCTCCTCGAGGTTGCCGTCGGGGGTGCCAGCCTTACCGTTGCCTCCTTTGTCCAGATCACTGGCGACTTCGCCTTCCGCAGCGAGACCACCACCGTCACCCTCGACACAGGCTCCGTCGTCAACGTCAAGGCCCTCACCGTCGGCGCCTCCAATGTGAACGCCTTCGGAGGCATCAACGGTGGAACCCCCGACGCCGTCGGCGTCCAGCTTTCCGACGTGGACTTCGCCCTCGCCATCTACAGCGAGATCGGTGGCGCCACCCGCTCCTGGACAGCACTCCAGGGCTCCGTCGGATCCGCATCCCTCGTCGGTATCTCCTCCTTCACCCTTTCCGTCACCTCTTTTGCCATCGAGGTCAACCTCGCAGCGGTTGACACCACCGTCGTCGACTTCGCCGCCGCACCCAAGTCCGTCCTTACCGGCCCCTCCTCCTCCATCACCCTTGACATGGACGGCGCCCTCGGAGAACTCATCCAGTTCACCGGCTTCGTCACCATCGACCTTGCCGGTTTCGTCCGCATCGAGGGCGGTATCGGCTTCCGCAAGTCCAGCGATACCCTGACCCTCGACAATGGATCCACCGTCCTCGTCGACCTCCTCACCATCGGCGGCAGCGGAGTCGGCGCCTTCATCGGCATCAACGGCGGCACCGCCAATGCCATTGGTTTCCAAGTCAGCAACCTCGACTTCGCCCTCGTTCTCGCCACCGACCGCGCCAACACCACCCGCAAGTGGACCACCCTCCTCACCGAAAACGGCAACGCCGCCTTCGTCGGCGTCACCGGCCTCACTCTCTCCGCCACCAACATCGAGGCGGCCGTCAATCTCGCCTCTTCTGACTTCCGCACCCTCAATTACGCCGCGGATCCCCTCAGTGTCCCCACCGGCCCCGGAAGCTCCATTCTCCTCGACTTCGACGGAACCGGCGGCGAATCCATCCGCGCCTCCGCCACCGTCGACATCAACCTCTTCAACTTCGTTGTCCTCAACGGCGAGTTCGTCTTCGAGAAATCCACCGAGACCGTCCATCTCTCCACGGGTGGAACCGCCACCGTCGACCAGCTCGTTGTCGGCGCCGCCAACGTCAACCTCTTCGCTGGCGTCAACTACGGAACCGCAGACGAGGTGGGCCTCTCCCTCTCCAACGTCTCTTTCGCCCTTGTCCTTGCCACCGACAAGGCCAACCCCGCCCGAAAGTGGACCACCTTCCAGGCTTCTGTCGGCGGACTTACCTTCGACAGCATCCCCGGCATCTCCCTCTCCGCCACCACCATCTCCATCGAGATCAATCAAGCCTACGCCGGTGACGGTTCCTTCATCCGCTGGGACCTCGACCCCCTCGTCGTCACCACCTCCGGTGGTTCGACCCTCACCGTCAACATGGGCTCCGCCGCCCTGCGTGTCACCTTGCTCGGCGCCTCCATTACGGTCTCCGGCTTCCTCTCCGTCGGCGGCGACTTCTTCTTCGAACGCGCGGTCACCCCCACCGGACAGCAGATCATCAAGATCGGCGGCGCTAACATGTTCCTCTCCGTCGGCGCCGACGGCGTCGACTACCTGAGTTTCACCAACGGTCAGGGCGGTCTGCTGCTCGCACCCGGTGGCATCGCCGCCACCCTCACGGGCGACGTCGCTCTCTCCAACGTCCCCGGCGTCTCCATGGGCGCCACCGGATTCAAGGTCGTGTTCAACAACATGGCCACCGCCGTCAATCAGACCTTCTCCATCGGCGCCACCACCTTCAGCCTCGTCGCTCCCAAGGGCCCCTACGTCAAGGTCTCTGCCGAACTCGTCTCCGTCACCATCCTCGATTTCACCATGTCCGGCCGCGTCGCCTTCGAACGCTACACGGGTCCCGGCGGCTCCACCATGGTGGTCAGTTTCGACAACCTCTCCGTGCCCGGTTTCGTAGGGGAGGGGACCGATGGTTCCCCCATCAACATTGCCGACGCTCAAGCCCTCTTCGTCATCAAGCCCGCCGGTATGGCTGGCACCATCTCCTTCACCGCCGATGTGGCCTTTGGTCTCTTCGAGGCCGGCGCCACCCTCAAGCTTGAGGTCAACAACACCAACCAGGCCATCACCGCCGAGGGCGTCTGGGGCGTCGTCACCCTCGATGCCGGCATCTACAAGCGCATCGTCATCTCCGACCTCTCCATCAGCTTCCCCGGCGTGGAGATCTCCGGCGACTTCAGCATCACCACCGGCTCCTCCAACGGCGGCTACCAGATCATCGTCGGCAACAACGTCGAAATCTTCGTCGGTGACAACGTCAGCGCCAACCGCCTCGGCCTCCAGCTCGTCAACGGCAGCGCCGTCTTCATCAGCAACGCGGGCGTGAAGACCGGCTACATCACCGGCGATGTCTCCCTCATCGGCATCGACGGCTTCACCCTCTCCGCCACGATGACCCTCCGCTACAACGAGGCCACCGTCGGAGTCATCGACTCCTTCACCCTCGACGGGGAGGTCGTCAACATCAACTTCAGCGGCACCGAGACCGCCATCGGCGGCATTCCCTACTTCCAGTTCATCGCCGACAACGCCGTCATGAACATCGCCGACATCGCCGAGGTCGGCGGCTCCCTCGCCTTCACCCGCAGCGGTAACACGTTTATGATCGGCGGCACCGGCATCTACGTTTTCGTCGGTGACGGCCCCTACCAGTTCTCCGACGGAACCACCAACCCCGACGCCCTCGGCTTCGCTGTTGAGGACATCGAATTCGGGATGATCCTCTACACCAACGCCCAGGGCAAGTACGCCTTCGCGGGCGAGGGCGCCCCCCGCTTCGTCGGTCTCGACGGTCTCGACATCATCGACAACCTCAACCTGGTCTTCGGCGTCCGCCTTAACCGCACGGGCGCCCCCGTCAATGTCACCGTCCCCACCGGCACCGGCACCACCACCACCCTCACCTTCATCGACAGTTCCAGCTTCCCGACCTTCACCGGCTCCATGACCATCGGTATGACCGATGTCTTCGAGATCAGCGGTACGGTCGCCATCACTCCCAAGGGCGCGGGCACGATGGACATCGTCATCGAATCTGCCGCCCTCACCCTCTACGACGGCAGCGTCACCGCCTTCGAGATCGCCGGCAAGGCCTTCTTCGAAATCACGCCCCTCGACGGCTTCAACCTTGTCGACTTCCGCATCACCTCCGTCACCGTCTACGACCAGACCCTCGACCTCGGCGCTCTCCTTCCCGCCAAGCTCTCCCGCCCCCTCACCGCCAGCCTCGTCAACCCCGGCAACGGCGGCGTCGTCGATCTTGCCCTCCTCAATCAGCTCAAGTACATCGACGTCCTCTACAACGACTTCAACAACGTCGGCATCAACGCCTCGACCATCGACGGCAATGAGTTTGTCATCAAGCTCAATGGTGCCAATGTCATGGGTTCACTCGGCTTCCTCGCCCCCGTACGCCTCTACGGCAATGTCTGGCGCTACACCTTCGCCGGCACCTTCGCCGCCGAGGGCAACTACGAGGTAGAGTTCGTCGCCGGTTCCTGGCGCGATCTCGCCACCACCCCCAACCTCTCCATCGTCTCCGTCCAGCGCTTCACCGCCTACAACGCCAGCGGCTCTGCCATCCCCGGCGTTACTGTCAATGCCGATGGCACGGTCGACGCCCCGCCCACCTACTCCCTGGTCAATATCAAGGGCGGTTCTGTCATTTCGCCGACCGACCTCAACGGCATGCGCTACATCGATGTGAAGTTCAAGTCGCGCGGCGACGCCGACCTTGACCTCGCCTCCATCAACGGCGGAGAATTCACCCTCAGTGGCACCGCCGTTCGCGACGCTGTCCTTTCCCTCGCCACCCCCATCAAGATCGGCGCCAATACCTGGCGCTATCTCATCGTTGATTCCAACGAGACCAACGCCATCCCCATGTTCGGCGACGGCGAACTGATCCTCACCTTTGCCGCCAACAAGTTCACCGCCGGCGGTGTCGGCAACCTCGCCAGCCGCGAAGTCGTCACCGTCCAGACCAATACCTCCGCCCAGGCTGCCTCCACCACGCCTATTACCATCGGGCCCCTTTCCATCTCCAACCCCTTCATCAAGCTCGCCGGCTTCGGGTTTGTCGACGGCGAACTCGTCCTCACCATCTCCCTCGGTGCCGCCAACGCCACCCTGGCGTTCGGCGGTTCCGCCGCCGCAGGCCAGCAATCCTCCAGCGGCATCACCGCCAGCGTGTCCGGCCTCGACATCCGTTTCGACATCGCCATCGGCTTCAGCTCCGGATTCTCCATCGGAACCACCGGCAAGTTCAGCGTCTACGCCGCCGAACTCACCATTCTTGTCCCCAACGTCGTCAGTATCAACGCCAAGAACCTCTTTATCTCCTACGACCCCAACGGCGCCGCCAACCAGGAACTCCTCCGCGTCGATCGCGTCACCGTCGTCTTCCCGAAATTCAGCCTTCAGGCCGAAATCTCCCCCATCACCGTCAACGGTACGGTCATCCCCGGCCTCGTCGTCCGCTCCAACGGCTTCACCCTCGGCCAGGCCGTCATCATCTACGGCGCTCCCGCCCCCGCGGGCACCGTCTCCGGAACCAATGTCGGAGCCGACCCCGACATCAAGATCGGCCCGGTCACCTTCGATGACATCCGCATCGGCGTTACCAACTTCGAGGTCAACTTCGACGCGGCCAATCCCATCAACTTTAACGGCACCATCTTCGTCGCCACCGGCGGCGCCCGCCTCACCGTCGGTTCCTTCACCGCCACCATCACCGACCGCGCCGGCGACCTCAACCCCGACGGCACCCAGAACACCGAGGCCATGCGCCTCGGCCTCACCTTCACCAACGGCCGCGTCGACGGGTTCATTTTCGATGTCGACACGCTCGTCCTGAAGTTCGGCTCGTTCCTCGAGGTGAAAGCCCAGGACTTCAAGCTCAACACCAGTGCTGCCGATGACGAGGTCCTCGTCAGCTTCGGGGCACTTGGCGCCAAGGTCACGATCGCCGGTGTCACCATCGGCGGCGAGGCCCGCAACTTCTACATCCTCGGCGACGGCTCCCTCAAGACTGGCAGCCCCACGAACCCTGCCCTCAAGTTCGCTGTCATCCTTACCTTCGACGGTGATGGCTCCGCCTTCAAGTGGCCCAAGTTCATCCCCATCAAGATCACCACCATCGGCCTGATCTTCGATGACTTCGAGAACGACCCCACCGACTTCAAGATCCTTCTCAGCGCCTCCGTTACCGGAATTGAGGGGATGCCGGTGCAGGTCAGCGGCGGTGTCGACGGCATCATTATCGATCCCCAGCTCCTTTTCGAAGGCAAGTTCCCTGTCATTGACATTCAGGGCATCGCTGTCGGTATTTCCGGCGACGCCTTTGGCGGAACCATCAATGCGGCTCTCATTGGCGGTATTGTCAAAATCGCCTCCCCGTCCCCCGGCGTCTACTCCGTCATCGACCCCCTCGACCAGGTCACTCCCGTCCACGATCGCGTTCTCTTCTTCGGCGTGGAAGGCGGCTTTGCCATGGCGGGCATGGCCGGATTCACCATCCGCTTCGCTCTCTCCGAACTCGGACCCCTCGGTGTCCGCATCGGTGTCAGCACCCCCACCGGAATCCTCGTCGTTCCCCAAATCGGTCTCACCATCAACAATTTCGTTGGGGAAGTTGAATTCTTCAAGTCCCTCCCCAGCATCAAGGATCCCTTCGAACTTCGCGATCCCGCCTTCAATATCACCACCTCCGGCGATGCCGCCGACTGGCTGTCCTCCGTCAAACAGCAGGTCTTCAATCAGTACGTCGCTGTCCAGGCTAATCCCAACCTCGGGGGCTTCCTCGCCGCCTTCACCCAGCCGATGCTCATCAAGGGCTCCGCGCAGATCTACTCCATCTACACCTCCCAGTTCGTCTTTAACGGCCAGATCGACCTCATCATCAGCACCGATGGAAAGATCCTCGTCAAGGGTTCCCTTAACTTCTTCGGTGGTGCCATCTCCACCAGCGCCAAACTCTACGCGGACCTCTCCGACGTCGCCAGCGGTTCCGTCACGGTCCTCTTCCTCGCCGATCTCCCCGACCAGGTCCGACTGCTCACCGTTCACGGCAAACTGGACATGGGCTTCCGTGACGACCTCGGTAATGTGATCGTCATACCGGTCTACGATGCGAACCCCCTCAACAACTCTGAGACCGGTCTCGCCTCCCTCATCCTGCCCGATAGCAGTGGCTCCACCAATGTTGGGGTTCTCAACGCCGATACCCACAGCGGCTCCTACTACATCGACGTCATGTACCAGCCCGGTGTCGGCACCGTGCTCGACTACAGCAGCATCCTCGACGCCGGACAGGAATTCACCGCCACCCTCGTCAGCGTCGACGGCACGATCACCACCCTCACCCTGAATGGCGCCCCCGACCCCATCGAGATGTTCGTCACCGCCGACGGCACCATCTCCGACACCGTCGTCACCGCCGCTCCCGATCAGGATCTGAACACCCTCCTCCGCAACAAGGGCATCACCCGCTTCCGCTACCGCATCACCAATCCAGGTTTCTCCTGGGATCCCGGTACCGTCACCGTCTCCTTCACCGAGGGCTCCTGGTCGCAGAAGGACACCACCACCTCCGTCGCCGAGGCTTCCCCCGCCCTCTCCGTCGCCGCCACCATCGGCGGTACCTCCGCCACCCTCGCCTCCCCCACCAACGGCGGCAGCATCAACGTTCATGACCTGAACGATCAGGGTTATATCGACGTCGATTTCCTGCCCTCCTCCACCTCCGGCGCCACCCTCACCCTCGCCGCCGCCCCCGCCATTGCCCTCGCTGGCTCCGGCACCGCCACCGCCCTCCTCACCGGCGTCACCCAGGCCGTCGACGGCGACACCTTCCGCTACTTCTTCAGCGGCGCCTTCGGACCCGGCTCTGTCACCGTCGCAATCGCTGCCAATCTTTTCAGCGACTCCTCCGGTTTCGCCAATACCGCTCAGTCCCTCTCCTTCCTCGTCGACGGCAGCACCGCCCAGCTCGACAGCGTCGCCGCCGGCTCCGTGGTCGGCATGACCACCTTCGGCAACACCGGAACCCTCTCTATCGCTTTCGCCCCCGCCTCCGGTTCCACTATGAACGAGGCGTCCATCACCGACGCCGCCGCCGAATTTACTCTCCGCCTCTCCGATGGTTCCACTCTCACCGTCGACGGCGCCGCCGTCCGCACCCCCGGCTCTAACGTCTACACCTACTCCTTCAGCGGCGCCCTCGTCCCCGGCACCGTCACCGTCGAATTTACCGCCGGCAGCTTCTCCGACGAGGGCGGCGTCTCCAACCGCGCCTTTGAAACCTCCTTCCTCCTCGCACGTCCGACCGCCGCCACCGTTAACGTCGCCGGAGGCGACGCCTACTTCGCGGGCGACCTCAACGACGAAGCCGATCCCAACACCGACCTCTATACCGAGGACACGGGCCGCTACTTCGATCTCGAACTCTCCGGCATCGGCGAGTCCGGCCCCGCCATTGACGGCTCCACGCTGGCCGCCACCGACCTCCGCATTGAGGTCCGCCGCATCTCCTTCCAGTCCCTCTCCTTCTCCGGCGTTGATGTCGATTCCAACGTCTTCACCCTCGCTGAACACGGTTACACCACTGGCGACAAGATCCGCCTCACCCTCCTCGGCGACTCCCTTACCCCCGGCGGTCTCGTCCGCGGCGGCGAATACTACGTCACCGTCCTCGGCGCCGACACCTTCACCATTTCCTCCACCCATGGTGGCGCCGCCGCCGATGTCACCAGCATTGATACCGCCGGCATGTTCCTCCTCGAGAAGGAACTCGCCGTCGTCAGCGGCTTCAGTGTCACCTCCGTTCAGAACGTCTCCGGCAACACTTACCGCTTCTTCTACGACGGCACCTTCAACGTCCCGGCTCCCTCCGACCTGTTCAGCGTCAGCCTGGTCATGGATGCCGGTGCCTTCGCCGACACGGAAGGCAACCTCTCTGAGGCCTTCGTCACCACCTTCTACGCCCGCAAGCCGGCCAGCTCCTTCTACATCGATCTCGCCGGCGGTGTCCTGCTCGATGGGGCCGGCCTCACCGACGAGCCCATCCTCGACATCCGCGGCTTTGTCACCTTCGAGGCCAAGCAGGTCTTCACGGGCGGCAACACTGGCTACCGCTTTGAACTTGAGTTCGGCGGCACCATCAAGGTCATCGCTCTCGGAAACCTCGGCTCCGTCGCCGGCCTCTTCATCCTGGATGTCTCCCGCCCCGTATCCGGCCCCGATCCCGATGCCGTCACCGTCGGCGAACTCCTCGGCGACCTCGGCATCCCCATCGATCTCGGTGACGCCATCTCGTCCATCGAACTGCCCAAGTTCTGGGGTGTCATCAAGATCGAGACCAACCTCGACCTTCTCCAGAACATCGGCATCGACCTCAAGCTCGCCGGCACCTTCCAGGTCAACACCACCCGCACCGAGAAGATCGAGACCCTTACCCTCGAGGGCATCCCCGGCGACATCCTCCTCAAGACCGCTGGCGGCCAGGCCCAGATCCCCTTCACTTCCTCCATTGCCAACACCCTCCAGTCCGGCTCCCTCCCCGGAGAAATCCAGACCCTTCTCTCCGATGCCGGCATCACCCTCGGCGCCGGCTACAAGGTCTGGACCACCATCAATGGCACTCTCTGGCGAATTGATGACCTCGCCAACAGCCGCCAGTACTTCATCGAAAAGGTCGACCTCACCCCGATGAACGACCCCAACGCGGTCGAGGACATTCGCCTCAGCCTCCGCGGCGAAACCCAGGAATTCACCCTCGCGCCCAAGACCCTCCTTGTCGCCGGTTATGCCCGCGCCTCCTTCTCCTTCAACGGCACCAAACTCTTCTACGCCGCCGGTGCCTTCTCCTTCAAACTCAGCACCGTCAGCCTCGAATACTTCATCGACGGCCGCGTCTTCATCGGCCCTGAGAACAGCCCCTTCTTCGAGGCCCGCGCACGCGCCCTCTTCATCATGCGCCCCTCCAGCATCGGCGGCATCCCCCTCCCGGGCTTCGCCGGCATGCTCCAGGTCTCCGCACGCATTGACCTCCCCGGCATCCTCATCACCGGCAGCATCGAGGCGACCTTCAATACCTTCCGCGAGGATGTCGTCTTCGATGTCCCCGCCTTCATCCGCGGCGTCGTCGGCGAGGACTCCATCACCATCCCCGGCGGACCCAAAAAACTCGACGGCACCTTTGATCCTGACCAGATTTACTTCGTCGTTCATGCTCAGGGTTCCGCCAACATCGCCAACGTCCTGCGCCTCGAAGGCTCCTTCTACCTCAAGATCAGCGAGACGGAGATCGAACTCCAGGTCAACGCCTACGCGGACCTGTTCATCGGCCAGATCGGCGCCACCGGCACCGTCCGCATCAACGCCCAGGGCCTCGTCGGTTCCCTGACCCTTGCCCTCTCTGCCGGTCAGAACCTCGGCGGTGGCGTCTTCTCCCTGAGCGGGCAGTTCATGCTCGAACTCAACACCACCTCCACCGCCCAGACCGTACAGACCCTCGACATCGCCCGCGACGGCACCGTCCTCGGCTTCAAGAACACCACCATCGCCGCCCAGACCCTTCGCATCGCCTTCGGTGGCTCCCTCACCATCGGCGACTTCATCGAGTTCCGCGGCAAACTCGAAATGGTCATCGGCGCCGAGGGCATTGAGGCCTACATGTACATGCTGCTCGACCTCAGCTTTGCTGAACTTGAGGTCGAAGGCGCCTTCGCCATCCTCGACAAGCCCTCCGGCATCATGTTCGCCATGAGCATCGAGGTCTCCGTCGCCATCAACATCGGTCCCATCGACATCACCGGAAACGCCCTCATCCAGATTAACACCGGCAACGAGGACTACATCAAGAACGGCGTCACCGTCAACGCCAACACCGCCTTCCGCCTCGTCATCACCGGATCCATCGAACTCTTTGACGGCGCCTTCCGCCTCGACGGTCTCCTTGGCATTCTGATCGATGCCTCCGGCTTCCGCATGGATGTCCAGGCCACCCTCATCATGCCTCTCGTCAATCCCGTCGCCGCCGTTGGCGTCCTCGGCATCACCGACGATGGCATCTACGGGAGCCTCGAGATTGGTTCCGGCAACGTGCCGCTTATTGACGGCTTCGGCTTCAGCCTCTCCGGCACTGTCATCCTCCGTCTGAACACCACCAGCACGGCCCAGATGGTCAAGACCATGCTCATCGACCCCAACTCGGGTCAGGTCACCGGTTTCCAAGACCTCTCCCTCGCCGCCAATTCCTTCTATCTCCTCGTCGCGGGCGAGCTCACCGTCGCCGGTTTCATCACCATTCAGGGCAGTGTCGAGATCAGCGCCGATGCCACCGGACTCGCCATCACCCTCCAGGCCTCCGCCGCCCTCGGACCTTTCGGACGTCTCAGCGTCGTCGGCGGCGCCATTATCCTCAGCTCCGGCCATCTCGTCATCCTTCTCGATACCAGCGCCAGCATCGGCCTCGGGCCCATCACCATCAACGGCACGTTCACTTTCAGCATCAACACCAGCGGCCAGGCCTACACCATCGCCGGCCGCTCCATCGCCGCCAACAGCCTCTTCATCAAGGTCCGCGCCGAAGTCGCGATCCTCCTCTTCAAGGGAGTCGGCGACCTCACTATCAGCTACGTCGGCGGCATCTTCGAGATCCGCATCGACCAGCTCTCCATCAATTTCTTCAACATCATCCAAATCAGCGTCACCGGCTACTTCCGTTCCAACGGCGAGTTCAGCGTCACCGGCCGCGCCGAGTTCACCATCCCCATGGGGCCCTTCCAGCTCTATGGCGGCGTCTCCGTCACCTTCAGCCACAACGGCTTTGATGCCGAAATCTGGGGCGGCATCCGCTTCTCCATCAAGATCGGCTTCATCCGCATCCGCTTCAACCTCGCCAGCATCTCCGCCGGCCTCACCATCACCAGCACCTACGCCCAGGGCCGCATCACCATCCGCGTTGGCCCCATCTCCATGAAGGGCTCCGTCTCCTGGAGCTGGGGTCCGCCCCCCGTCCTCGCCACCAAGTCCGGCGGCACCCTCTACCTCAACGTCGGCAACCGCGCCCACTACCGCGGGGACCTCTACGATGACATCATCGACGAGGCCTACTCTGTCAAACAGGACGGCGACCGCACCATCGTCGAGTCCATGGGCTATTCCCAGACCTTCACTGGAATCACCAACATTTCCGCCGACATGGGCTCCGGCAATGACACCCTCTACATCGCCGAGGAGGTCACCGCCAATGCCACCATCCGTGCCGGCGACGGCGACGACATCATCATCTACGCCGGTTCCGGCTCCGCCACCATCTACGGCGACTCCGGCAACAACCAGATCTACGGCGGCTCGGGCAACGACACCATCACCGGCGGCACCGGCAACGACGAAATCTATGCTGGCGAGGGTAATGACACCATCAACGGCAACGCCGGTAACAACCGCATCTTCGGCGAAACCGGCAACAACACCTTGCGCGGCGGCACCGGCAACGATGAAATCCAGGGCGGTGACGGCATCGACACCATCTTCGGCACCGCCGGTAACAACCTTATCTTCGGCAACGACGGCAATGACATCATTACCGGCGGTACTGGATTCGACCAGATCTTCGGTGGCCTCGGCGATGACACCATCAACGGCAACGCCGGCAACAACCTCATCCGCGGCAACGAGGGCAATGACACTATCACTGGCGGCACCGGCAACGACGAAATCCACGGCGACGACGGCGACGACACCCTCAACGGCAACGCTGGCAACAACTGGATCGAGGGCGGCGCCGGCAACGACACCATCACCGGCGGTTCCGGCAATGATATCCTCTTCGGCGATTTCGGCCAGGTCGGCGCCTCCGCCACCACCAACGGCGCCGCCGGCAACGACACGGTCAACGCCAACGCCGGTAACAACATCGTCTTCGGCGGACTCGGTGACGACACCCTCAACGGCGGCACCGGCATCGATATCCTCGTAGGCGACTACGGCAGTTTCTCCGGAACCCTCCTCACGGTTAATTCCACCCTCGCCGGCAACGACATCCTCACCTCCGGTTCCAACCACAACATCCTCGTCGGCGGCGCCGGCAACGATACCCTCACCGGCACCACCGGCAACAACCTCCTCATCGGCGACAACGCCACCGTCTCCTTCTCTGGCTCCCTCGCCATCTCCGTCACCTCTCTCAACAACACCTCCGGCAACGACACCCTTTCCGTCACCTCCGGAAACAACTTCCTTCTCGGCGGGGGAGGGGACGACTCCCTCACCGCGGGCACGGGCAACGATGCCGTCTTCGGCGACAACGCCGACCTCGTCATCAACCAGTCCGCCGGAACGCTTACCTCCTTCTCCACCGTCCACCACACCTACGGTGGCGCCGACACGATCCTTGGCACCGCCGGACGCAACCTCCTCGTCGGTGGCTTCGGCGCCGACGACATCACCGGCGGTTCCTCTGACGATGTCATCTTCGGCGACCATGGAACCGCCGTCCTCGTCGCTGGTGCCATTCTCCGCGCCGCCACCACCGATACGGTCAACGGCGGCGCCGACACCCTCCGCTCCGGTACCGGCAACGACCTCCTCTTCGGCGGCGTTGGCAATGACACCCTTCTCGCCGAATCCGGCGTCAACATCCTCTTCGGCGACCACGGTGTCGCTGTCCTCGACGATGGCTCCGCCGACGCCTGGGACGCCTGGACCACCGATCCCTCCACCGGCGGCAGCGACACCCTCACTGGCGGAACCCATCTCGATATCCACTTCGGTGGCTTTGGCGCCGATACCATCAACGGCGGCTCCGGCATCGACGCCATTCTCGGCGACTCCGGCCTCCTCCGCCGCTCCGCCCTCTCCACCCTCGAATCCATCGTCTCCTCCGATCCCACCCTCGGCGGCAACGACATCCTCTCCACCGGCGACAACACCAACTACGTCATCGGTGGCAAGGGCGACGACACCCTCACCGGCGGTTCCGGCAACGACACTCTCCTCGGTGACAACGGCTTCATCGGCGTCTCCGGCGCCTCCTACGATCTCTACAGCACTGATTTCACTCAGGGCGGCAACGACACCCTGACCACCGGCGACGGCACCAACGTCGTCATCGGCGGCTCCGGCAATGACATCCTCACCGGCGGCGCTGCCCTCACTGTCGCCCTCCTCGACAACGGAACCATCTTCCGCAATGCCGTCCTCTTCCCCATCCGCGCCACCAGCCTCCTCAACGACTCCAATGCCGGCAACGACACCGCCAACGGCGGCTCCGGCAATGAGATCCTCATCGGCGGTCTCGGTGCCGACACCCTTAACGGCGGCGGCGGCAACAACATCCTCTTCGGCGACAGCGCCGACGTCGTACCCGGCCTCTACATCACGACCGATCCGACCCTCGGAAGCCCCGACATCCTGACTTCCGAAGCCGGGAACGACTTCCTCGTCGGTGGCCTCGGCGGCGATACTCTCGGCTCCGGCGATGGCAACAACCTCCTCATCGGCGACCACGGCCGCATCTCCACCACGGCCACCTCCCTCGCCGATCCCGGACTCCTCCTGCTCGCCACCGGAACCGATCCCTCCCGCGGCGGGGCCGATACCCTGACCTCCGGTTCCGGAAACGACCAGCTCATCGGTGGTACCGCCGGCGACACCCTCACCACCGGTGCGGGCGATGACATCGCCCTCGGCGACCAAGGCCGTATCGTTTACAACAACGGCACCGTCACGGGCATCGTCTCCGGCGAGATCTTCGACGGCTCCGACTTCGTCCGCGCCACCGCCCACGGCGGCAACGACACCCTCTCCGCCGCCTCCGGCAACAACGTCCTCGTCGGTGGGGAAGGGGACGACACCCTCACCTCTGGCGCCGGCAACGACATCCTCCTCGGCGACCACGGCGTCATCGGACGCGGCTTCTCCTACGCCGCCGTCTCCTTTAACGATATCCTCACTACCTACGATGATGCCGCCGGCAACGACACCCTCTCCGCCGGCAATGGCACCAATATCCTCATCGGCGGCGCCGCCAACGACTCCCTCACCGGCGGCACCGGCGATGATTGGATGATCGGTGACCACGGCCGCGTCACCCGCAACGCCGCTCTCACCGTCCTGCGCATCGAAACCAAACTCTCCGATATCCTCGGCGGCAACGACACCCTCGTCACCGGCGCCTCCGGTCGCGACTTCGCCTTCGGCGGCTACGGCAACGACACCCTCACGGGCGGCTCTGGCAACGACACCCTCTTCGGTGACAACGGCGTCGCTGTCTTCGCCGATGGTACCGCCGACGCCAACGACGTCTGGTCCACCGACCCGGCCTTCGGCGGCGAGGACACCATCAACGGCGGGGCGGGGGACGATGTCATCGTCGGCGGCCCCGTCCACAACTACGCCACCGCGAACACCACCAATCGCGGCAATATCCTCAACGGCGGACTCGGCAACGACTTCATCGTCGGCACCTCCGCCCGCTTCACACGCGATGCCGCCTGGACGGTCGAACGCGTCGCCACTCTCTTCCCCGAATGGGGCTCCAACGACCTCATCGATGTCGCTGAGGGCCTCCGCCCCACCGCCAGCCGCGGCTCTGACATTCTCATCGGCGGCACCGGCGATGACATCCTGCACGCCGGCTGGGAATCCAATGCCAATATCCTCCTCGGTGACAACGGTGTCGTTGTCCGCAACGACGGCTCCCTCCAGGCCAACGATCTCTGGACCACCGACCCCGCCTGGGGTGGCCGCGATGTCCTCCTCGGCGGCGCCGGAGTCGACATCATTGCCGGCGGCACCGGCGGCCCCGATGTCCACTCCAACACCGACCTCACCGGCTCCTACGGTGTCCAAGACGGCGTCCTCACCTTCGTCGCCCCCGCCCACGGCCTCGTCGTGGGTCGCGTCATCTACCTCGACTTCACCTCCGGCTCCACCCAGGATGGCCTCTACCGCGTCTCCGCCGTCGACGGCGACCGCCTCACCCTCGTCGTCATCCCCTGGGGCGCCCTCGACCTCCCCGCCGCCATCGGCGACAACACCTCCGGTTCCGCCATCTTCCGCCGCTCCGGTGACATCATCGCCGGCGGCCGCGGCGACGACCTCATCTCCGGAGACGGCATCGCCATCGAACGCGACGCCTCCGACGCCCTCCTCGTTGTCCACTCCATGGATCCCTCCTACGGCGGCAACGACCAGATCGACCTCTTCGGCAACCTCGGCAACGACACCATCCTCGGCGGCCGCGGCGACGACCGCATCTTCGGCGGCGTCCTCGACGATGGCCGCGAACTGATCTTCGGTGACTGGGCCACCCTCGACTACACCTCCTACCGCAACGTCTCCCAGGACATCGTCGTCCCCAACGAACGCATTCTCTTCGCCAACGCCATCTCCACCGACTCCGCCTACGGTGGCAATGACTGGATCGACGGCGGCACCGGCACCAACCTCATCTCCGGCGGCGCGGGCGACGACTACGTCACCTCCGGCGCCGGCAACAGCGTCCTCGCCGGTGACATGGTCTTCTTCGAACGCAACCGCTTCAATAAACTCTCCATGGTCCACTCCGTCTTCCCCGAAGGCGAGGGCCACGACACCATCGTCGGCAACATCGGAAACGATGTCATCATCGGCGGCGGCGGTGACGACTGGATCGACGGCAACGAGGGCGACGATGTCATCTTCGGCGACAACGGCGCCGTCATCTACTACCGCGAAAGCGCCCGCGATGGCGACATGTTCTCCCTCTATCCCACCTTCGGCGGTGAGGACACCCTCTTCGGCGGCACCGGCTACGACTTCATCTTCGGCGGCTCCGGCGGGGCCGACCAGACCTCCGCCGCCCTCCTCCAGAACCGCTTCGTCACCGTCGACTCCGACGGCTACCTCACCCGCGACGGAGGCTACGGCGTCGGCGGCGACATCATCTACTCCAACCCCGCCGACCCCCTCGCCCAGATCTACGACGAGATCATCTTCGGCGACAACGGTTACATCCAACGCAGCCTCGCCGGCGAAATCACTTTCCTCACCACCCGCGTGTGGTCCCTCGAACTCGAATCCCGTGCCTACGTCGGCTACCTCGGCACCTCCGGCTGGCTCGCAGACGCCATGGTCGCCGGCATGCCCGAGTTCTTCGACCCCGTCACCTACCAGGACTATGGCGGCGATGACGTCATCAACTGGGTCGTCGGCAACGGCGGCAACAACGTCATGTTCGGCGGACATGGCAACGACATCCTCGACGGCGGCCCGGGCATCGACATCCTCATCGGCGACAACGGCGAAGTCCGCCCCATTAACGGCCAGTACATCGTCTCCGCTATCCGCTCCACTCACCCCGGCTCCGGCGGCAACGACCTCCTCTACGGCGGCGTCGGCGACGACATCCTCATGGGCGGCCCCGCCGATGACCTCCTCGTCGGCGGCCGCGACAACGACCACCTCTGGGGTGACGGCGGCTCCGACATCCTCTGGGGCGGTGAAGAGGTCTTCCACTGGTCCAACTTCCGCGTCCTCGACGGCGAATCTCTCTCCGACAAGTTCGAGAATCCCCCCGGCTGGGACGCCAACGAGGCCGACAACCCCACCGGCTACATCCCGCCCCTCATCACCGCCAAAATCCTCAACGGTCAGACCATCCCCGGCTCCGTCAACGACGGCGACAACATTCTCCGCGGCGGCTATGGCAACGACATCCTCTTCGGCGGTGGCCGCGATGCCGATGCCGACGGCGGCCCCGGTGACGACTACATCGACGGCGGCGCCGGCAACAACATCCTCACCGGCGGCGGTGGCGACGATGTCATCCGCGGCGGCGACAACGACGACGTCATCCGCGGCGACTTCCCCTTCCTCGGCTCCTACGACTCCATCAACCCCTGGATGAAGGTCGGCGATGTCGGCATGCCCGCCGATCCCTTCGAATACTTTGTCTTCCGCGGCTTCTTCACCGGACGCGACCAGATCTACGGCGGCGCCGGCAGCGACCGCCTCTTCCCTGACGGCGGTGCCAGCGATGTCGTCACCTTCCTCGGCTCCTCCGTCTCCGCCGTCTCCTCCGTCAAACTCATCAATCCCGACATCGGTTACGCCTTCGCCCGCTTCTCCTTCGCAGGCGCCAACAACGACATCGAGATGCGCGCCCTCGTCTCCAGCCTCGACTACATCGGCTGGACCATCACCTTCCGCGATCGCGGCCTCGACGGCCTCGGCGTACAGGTCTCCTTTGATCCCACCGCCAAGACCATGGACATCTGGATCGAAAAGGGCGTCTCCACCGCCGCTGATGTCCAGGAAGCTGTCATCAGCAACCCCAACTCCCCCTTCCTCGCACACGCCGTCTACCTCGGCGCCAACGCCTTCCCGTTCTCCGACCACGGCGACGGCCCCGGTTCCCAGCTCGGCCAGACCATCCTCGGCGAATCCGGCGACGACTTCCTCTACGCCTGGGCCCCCACCGACGACGAATCCCAGTACCAGTTCTGGGGTGACACCCTCCGCGGCGGCTCCGGAAATGACCAGATCTACGGCAATATCCGCCGCGACCGCCTCTTCGGCGACACGGGGGACGACTACATCCACGGCGACGCCCTCATCGGCCCCGCCTACGCCTTCAACGAACGCGCCGAGGGCCTTGGCCCCATGGAAGTCGGCGGCGGCGACCTCATCTTCGGTGGCACTGGCGACGACCGCCTCCTCGGCGGCGGCGGAGACGATGAAATCTGGGGCGGTGCCGGCAGCGACTGGCTCGAGGGCGCCAACGGCATGGACACCCTCTACGGTGGAACCGGCATCGACATCATCCTCCTTGATTCCAAACCCTACTACAACGTCTTCGGTGAAACCATCGACGGTTTCTACGGCAACGAGTTCCGCAACGACATCCTCAACGACAACGCCACCGACATCCTCCTCGTCGAGGGCACCGACTTCAACGACCGCATCCTCTTCACCGAGGAAACGGCTCTCATCAGCTCCCTGCCGAGGGCCATCACTTCCTCCACCTTCGAGTTCCAGCAGACCTTCACCATCACCCTCCAGGGCGCCAACGGCGGACTCATCTACTCAGACTCCATCACCGTCAACAGCTTTGGTGACATCGAAACCATCCTGAACGACATCAATACCGCCATCGCCAACAGCCTCGGCCTCCCCGGCTTCGCCTCCCTCGCTGGCAAGGTCCAGGCCGTCGCACGCGGCGAAACCATCGCCTTCATCAGCCGAGGCTTCGGGCCCGGCGCCACCCTCACACTCTCCGACTTCAGCGCAGCCGGCACCAACGGCCTCACCGACATCGGCTTCTCCGAAAACCAGCTCGGCATCGGCCAGCTCGTCGTCGACTTCGCCCAGTACGTCATGGTCAACGGCGTCATGGACATCGTCAACCCACGCGTCATGCTTATCACCTGGAAAAACGCCTCCGGCGTCCCCCTCGTCGAACAGCTCCGCATCAGTGGCCTCGGTGGCGACGACATCCTCGGATTCCTTTCTGGCGTCAACCAAGTCGATGTCACCCCCCTGACCGACCGCAGCCGCGACTGGGTTTCCGTCATTGACGCCGGTCCCGGCAACGACGTTGTCTACGGCTCCGGCGGCCGCGACCAAGTCTACGGTGGCTTCGGCTCCGACACCCTCTTCGGCTTCGGTGGCGACGATATCCTCTGGGGCGACGGCCCCGCCGAGGGTTCCCCCGCCGACCATGACATCCTCTTCGGAGGCCAGGGCAACGACGACCTCCTCGGCGGAAAAGGAACCAACGCCCTCTACACCTGGTCCGACGACCCCAACCGCGGCGGCCCCAACGATCCCTCCATCGCACAGCTCCACTTCGTCGATGGCACCACCCTTGTCGTTTTCCCCACCGATCCCGAACTCTACCTCCCCATCGGCGACCCCGTCCGCGTCTTGTCCTACACCGCCGGCAACGACATCCTCACTCTCCTGGGCACCGGCGACCTCCCCGCCAACGGCCGCCTCCAGAACGACGCCCGCTTTGCCATCTTCATTGGGGAGGACTCGGATCCCGTCGATGTCTGGGTCAAGGCTGCGGACACCCTCGCCTTCACCTCCATCAACGATCTCATCTCCCTCGTCAACCTCGAGATGAGCCGCGGCAGCCTTGCCGATGGACGCGTCGTCGACCTCACCAACGCCGTCACTGCCACCCTCCAGGGCAACCGCATCGCCTTCATCACCACCGGCACCCTCGTCTCCCTCACCCCCGTCCAGAACGGCGACCTCGCCGGCGTCACCTCCACCCTCACCGGACGCGGCACCCTCCAGGGCGCCACGGTCCTCGCGCTCGACGACACCCTCGCCACCGATGTCATCCTCGACGTCGCCTACAACGGCAACGGTCCCTTCCGCATCACCCTCGCCGCCGACCTCGTCGCCTCCTTCGAGACCATCGACGACTGGGTCTACGAACTCAACCGCGCCCTCGCCAACCTTAAGGATTCCGAAGGTCTGCCCCTCCGCCTCGACCAGGTCATGACGTTCTCCATGTCCTTCGACGGCAAACTCCGCCTCTCCTCCCGCATCGACTCCCTCCAGATCGTCGACCGCGTCGATGTCCTCCGCATCGTCGGCACCGCCGACGCCCCTGTCACCGGCAACCTCTCCACCGATGCTTACTTCACCATCATCATCGGAACCGACGGCCTTCCCATCGATGTTAAGGTCCCCTATGTCCGCACCCGCGACAACCTCACCATCGACATGCTCGTCAACGACATGAACGAGGCCCTCGCCGCCGCCACCCTGCCCGACGGTTCCAACGCCAATCTGGACTTGGTCCTCTTCGCAACCCGCGAGGGCAACCGCATCGTCCTCCAGACCCGCGGCACCCTCCTCGAACTCGACGCCGGTGCCGGCGATCCCTTCCTCACTCAGCTGCTCTTCGCCCCGTCCATGATCGGCCGCGGCGAACTCTCCGCCTCTTCTCCTGCCCCCGCCAACGGCCAGATCTCCGCCAACGCCAACTTCACCGTCCGCCTCAACGGCGGCCGCGCCTACGCCCTCACCCTCCTCGCCTCCGAGACCACCGACAATACCTCCGTCCAGGACCTTGTCGACGACCTCAACGCCCTTCTCGCCGCCGTCGAGGACGCGGACGGCCTCGTCCGTCTCGATCAGTACATCGTCTTTGGCGAGAACGGTGGCGCTCTCACCCTCACCGCCCTCACAAACTCCATCCAATTCATCTCGCAGTTCGGCATCTATGTCGATGCCGAGAACGGCGTGCTTCGCGACAATGACGGCGGCGGCCGCTACACCCTTGAGGACACCGGCCTCAACCGCGTCCTCGGCGGTGTCTACGATGACGACCTCTACGGTGGCACCGGCCTCGACTTCCTCTACGGAAACGGCGGCGAAGACACCCTCTGGCGCGCCGACGGCTCCACCTTCGAGTCCCTCGATGGCGGCCTCTCCGACGACGCCTGGAAACAGTACGCCAAAGAAACCGACAAGGTCTGGTACTACCGCGGCACCAACGCCGACGACGTCATCTCCGTCGACTACGTCACCGAACCCGGCCTTCTCGGCGGCAAACACCTCATCACCCGCCTCACCAACAACAACGGCAACTACACCTTCGACGCGCAGGTCAAGCTCTCCTTCAGCGCCACCAACTCGGCCGGCGATCCCCTCTACAACGACCTCCCCGCCGGCGTGCTGCCCCCCGAGGACGACTTCCTCGCTATCATCATCGATGCCCTCGGTGGCAATGACATCATCAACATCGGCCCCACCGTGCAGACCACCGTCTGGACCGACGCCGGCTATGGCGACGACGTCGTCAACACCATGTCCGGAAACACCATCCTCCCCGACAAGACGGAGCAGGGCGGCCGAAACGACACCCCCGAAACCTCCTACTCCCTCGGCCGCGCCTGGCTCGTCGCCGAAAATCCTGTCTCCGCCCTCAACTACCGCATCACCCCCGCCACCGGTGGAACCTCTCCCCAGTTCAACCTGCGCGTCAACGGCCTCGATCCCGTCACCCTCACCCTCAACGGCACTACCAACAACCTCGAGGACGTCAACCTCCTCGACGACATCAACCTCGCCCTCGCTGACGCCGGCCTCTCCAGCCGTCTCGTCGCCGTCTTCCTCGGCGGCCGCCTCGCTATCGGCCCCACCGCCGGCAGCGATGTCGTCGCCCTCGAAATCTACGAAGTCTCCGGCAGTGAACCCGCCCTCGCCGAACTCGGCTACTCCAACGGCGCCTTCATCGGCCAGGCCGCCCTCATCGGTCAGGACACCGCCGCCATCCTCACCGCCGACACGGCCCTCTCCACTGGCGTCACGGGCGACGGCACCCTCACCCTCGTCGTTAACGGCGCCACCTATCTCCTGAATGTCACCGGCACCGCCGGCAACCTCAGCCGCCTTGACCTCATCTCCGACCTCAACGACGCCCTCGCCTCCGCCACCCTCCAGGGCGGCGGCGCCTTCGACCTCTCCGCTCTCCTCACTTTCGGACTCCTCGGGGACTATGTCCGCCTCCTCCCCGTCACCACCACTGCCGTACAGTCCCTCACCCTCCAAGCTGGCGCCCTCGCCACCGCCATCGGCTTCACCTCCTCCGCCTCCGCTTCCTTTGTCGAGGGCACCCTGCCCTCCAACGGCCAGCTCTCCGCCGACGCCGTCTTCGAGCTCAGCATCAACGGCGGTGAACTCCGCCGCGTCACTCTCCTCGCCGCCGACACCCTCGACAACACCAGCGCCGCCGACCTGGCCGCCGACCTTCAGGCTGCTCTCCTTAGCGTCGAACTCTCCAACCAGCTCCGCGCCGAGGTCCTCAACGGCCGCATCCGCTTTGTGACCCTCAACGGCGGCTCCCGCGCCTCCATCGTCGTCCAGGTCGAGGAAACCAACACCGCCCGCACCGAACTCCACCTCCTGGACAACCAGATCGCTCTCTCCAGCCTCCTCATCTCCTCCAACCTCGTCCTCACCGGTCTCACCATCGACAACGCCGACGACGCCGACTGGTACAGCTTCACCCTCGCCTCCACCCCCGGCGCCGGCGCCGTCATCCGCCTCAACAGCGCCTCCCCCCTCGATGGCCTCCGCCTTTCCATCTTCCCCGCTGGCGGCTCCGATCCCTTCGACATCGACCAGTCCCCCGAAGGCCTCAACCCTGACAGCCCCGACCTCGATGGCGGCAACGAAACCGCCGCCACGGCCTTCACCCTCGCTCAGATCGAAAGCTATAGCAAGGTCTTCGGCACCACCCTCCACAGCGGCTCCGACATCGACTGGTTCCGCTTCACCCTCGCCGAGGACGGCGGCGTCAAGGACCGCATCAGCCTCCTCAACACCTCCGGCACCATCCTCCGCTTCGCCCTCTACGACGCCGACGGCAACGAAATCCTCGGCGCCGACGGCCAGCCGCTCACCACTCTCGGCAACTACCGCTTCAACGGCCTCACCGACACCCAGACCTACGTCACCTTCCTCCTCGACGGCCTCGAGTCCGGCGATTACACCGTTCGCGTCACCGCCGAGGACAACACCGCCGCCGCTTACGAACTCTATACCGCGATCGGCGAGCCCGGCTACGTCCAGCGCGACCTCTCCGGCCAGTCCGAAACCGCTATCAGCCTCGCAGGTCTCCAGGCCGGTGTCCCCTACCTCCTCCGCGTCACCTCGCCCAACCTCGTCCCCACCATCTACTCTCTCGCTTTCGAACTCGGCGCCTCCGAGGACATCTCCTTCGACATGGCCACCCGGCCCAACCAGGTCCGCAAGGATGTCATCCTCGGCGGCCCCGGCGATGACCGCCTGATGGGCGGCTCCGGTGAGGACTGGATCTTCGGCAACGCCGGCAACGACGTCCTCTCCGGCGGCTACGACCGCGGTGCCCCCGACCTCCTCTTCGGTGGCGATGGCAACGATACCTTCCAGATCATGCCCGACGAGCTGCCCAAGCTCAACAACTCCGAGGCCACCTTTATCCCCACCTTTAACGACATCTTCATGGGTGGCGATGGACAGGACCGCGTCCTCTTCCTCGGTGGCGACCTCGACTACCTCGGCCGCGAAGTCCCCGACTACGCCGCCCTGCGTTTCAACCCCCTGCTCGGCCGCTGGGAATTCACCGCCCTCGTCTGGGATGCCGCCAACCAGGAATTCATGATGACGGAGATCCCCGGCTCCGTGGTCACCGCCATCGGCAGCGGCCCCGTCGACGGTCGCCTCACCTCCGACTTCTCCTTCACCATCGTCCTCGGCGGCGTCTCCTACCTCGTCACCGTCCTCGCCTCCGCCACCAACGGCCTCATCTCCGCCGAGAATGCCCCCACCCTCGGCGCACTCACCGGCTCCCTCTCCTTCGACATCGGCTTCGGTCCCGGAAACGTCACCTCCGTCTCCGTTGACTTCGCCGGCTCCGCCCCGGGCTCCGTCGACACCCTCGTCGGCATCCTCAACGAGGCCATCCGCTCCACTCTCCTCAGCGGCAAGGTCCGCTTCGCCAACGTCGGCGGCAAGCTCCAGCTCCAGCCCGCCACCATTCTCGACACCAACCTCATCACCCTCGAGGCCGCCGCCGGTGTCCTCACCACCCTCGGCTTCACAGAGGCCTCCTACAGCGCGGACCTCAATAACGGCGCCCGCGACCTCGCCCTCGACATCCAGGATGCCTTCCGCTCCGCCACCCAGAACGGCAACCCCGTCGATATCACCGACCTCGTCACTGTGGGCGTCCGCGACGGCCGCTTCGTCTTCCTGAACACCGAGGTCTCCCTCGACGACGACCTCCGCATCGAGAACGCGTCTCTCCTCGGCTTCGACATCGACGGCCAGGACGCCGATCCGGGCCGCCCCATCTACGTCCAGTACTACCACTTCTTCATGGCCTTCGAGATCGAGCAGATGGTCATCGACCTCCAGCGCGGCGACGACGTGTTCCACGCCGATCCCGAATTTACCTTCCTCAACCAGATCGACGAATGGGGCGTCAAGCCCGGTGCCAGCCAGCAGGGTGGGGGAGCCCTTGTCAACCTCATCATCCTCGGCGGCGACGGCAACGATATCCTCTACGGCGGTGCGTTCAACGACCGCATCTTCGGCGGCGCTGGCGCTGACTTCCTCGCCGGCGGCCCCGGCAACGATGAACTCGACGGCGGCTCCGGTAACGACCTCATCGCCGGTTACACGACCACACCCTTCGACATCTACGAACTCGTCACCGTCGGCAACGTTACCGCACCCAACAACACCGCCGCCTTCGCCGCACTCCTCCCCGACATCACCTCCGGCCTCCTCATCGACGGCCTCACCTTCCATGAGGGCGACCGCGCCGACTACTACCTCATCCGCACCCCCGACGCCCTCCGCCAGTTCAGCGGCTCCATCTCCGCCCTCCTCCTCCTTGACATGATCCAGGTCGTCTTCGACGATCTCGCCAGCCAGTCCCGCTTCGACCTCTTCGGCGGCGCGCGCGGCAGCAACCTCTCCCTCTTCGCCGCCCGCGACATCGATCCCAGCAGCGTCATCGAGGCCGTCCCCGTCGAACAGTTCGCCGGCGTCCCCGAATACTATATCCTCAAGATCGTCAACACCGCCGCCTTCACCGTCGTCGGCGAAAACAACCCCGTCTCCAACGGCCGCCTCTCCGGAAATGCCTCCCTCGCCATCTCCGTCAACGGCGCCACCGCCGTCAACGTCACCGTCTCCCAGGCCGCCACCAGCGCCAACGTCGATATCAACGACCTCGCCGCCGATCTCGCCGCCGCCATCGCCCTCGCTGGACTCGACCACCTCTTCATCGTCGAAATTATCCAGACCGCCCTCGGCGGACGTCTCGCCCTCACCGCCGCCTACGACTTCACCTACAGCATCTCCTACGCTGCCGGCAGCGCCGCCGCCGAACTCGGCTTCCGCTCCGGCCAGAACAATCTCATCCGCGCCCCTGAAATGGGCCGGTACAAACTCGTCTTCTCCGACGACGTCGGTGGCAGCATCCAAATCGACGGCGACGACGCCGGAGCCGTCCTCGTCGTCGTGGGCTCCAACGACGATCCTGTCCTGGCCTCCTTCCGTCCCGTCATGATCTCCCTCGGCGACATCAACGACGACGGGGTGGGGGACTACATCGCCGCCGTCAGCGACGACTTGGTCAACGGCCTCTCCACCGTCATGATCCTCCCCGGCGTTTCCGAATTCTCCGATCTCGGCATCTCCGCCTCCAGCGGCCGTTTCTTCCTCCGGCTCCCCGCTCCTCTCCTCACCGCCGCCGCCAACGGTGCCCAGTCCTTCTTCCTCCAGCCCGCCGACTACAACAAGGACGGCATCTCCGATATCGGCCTCCTCGTCACGGGTCCCAACCCTGCCGTCTACATCATCGGCGGCACCGCTTCCCCCGTCTCCGAAGTCCGCGACGCCGTCGCTTCTGCCAACGTCATCATCACCGGCTCCTCCTCCACCTTCGGGGCACAGAGCTCGCGGAACCCCAACACCTCCGAAGGCGACCAGCTCATCGTCTGGAATGGTGCCAATGTGTACGTCTTCAACAGCTCCGACTTCAGCAGCAACGGCAACTGGACCACCACCGGCGCCACCCTCTTCACCATCGAGGGCGGGGTCATCCTCAGCAACGCCACCACCATCGATTTCTCCAGCCCCGTCACCATCGCCTACAACCCCGTCGGCGGCTCCAACCTCTGGCAGATCGGCGCCGTCGCCCCCGCCCGCGGCGATGGCAATGCCCTCTTCTTCGCCGTCAACGGTTCCGGCACCTTCTCCACCGGCGCACGCGTCTTCGGCACCGCCACCCTCACCGGCTTCACCGGAGGCACCAACGGCACTCTGGTCAGCTTCGACTCCTACCTCTCCACCGAATACTACCCCTGGGTCTACGACAAGGCCATCGTCCAGGTCAGCACCAATGGAACCACCTGGACGACCGTCGCCTCCAACGCCGGCGGCGCAGGCATCTTCACCCTCCAGGACAGCCCCTTCAGCCCCTCCCGCCAACGCGTCGTCCTCCAGCTTAACGGATCCTACTCCGCCGGTCTCCAAATCCGCTTCTCCTTCGATTCTGTTGACTCCATCGCCAACAACTATGCTGGCTGGACCGTCGACAACCTCCGCGTCGAGTCCATCGACGCCCTCACCGACGCCTTCTTCACCTCCGGCGACTTCGAAACCGGATCCATCGTCTTCCAGACCACCTCCACCACGACCGTCACCATGACCTTCGGTGACCTCGCCGCCGCCCCCGGCGCCCAAAATCTCTGGCGCGTCACCAGCGACATCCCTGCCGGCCGCGGCTCCGGCTCCGTTCTCTACTTCGGAAACACCACCACCGATACCTATCTCACCGGCAACCGCGTCGCCGGCTACGCCCAGCTCGCCGGCTTTAATGTCCTCCCCGGCGGCGCCCTCCTCAGCTTCGATTCCTTCCTCCGAACCGAGGGCCTCCCCACCGACTTCGACATCGCCACCGTTCAGGTCCGCAATGTCGGCGACCTCACCTGGACCACCCTCGCCTCCAACGCCGGCGGACCCGGGCTCGTCACCCTCCTCGATCCCGCCACCACCGAAGCCCAGCGCGTCGGCATCGAACTCGACTCCTCCTGGGCCGGCGACATCGAAATCCGCTTCACCTTCGACTCCATCGACAACGAAGAGAACAACTACGAGGGCTGGTACATCGACAATATCCGTGTTGACGCCTTCATCAGCGTCGACGCCCTCACGCCCAAGGTTACCCTCGGCTCCAACATCGTCTCCGCCGCCGGCGTCGGCGACGCGGTCTCCGGCATGTCCCGCGGCTCCCTCGTCGTCGCCACCGCCTCCGAAATCCGCGTGTACGACCTCAACTTCATCGCCAACCCCGATACCCGCGCCAGCCCCACCGAACACGCCCTCAACAACACCCAGATCTCCTCCACCGGCATCGCCGCCGGCTCCCGCATCGTCTCCCTCGGCGACATCACCGGTGACGGACGCGCCGATTTCGGCGTCAGCGGCACCCTCCTCAGCACCCTTTACAGCTACAATGGCTCCGCCTGGGTCTCCAACACCGACAACCGCGGTGGCGCCTTCATCGCCCTCGGCGACGTCAACAACGACGGCACCGACGACTTCGCCCGCGTCACCGCACAACGCGGCCAGACCCTCACCGGTGCTGCCACCTGGGTCCGCGATCCCGGCACTGGCGCCGCCACCGGCGTCACCTCCTCCGCCATCTACCACAACGTCATCCAGGTTTTCCTCTCCTCCGACGCCATCGACAGCCTCGACGACATCGACCTCGCCAATCCCACCCTCCACATCGAGCAGGACAGCCCCGGCTACCGTTCGGTCTCCACCGTCTCCCAGTCCCAGTACCTCATCGGCTCCGTTCTCCACGGCGCCGGCTCCACCCTCGTCTCCGCCGAATTCCTCGGCAGCCACCTCCATTACTACGACGGCCTCTCCCTCGCCGACGCTCCCGAGCCCGAGGACCTCTCCTTCCTCCGTCCGCTCCCCCGTATCTTCCGCTACCCCCTTGCCTTCGCCGACTACGACATCACCGACTCCACCTCCTACACCGGCATCGACCTCGGCGACATCCTCACCGGTATTAACCTCAGCGATGCCGTCGCCTTCGAGGGCGATGCCGTCGGCATGAACCTCTCCTCCGCCATCCAGCTCGGCGACTTCGATGGCGACGGACACGCTGATACCCTCCTTGTCGGCCCCTATCACGCCTTCCTTCTCCTCGGCCCATCCAACACCCTTGGTCTCCAGCAGGCCGCCATCTACGCGGACCACCTCTTCGACCTCTCCTCCCTCGGCCGCCCCGCCGAACGCATGGGCGACTTCAATGCCGACGGCCTCACCGACCTCGTCTTCTTCAAGACCGATGCCTCCGGCACCACCATCACCATCCTCTTCGGCGGCCAGGTCTACCCACGCCTCATCACCGCCGACGCCCTCGATCCGCTCTACAGCCGCCGCATCGTCCTCGGCACCGACGAACTCGTCGTACCCACCTCCGGCTCCGGTGGCCAAATCCAGGTTATGGCTGCCCGCTGGAGTGGCCACTACAACGCTCAAAACGAACGCTACTTCGACGATCTCGTCGTCGTCTCCCCCCTCGCCAACGCCGTCAACAGCTACGGCTACATCTTCGCCGGCGACGTGATCCGCGACTTCAACGGCCTCCTCACCCTCAACAGCTCGCACGCCCTCGCCGACCTCCGCCTCTTCACCACCGAAATCTCCAGCGGAAACATCGACGCCGCCTTCCCCACCCGCCGAACCGTCTCCAACACCTCCCCGCAGACCTTCGGTCCCTCTATCCTTCCCGGCTCCGGCACCGCCAACGACGCCACCACCAGTGTGGTCCCCGCCTCCTACTCCACCACCTTCACCGGCCTCAATGGCGCCTCCATTTCCTACGCCGAGGTCATCCCCGGCGCCGCCAACCTCTGGCGCATCGCCTCCGGTTTCCCCGTGGGACGCGCCACCGGCGACGCCCTCCTCTTCGGGGAAATCTCCGACTGGCAGTACGGCACCGGCGCCCGCGTCGCTGGCTACGCCATCCTCTCCGGCATCAATACCGGTGTCTCCTCCTCTGTTCTCTCCTTCTCCTCCTTCCTCCAGACCGAGGGGTATCCCAGCGTCTTTGACAAGGCCTGGGTCGATGTCATGCGGCCCGACGGCACCTGGGTCCGCGTCGCCTCCTCCGATCCCAGCGCCGGCGGCGTCCTCATCCCCGACAATAACACCCTCGGCACTGTCACCATCAACCTTGACGCCTCCTTTGCCGGCAACATCCAGATCCGCTTCGGCTTCGACTCTGTCGACTCCATCCTCAACGATTTCGCCGGATGGACCATCGACAACCTCTCTCTCAGCTACTCCAGCGTCGTCGTCAATCCCGCCGTCACCAACCTCACCGTGAACATGAGCGGCGCCTCCTCCACCGCCACGGTCACCGACGTCAACGTCGTCGTCAATTTCCTCCAGACCGGCTCCCTCCAAGGCCTCCGCCTCGATCTCATCGCGCCGGACAACACCAGCGTCCTTCTCTTCCAGAGTATTGGCGGCACTTCCAACCTGATGTTCGCCACCACCCTCGACCAGAGCGCTCCGTTCTCCATCCTCAATGGCCAGTCCCCCTACATCGGCTCCTTCCGCCCCTTCGCCAGCCTCGACACCTTCGACGGGGTGCTCGCGAACGGCACCTGGACCCTCCGCGTCACGGACACCTCCCCTGACGGCGGTGTCACCAGCTTCATCGACTTCGACCTCCAGATTCGCACCGACGATCCCATCATCTCCACCCTCCCCGTCTCCGGCCGCACCGGAACCATCTCCGATGTCAACCTCTATGTCGACATCGACAGCGCCGACGCCTCCCAGCTCCGCCTCGAACTCGAGGGGCCCGGTGGCCGTGTCCTCACCCTGCCCACCCTCTCCAACTGGGGCAACGTCTCCCTCGACGACGATGGAAACGGCACCTACACACTCGCCGGTCTCCATAACTACTTTGGCGATGCCCCCAACGGCACCTGGACCCTCCGCGTGCGCGACCTCTCCGGCACCAGCACCGCCACCTTCAAAGCCTGGTCCCTCGACATCGCCACCTCCCCCAGCCTCGTCTCCCTCACTGTCGCCGACCTCCCCACCGGTGTCGTCGACCTCAATGTCAACCTCCGCCTCAAGCCCGATCCCGACTCCGCTCTCGACCTCGACCTCTCCGATGTCAGCGTCGTCCTTGTCGGCCCCACCGGCGTCCGCGTCACCCTCTTCGGTCTGGACGACCTCTCCGGCCCCGCCCTCGGCAACGCCCTCCGCTCCGCCACCTTTGACGACGAGGCCATCACCACCCTCCTCTCCGCCAGCGCTCCCTACAGCGGCACCCTCACTCCCCTCCAGGCCCTCTCCGCCTTCGACGGCCTCAACCCCAACGGAGCCTGGACCCTCGAGATCACCGACTCCACCGGGGCACTCGCCGGCCTTGTCGACTCCTGGAGCCTCGAGTTCTCCTTCGCACCTGTCGACGCCTCCGCCCTCCAGGCCTCCGTTGTCGGCGATGTCAACGGCGATGGTCTCGACGACCTTGGCTTCGTTGTCACCTCCTTCCAGGGTGAGACCGCCGACCCCGCCGTCGGGCAGGCCTTCATTCTTGGCGGACGCGACCTGCCCAATAACAATGGACGCGGCGCCATTCTCTCCTCCATCGCAGGCCTCTCCAACAACGACATCGTCGCGGAGGTCATCACCTCCGGCGGTTCCTCCACCGGCCGCGCCTCCGCCATCCTCGACATCGGCGGCGACAACAACAACATCCTCATCCGCGCCACCTCCAATGGAACCGCCGCCAACACCTACCAGATCATCGTCCGCTACGACGGCACCCTCGTCGAGGGCGTAGAGGTCTCCTCCAGCACCTCCCTCCTCACCATCCGCATCCGTGACGCCCAGGTCACCGCCGAGGCCGTCGTCTCCAAACTCCTCACCAGTGTCTTCGCCGCCGACTTCCGCTCCCTCTTCGAGGCCTCCCTCTACGTCGAGGCCCAGGCCAGCCTCTATTCCGACTCCATCTGGCGCACCACCGGCACCTCCCTTGGCGGCATCATTCATGCCCTCGGCGACCTCAACAACGACGGTGCCGACGACTTCGCCCTGACCCGTGTCCGTGAGGATGCCTCCGCCGCCAACGGCGCCGTCATCGTCTTCCTCGGCTCCACCGCTTGGCGCGAAACCGGCCTCCCCGCCGTCAATCTCTTCGATTCCGCTTTCGTCCGCCTCACCCAGGCCACCCTCGGCGAATTCGGCTCCAACTCCATCTTTAGCGATCTCTATGTCACCGCTGGCGACTTCAATGGCGACGGACGTGTCGACCTCGCCGTCGGTCGCACCTCCTTCACCCGCGTCAACGGCCTCACCGACTCCTCCATCAACAACCCCGAACTCATCCTCGCCAGCGGCAACCGCGGCGCCGTTCACCTCTTCTTCTCCATCACCACCCGCACCACCGCCACTCTCCTCTTCCGGGATGCTCAGATCATCCTCGAGGGTCAGAACGAAACCGACCGCCTGGGCGTGCTGCCCCGTACCCCCGGCATGGACATCAACGGCGACGGTCTCCACGACCTCTTCCTCGGCGCACCCGACGCCGATGGCACCATCGGCGGCATCCGCGTCGACGCCGGACGCCTCTACCTCATCTACGGCTCCCGCTCCATCGAGGAAATCCCCGACCGCGGTTTCGACATCCTCACCAACCGCGCCATCCCCGGCCTCGGCAGCTTCCTTGTAGACACTGGTATCGGCCGCCCCGACGTCTTCTACGATGCCGACCTCAACCAGGATGGCATCCTGGACTCCAGCCGCTACACCCTCCTCCCCGGCGAATCCTACAAGTGGTACCGCTTCACCACTCTCGGCGACGGACAGCTCGGCGACATGATCCGCCTTGACCCCCTCGCCGGTGTCGAAACGGAATCCATCGTCCTCGGCTTCTCCGGGGTCGTCTCCGGAACCTCCCCCACTTACACCGTCAACCTCAGCGGCCTCGGTCTCACCCTCCAGTACACCACGGATCTCGCCGTCCTCGAGTTCGACCTCTCCGCCTACCTCGACAGCATCGACGATCCCGAGACCCTCAAGCAGGTCCTCCTCCGTATCGCCGGCCTCAGCAGCGAGGGCGCATCCCTCCCCACCAACATCCAGCGCCTCGTCTCCACCGGTTCCGAACTCTTCTTCACCGTCCACAACGACATCGGTCAGGCCTTCCTCTGGGTCAGCGACGGCTCTGCCTTTGGCACCTCCCTCCTCAAACAGCTCAACGGAACCGACGCCGACCTCTTCGCCCTTGGCAACCGCGTCTTCGTTGTTGAACTTGTCAACAACCGCTACAACCTCCTCGAGGTCAACACCGCCCGCACCGACCTCGTCACCATCGCCTCCAACCTCAGCGTTGCACCCATCGCCGCGGCCAGCGCCGCCCGCCTCTACTACGCCGTCGATGGTGCTGTCTTCACCGTCTCCACCTCTTCTCCCCAGTCCGTCTCCGGACCCACCGGCGTCCAGTACCTCCTCTACACCGGCTCCTCCACCAACCGTTTTTACGCCGTCTCCTCCGACCGCATCTGGCTCCTGGACGGCACCACCGCCACCGAGGTCTCCCGCTCCGCCCCATTCAGTGACGCCTCGGGCATGGTCATTGCCGGCGACTACGCCTTCTTCCGCGCTGCCGACGGCGGAGTCCTCCGCATCTGGTCCGCCCGCCTCTCCGGCGTCGGCGCCAACGGTGTCGCCTCCCTCCTCACCGGCCCCTCCGGCGCCTTCCTTTCCACCCTCGATGAAATGGTCCACGTGGGCGGACGCACCTACTTCGTTGGCACCACCTCCACCGGCGTTAAGGATCTCTGGCTCCTCGGCACCGACGGCGTCTCCTTCACCTCCGCCCCCGGCACCGTCACCAACCCCGTCCAGCTCACCGCTATGCCCGACGGTCGCCTTGCCGTCGTCGGCGGCACCAACCGCACCCAGATCCGCATCTACGACCCTGCCAGCCCCGCCGCCTCCCCGCTCGTCTTCAGCACCACCGCACGCGACATCTCCAACCTCACTCCCATCACCGGCCTCTTCGGCTCCGTCGATGTCGGCTTCATTTTCTCCGCTCGTACCTCCGCCTCCGACGACGGTCTCGAACCCTGGAAACTGGTCTTCACCTCCAGCACCGCCGCCACGGCCTCCCGCATCGCCAACATCGCCACCGCCACCGCCGCCGCCAGTTCCTCCCCCTCTGGCTTCACCCTCTACTCCGGACGCGTCTACTTCGCCGCCGAAAACGACACCTACGGCCGCGAACTCTGGTCCACTGACGGCTCCACCGTCACCCTCGCCCGCGACATCTACATCGGAACCCGCGGCGGCCAGCCCCGCGACCTCGCCGTCGTCGGCTCCACCCTCTACTTCTCTGCCGTTCAGAACGACACCGACGGCTACCAGATCTTCGCTTTCACCGGCGCCAGCAGCACCATCGCCGTCCTCCCGCCCGGCACCAACAACGACCTCACCTTCACACGCACCAGCCTCAACGGCTCCGAAACCGTTACCTTTGTCGGCGGCACCGCCATCTCCCACGACGCCTCCGCCTCTGGCCTCGTCGTCACCGTCATCCCCGGCTCCACCACCGCTAACCAGCTCCTGACCTACTTCGGCGCCGGCCGCGACGGCTGGACGGTCGCCCTCAACTCCTCCGTCGAGACCTCCAACACCGGTGCCGGCATCCTCATCGCCTCCAACGGTACCTTCACCGGCGGCATCGTCGCCCAGCCCGCCGGCCTCACCCTCCAGCTCCCCGGCTCCGCCGACTCCGTCAACATCGGCCTCCAGTCCGGCTCCTCCGTCAACCTCTCCAACGTGACCCTCAATGTGGGCACGGTCACCACCGCCTTCAACCGCTTCGACAGCACCCCCTACGCCGCCACAGCCACCTTCTCCTCCAATGTCCTCACCGTGAACTATGTCCCCGGTGTCAGCACCCTGGAGGACATCGCCCGCGCCATCGACGCCCTCTCCGACTTCACCTCCACCCTCCTGCCCGCCAACAGCGCCAACTTCATCGCCTTCCCCTACTTCCAGCTCACAGGCGGCACCGGCACCTCCGGCAGCCTTGATTTCGGCCCCGTCACCATCACCGTCACCAAGAACACCGGCGGTACCCGTACCATCCTCTTCGTCGAGGGCCCCGCCACCAATGCCGACTTCAACAGCACCACCAACACCCTCACCCTCACCGTCCAGAACGGTGTCACAACCGCCAACGCCCTCGAAACCGCCTTCAGCGGCCTCGCCGACAAGGGCAGCCTGATCTTCCGAATCGACGACGACGGAACCGCCGTTCTCCGCATCCCCGAACTGCTCGCCGCCGCCACCGGAACCTTCTCCGGCGGCAATGACGAGGTCGCCGCCTCCGGCACCCTCACCGTCGCCCTCTCTCCCTCCGGCTCCGGCTCCATCACCGTGACCGCCGCCACCGCCGGCACCGCCGCCAACAACACCGTCATCCGCCTCTACGCCTCCTTCGTCGACGGCACCGGCGCCCCACTCAGTGCCTCCACCCCCGTCGCCATCAGCCTCTCCGGCTCCACCTACAGCGTCTACGCCCTCCCGGGTCAGGCCACTCTCCAGAACCTGCGCGACACGCTCAACGCCCAGGCCGGCATCAACGCCACCATCGCCTCCGGTACCGGCACCTCCCTCCTCAACCTGCCCTTCCTTGAACTCACTAACGGCGCGACCGCTGTCAACCACTCCGGCACCCTCACCATCGCCGGCAAGGATTTCACCCTCACCAGCACCACCCAGAACCCCGCCACCCAGACCATCGTCGTCAGCTCCACCCGCGGCGCGAGCCAGGATCCCACCGTCAACTACTCCGCCGGTGTCTTCACCATCAATGTCCGCACGGACGGAACCACCACCGTCACCCAGCTCCTCGCCGCACTGAACGGACTCACCGCCTTCACCGCCACCACCACCGCCACCGGCACCGACACCCTCGGCACGCCCACCAGCGCGGACTACACCCGCGTCACCTCCCTCGTCACTGCCGCACCCGCCACGGGCTCCTACACCTTCGGCTCCAATACCCTCACCGTCACCTCCAACAACAACAACGCCACCGACAACGGCATCAAGATCGTCTTCCGCGGCGACCGCACCAGCGGCACCTCCACCACCTGGGATTCCGTCGGCCGCATTCTCACCGTCCACTTCACCCCCGGTTCCACCACCCTGACCCAGCTCGGCACCGCCATCGAAGGCAACAGCAACACCGACCTCACCGTCACCATCTCCGGCACTGCCTCCTTCCAGCCCACCATTCCCACCACCACCCTCCTCAACGGCGAGGACCCCGTCGCGGCCACTGCCACCCTCACCCTGGTCAACGGCGCCACCCTCGTCCTCAGCGCCGACAGCGGCAACGGTGGCGAGGAATTCAATGGCCGCTCCATCAGCGTCGTCGCCGGCTCCACCGTCAGCCTTCCCGCCTCCGTCGGCGACTTCCTCCTCACCGTCGTCGAGGGCGCCACCCTCAGCAATACCACCGCCCTCACCAGCGCCCTCACCGCCCGCGATATGGCCGTGGTCAGCTTCTCCAACGGCACCAACCCCCTCTACAACGCCCTCAGCGGCCCCTCCACCGCCGTCACCGGACAGAACGCCACCGCCGACCTCACCGCTCCCGGCACCAACAACAACGTCCGCGTCACCGCCCCCGGTCAGTACAACACCTACGTCATCGCCTACGCTGACACCGCCACCGCCGGCTCTGAAACCGTCTACGTCGATGACACCGCCAAGCGCATCACCGTCGGCATTGAATTCGGTGCCACCACCGCAGCGCAGGTCATCTCCGCCATCAACACCGCCCTCTCCGGCCAGGGTTTCAACGCCAGTCCCACCGAAACCAACGGCAGCGGGGTCATCAACCCTGCACCCGGCGCCGTTCCCGGTATCTCCTTCCTCAACGACGCCGACATTGACAATCCGCGCCGACTTTTCGCCTTCGACAACACCCTCTACTTCGTCGCCGAGGACGGTGCCGACGGCGGCGCCACCAAGATCTGGCGCAAGGGAACCACCCTCACTGCGACCGCCACCGCCATCGAACTCTTCAGCGAAAGTTCCTTCGCCGTTGTCGGCGCCAGCATCTTCTATCTTGACGCCACCACCCAGTCCCTTTTCCGCTATCACAAGCCCTCTACCTCCCTCCCCCCCACCAACCTCAACGTGACCCCCACCCGTTTCGCCTTCTTCAGCGAAACCGACATCGCCCTCCAGACCTCCCCCGGCTCCGTCTCCGCCATCAAGCTCAACAACGATCCCACCGTCGTCGCCAACCGCGGCCTGGCCTGGGAGGGCATCTCCTCCGCCATCGTTCACGACGGCGGCATCTCCATTGTCAACCAGGCCTCCGCCAACGACTCCGTCTGGGAGATCAACGGCCTCACCGCCACCCTTCTCGTCAACGGCGCCACCGACGTCCGCTATAGCGGCCTCGCCTCCGCAGGCACCCTCCTCTTCTACACCTCCACCTCCGCCTCTCTTGTCCCCAGCCTCTACAGCCTCGGCAACGGCTCCACCGACACCCCTGTCCTCCGCCAGACCGGTGTCGCCGGCGGCACCTTCCACTCCATCCGCCGCATCGGCGGCACCGTCACCTGGGTCTACAGCGTCGTCGGCGCCAACACCCTCTACAAGGTCGACGCCACCTCCTCCTCCACCGGCACCCTCATCCGCAACCTTGGCTCCGGCACCGTCAGCGAAATGGTCGCCACCTCCGACGCCCTCTACTTCCGCTTCGGAAACGCCCGCGGCACCTCCCTCTGGCGTAGCGACCTCACCTTCGACGGCACCCGCCGCGTCCTCCGCGACAGTGCCTCCATCGCTAATCCCGCCGATCTCACCGTCCTTAACGATCGCGTCTTCTTCTTGGCCCCCGACGGCGCCACCCCCGGCGTCCTCTGGCTCGTCGAGCTCCTGAATCCCTCCACTCTCATCCCCGAGGCCAAGCCCCTTATCGAGTACGTCAACTCTGTCGTTCCCGCCCTTGAGGTTTGGATGGTTCCCACCGCCGGCGATGGCGTCATTGACGCCGCCGATGCCGGCCGCCTCGCCGGCGCCGTCAAGGTCTTCACCACCTCCCAGAGCTCCAACGAGTCCCTCGTCGACGTCACCGAGCTTGTCCGCTCCCTCCTTGCCCAGGGCATCACCCGCGTCACCTTCCTCCTCCGTCTGCCCGCCGACCTCGCCGAGCCCGTCACCATCTCCCACGCCCATGTCTCCAACGGCACCCGCCTTGAGGTCACCACCGGCTCCAGCTCCGCCATCACCGGCTCCCTCTACGGGGCCGACGGCCGCCTCCTCCAGAGCCACCAAGGCATCCTCGACCTCAGCCAGCTCACCGCAGGTACCTACTTCCTCCGCGTCGAGGGCCCGACCGATGGGATTTCCATCGTCTCCCAGGGCAACCTCGATGTCACCACCGGCAACGCCATCGGCACCGCCGGCGACTACATCTACTTCCTCCGCAACGGCGAACTCTGGCGCACCAACGGCATCCTCACGGCCCCCGTCACCTACCTCAACACCACCTCCGGAGAGGTTGAAATCCTCGGCAACGATACGCTGGCCGGTGGCACGTTGCGCATCCTCGCCGGCGCCGGCGACTCCTTCTTCTTCACCCTCTCCGACGCTTCCGACTCCTCCACCTCCCTCTGGCACGTCACCGGTCACTTCGGCCGCGAACTCGATGCCCTCTCCGGCCTCGTCGATGACGCCGCCGCCCTTGGCGACGGTCTTATCCTCCGCATTGGCGACCTCCTCTACCACGCCGATTCCAATGGCCTTACCTTCCTCAGCGACTTCGACGGCGCCACCCTCGGCTCCCTCGTCACCGCCGCCTCCCGCGTCGTCTTCCTCGTCGACGGCATCTGGTGGGCCACCGACGGCTCCATCTCCGGCACCATCGCCCTCGACAGCGTCGACGCCGGTGTCCAAGACAATGGCGGCCTCCTCGCCGTCGGCAACACCCTCTTCTACCTGGTCGACAACGCCGGCAGCCTCACTCTCTGGCGCGCCACCCCCGGCGAAGGCCAGGACTACGGCGCCGAACCTCTCCGCGTTGCCGCCCTCGCCGCCCTCTCCTGGAAACTCCTCGGCGCCATCGACGGTCTCGCTCTCTTCACCGTCACCACCGCCGACGGCACCTCCCTCTGGGCTTCCAATGGCCTCGGCGATCCCAACCTCGGCGGCCAGACCCCCGGCACCGTCCAGATCGTCGCCTCCCTCGGCGGACAGGCCGGCTTCGTCGCCATCCATGAGGACGGTCTCTTCTTCACCGTCGTCAACTCCGACGGCTCCACCTCCCTCTGGCGCACCGAGGGAACCGCCACCACCACCCTCGTCGCCGTTGCCTCCCTCCCCGGCACTGTCGACTCCTCCGCCACCCTCAACGGCGAAACCTTCTTCATCGCAGGTCCTTTCAATGTACCCATGCTTTGGAGGATGACCGCCGACGGCGTCCGCCTCGTCACCTTCCTCCCCCGCTACGCCGCCAATCTCACCGCCGCCGGCGACCAGCTCGTCTTCACCGCCCGCGTCGCCGGTGAGTACGGCGTCGGCCCCTCCCTCTGGGTCAGCGACGGCACCGCCGCCGGCACCCGCATGGTTGTCGACCTCACCCCCATCGCTCCTGGCACCATCTCCGGACTCGCCCACACCGCTAACGGAATCGTCTTCATCGTCCGCAACGATGACGCCCTTGTCGAGGGCCTTGTCGACTACTCCCTCTGGATCTCCAACGGCTTCCGCGACGGAACTTACCCCCTCATCTCCTCCAACGGCGGCGGCTGGGCCTTCGGCTCCATCGCCGAGCGCCCCACCCTCCTCCGCGTCGTCGGCGCTGTCGCCTTCTACGCCTACAAGGGCGACCTCTACATGACCGACGGCTCCACCGACGGCACCCGCCTCCTCGCCGAAGGCCTCAACCCCGTCCAGCACCTCGAAAGCGATGGTCGTCTTGTCGTCGTCGCCGACGACAACACCCTCTGGATCAGCGAGGGCAACCTCTCCGGCCTGCCCTTCCGCATCGAGGTCAAGGCGCCCCTCCAGGGCAACAACCACGCCGATCCCGACCGCGACCTTCTCATCGGCGGGGAAGGGGAGGACATCCTCATCGGCGGCCCCGACCACGACCGCGTCTTCGGCAACAGCGGCGATGACTTCTTCGTCGCCGAATCCGCCGAAATCCGCGACCTTGCCGCCAACGAGAACTTTGCCCTCCCGCCGACCGCGCAGTTCTCCGTGCAGCAGCCCCGCCAGCCCGACACCGAGGTCTACATCCCCGACATCAATCTCCGCGCCGCCATCGCCCGCGCACTCGGCATCCCCGTCACCGAAGGCTTCGACGGACGCCCCGTCATCCACGGCACCATCCTCGCCTCCCGCCTCGCCACCCTCGTCAACCTCCAGGCCGCCAACCTCGGCATCCAGAGCGTCGTCGGCCTCCACTTCGCCCGCAATCTCCGCATCCTCAACCTCAACGGCAACCGCATCTCCGACCTCTCCATCCTCGTCCCCGCCACCGATCCCATCTCCGGCGCGCGCACCGGCCTCTCCAACCTCCGTGCCTTCAGCTTCGACTACAACGGCATGGGCATCCTCACCTTCGGCGGCGGCGAATACATCGACATCGACGCCGACATCAACGAAATTCAGATGACCGTCACCTTCTGGTTCCGCACCGATGCCTCCGGCACCGCCCAGGGTCTCTTCTCTATGGACAACGGCGTCCTCGGCTCCGGCGGCCTCGACCGCTCCATCTGGCTCGACGCCAACGGCAGCATCGCCGCCTTCCTCTTCGGCGGCGCCACCTTCGGCGGCAACGAGGTCATCCGCTCCTCCGGCGTCAACTACGCTGACGGCGAATGGCACCACGTCGCCTACCTCTTCTCCGCCGACGGCGCCGGCACCGCCCACCGCCTCTACGTCGACGGCGCCGTCGTCGCCACCGGCACCCTCACCTCCTCCAGCCTCTCCATCCAGGACGGCGTCAACCTCGGTTACGCCCGCGACGAGAGCGGCAACGATGTCTGGCTCGTGGGCGACCTCGACGAGGTCCGCATCTGGGATACCGCCTTCGATATCACCCAGGTCAACGCCGACATGATCCAGCCCTATCCCGCCGAACGCCAGTTCCTCGTCGGCTACTGGAGCTTCGACGGCTCCGCCCACTCTGTCGCACTCGACCACTCCCTCTTCGGACGCAACGGCGTCTTCGGCGGCGGCAACATCGACTACGCCCCCGCCTACAACCGTATGCGCCCCGTCGATGCCGTCCGCAACGCCCCCAACCAGGCCATCCTCGCGGTTCCCGCCCACAGAACCCTCTTCGAAACCATCCTCCGCGACCTCGGCCGCCTCAACGTCCCCGGCCCCCTCGAAAAACTCAGCCTCGCCTATACCCGCATCGACCTCCTCGATCCCATCAGCACCCTGCCCGACCTCGTCTTCCTCGACCTCACCGGCATCCTCTCCCTCGTCGATGGGGTCCAGATCCAGCCTGTCCTCGGCCGTATCATCAACCACACCACCGACAACGTCTCCAAGCTCTTCGAGGCCAAGGACGGCACCCGCGTCGTCGTCGAGGGCGAACGCACCCTCGTCCTCAGCTCCGGCTCCTGGGCCTGGCGCCGCCTCACCCTCGGCGGTGGCGTCGACGCCGACGAGGCCTTCACCCTCACCGTCAACGGCGCCAACCTCGATGTCTCCGCTTTCGGAATCACCCGCTCCTTCGTCCTCGCCGACTTCGACCAGATCCTCTTCGAGGGTGGACACGGCGACGACTCCCTCACCATCGTCGGCGCCCTCGACAAACCCCTCTTCGCCATCGGCGGCTCCGGCAACGACCACATCGAGTCCGGCATCAACGAAAATATCCTCTTCGGCGGCGACGGCAACGACACCCTTGTCGTCCGCGGCGGCGACTCCGTCCTCACCGGCGGCTCCGGCGACGACACCTACGTCTTCACCAATGCCTGGGGCGATGCCATCGTCAACGAGAACCTTGGCCAGGGCTCTGACACCCTCGACTTCTCCGCCGTCACCACCGACCTCGTCGTCAACCTCCGCGGCACCACCACCACCACTGACGGCAGCGTTCGCCACCTCTCCAACACCATCGAACGACTGATCGGCGGCTCCGGCAACGACCTCCTGAACTTCCACCGCGACAACGGCGGCGTCCTCGAACTCCGCGCCGACTCCCTCACCTGGGACGGCGTTGCCATCACCCACACCGGCATCGAGGCCGTCGACGTCCGCTTCGTCAACTCCCTCACCAGCCAGCGCACCGGCATCGTCCGCATCCTCGAGGATCTCGACTACAGCGGCCTTGACCTCCGCATCGAGGCCCGCTCCATCGACCTCCGCGCCTCCATCTCCGCCTCCGGTCTCTCGCTTGTCTCGACCAACCTCATTGGCATGACCCAGGACTTCAGCCCCCTCGACGGCCTCGGCCGCGTCAACACCCTCACCGCCGCCCGCATGCGGATCGAGGCCACCAACGGCGTCGGCGACATCAACGTCCCGCTCTACATCAACGCCGGTCTCCTTGAGGCCGCCACCCAGGGCGCCGCCGGCATTTATCTCGTCGAACTCGACAATGCCGTCGTTGGCAATGTCGACTTCGGCGCCATCGGCGCCGCCACCTCCGGACTCTCCACCTCCGCTGGCGGCGACATCCACCTGGTCAACCTCTCCGGCACCCTCACCGTCAACGCCTCCATCCAGGCCAACGGCGGCGACATCGTCCTCACCAGCGAGGACATGGACATCCAAGCCACCCTGTCCAGCACCCGCGATGTTGGTGGTGTCCTCTACCGCGGCACCCTCGTCCTCCAGACCCTCTCCGTCTACTCCTCGATCGGCATGGCCACCACCGGCACCGAAACCCTCCACTTCTCCGCCGACGAGATCAACCGCTTCATGTCCGGCTTCGACCAGCGCGAACCCGCCGCCTACCTCGTCAATGGCACCCTCACCTACAGCCCCTCCGTCTCCGGCATCACCATCGGCCGTGCCGACGGTCGCCATACCATCAACCTCGCCTCCTTCACCTACACCGAGTCCTTCACCTTCCGTTCTCCCGAACCCTTCGGCGAATTCAACATCCTCGGCACCATCTACCTCAGCCCCTCCATCGTCGATGGAGACCTTCCCACCCTCTCGTATGACGGGTGGAACGAATAAAAATGGAACCGTTTGATTGTTGACCACTATGCCCCTTTTGAAGCATCATCCCAGAACGTACCTCCCGTGAAAAAGCCCCAAAACGTCACATCCTTTGATTTGGAACCGTTGGAGCCGCGCATCCTGCTCAGCTCCGATGGAGCTGAGTTGCTGGCTCCCATCGCGGCCGAGGTCGTTCAGGAATCCTCACAGGATCCCTCACCCACCTCCACTATCCCCCTTCAGGGCGACGGCCTTTACACCGATCTCTTCGCCTCCTCCATCGTCGTTGACTCCTCCGGTGTCTGGGGCGAAAACGGCCAGAAACTCGCCGAATCCCTCGCCGGTCTCCACCTTACCGCCGATTCCGTCGTCATCGCCGACGGCGTCTCCGCCGGTGATTTCCGCCTCGACGCCGGCTCCATCAACCTCGGCGCCGTTCAGTGGTCCGGCGCCACCCAGCTCTACACCGACTCCCTTTCCCTCGCCGACGGCCAGTCCGCCGCCTCCGACGCCGTCCTCTCCCTCGCCCCCCTCCAACGCGACGCCTCCATCTCCCTCGGCTTCGACGGCCCCGGTTTCTCCCTCTCTTCCGACGCGCTCGCCTCCCTCTCCGCCGCCGGACTCTCCGAACTCGTCATTGGCCATGCCGACGGCTCCCACGTCTTCACCATCGACGGCCTGGCCTACAACGGCAATCTCACCCTCCGCGCCCCCGCCGACGGCGGACAGTTCAACGTCAACTCCACCATCACCCACAGCGGTGGCGCCCTCACCTACATCGGTTCCGGACACACCCAGAATGCCTCCGCCGACACCATCACCTCCGGCGTCCCCATTCAGGTCCTCGACTCCCTCAACCTCGTCAGCGACGACCTCGTCACCAAGACCTACGGTCCCAACACCATTCTCCTCGACACCACCAACAACGGCGGCACCCCCGGCGGAGCCAACATCCTCATCACCGGCGACATCCTCGGCACCGGAGTAGGGGAGGGCGGTGTGCTGTACCTCAACGCCGGCACCAACGGCGACATTCTCATCCAGGGCAATGTCGGCACCACCGACCCCCTCGACGGCATCGTCATCCTCAACGCCCGCAACGTCACCTTCCAAGGTAACATCCTCCTCAATTTCCTCACCCAGCAGGCTGGCACCGGTGACACCACCTTCGGCGACGCCGCCACCGACACCCTGGAGATCGACGTCGGCGACCTCACCGTCACCACCACCAACAACATCACCTTCAACGGCGATGTCACCGTCAACGAGGGCGACATCCTCCTCGCCTCCTCCACCGCTTCCGCCGGCACCGCCAAAATCCACTTCAAGGAGGAGGTCACCGTCCTCGACGGCAACCTCACCATCACCTCCGCCAAAAGCGTCGAATTCACCAAGGCCGTCGACGTCAGCGGAACCCTCTCCCAGATCACCGGCACCCAGACCACCATCTTCCGCGCCGATGTTGACGCTGGCGTCATCACCCTCCGCGCCAACCTCGAAATCCGCTTCAACGCCCAGGTCCGCCTCGCCACCGGCGATATCACCCTCGTCTCCAACGACGTCAACTTCAACGGCGGAGCCGCCTCCGTCATCGGCGCCTCCGACGTCTCCGGCGACCCCCTCAGCGACCTCCTCATCCAGGCCATCGACCCCTCCGTCTCCATGGACATCGGCGCCCTCGGCGGCACCGGCACCATGAAGTTCACCACCACCGACATCGCCGCCCTCGACGACGGCTTCATTTCCCTCACCTTTGGCTACGCCTCCGGCGCCACCAACGCCGTCCGCGTCTCCACCGCCACCTTCCTCGATGCCACCACGATTCATGGTGGCTCTATCCTCGTCAACGGCGCCCTCAACGCACAGGAATCCCTCCTCCTCCACGCTGCCACCGGCGACATCGAGTTCTCCGGCGCACAGGCCCGCGTCTCCAACGACCAGGTCGACAGCGTCTGGGGCTCCAGCCTCCTCACCGTCACCGCCGATCAGGGTGACATCCTTCTCACCAGTGGCGGTTCCCTCCGGATCCTCAACGACGACGACACCGACCTCACCCAGGGCTCCGCCATCGTCCTCACCGCCACCAACGGCGACATCCTCAACGCGGTCGGCTCCTTCGGCTTTGTCACCGCCCGCGACCTCACCGCCACCGCTGCCGGCGACATCACCCTCCTTACTGACATCGCCAACCTCACCGCCGCCTCCACCGTCGCCGGCGCCATCCAGATCGACGAGCAGGACGAACTCCATGTCGTCTCCGTCACCACCGCCAACGGCCCCGTCACCCTCATCACCGGTGGCGACACCACCGTCGACCTCATCGAATCCCTCACCGACCACGCCGACAACGATATCTCCGTGCAGGTCTTCAACGGCGATCTCCTGGTTACCCGTGTGCTGGCCGGAACCCTTGGCGATGTCACCCTCGAAACCGAGGGAGCCCTCACCGGCTTCTCCCCGCAGGCCATCGCCCACGTCACCGCCCACCTGCTTTCCATCTCCAGCGCCAACGGCATCGGCACTGGCGTCGTGCCCCTCCTCCTCCTCGCCAACACCCTCGCCGCCACCAACACCACCTCCGGCGCCGTCGTCCTCCGCCAGCTCGACGGCCGCGCCTCCCTCGAGGCCACCCTGGACCACGATGGCGATGGACATGTCAGCCTCACCGTTCTCGGCACCACCACCACCACCATCGGTTCCGCCGGCTTCCTCTCCGCCGCCTCCGCCGGCATCCGCGTCGACGCCGCCTCCGACCTCACCGTCAACGGCGACCTCCTCGGCTCCGGCGGCCCCCTCACGATCCTCTCCGGCGGCAACGTCGTCCTCGCCTCCGGCGTCTCCGTCGGCTCCGGGGGAGGGGATGTCTTCCTCTCCGCCACCGGCGACCTCACCCAGGCCGCCGACAGCTCCCTCTCGTCCTCCGGTGGAAACATCTCCTTTGATGTAGACGGAAACGGCGTGCTCGGCCTGCTCGACGCCCAGAATCCCGCCACCCCCTCCGACCCGCTCACCCGCGGCCATATCGCCCTCCTCTTCGGCGGTGATATCCAGGACACCCCCGCCAGCTCCGCCCTCAACCTGCGCGCCAACACCCTCCAGCTCCGCGCCACCACCGGCATCGGCGACCTCGACGGCACCACCGAACTCGGCCTCGAAATCGATGCCGTCCTGCTCGCCGCCCTCAACACCACCTCCGGCGACATCGCCCTCAAGGACGCCAACGCCCTCGGCGTCGGCTCCGTCGCCTCCTTCACCCCCGTTCTTCTCCTCGAGGACGGCGGAACCACCGACGGCACCGCCACCGCCGCCCTTGCCGATGTCACGAACAGCGGGGGAGGGGACATCCTCGTTAGCGCCGTCGGAAACCTGACTCTTTCCTCCTCCGGCGATGCCGTCTCCACCTCCGCCGCCGGTCACATCGCCCTCCTCGGTGCCGCTGTCACCCTCACCGGCACCGTCCGCTCCGCCGGCGGCGACCTCTCTCTGGACGCCAGCGGCGCCATCGACCTCTCTACTCCCGGCAGCCTCATCACCTCCGGCACCGGCACCATCGCCGTCCGCTCCACCGGAGGCGGCTTTAATGCCGCCGCCACCTCCCAGCTCCTTACCGGCTCCGGGGACATCGTCGTCTCCGTCACCGACGATCTCCTGCTCGGAACCGTCTCCACCACCGGTGACGTCGGCCTTTCCACCAGCGCCGGACTCCTCGCCGCCGCCACTGGCGGCACCGACACCCGTACCGTCGTCACCGCCGCCTCCCTCACCCTCCACGCCGAAAACGGCGTAAACGGCCCCTCTGGCTCCGGCGAGGCCTTCCGCACCAATGTCGACACCCTCAGCCTCAGCGGCGGCGATGGTCCTGAGTTCCAGATCCATAACGACGGCACCCTCACTCTCACCAGCACCACTGCCACCGCCACCCTGTACAGCTCCATCCTCGCCTCTGCCAACCTCCAGCTCGGTCCCCAGAGCAACGTCGATGTCACCGGCGAGGGCAACATCGGCATCGTCTTTGACGCGGGTGACGGCATCCTCGCCGCCGGCAACCTCGTCCGCACCACCGGAGCCGGCACCATCGTCCTCACCGCTGGCGGCGCCTTCACCATGCAGGCCGCCTCCCTCGTCACCAACGAAAACGGCGACATCCATATCTCCGCCCAGAACAACGTCGCCATTGCCTCCGTCACCTCCACCGACGGCGACATCAGCGTCACCTCCGCGACTGGCGCCATTTTCGACAACGATCCCGCCGAGGCCGCCATCGATTTCTCCACCGACGGACAGCTCGATCTCACCGCCGCCACCGGCATCGGCATTAACGCCGGCGACCGACAGACCTTCGATGTCCTCCTCGGCACCCTCTCTGCCGAAACCGCCACCGGCGGCATCTTCGTGCGCTCCACCGCCTCCTTCGCCACCAACGGCCTCCTCTCTACCGATGGCACCACGCCCATCTCCGTGACCAGCGACGGCGACCTCACTGTCGGTCCCAACGGCTCCGGCATCGCCGTCGATTCCACCGGCGATGTCGTCCTTCTCGCCGGCGGAGCCCTCACCCAGCTCACCGGAAGCACCATCGAATCCCTCACCGACATCCGCCTCGGGGCCGTCACCACCCTCACCCTTGTCGAGGTCTCCACGCCCGGCGATGTCGCCCTCTCCGCCGCGACCGTCACCGGCCTTTCCGCCTCCACCACCACCGAGGTCAGCGCCAACGGGCTCTTCCTCGACAATGTCGGCACCGTCGGCACCCCCTCCCAGCCCCTCCACGTTGCCGTCTCCCGCCTCGCGGGCACCGTCACCGCCGGCACCCTCGCCTTCGCGAACAACGGCAACCTCGCCCTCGGCCTTGTCACCGTTTCCACCACGCCCATCACTCCTATGGGCGCTCTCCCCGGCCTCACCCACATTCAGACCGGTGATCGCCTCGTCGTCAACGGCGCCGGACTCGGCCTCTTCGCCGACATCACCGGCTCCCTCACCGCCGACGCTGGCTCCGGTCACGTCCTCACCGTTGCCGAGACCATCCCCGTCCTCTGGCAGACCTCCACCTCCCAGACCTGGAACGACTCTTTCTCCCTCGGCGGCGGTCTCCTCACCCTCCGCGCTGGCAGCGACATCACCCTCAATGGCCTCTCCGCCTCCTCCACCGGCGGTGGAGCCACCCACATCGAGGCCGGCGGCGACTTCACCCACACCTTCGGAAGCAGCCTCGACCTCGGCGCCGGCTCCCTCGTACTCGAATCCGGTGACAGTGCCCTCCTCGACGGTGCCATTTCCTCCACCGCCTCCATCGCCGTGCTCGCCGCCCGCGAGATCATCGTCGGCACCGTTGGCGGCCCCACCCGCCTCACCGCCCAGAACCTCATCCTCCGCGCCTCCTACCGCATCGCCAACGGACTGCTCTCCCTCACCACCGATGTCTCCGCCATCGCCGCCCTCTCCGGGGCCGGCGGCATCTACGTCACCAACGCCGGCGACGTCACCGTCACCAACCTCGGTTTCTCCGTCCCCTCCCTCCTGCCCGGCGCCATCATCCACACTGCCTTCAGCGGCTTCCTCGGCGGTCTCACCACCACCCAGGCTGGCCCCATCCTCCTCAACACCACCGGCACCCTCACCGTCCTCGAGGTCTCCTCCGTCCTCAACGCCTTCCCCGGCACCCCCAACGCCATCTCCCTCCGCGCCGACAACCCCGGCCCCGACGGAAATGCCTTTAACATCGTCTTCGACGTCATCCGCTCCGGCCTTGACGGCGACCCTGTCACCACCACCTTCACCGCCGAGGACAGCCTCCTCACCGTCACCCTCCGCGAGGGCGTCAGCACCCTCCAGGATATCCTCGACGCCATCAACGCCGCCGTCGACTTCCCCTTCACCGCCGTGCTTGCCGAGGGCCTCGTCGACGCCTCACAGGTCTTCACGCTCGACCCCGCCGCCGAAACCCAGTTCTTCGCTGAGGGCGGCCGCCGCGAGGGCGTGCTCGCCTCCGTCTCTGCCACCTTCTCCGGCGGCGCCGAACCCATCTCCGCCATTTCCCAAATCGTCCTCCCCGGCGAGTTCTACACCATCCTCCTCACCGCACTCAACCCCGGCGCCGACGCCAACGCCTTTGTCGTCCGCGTCCTTGATGACGGCCCCGGCGGTCGACTCCCCGATGCCGCCGACGAGGCCGAAGTCGTCTGGGACGACCTCAACGGCGTCCTCAGTCTCTTCATCAACTTCGGTACCACCACCGTCGGCACCCTCCTCGACGCCATCACCGACGCCAACACCACCGACGGCGTTCCCTTCTCGGCCGAACTCAACGGCTTCTTCGTCCCCTCCGACCTCGACGACGTCCTCGGCGCTGCCCCCGTCCTCCTCCAGTCCAACCTCTCTCCCACCGCCACTTTCCGCCCCACGGGCACCCATAACGATTTTGAAGCCGTCGCCGTCATCGGCGGCTCCCTCTACAACGGTGTCCGCTTCGAGTTCGTCGACGACGGTTCCGTGCCGACTCTCGGTGTCCGCGCCTCCTTCAACAACATCACCAACCTGATGACGGTGTACATTCAGAGCAATGTCACGACCGCCAACCAGATCATCGCCGCCATCGACGCCCAGGGCGAATTCACCGGTGCCCTCGTTCAGGAACTCTCCGGTGGCGTGAACTCCGGCCTCGGCACCGTCCAGGCCCACCGTTTCGTCCTCAGCGGCGGCGCTGTCGGCGTCAAGGCCTCCACCACCCTCGCCATGAGCGGGTCCGACAACGACATCTTCATCGAGGCCGCCTTCTTCGGTGCCGACCAGAACGGCATCCAGGTCGTCCTCCTCCGCGACGACACCCAGCTCGTCGGTCAGGCCACCGCCTCCTGGAACAGCCTCACCCGTGTCCTGGAGGTCAGACTCAATCCCGACTTCGCCACCGCCGGTAACGTCCGCAACGCCATCGCCGCCGTCGTCTCCGCCCCCCTCGTTGCCTCTCTTGTCCCCGGTAACAGCGGCTTCGGTGGCATCATTCTCTCCAACTACCCCCTCACCTCCGGCGGCACCGACGGACCCGCCCGCGCCGACTTCATCGCCGTTGGCGACCACAAGGATTTCGAACTCGTCGCCGAGGCCGAGAACCCCAATTACGAGAACATCCAGGCCTTCCTTATCGATGACGGATCCATCACCGACGGCTCCGCCTCCGTTCAGTTCTTTGCCATCGACAAGCGCCTGATCCTCCGTGTCCAGAGCGGAGTTACTACCCTCAACACCCTCCTCTCCGTCCTCAACGCCGACGTGGGTGTGCCTGTCAACGGCAACCTCCTCCCCGGAAACGACGGCACTGGCGTCTTCAACATCCCGCAGCAGCCCTTCCTCGGCGGCGTCGATCCCGTCAAGGCCCTCGCCTCCACCGTCCTCCCCTCCGGCGTCACCCTCACCCTCGAGGCCGACAACGGCGGCATCGCCCCCAACGGCATCGAGGTCGTCTACGCCATTGACAATTCTCTCGCCCCCGGCACCGCCGCCGCCACCCTCTTCGAGGTCGACGACGTGCGACTGCTCCAGATCCGCGTCTACAACTCGCTGGTCACCTTCAACACCATCGATGCCGCCCTCACCACCGCCGGTCTTCCCTTCAGCGTGCTGAACCTCGGCACCATCGGCGCTCTGCCCATCGGCACTCTGCCCGTGCGCAGCCCCGGAACCAACGAAGGCTCCGTCCGCCTCCTCGCCGAGGGCAATGTCAGCCTCATCGGCCGCGTCCAGAGCCAGACCGGCCCCGTCAACATCACCACCACCACCACTGGCGACCTCACCTTCGACAGCGAAACCAGCCGCATTTACGCCCTCAGCGGCGTTGATATCCAGCTCGCCGGCTCCTTCGCCAACATCTCCTCCCTCGAATCCCCCCTGATCAAGGTCTATAGCGACGGTCTCCTTCGCATTCTCGCCGGCAGTCAGGCCACTCCCTCTCTCGAGCCCGTTCTCCTCCTCAGCGGCGGCGACATCACCATCGGCGGCCTTGGCGGCATGGCCCTCGACAACGAGAACCTCACCGCCCTCGCAGACGGAACCATCACCATCAGTGGTCCCATCGACGCTGGCACCGGCAACGTCGTCTTTGACGCTGGAGAGACCCTCGTCGTCACCTCCACCGGCTCCGCCTCCGGCACCGACCTTACCCTCACCGCCGAAACCGGCGTCACCCAGAACGGCAACCTCACCGCCATCGGCGCCGGGGTCATCCTCGTTTCCACCACCGCCGGCGACATTCTCATGGGCGCCGACGCCGTCACCCAAAGCGACACGGGCGACATCACCTACAACGCCCCTGGCAATATCGGCGTCACCGCCATCCTCTCCACCTCCGGCGACCTGACCCTCACCTCCGGCGGCGCCATCCTCGACACCCACGCCGCCAACGGCCTCAACCTCGCCACCAGCGGCTTCACTACCCTTACCGCCCAGACCGGCATCGGCGCTATCCTCACCGGCGACCTCAAGACCAACCTCGCCCAGGTTCAGATCCGTAACCTCGGCGCCTCCGGTGATATCGTGATCACCGAAACCGCCGCCGGCGGCGACCTGACCGTCACCGAACTCACCCAGAACGCCGACAACGGCTGGTCCATTCTCACCGTCCAGGGCGGCAACCTCACCTTCAGCGGCACCGTCACCCACACCGGCACCGGCAACCTCCTCGTGGGCGTCACCGGCAACCTCCTCTTCCAGGAAACCGTCACCCTCGCCGGCGGCATCATCACCCTCGGCGCAACGGGCAACGTCACCTTCGACAAGAACGTCTCCTCCGGGGGAGGGGATGTCAGCGTCATCTCCGGCGGCGTCATTGACATGGATTCCCTGATGACCCTCGACGCCGACGGCGGAAACGTCCTCCTTCAGGCCACCGGTAACGTCCTGCTCGCGCAGATCCACTCGCCCGACGCCGACGTGCGCATCGAATCCACCGCCGCTTCCATCCTCCGCGCCGCCAACGATGGACGCACCAACGTCATCGCTGGCATCCTCCAGCTCGACGCCGCCCTCGCCGTCGCCTCCCTCGCCTCTGAGGCCGCCGCCCTCATCACCGACGTCACCCGCCTCACTTCCACTTCCCTCAACGGTGTGTTCGCCCTCCGCGAACTGAACGACCTCGTCATCGGCGCCTCCACCGTCCAACTCAATTTTGCCCAGATCGACCGAACTCTCCTTCCCGGCTCCTGGAGTGAAACCCAGCTTCTCACCGGCTCCGGTGCCGCGGTTCTGCGCGTCGATGGCTCCCTCACGGTGGAGACCATCGCCGTCAATCCCACCCTTTCCATCAACGGAAACTTCCGCGTCATCGCCGGTGGCGGCATCACCCTCGACGGCGATACGGATGTCACCGGCGGCTCCGCCCACCTCTCGTCCACCTTGGACTTCGCCGTCAATGGCGACATCGATGTGAGCGGCGGCACCCTCTTGCTCGACTCCGCTGCCGCCCTCACGCAGGGCTCCGCCTCTGTCCTCACCGTGGACAACGCCAACGCCGTCCTTTCCGCCGGTGGCGTGCTCACTGTCAGCCGTGTCGATACCGGAACCGGATCCCTCGCCCTCACCGCTGGTGACGATATTCTCCGCGATGCTGCCGCCCCCGCCGTCCAGCTCAGCGCTTCCGGCCTCCGCCTCGCCTCCGGCGGTGCCATCGGCACCGTCGCCCTCCCCATCGACTTCAGCGCCGCCACCCTCGCCGCCCAGGCCGTCGACGGCATCCACCTCCACAGCGCCGGCGACGTGGACGTCAATACCCTCGCCGTCACCGTCAATACCCTCACCACCCTCGGGGTGCTCGGCACTGCCCGCACCGAGGTCGCCCTCGCCGACCTCACTTCCACCGCGGGTGGCAATATCCTCCTCACCGTGGACGGTCTCCTCGAACTCAACGATGGCGACGACGACGATCTGGCCGTCTCCACCCTCGCCGGGGGTCACATCGTCCTCCACGCCACCACTCTGGACGCTTACGCTGATGTCTCCGCCGTCCTCGGCCACATCAGCCTCGCCATCACCGGCGCCGCCCACTTCGTCACCACCCCCGCCGAATCCCTCGCCGCCAAACTGCTCACCCAGGACGGCGACATCCACGTCGTTGTCGGCGCCGCCCTCACCATGGACGACGAGACCGCCTTTGTCACCGACAACGGCAACGCCTACGTCCAGACCACCGGCAACCTCCTTGTCGCCTCCATCCGCGCCCCCAACGGCCTGCTCGCCCTCGACGTAGGTGCCGCCCTCCTTGACAACGGCGACAGCGACACCGATCTCGTCGCCGACGAACTTCAGATCCTCGCCGCCACCGGCATCGGTCTTCTCTCCCCCTACAATGCGATCGACATCGACACCAACCGGCTCGCCGCCCGCGCCACCTCCGGTCCCTTCGCCCTCGCCGAACTGACCGCCTCCACCGTCGGCGCTGTCGAAGGCTCTGTCCTCTCTGTCGGCACCGACCTGCTCCCCGACACCACCACCGTCTCCCGGCTCTTCGGCCTTGCCAACCTCGGCGGCGGCTCCCTCTCCATGACCGCCGTCGGCTCGCTCACCTTCGAGACCAGCGGCGACACCGCCGACGCAGACCACGCCGTTCGCGTCACCAGCGCCGGACACATCGTCGTCCAGACCACCGGTGCGGCCTCCCTTCTCACCGTCAATGACTCCGTCCTCGCCGGCACCGGACACATCACCCTCCGCGGCTTTGGCGGTATCGTCCTCGGCGATGACGTTCCCGTCACCACCACCGGAACCGGTACCATCACGGTTCTCTCTTCCACCGGCGGCATCACCCAGAACGCCGGCGGCACCCTCGATGCCGAATCCGACATCGTCCTCAACGCTTCCGGTTCCGTTGCCGTCGCCGGCATCCTCACCGACACCCGCGTCGCCATCACCGCCGGTGGGGCGATCACCGACAACGAGGCCCTGCGCGTCAACATCACCGCCGCTTCGCTCCGTCTGCATGCGGGTCTGAACATTGCCGATGGCACCAATGCCCTCGACACCTCTGTTGACACCCTCTCCGCCCGCACCCTCAACGGTGCCATGTTCCTGCAGGAGGTTGACGGCCTCGACATCGCCGCCACCTCCGCCGAAACCCAGGTTGTCGGTGTCAACGCCGCCCTTACCCCCACCCCTGTTGCCTCCCAGACCGGTCTCATTACCGGGGGCACCGCCGGGACCATCGTCGTCACCACTCTCGCCGGTGCCCTCCACGTCACCAGCGGCAACATCGTTAGCGCCAGTCAGGCTGGCAACATCCTCCTGACCGCCCCCGGAAACCTCACGATCGACGCCGCCGTGAGCTCCGGCTCCGGCAGCATCACCCTGGAAACCCAGGCCGATTTCGCCCTCGCGGGCGGCATCCTCGTCAGCACGGGCGGCGCGGGCCAGATCCACGTCTTCTCCGGCGGCCTCATCACCACCGGCGCCGAATCCCGCTTTGTCGCCAATATCGGCAACGTGGTCATCAACGCCGTCGGAAACATCCTCCTCGGTGGCATCTACACCCTCGGCCGCGCCGCCATCGGCAGCGCCAACGGCTACATCCGCGGCGCGGGCTCCACCGGCTTTGACCAGGAGGTCGTCGCCGAACAGCTCCTTCTCAGCGCGGTCAATGCCGGCGTTGGCACCCTTAGCCCCGCCAGCCCCGTCTCCCCCTTCCGCACCCGCATCGGCCGCCTTGCAGGCGAGGCCGGACCCGACGGCCTCAACATCGTCAACGAAATCTCCTTCTCCGTCGATCTCGTCACCATCACCGTCCAGCGCGTGATCGCCTCCGGAAGCCTCCAGATCCTGCCCACGCTGACCCTTGAGGATGTCGTCACCCTTTCCGGCGATGGCTCCATCGTCCTGCGCGCCACCGGCGGTTCCGTCACCCTCAACGAGGGCGGGGACCTCGACGGAAACGCCGTCGTCGCCCACGGTTCCGGCAACATCCGCGTCTTCGGCTCTGTCAACGTCACGGCCAACGCCGATGTGCGCTCCTCCACCGGACACATCACCCTTCGCGCCGCCGGCGCGATCTACTTCGGCGACGACGCCGATGTGATCACCTCCGCCCCCGGCACCGTCTACCTCCGCGCCGAAACGGGCGTCATCGACATGTCCGCCACCACCGCCGTCAATGCCGACGCCATCCTCGTCGTCGGCTCCGGCAATGTCGTCGTTGGCGCCCTCACGGCCACCGACATCGGTGTCCGTTCCACCAATGGCTCCATCACCCGCGCCGACGGTTCCGTCCTCAACTTCAGCGGCACCAACCTCCGTCTCGAGTCCTCCTCCGACATCGGCGCACCGGATGATCCCCTCACCACCGACGCCTCCGCCCTCAGCGCGCGCAGCACCGGCGGAGGCATCTATCTCTCTGAAAACGACAGTATCACCATCGGCAGCACCAGTGTCACCGTCGAGGAGGTCCTCAACGACGCCAGCACTCAGCCCGTTTCCGATGCGGACCAGGTCGGCCTGGTGACCACTGCCAACAACGGCCCCATCGTCCTCCTCTCCGGCGGCGACATCACCGTCGATGGCCTTGTCAGTGCCCACGGCTCCGGAAACATGCTTCTGGAGGCCACGACCCTCCTGGATATCAATGCCAACGTGAGCTCCGCCACCGGGAACATCAGCCTTGTCTCCGGCACCGGACTCGACATCGCCAATACGCTCTCGGTCTCCACCGCCTCACCCGGCTCCATCCTGCTTGAGGGCGGCACGGGAGGTGTCACCCTCTACGCCGCCACCGTTATCAGCGCCCCCGGCGGCTCCCTTCGCGTCCGCGCCAACGGCGATGTCAGCGTCGGCCTCCTCTCCGCCGTCAACGTCTCCCTGATCAGCTCGGGTGGATCCATCCTCAACGTCTCCGGTGCCGCCACCAACGTCACCGCCTCCAACCTGCGCCTCTCCGCCGCTGTGGCCGTCGCCTCCGCCGGAACACACCTGCGCACCTCCGTCTCCACCCTCGCCGCCTCCGCGGGTGCCGGCGGCATCTTCCTCACCGAGGCCAACGCCGTGATCGTCGGCTCCGTCGCCGTCATCACCCCACTCGTGCAGGCCAATGCCAGCACTCAGGATGTCACCGACGAAGCCCTCCCGGATCTCACCACCACCGCCAACGGTAACATCGTCCTCGTCACCCTGGCCGGTTCCATCACCCTCAACGATGGCGACGAGAATTTTAATGCCGTCAGCGCCGGCGGCTCCGGCTCCGTCCGCATCGACGCCGCAGGCGACCTGATCGTCAACGCGGGCGCGACCTCCGACACCGGACACATCACCCTCCGCGCCGGACAGTCCGTCTCCTTCGGTGTCGGTGTCGTTGCGGTCACCACCGCCTCCCCCGGCAGCGTCTCCATCCACGCCGCCGCCGGCTCCGTCCCCATGACGGGCCTTACCACCGTCACTTCGACCGGTGGCAGCCTGCGCGTGCGCGCCCAGGCCGACATCACCCTCGGCAACCTCTCCGCCTCCAACGTCTCCGTTTTGTCCAGTGCAGGCTCCATTCTGAACGCGGTGGGAACCACCCGCAACGTCATCTCGCAAAACCTCCGCTTGGAGGCGCAGGTGGCCGCGGGCACCGCCGCCCGCCGTCTCACCATCGCCACCGACACGCTCACGGCCCTCACCCGCGGCGGCGGTGTCTACCTCTCCGAACTCAACGCCATCACCGTCGGCTCCGTCGCCGTGACCGTCACCGAGTACAACGCCAATGGTTCCACCAGCGATGTGACCGACGCCTCCCAGTCGAACATTTCCACCAGCAACACCGGTGACGTCGTGATCGTCACCGGAGGCACCCTCACCGTCGGTGGCATCAGCGGGCTCACCGTCAATGTCCTCAGCTCTGGCGCCATCGTCAACAACGCGCTGGTGGCCCCGGCCATCACCGCCACCCACCTCCTGCTCAACGCGCAGGATGACATCGGCTCGGCTGTCACCCCCCTGACCTTCGCCGCATCCGTCCTCAGCGCCCACAGCGTTGCTGGAAACATCTACCTCTCCGGAACCGGCAACACCACTGTCGGCACTGTCCTGAACCTCAGCACCCCCAACGATCTGCTTGACAGCCAGGCCGGTGTCCGTTCCCTCGCGAACCTCCTGACCTCTCTCGCCGTCTCCGGCAACCTGACCCTCGGCCTCGTCACTGGCGGAACCGTCGCCCTAGTCTCCGGCGGCCAGGTTCTGGTCACCCTCGGCTCCACCCTCAACGTCGAGTCCACCAACCTCCGCATCCAGGCTGCCACCGGCATCGGCGAGATCGGCCGCTACCTCAACATCCGCGTCGCCACCCTCGCCGCCTTCAGTCTGAACGGTGACATCCTCCTCTCCGAGACCAACGCCGTCACCATCGGCTCCGTCTCCGCCACTGTCGCCGGTCTCACCCCTGAAACCCTCAGCGGTCTCGTCACCCAGAACGGCGGCGACATCGTCCTTCTCGCCGGACCCATCACCGTGACCGATCCCGTGACCGCCGCCGGGAATGTCCGCCTGTCCGCCGCGGGTGCCCTCCTCCTGGGCACCGTGACCGGCGTCGATGTCTCCCTCCTCTCCACTGCCGCCATCACTCATCCCTCCGGCCTCGTCACCGCCACCCATCTGCGGGTCAACGCCACCGGCAACATCACGATCCTCACTCAGGCCGATGTCCTTAGTGCCGTCAGCAACACCGGCTCCCTCACCCTCACCGAAACCGATAACGTTGCACTCGGCTCCGTCGCCGTGACCGCCGGCGGTGTCACCGACGCCGCCCAACACGGCCTCTCCGCCCCTCTCGGCATCACCGCCACCTCCCTTGCCGGCACCTTCCTCGACGGTGGAGACGCGCTCGCCGATGTCCGCTCCGACGGACCGGTCAGTCTCACCACGGCTGGCGGACTCGCCGCGACCGGTTCCGGTGCCCTTGAGGTGGACGCCGCATCCCTCACCCTCACCACCAACGGCGTGGGAAGCGTTTACCTCAACCTTATTGGCGACACCTCCCTGCCCGGTATCACCCTCGGCGGCTCCGGCCACCTCTACCTCAACGTCGCCGGCACCCTCACCCTGACGGACACCATCACCCTTCCTAATGGTGGCGCCTTCCTCACCATCACCGGCGATGCCCTCCTCAACGCCGACATTCTCGCCTCCCGTGACATCCGCGTCGTCGCCACCAACATCGCCATCGATGCCACCCTCCAGTCCGCCACCCTCGGCCTTGACCTCCGCGCCTCCGCCGATTTCACCATGACCGCCGGCGCCCTGCTCGACGCCGCCCGCGATGTCCGCCTCAGTGTCGGTGGCAACGCCGTCCTCGGTCTCGTCTCCGCTCTCCGCAACGCCGACATCCGGATCACCGGAGACCTCTCCGCCATCGCCACCAACCGCGCCGATCACGAGATCACCGCCCCCACCGTCCTCCTCCAGGCCGGTGGCACCATCAATCCCCTCCTGACGGATGCCGGCCGCCTCGACGTCCAGGCCGGAGGCTCCGTCGTCATCACCGAACTCGACAACCTCGAGATCGGCCGCTACGGCCTCCGCTCCATCAATGCCACCCCCGCCGACACCTTCCAACTGAATCTCGGCTCCGCCACCCTCTCCTCCGTCACCGGCACCGGCATCGTCGACAACGCGGGAGAGTTCGCCGTTGACTCCTCCGGTACCGTCGTCCTCGACACCCGCCTCCGCAACGACACGGGCGACATCACTCTGAACACCGGCAACCTCACCGTCGCCGTCGCGGGCACAGACCCCATGCTCGACGCCGACCTCGGACGCGTCACCCTCGTCAACGACGGCACCATCACGGGACCCCTTGTCGTCCGCGCCGACGAGTTCACCGCCTCCTCCCAGACCGGCGGCCTCGACCTCACCTTCACCGAACAGGTCCGCATCGTCGGCGAGGGCATCACCCTGGCTCTCGGCACTGGCGACATTGATATCAATGTCCTCACCGGCGACCTCGTGCTCGAGGGCCGCATCCGCAACCTCGGAAGCTGGAACGTCGACATCAACGTCCTCCTCGGCAAAATCCACCTGCGCGGCGACCTCATCTCCAACGCTTCTACCACCGCCATCCTCCGCGCCGGCAACCAGGTCAACCTGACCCTCGACACCGGCCTCACCCTGGTCGGCGTAACCCGCATGCTCATGCTGGCTAACACCAGCCACTCCGTCATCACCCGCACCGGCAGCCTCTTCCTCCAGCTCCAGACCTCCGCCGCCAACGCCCAGGTCAACTTCCGCAACTTCCTCATCAGCGAGGGAACCGGTTCGATGGACCTCTTCATCGGCAACGGACAGAATGCCGTCCTCCTCGGCGGTTTCAGCATCCGCAACCTCGCGACCACCGGAGGCCTCACCCTCAAGTCCACCGGCTTCCTCTCCATGTCCGCCGGTACCACCATCCGCAACAACGCCGGCGCCATGATCCTTGAGGCTCGCGACTTTGAAATCGCCCAGATCATCAGCCTCGGCACCTCCACTCGCCTCACCGTCACCTCCACCCTCGGCGGCCTCGGTTTCCGTCCCAAGGACGGCACCCCCACCGGCTTCATCCAGGCCGACCACAACATCCTCTTCCAGCTCTATTCCCTGCAGAAGATCGCCAACATCCAGCTCCAGGGCGGCGCCGGCGCCACCGTCGAGAACCTCACCACCCTTGGTGTCACCAATTACGGCGCCAACAGCCTCATCAACGTCACCCTCTGATCATGAACGCCCTCCTCCATCGTTGTCTCGCGGCTCTCCTCGCCGCTTTCCTCCTCGCGGGGAACGCCGCCGCCCAGCGGCCACAAGGTGCGGGCGAAAACCTCGTCGCCGTCGCCAACGCGGCGGGGGTGCCAGTGGCCATCACCAATGCCGGTGTCCTTGTGCGCTCCCTCGACGGCGGAGAAACCTACGCGGATGTGCTCTACACCCCCCTCAGTGGTGATTATCTCACCACCCTTTCCACACGGGGTTCAAAAATCGTCGCCGGCGGAAACGGCTTTCTCGTCACCCTCGACCTTTCCATTCTTCCCCTCACCCCCGTCCTCCCCACCGTTCCATCCTTGTTCGGTGACTTCAGCGCCATCGCAAACGATGGGAACACCGGCTGGGTCGCGGTAACCGACACGGCCGAGGTCCTGCGATCAACCGATGGCGGCTCCACCTGGACCGAATGGAACACCGGAATCTCCGCTTTCGAACTTTCCGGAGTCAACTGGAACGCCTCCAACAGCAAGTGGATGGCCGTCGGCGATGACACCGTCTACACGCGCGCGCCCGCCGACGAATCCTGGTCCTCGCTGCAGATTGCCAGCACCACCCTCCTGGACATCGCCGCAGATGGATTTGGAAATGTCCTGCTGGTGGGGCAGGGGGGGGCTGTCTACCGCTCCACCAACAACGGCCTCAGTTTCACCCAGCTGATGGCCGACGCCTACTCCGAAGACTTCCTGTCCATCACCGTCCTCGGTCAGGATGATTTTGTCATCGGCGGTCAGCAACGCCTTCTTGTTCAAATCGATGCCGGATCGGATACCGAACTTCTCTCCTTGGTCTATGGAGCCCCCGATGTCACTTCCCTTGTGTCCTCTGATGGCGCCGTGGTTATGTCGGGTGTGGCAATCGTCCCCGCCCCCAGCATCTCCGCCATCGACAATCCCGCCGCCCCCGTCCTAGTCACCCTCACCCCCGACGACCCCGGGGACAGCCTTTTCTACAGCACCGACGGCGGAGATCCCACCACTCCCTACGCTGACCCCTTCCCCGTGACCTCCACCGTCATCGTCCAAGCTGTCTCACTCCGTGATGGCGTCTACAGCCCCGTCGTCTCCGACGAAGTCGTCGCCGGTTCCCCCAATACGTTTACCCTCAGCATTGCCCGCAGCGGCGCCAATCTTCTCATCACCCAGGATGGCTCCGACATCGGCCTGACCTACCAGCTACAGTACTCCGACAACCTCGCCGCCACCCCGCAGGTCTGGACCAACGAACAAGTCACCAAACCCGGCACCGGAAGCCCCCTCGTCTGGACCATCTCTCCCATCCCCACCGGACCACGCGCCTGGCGCGTTGTCCTCCCCTAAGCTTTGAAAGCCGGGCGCGCCGCTTCCAGAGGCGGCAGCCTTGCCGCATTACACCGCCGAAGGGATGCGGCGCCTCTGGCTCCAACCGGACGTAACTCTGAGGGCCCCGAACATTTTCCGAAGCGCGGAAGCGGTCGCAGACGCCTATTCCGAGGCTCGGAAAATCGACCACCCGCCTGTTCGTCTCCGAATTCCAGTCCAGCGCCATCCACGGCAATCTCTCCGCCTCCCACCGTTCCATCCACCGCGCCGCCCGGTGCCCGTGTTCGGCCAACGCTTTCAGGTCGCCACGGTCAAGAGCCCGGTTTTTCGGGTGGCAAACTCTGCTGGCAGATAGGGGAGGGGGAGAAGAGAAGAGGGAATCAGGAATCGAGGAGGTTGATGGATTCGCCAGGGGGGTCGTGGAGGATGGTTTCCTCGGCAGAAGGGAGGAGGTCTGGATAGTCGAGGGTGTAGTGAAGGCCGCGGGACTCTTTGCGGCGTCGTGCGCAGCGGATGACGAGTTCGGCGACGGTGGCGAGGTTGCGGAGTTCGAGGATGTCGGGAGTGAGGAGGTAGTCGAGGTAGTACTCGCGGATTTCCGCGCGGAGGTTGCGGATGCGTCTGCGGGCGCGTTCGAGGCGTTTGTTGGTGCGGACGATTCCGACGTAGTCCCACATGCAGGTGCGGACCTCGTTCCAGTTGTGTTCGACGACGACAGCCTCGTCGCTGGGAACGGCGTGGAAGGTCTGCCAGTCGGGGATGGGAAAGCGGTTGGGAGGGAGGGAGGTATCGGCGGCGGCGAGGGTTTCCGCGACAAGGCCGGCGGAGACGAGGCCCTCGAGGAGGGAATTGCTGGCGAGGCGGTTGGCGCCGTGGAGGCCGGTGCAGGCGGCCTCGCCGATCACGAAGAGACCGGGCATGCGGGTGGATCCATCGACAGCGGCTTCGACCCCGCCGCAGAAATAGTGTGCGGCGGGAACCACGGGGATGGGCTGGCAGGTCATGTCAATGCCGAGTTCCAGGCAGCGGTCGTGGATTGTAGGAAAGCGGTTGCGGAGGAAATCGGCGGGCTTGTGGGTGATGTCGATGTACACGCAGGGATGACCCGTGCGCTTGATTTCATGGTCGATCGCGCGTGCGACGATGTCGCGAGGTGCGAGGGAGCCGCGGGGGTCGAAGGCCTCGACGAAGGAGGCGCCGCGGACATTGACCAGGCGGCCGCCCTCGCCGCGCACGGCTTCGCTGATGAGGAAGGATTTGGCTTTTGGGTGGAAGAGGCAGGTGGGATGGAACTGGACCATTTCCATGTTCTTGACGGGCAGGCCCGCCCGCCAGGCCATGGCGATGCCGTCGCCTGTGGCGACATCGGGGTTCGAGGTGTAGAGGTAGACTTTGCAGGCCCCGCCGGTGGCGAGGATCGTGTGGCGGGCGCGTACGGCGAAGACCTCGGAGCGGGCGGTGTCGAGGAAGTAGCAGCCGATGCAGGTGTTGGTGCCGGGCTGTTGGAGCCAGCCGGTGGTCACCAGGTCGATGGCCATGCAATTCTCGAGGAGTGTGATGGCCGGATGTTCCTGGACGGCGCGGACAAGCTGGAGAATGATGGCATGCCCGGTGATGTCGCCGGCATGAAGGACCCGTCTGTGGCTGTGTCCGCCCTCGCGTCCGAGGTCGTAGCCTGCGCGGCTGCGGGGACTGCGTTCGAAATGAACCCCGATTTCCTCAAGGGCGCGGATGCCCTGGGGACCGCCGTGCACCACGGCGCGCACGGCATCCTCGTCGCACAAACCGCCGCCGGTGGCGAGGGTGTCCTCTATGTGGGCTTCAAAGCTGTCCTGTGGATCCATGACGCACGAAATGCCACCCTGTGCCCAGTTGCTGCTCGAGACGTCGGCGCTGCGTTTGGTGGCGAGGATGACGGGGCCGAGGCGAGCGGCCTTGAGTGCGGCCAACAAGCCGGCGATGCCGGAGCCGACAATGAGCACGGGGGTTTCGAGGGTGCGCATCATGGGGAGGGGGCGATCCGAGGGTAGGGGCTACTCGAAGAGGATGGTTTTGTTGTCGGCGACGACCACGCGGTCCTCGAGGAGGCAGCGGAGTGCGCGTGCGAGCACGCGTTTTTCGACATCGCGGCCGTTGCGGGCCATTTCGCGGGGGCCGTGGGAGTGGTTGACGGCGATGACATCCTGTGCGATGATCGGGCCTTCGTCGAGGTCTTCGCTGGCGAAGTGGGCGGTGGCGCCGATGATTTTGACACCCCGCTCCCAGGCTTGCCGGTAGGGGTTGGCGCCGATGAAGGCGGGGAGGAAGCTGTGGTGGATGTTCAGGATCCTGTTCCGGTGTTTGGAGATGAAGGAGGGGCTGAGCACGCGCATGTATTTGGCGAGCACGATGAGTTCGGGACGGCAGGTCTCGATGCGGGCGAGGACCTGTTGCTCGTGTTCCTCGCGGGTCAAGGCTTCGGCGCTGATGTGGTGGAAGGGGACGTTGAAGGACTCCGTGAGGCCGCGGAGGGTGTCGTGGTTCGCGATGACCCCGGCGACCTCCATGGGGAGGTCGCCGAAGGCGGCGCGGATGAGCAGATCACCAAGGCAGTGGGGTTCCTTGGTCGCCATCAGCAACACTTTTTTCTTGGTGGAGGGAGTCAGGCGGATGTGGGCGGTTTTTGGGAGTTCGGCCGCGAGGACGCGTGACAAGAGATCTTCGTCCTCGATGCCGTCGATGGCGGTCCGCATGTGGAACCAGCCGCGCTGGGGGTCGACAAATTCGGCATTTTCGACGATGTTGCCGTTGTGGCGGTGGAGGACACCGGTGACGCGGGCGATGAGGCCCTTCTCGTCGGGGCAGGAGATGAGGAGGACGAGGCGGGACATGAGGGGGTTCAGCGGTTGATACGCGCGGAGCCGCCCTTGGCCACGTGGCGGAGTTCGGGGAGTGTGATCTGGGAGGTGTCACCGCGTGTGGTTTGGAGGAGGGCACCATGGGCGGTGCCGAGGTTCACGGCCTCCTGGGGATCGGCGCCGTTGAGGAAGGCGTAGGCGAAGCCGCTGGCGAAGCCGTCGCCGCCGCCGACCCGGTCTTCGATCTCCATGCCGTCAAAGTCCGGGCCTTTGTAGAAGTTGCCGTCCTCTCCCCAGTAGAGGATGGCGGACCAGTTGTTGACCCCGGCGCTCAGCACCTCGCGGAGGGTCGTTCCGATCACGCGGAGGTTGGGGAAGTCGGCAGCCACCCGTCGCACCATGGCCTTGTAGGATTCGATGGGGAGGGTGGTGAGGTTGTGGTCGACGCCTTCGATGGGATAACCGAGCACGGACTGGAAGTCCTCTTCGTTGCCGATGAGGCAGTCAATGTAGGGGACGAGGGGGCGGGAGACGGCGATGGCCTCGGAGCTGCTCCACAATTTGGAGCGGAAATTGAGGTCGTAGCTGACGATGGTGCCGGTTTCCTTGGCGAGGCGGAGGACCTGGGCGGCGATGGTGCGGGTGCTGGGGGACAAGCAGGTGAAGATGCCGCCCGTGTGGAGCCAGCGGACACCGTCCACGCGGAAAAGGCGTTCCCAGTCGACGTCCTCGGGTTTCATCTTGGCGGTGGCGGAATGGCCGCGGTCATAGAGGGTAACGCTTCCGCGGGGGCCGGCTCCGACTTCGGTGAAGTTGAGTCCGATGCGGGCGTCGCGGCCCACACCGTCGTATGTGGAGACCGGGGCATAGGAGCAATCGACGCCCATTGAGCGTGCGTGACGGAGGATGAGGCGCCCGAGGGGGTTGTCGACAAGACCGCCGACCCAGCCGGTGCGGAGGCCCAGGCGAGCGAGGGCATATGCGACATTGTATTCTCCGCCGCCGACCCAGACTTCGAGAGAGTCAGCGAATTCGATGCGACCATGGCCCGGGGGGGAGAGGCGGATCATGCATTCACCGAGGCTGACGAGGTCGAAGCGGCAATCGGAGGCGGGACGAAGCTTCAGGGACATGGGTTTCTCCAAGGGGTGCGATTAGGAAAAGGTTGGCATCTATGACGATTCCGTTTGGAATGGTCAAGCGCCGAGGGGGGGGGAGTTATGGTTGAAGGGCTCTTCCCCAGGTGGGGAGAGTGGGTGTTTCAGGGGGAGGTGGAGGCCGTCCCAGGCCATTTCGATGCCGGGTGGAAGGAGGGGGTTGAGGTGGTAATAGTCGAGGGCGCAGCCCATGTGGGTGAGGAAGGAGCGTGGGGCGGCGATATCGCGCAGGAGGCGGAGGGAGCGTTCGAGGGTGAGGTGGGAGGGGTGGGGGGTGTCGCGCAGGGCGTTGAGGATCATGAGATCGACGCCGCGGAAGCGGTCCAGGGCCTCCTTGGGCAGATCGGAGCAGTCGGGGACATAACCGGCGGAGCCGTCGGGGGAGTCGATGCGGATGCCAAGGCAGGGATGGGGGCCGTGTGGAACGGGGATGGGGGAGAGGCGCAGGCCGGCGATAGAAATGGGGGATTCCCAGGGGAGGAAGGAGACGCGTGGGACGGCTATGCCGGGAACCCGCTGGTGGGAAACGTAGGGATAGAGCGTGAGGAGGCGTTCGCGTGTGAAGGGGTCCGCGTAGACGGGAAGGGGGGCTTCGCGGCACCAGGTCAGCCGTCTCACGTCGTCGAACCCCATGACATGGTCGGCGTGGGAATGGGTGAAAAAAACGGCGTCGAGACGGTGGAGGCCGAAGGTGAGGGCCTGTTCCCGGAAGTCGGGGCCGGTGTCGATCACGATGCGGAGGTCGTTGTGTTCGAGGAGGAGGCTGGGGCGGCGGCGCAGGTTGCGGGGACGGGCTCCGAGGCAGACGGGGCAGGAGCAGGCGATCATGGGGACGCCATGGGACCAGCCAGTGCCGAGAAAGCGCAGCGCGGTCATTCGATGAGCGAAGTGGCGGCGAGTGCGGCGCGACAGCGGTCCAGTTGGAGCAGGTATCCGACCTCGATTCTGGGGCCGGCGCCGCCGCGCTGGGCCAGAAGCAGTGCGGTCTGTGCGGAAGCCAAGGCCTCCTCGTAGCTGCGGAGCTGGAATTGGACCAGGGAAAGGGTGCTCCAGACGTGGTGGCTTTCGGGTTGAAGCAGCAGAGCTCTGCGGGCGAGGGCCAAGGCGGTTCGCGGTTGGTGTAGGTGGGGGGCCGAGGCCGACGCATAGAGCCAGGCGAGGTTGTTGAGGGCCTGGAAATGGTTGGGGTGTTGGAGGAGGAGATCGCGGTAGATGGGTTCGGCGGTGGCGAGTTCGCCCAAGCTCGCGAGGCAGTCGGCGTAGATGGTGCGGGCGGAGAGGTCGTCGGGATGTTTTTTCAGGAAGGCTTCGAACTGGAGGCGTGCGGAGGAGTAATCGCCTGTGGAGAGGGCTTGGTGGGCCTTGCGTAATAGGGCGAGGGAGGGGAGGTTGGCGGCGGGGACGAGGAGTTCGTCGGGGAGGGTGGTCGGTGGGGGAGGCAAGGGAGGGACGGGGAGGGTGGCCGGCAGAGGGTCCAGGACCCGGACCTGTGGGGCAGGGGGGAGATAGGGCGCCGCGGCGACGAGGCTGCGAGGCCTGGGGGGAGTGGGGGGTTGAGCCCACAATCCGACAGGCAGGAGGAACAGGAGGCAGGTTGACTTCATGGCGAGACGGCGGCGGGCTCGGGGGGAGTCGGTGGGGTGGGGGAAGGGAGGACGGGGCGGGGGCGAAGGCGCACGTTGGAGGGTTGAACGCCAAGGACTTGCAGGCCGGTAGGTGCGAGCACCCGCACCTCGGCCGGCTCTCCGCCGATGGCGGCCGAGGCGGGCACAAAGGCTTGGATCTGTTCCGGTCTCAGCGCGTCCAGGGAGACCGGACGCCCGCGGAGAAAGACCTGGACGGTCTGCGGTTCGACCTCCACCGCGATCGGCGTTTCCAAGCGATTGTCTGCGTAGACCATCACCGGAACCCCGCCAAAAGATCGGTCCTCCGTCAGTCCTGCAATGTTCACCCGGACGTTGACGCGGGAGGGCTCGATCCTCCCCACCCAGTCCGGGGAGGGGGGGATCACGTCGACCCTTTGCTCGAAACTCAGGAGGCGGTCGGTCAGGTGCACCGGGCTGGTCTGCAGCGTGGCGATGCCCTCGAGCAGTTCGTCCGCCCCTTTCAGTACGACGAAACGAGGTTCGTAATCGATGGATTCGACGCGATGCCCCCGGGGGAGGCTTCCGGTCGTCGGCACCAGGATGGGCAGCTCCTTCTGTCCTTCCCGCCCGAGCCGGATTTCGAGAGACCGCGGCTCGATCTCGGTGATCCGCGCCTTGGGGCTCGTGTGGGTGACCTGGCGAGGGAGGATTTCCAGGCGGTTGAGGCCTGCGGGGGTTTGCGGGTCGAGAACGACCTGCACCTGGACCGTGCGCTCGTCGAGCAGGAGGAGGTCCTCCCGGGTCCCCCGGAAGGTCACGCTCACCACGGCGGCGTCGCGGTCCCGGACGGAAAGCCCCAGGGGGGTGTCGATCAGGACGGGGACGTTACGGACGGTTTTCTCGTTGTCGGTGATCTGGGTGACCACTCCCCAGGTGAGCAGGGCCATGACGAGGGACATGGCCTTGAGGCGTGTGGGGCGGAAAAGGGTTTTCATGCGCCGCGGCTCCCGTGTTCGGAGGCGCTGCCGGCGAGGTCGTTCCAACCGGGGTCCTCGGAGCGCCTGTTGCGCCGTCCCATGACGGCGAGGACCATGCGGCGGAGGCGTTCCTCATCGAGGCCGCGGCTGAGGCGGCCCTTGTAGGCCAGGGAGATGTTGCCGGTTTCCTCGGAAACGACGACGACGAGGGCGTCGGTTTCCTCGGTGATGCCGATGGCGGCCCGGTGGCGTGTACCCATGGACCGGTGAAGCTCCTCGCGCTGGCTCAGGGGGAAGACGCAGCCGGCGGAAACCACGCGGTCCTCCCGGATCACGACGCCGCCGTCATGGAGGGGGCTGCGGGGAAAAAACAGGGAGGTGAGCAGTTCGGGCCGGACCTGTGCGTCGATGGCGACGCCGGTTTCGGCAACCCCGCGCAGCCCGATGTCGCGTTCAAGCGCGATGAGGGCTCCGATTTTCTGGCGGCTGAGTGTGCCCACCGCGGCGACAAGGGGGTCGACGATGGAGCGAGTTTCCCCGCGTTTAGCGGTGGCCCCACCGAGGAGCCCTGGGCTTCCCAGTTCGGCGAGGGCCCGGCGGATTTCGGGTTGGAAAATCACGACAAAAGCGAGCACGAGGTTGACGGAGAAGGTGCGGAAAATCCAGTTGAGGGCGTGGAGTTGGAGGAAATGGGTGAGGGTGAGGACGGCGACAAAGGCGAGGGCGAGGCCGCTAAGGACCTGTGCGCCGCGTGTGCCGCGGAGGAGTTTGAGCAGGTAGTAGAAGATGACCCAGAGGACGGCGATCTCGAGGAGGTCGGAGTGGTTGGGGACGCGGAGATTGAGAGGAGGGAGCCAGTTCATGGGGGAGGGGGCCTGTGAGGGGGGCCAGCGCGGTGTATAGTATCCAACACGCGTGCCACATCGCAAGATTCCTTTGCATCATGCACGCGAATAATTCGGGCGCCGGCCTGGATGCAGGCCGCGAGGGCGCCCAGGCTGGCCGCGAGGCGGTCGCCGGTGTTCCTGCCGGTGATTTCGCCGAGGCAGCGTTTGCGGGAGACCCCGACGAGGAGGGGGCGGCCGAGGGAGGTGAGGGAGGGCAGGCCTGCCAGGAGGGCGAGGTTGTGTTGGAGGGTTTTGCCGAAGCCGATCCCGGGATCGAGGACGATGCAGGCCGGGGGCACGCCGGCGGCGATGGCGGCCTGCATGCGAGCCTGGAGGTGTGCGGCCACCTCTGCGACCACATCGGTGTAGTGGGGGTCGAGTTGCATGGTCCGTGGAAGCCCCTGCATGTGCATGAGGACCAACCCCGCCCCAGCCTCGGCGGCGACCCCGAACATGTCCGGGTCCGCTCCGGCGGTCACGTCGTTGATCGCCTGCGCTCCCGCCTCCAGGGCCGCGCGTGCGACCGTCGCCTTGGAGGTGTCAACCGTCAGCCGGGCCCCCGGACGTGCGGCGGCCAGGCCGCGGAGGACGGGCAGGATGCGCCGGAGTTCCTCTTCCGCCGCGACCGGTTCCGCCCCGGGACGCGTCGATTCCCCGCCAATGTCCAACAGGTCGGCGCCCTCGTCCAGCAGGCGGAGTCCGTGGTCCACCGCCGCACGCGGATCGAGGCAGCGTCCGCCATCGGAGAAGGAGTCCGGGGTCACGTTCACGATGCCCAGGATGTGGGTGTGCCCGGACAGATCGAGCACGGTGTCGTGGAGCTGCCAGAGGGTGGAGGGTGGAAGGGGGGGGTGGGGTGGGGTCATCCTATTCCTCGTACCCTCCGCGGGTCCCTGGCGCAAGGATGGAAAAGATTGGTGTATGGTGTGGTGTGTGGGGGTTGGCATTGCGATTTGCGGATTCTGTGCTAGGGGCGGTGCATGAGCAATACCGAGCCCTCCCTCGCGCGGGTATGGTGGGAGACCACCCGCCCCAAGACCCTCTTCGCGGCGCTCGCGCCCGTGGCCATGGGTGCCTCGCTGGCGCTGCGGACCGGTCCCCTGTCGGTGGCGACGCTGGTGTTGACGCTGGGTGCGGCGCTGTGTGTACAGGTGGGCACGAATTTCTGCAACGACCTGTTCGATCATCGGCAGGGGGCGGATACGGAGAGTCGGCAAGGACCGCGGCGCGGTTTGCAGCGGGGCCGTATCACGCCGGGGGGGATGGCCTGGGCGACCGTGGCCTGTTTTGCGATGGTGGCGGTGTTGAGTGGCTTGTTGTATCGGCGAGGGGGGGGGGCGGTGCTGTGGATTGGGCTGGCCTCTGTCCTCAGCGGGGTTTTTTACACGGCGGGGCGAAGGTCGTTGGCCTACACAGGGCTGGCGGATATGTTTGTCCTCGTTTTTTTTGGGCCAGTGGCGGTGGGGGGGACGTACTACCTGCAACACCCCGGGGGGTGGCCGCCCCCCGAGGTGTTTGTCGCCAGCCTGGGCTCCGGCCTGATCGCCACCGCCCTGCTCTCCGTCAACAACTTGCGTGACATCGACGAGGACCGGGCCAACGCGAAGCGCACTCTGGCCGTCCGATTTGGGCGGGGGTTCGTTCGGGCGGAGTACGTGTTGTGTATGGTGGGGGCCCTTTTCGTGCCGCCCTTGGCGGCCTGGGTGGGGGGGAGGACCCCCGGGGAGCAGGTGGCGGCGGGTCTTCCCCTGCTGTTGCTCCCCTCTGTCCTGCGGCTCTGCACGCGGGTACGGCGGGGCCGCAGCGGGGAGGATCTCAACCCGGTCCTGGGGCTGACGGGGCTGACCTTGCTGCGCTACGCGCTTCTGTTTGCGCTCGTGTGGCCTTGGAGGTTTTGATGTTGGAACGGTTCCCCTACCGCCTCCGCCTGCGCCGCCCCCTTCGGCTCCGCGGCGGCGTTCTGCTCGGGATCCGCGAGGGCGTCCTGTTCCGCGATCCCGGAAGCGGGGGGCTCGGCGATGCCGCACCCCTGCCGGGTTTCTCACAAGAGAGTCTCGCGGAAGTCCTGCACGGCGACCCCGCGGACCCCTCGCTGCCCAGCCTCGTTTTCGCCGCGGAGTGCGCCCGCCAGGGCCGCCTTCCCCCCGTCAGCGCGGCGATGAACGCACTTTGGATCGCCGCCGAGGAAAGCCCCGCCAGCCTGGCCCGCCGCCTCGCCGCCTGGCGCAATCCCGTGGTCAAGGTCAAACCCGAGGCGGAACCCCGTCCGGCCCGCTGGCTTGAATTTCTTCGCCTCCGGCCCGATGCGCGCCTGCGGGTGGATGCCAACCGGGCCTGGACCCTGGAGCAAACCCTCCGCATCTGGCGGGCACTTCCCGCCGGTGCCCTCCATTATCTGGAAGAGCCCCTTCGCGACCCCGACGACTACCCCGCCCTCTGGGCCCGTGCTCCGGTACCCATTGCGCTCGACGAAAGCCTGCGCCAGCCCGAGGGGCGGCCGCTGGCCGAGGCCGGGGCCTTTGTCAGGGCGCTGGTGCTCAAACCCACCTTGCTCGGGGGGGAATCCGCCTGGAGGCCCTGGGCCGACCTCGCGCGCCGCCGAGGGATGGACCTGATCTGGAGCAGTTGTTTCGAAAGTGGAGTCGGCCTTTGGCATCTGGCGAGCCTTTCCCGCGGGGGCGCTGCCGCCGGACTCGACACCGTACGTTGGCTCGCGGAGGACCTCCTCCATCCCCGCCCCCGCCCCCGCGCCGGTTTCCTCGTCTGTGGTCCCGGTCCTCTCCCCGCACCCTCCCCCCCCTCCTGACCCCGCTTTCCTGCGGGTCCGCTCTCCCCTTCCCTGCCCATGGAGCGCAATGACCGGGCGTTTCTGCTTGGAATTCCCGGCGGCATGCCCCAAAAGGACAGGCTGGAACGCCACGACCTTTTCCGGAAACCCGCCCCCATGAAATTCCTACCCCTTGCCCTTCCCCTGACCTTCCTCTGCCTCGGGTTTTTGCGCGCGCAACCCGTGCTCCCGCCCCCGGCGGGGCTGGACGTGCAGGCCGACCGCCTCCAGTTCGAATCTGCGGCGAACACGGTGACGGCGATCGGCAACGTAAGGATCCGCAAGGGGGCGCAAAGTCTGCGCGCGGATGTGATCACGTACAACACGGTGACGGAGGCGGCGCATGCCCGAGGAAAGGTGGTGTTCACGAACGGCGAGCAGGTGTGGAGGGGCGAGGACCTGCGCTACAACTTCATCACGGGCGAGGGAAGTTTCCCGGACCTGACTTACATGTACGGACCCTTCCGGCTGCGCGCCGACCAGGCCAACCGCCTCAACGAGGTCCAAACCCGCCTGGAGGGAGTGACCCTCACCACCTGTGAGGAAACGGAGAACCCCGAGTTCGCGGTCCGCTCCGGGAAGGTCGACATCTACGATCAGAAGATCCTTTCCCTCCGCAACCCCGTGTTCTATCTCCACGGTGTCCCTTTCTTCTGGCTGCCCCGTTTTGTCTACGACGAGGACCGCGAGCCGACCAACATCGATGTCATCCCCGGCTACAGTTCCCGCAACGGCTTCCTGCTGCTCAACTCGCTCAACCGCTACCCGGCGGAGGGCTACCGCACCAAGACCCACCTGGACTACCGGACCGAACGCGGCGTCGCCTTCGGACAGGACTTCATCTGGTACGACCCGGTCGAGAACCGCGACCACACCCGCCTCAAAGGCTATCTCGCCCTCGACGAAAAACCCTACAAGAACGCGCTGCAGGAAGAAAGGCTGCGGGAGCAGTCCATCGACCTGGAACGCGAACGCTACCGGCTGTCGATGTACCACCAAAGCCAGTTTGGCGCCAACGACACGCTGAGGGCCAAGGCGGGATACCTGAGCGATGCGCGGGTGGTGCAGGACTTTTTCCGGGACGAGTTCGAGCAGGAGCCTGTGCCGGAGACCCGCGCGACCTACTCCAGCTTTGGCGACGGGTGGACGGCGGATCTGGAGCTGTCGAAGCAGCTGAATGCGGATGAGTTCGGCGGGGTGAACCGGCTGCCGGAAGCCACTCTGGATGTGCCGCGGCGCCGTCTCGGGGACTCGGGGCTGCTCTACGAGAGCGAAACCCGCGCGGGGTTCCTGGAGCGTACCCGCAGCCAGGCCGAACAGGACGCCGGCCGCGAGGAGTACGAAAGCCTCCGCCTGCACACCTCGCAGATGCTCTACTACCCCACCCGCCATTTTGGTTGGCTCAACCTCATCCCCCGCGCGGGTTTCGCCCTCACCCATTACGGTGAAACGACCGGGTCGGAAACCCGCGTGACCCCTGTGAGCACCGTGGGCACGAACAATGTCATCTCCACCACCCTCCAGACCAACACCGTCCAGGTCACGGGCCCGGCCGACCAGCGCATCCTCCCCGAGATCGGCCTGGAAAGCTCCTTCAAGGCGTTTGGGCTCCTCCACGACGAGCCCACCCTTCTCGGACGCGGTCTCCGGCACGTTGTCGAACCTTTCGCCGACTACCGCTTCATTCCCGAACCCGACCTCACCCCGGATGCCCTTCACCAATTTGATGCGATCGACCGGCTTGGCGAGTCGCACCAGGTCGCGTTCGGTGTGCGCAACAAGTTCCAGACCAAGAAGCTGCTGCCGAGCGGCCGGCACCAGATCCACGACTTGGCCAACATCGGGGTCGCCACCCGCTATGACCTCCGCAGCGAGGCCGATCCGGCACTGGGCGACCTGCTGCTGGACGCCGAGTTCCGCCTGGTCGACTGGATGTTCGTGCGCTTTGAGAGCGAATACAACACCGACCGATCCGAGGTGGACCTTTTCAGCACGGAACTGCGGCTGGTCGAACCTGAGACCCGCAGCGAGTTCACCATCGACCAGCGCTACCGTGCCGACCGCGAGCACCTCCTGCAGTTCGGCTACAACCTGATGCCCCGCGGGCCGGTCGGCCTCCAGGGCTACACGCGCTACGAGATCGAGAGCGGCGAGTGGGAGGAACAGGAGATCATGCTGCGCTTCCAGACGGAGTGCGTGGGCTACGGTCTCGGGGTGCAGTGGATCGCGGGCGAGCAGTACGCCGACGGAACCCAGGACGAGGACGAGTACACGGTCTGGGCCCAGATCTGGCTTACGGCCTTCCCGCGCGGCATCCTGAACCTGGGGGGGCGCTGATGTCCGGGCGCGCCTCCAAGCAGGGATTCTCGCTGGTCGAGGTGCTGATCGCCCTCGTGATCGTCGCCATCATGGGCGCCGTGGTCGCCCTCAATGTCATCGGCTCCGCGGACGAGGCGAAAGGAACCGCCACCCGGGCACAGATCAAGACCCTCGCGTCCGCCCTGAGCCTCTTCAAGTCCCAGCAGGGATTCCTCCCCACTCAGACCCAGGGACTGGAGGCCCTCGTACGTGCCCCGGCCAGCCCCCCCCTCCCCCCCCGTTATCCCCAGGGAGGCTACCTCGACAGCCGCAACGTGCCCGCCGACGCCTGGAACCGGCCCTTTGTGTATCTCGTCCCCGGGCGCGACGGCCTCCCCTTCGAGATCATCAGCTACGGGGCCGACGGCATGGAGGGAGGGGATGGCGCCGACAGCGACCTCAGTAGCGCTGACTGAGCCCCGTGCCGCCTTCAGCCTGCTCGAGGTCCTCCTCGCCATCGCAATCCTCGGCGTCGTCGCCCTCGTGCTCGCCACCCTCGGGCAGGGCTCCCTCCGCATCCGCGCCCTCCAGGAGGCCGACGCACGCGCCCTTGCGCAACGCCACGATCTGCTCACCCTCCAGCTCGCCAACGAACCCGTGGAAACCCCGCCCCTCCGGCTGGAGTTCCGTCGCCCGGAATCCCTTCCCTGAAGCTTTTCCGCGCTTCGGAACGGCTGGAGGCCAAGGTTTGCGCGGATTCGGGTTGACCGGCGCCCTTGAAGAGTGTATGTGTACCAACCTTCCATTGTCCGGTCAACTCCTTGGAGTGGGTCTATGATCCACTCTTTTTTGTCGGATGATGTCGTACCCCACTTCTTCCTGAAAAACGAGCCAGGTGACCGCATGAACTCAGAATTGCAAGCCGTGATCGACTATTACGAGCGCGAAAAAGGGATCGACCGCGAGACGTTGATCCAGGCGTTGGAGCATGCCCTGATCACGGCGTCGAAAAAGAGCATCAACGCGCGGAACGAGCTGCGGGTGGAGATTGACCGGAAGACGTTGCGGGTGCACGCGTTTGCACGGTCGTTGGTGGTGGGGGGCTTTCCGGCGGATGAGACCGAGATTTCCCTGCTGGACGCGAGGGCGGTTCAGCCCGATGCCCAGATCGGAGACCTGATCGAGCGGCCCGTTGACCCGCAGAATTTCGGGCGTATCGCGGCCCAGACGGCGAAGCAGGCGATTCTGCACCACATCCGCAACGCGGAGAAGAACAAGATCTACTCGGCCCACAAGGACCGCGCCGGGGACATCGCAACGGGGTCGATCCGGCGCTTCGAGCGCAGCGATATTTTTGTGGACCTCGGGGTGGGCGAGGGGATCCTGCCCTCAAGGGAGCGTGTGCCGGGCGAGGACTACAACATCAACGACCGCATTCGTTGCTACGTGGTGAGCGTCACCAACCCGCCATCGGGGCCGCAGATCCTCCTGTCGCGCAGCCACCCGGGATTTGTGCGGCGCCTGTTCGAACTGGAGGTGGCCGAAATCGCTGAGGGCACGGTGGAGATCAAGGGGATTGCCCGTGAGGCGGGCGTGCGGAGCAAGGTGGCCGTGTGGTGCGCGGATCCGAAGGTCGACCCGGTGGGGGCCTGCGTGGGCATGCGGGGCATCCGCGTGAAGAACATCTGCCGGGAGCTGGGCGGGGAGAAAATCGACATCATCCGCTGGAACCAGGACATCCGCGAGTTCGTGCGGAACTCCTTGCAGCCCGCGGAACTGGCGGAGGTGGTCGCGGACGAACGGACCCAGACGGTCAAGGTCAAGGTGCGTCCCGACCAGCTGTCTCTGGCGATTGGCAAGCGCGGGCAGAACGCGCGGCTGACGGCGAAGCTGACGGGCTGGAAGGTGGACATCGCCCGCGAAGAGGTCGAACTGAACTTTGAGGAGAAGGTGGCGCTGGCCATCGAGTCCCTGGCGAAAGTGCCGGGGATCGGGGAGGCGCGTGCGGTCGCGCTGGTCCAGAACGGATTCCTGTCGCTCGAGGGCATCATGGCCGCCGAGACCGGGGACCTGGTGGACGGCGAGGCGATCGACGCCGAGGCGGCCACGGCGGTCAAGCGTGCGGCGGAGGCCGCGTATGAGTCGAAATTCGGGAGGGTGGAATAAGCATCATGAGGATATTTGAACTTGCGAAAGAACTGGGCATCCCCAGCAAGGAATTGATGGAGCTTGTGGAGATGGAGGGCATTTCCGCCCAGAACCACTTCGCTGTGCTGACGCCGGACCAGGTGAGGACGCTGAAGGTTGCCGCGGGGGCGGAGGAGGAAGAGGCCGGAGTGGAGGGCACCCCGAAGGCGGCACCGTCGCCGGAGGCCGTGGCCGAACCCGTGGCCGAGCCCGAACCGGAGGCCGAAGCCGAACCGGAGGCCGAGCCGGAGCCGGAAGCCGTTGCAGAAACGGAGGCTGAGCCGGTGCCGGAGGGGCCCAAGCCGATCGAGGTCTTTGGGGACATTGCGGTGAAGGAGCTGGCGGCGAAGCTGGACGTGAAGGCCAACATCCTGATCACCGCGCTCATGAAAAGCGGGGTGTTCGCGAGCATCACCCAGACGATCCCGAAGGAGGCGGCGAAGAAGGCCGCCGCAACCCTGGGCATCGAGGTGCTCACGGAGCGTCCCGCTCCCCCGCCACCCCCTCCGAAACCCGCCCCTGCTCCCGCCGCAAAGGCGGCCCCCGCGCCACCCACCGCGCCGACCCCCACCGCCCCCGTCTTCGAACCCAAGCCGATGCGGGAGCGCGAAAAGAAAAAGAAGAGCCGGGAGGAGCGCAAGGGCGCCCCTGCCACGGAGGCCCCGAAGGACGTCAACGCCGTGGCCCGCCCCCCTGTGGTCACCTTTATGGGCCATGTCGACCATGGCAAAACCTCCCTTCTGGACCGCATCCGCAAGGCCAACGTGGTCGCTGGCGAGGCTGGCGGCATCACCCAGCACATCGGTGCCTACACCGTTTCCGTCGGGGGCCGCGAAATCACCTTCTTGGACACCCCCGGCCACGCAGCCTTTTCGGCGATGCGCGCCCGTGGCGCAAACCTCACCGACATCGTCGTGATCGTCATCTCCGCCGAGGAGGGCCCTAAGCCGCAGACCTTGGAGGCCATCGAACACGCGAAGGCCGCCGGGGTGACCCTCATGGTGGCCCTCAACAAGATCGATCTGCCGAAGGCGAATGTGGACCGCGTCAAACAGGAGCTTCAGCGCATCGGCCTGGCCTCCCCGGACTGGGGCGGCGACACGGAAATGGTGCCGGTCAGCGCCCACACGGGCGCGGGGATCGACGACCTCCTGGAGATGATCAGCCTCCAAGCCGAGGTGCTTGAACTCCAGGCCCGCCCCAAGGGCCCCGCCATAGGCTACGTCATCGAGGCCGAACTCGAGAAGGGCATGGGCCCGACCGCCAGCGTGTTGGTGACCGAAGGGGAGCTGCGAACGGGCGACGCCGTGCTCTGCGGCGAGGCCTTTGGCAAGATCAAGGCCTTGATCGATGCGACCGGCCAGCGCGTGAAGAGCGCGGGACCCTCCCATGCCGTGCGCATTCTCGGCCTCAGCGAGGTCCCGACGCCTGGCGACAGATTTGAGGTGCTCGCTGGCGAGAAAGAGGCCCGTGAACGTGGCCTCGAACTCAAGGACCAGCGCCGCCTCGAAAACCTTCAGGGCCCTTCGCGCGGCCTCAGCCTCGAGGACCTCTTCGCCCAGACCGGCGAGGACGAGGTCGAGGAACTCAGCCTGCTGCTCAAGTGTGACGTCAAGGGCAGCCAGGAGGCCATCATCGGCGCCCTTAACGAGATCAAGAGCGACAAGGTCCGCCTCAAGTTCCTCGCCGCCGGTGTCGGGCCCATCACCGCCAATGACGTGCAGCGGGCGACCACGACCGCCAACACGATCATCATCGGCTTCAACGTCAGCACCGAGAACGCGGCCCTGCGTGCGGCCAAGGAAAAGGGCCTGGAAATCCGCCTCTACGACATCATCTACGAGTTGATCGACGAGGTGAAGGCGGCGATGCTGGGGCTCCTCAAGCCGGTGGTGCAGGAGCGGGTGATCGGCCACGCCGAGATCCGCGCGCTCTTCAAGCTGACCAAGGGCGGCAACGTGGCCGGCTGCATCGTGTCCGACGGACGCATGCGGGCCAGGGCCCGGGCGCGGGTGTTCCGCGGCCGCGACGTGATTTACAAGGGAGGCATCGCCACGCTGAAACGCTTCCAGGACGAGGTGTCGGAGGTCGGCAACGGCCAGGAATGCGGCATCCGCCTGGAGAACTTCAGCGACTTCGAGGTGGGAGACGTCGTAGAGGCCTACGTCACCGAGAACGTCCAACAGTCCCTTTGAGCCGACATGTCCTTGCAGCGCATCGACCGGGTAAACGAGATTCTAAAGCGGGAGATCGCCTCCGGTCTCTACCGGCTCAAGACCGACCCGCCGCTGGATCTCGCGAGGGTCACCGTTTCCCATGTCGTCTGTGCCCCGGACCTGCGCCGGGCCCGCGTGCTCGTCTCGGTGCTGCGGGGCGGGCCGGCCACTGCGGGGGCTGAAGGCGTCGTGCGCCTGCTCAACCGCCACCGCAAGGAAATCCAGGCGATGCTCGCGCGCAATGTGATCCTCAAATACACCCCACAGTTGCAATTTGTGGAGGATGACAGCGCGGGGGAGGCGAGTCACGTGCTCCATCTGCTGGACCAGCTGCCACCGCCTGCCCCGGAGGAGGAGTCCGATGGGACGCCGGAGGCCTGACCGGGGCGGAGTGGAGGTGGACGGGATTCTGCTGGTGGACAAGCCGGCGGACTGGACTTCCCACGATGTGGTTGGCTTTGTCCGCTCGCGCTACCGTCTGGCCAAGGCCGGGCATGGGGGCACCCTGGACCCCATGGCGACCGGGCTTTTGGTGCTGCTGCTGGGGCGGGCGACGAAGCTGAGCGATGCGGTGATGCGGGGCGAGAAAACCTACGAGGGAACCGTGACGCTGGGGGTGAGCACCGACACGCAGGACCGGGAGGGCCGCGTCCTGGAGACGCGTCCCGTTCCCCCCCTCGATCTCGCGGCCGTCGAAAACGCCGCCTCCCGTTTTATCGGCGAGATTTCGCAGGTGCCGCCCATGGTCTCCGCTCTCAAAAAAGACGGCGTTCCCCTGTACAAGCTTGCGCGCCGCGGGGAGGAGGTGGAGCGCGAGGCCAGGCCGGTGACGGTCCACAGCCTGGAGATCCTCGGGGTCAACCTCCCCGAGGTTTTCCTGCGCGTGCGCAGTGGCAAGGGGTTCTACGTGCGCACCCTTGCCCACGACCTCGGCCAGACTCTGGGCTGTGGGGGGCACCTCTCCTCCCTCCGACGCACCCGATCCGGTGCCTACCGGGTTGAGGACGCGCTCGACATCGACACCCTGCGTTCCCTGGACCTGGACGCCCTCCGTCCGCGTCTCCTCCCCCCGCCTCTTGTCGAATGACACGCCTGTGCGAGAGCTTCGACGCGGTGCCGGAGCGGGAGGCGCCCCTCGTGCTCGCGATTGGGGCGTTCGACGGCATCCACCTCGGCCACCGGGCGGTGATCAACCACGCCCGTGCCCTGTCGACCCGGCTGGGAGCCCGGGTGGGCGTCCTGCGTTTCCATCCGCATCCCAGCCGCATTCTCCGCCCGGAGCATGCCCCCCCCCTGCTGTGTAACGAGGCCCAGGTTCACGAGTTGCTGGACGTCGACCTCCATCTCCGTCTCCCCTTCACCGCCACGTTTGCCAACCAGGCGCCCCTCGACTTTCTCCGCATGCTCGCCGAGGGGCTCCCCGGACTCCGCGGCGTGGTCACGGGCCCCAATTGGCGCTTCGGCCGCGCCGGCGGCGGGGATGTCTCCCTCCTCCGTGACTACGCCGCCACCCGCGGTTGGCTCGTCGAAACCGCCGCCGATACCCTGTGGCGGGGACAACGGATCTCCAGCACCCGCATCCGCCGCGCCCTTGCGGACGGAAACCTCGAGGAAGCCGCCGCCATGCTGGGGCGGCCATACCGGATTAGCGGTATCGTGTGCGGAGGCAAACGCCTGGGTCGCGCCCTCGGTTTTCCAACGGCGAACCTGGTCCCGGAGCAGGACCTTTGCCCTCCCGGGGGGGTCTATGCGATGCGGGTGCTGTTCCCCGACGGGGGCGGTCAGGCGGCCGGCTATCTCACCCATGACCCCGCTTTGGCGGAAGTGCATTTGTTGAAGTTCGATGGGGATCTCTACGGAAGCCGTCTGGACGTCGATGTCCTGCATTTCCGGCGTCCGGCTCAGGACATCGCCGATCTGGGGAGGCTGCGGGAGGTGATCGCGGAGGATGTGCGGGCGATTCGCGCCTGGTTTGCGGAGGAGGGGGCATGAGGGGGGTGCGTCCTGTGCCTGCGGAGAGTTCCCTGCGGCTGTGGCCGTCGGACTGGCTGCACCCGATGGACCTGGAGGGGGTCTGGGAACAGGCCGGCCCCCGCGTGCTCGACCTGGGCTGTGGCAAGGGGCGCTTCCTGCTCGAACATGCCCGGCGGCACCCGGAATACCGACTGTTGGGCATCGAGCGCAAGTTGAGAAGGGTGAACAAGATCGACCGCAAGGCGGTTCGCGAGGGCCTTCGGAATCTCCGGTTGTTGCGCATGGAGGCCCATTATGCGATGCGCTACCTGATGCCGGCGGCCTGGTTGGACGTCTGTTTTGTCTATTTTCCCGACCCTTGGCCCAAGGCAAAACATCAGGGGCATCGCCTGTTCAGTCCGGACTTTCTGGACACGCTCGACCGCACCTTGGCGCCCGGAGGGGTGGTGCATTTCGCGACGGACCATGCGCCGTATTTCCTGGAAGTGAGGGAGCTGGTGGAGGGGGACCGTCGCTGGAAGGCGGCCCCGGTCTATCTGCCGGACGAGGGGGAGGTGAGCGACTTCGAGTTGGTGTGGCGTGACCAGAAGCCCATAGGCCGCCTTTCGTTTCAGCGGGCTTGAGGGTCGGGGGTGCGGGGCGCGAAGGTGCCAGCCTCGCAGCCAAGCACGAATTGTTCCCCGATGCGCTTGAGGTCCTCCCACTCGGCGCGGATCCGGCGGGCCTCCACCGCGTCGATCCCGTTGTCGTTTGACATGCTCTGGGACACGCTGTCGAGCATCTCGGAGAATTCCCGAAGTATGCGGCGCGTCAGGTCCAGCACCTGGGCCTGGGTGTCCAGCCCGTCCGGGCGGAGGTTCTCGATGAAGAAGCCGTTGACCTGTTCGCAGAGCCAGAGGATCGGGGAGAGGTTCCGGGTGACCTCGCAGAGGCGCAGCAGGCGGTCGAGCGGGTTGTCGGCCCCGCTGGCGTCCAGCCCCTTCGCCTCGCACCATTTGTAGATCAGCGAGGGGGAGAGCCCCATGTCGGCGGCGACCGACTTGGCGCCGGGGCCCTGGATGATGGAGCGGAGGACTTCGTGGGATTCCATGCGGGTGTGGCTCAGAGGCGGAGTTGTTCGCGGATGCGCCGCGTGGCGGCAAGGATGTTTTCGCGGTGACCGAAGGCGCTGAGGCGGAAGTAACCCTCGCCGCTGGGACCAAAACCGGCCCCGGGGGTTCCCACGACGTGGCATTCGCCGAGCAGTTTGTCGAAGAAAGTCCAGGAGTCGATGCCCTCGGGGGTTTTCAGCCAGACGTAGGGGGCGTTGACCCCGCCGTAGACGGTGAGGCCGATTTCGGCAAGGCAGTCGCGGATGATGCGGGCGTTTTCCATGTAGTACTGCACGATGGCCCCGGTTTGGCGGCGCCCCTCGGTGCTGAGGGCGGCGATGCCGCCGGCTTGGACAATGTTGGAGGCGCCGTTGAAAAAGGTGTTCTGGCGGCGCGTCCACATGCGGTGGATCTCCCCGGGCTGGCTGTCCTCGGTTTCGAGTTCCTTGGGGACGATGCTCCAGCCGAGGCGGACCCCCGTGAAGCCGGCGGACTTGGAGAAGCTGTTGATTTCGATCGCGCAGCGCCGGGCGCCGGGGATTTCGTAGATGGAGCGTGGCAGCGACGGGTCCTGGATGAAGTCCATGTAGGCGCTATCGAAGAAAATCACGGCCTTGTGGGCCAGGGCGTAGTCGACGAAGGCGGTCAGTTGGCTGCGGGTGGCGACGGCGCCGGTGGGGTTGTTGGGGGAGCAGAGGTAGATGAGGTCGACCTTGCCTTCGGGCAACGCGGGGAAGAAGCCATTGGCGGCGTTGCAGGGCATATAGAGGAGCCCCTCGTACTGGCCGCGCTCGTTTTTGCCTCCGGTGCGTCCGGCCATCACGTTGGAATCGACGTAGACGGGATAGGCGGGGTCCTGCACGGCGACGAGGTTGTCGGTGGCGAAGATGGACTGGATGTTGGAGGAGTCGGACTTGGCGCCGTCGCTGACGAAGATGTCTTCGGGGTTCACCTCCGCTCCCAGGGAGCGGTAGAGAGTGGCGATGGACTGGCGCAGGGCGGGCGTTCCTTCGCTGTCGCCGTAGCCGCTGTAGGTGTCCACGCGGCCCAGGTTGTCGACCGCCGCGTGGAGGCCCTCGAGGATGGACGGAGGTAGCGGTTCCGTCGTGTCGCCAATGCCGAGGCGGAGGATTTTGGCGTCGGGATGGGCCGCCTGGAATTCGCGGGTGCGGCGGCCGATTTCGGGAAAGAGGTATCCGGCGGTAAGACGGCGGTAGGCGGCGTTGATGCGGGACATGGGGCGATCAGGGTTAGGTGTTCTGGGTGCTGGAGCTGGAGCATAGAAGATAATGAGGGGGCTGCAAACGCAAAACGTTGGCGCATTTACCCGACAGCCCCGCGCGAAAGGAAAAGCGGTTTGCCTCGCTCTGGAGAGGGGGCGTGCGGTCGTTGGACACGGGGCATTGTTCGGTGGATCCAGACCCCAATGTGACGTGCCGATTTCTAAAAATGAATCGCAGATGCCCAGACGCGGCCTCATCCCCTGCGTCGCCAGGCGGCGGGGGTGGTGCCGGTGTGTTGGCGGAAGGCGTGGTGGAAGCGGGAGAGGGAGGGGAATCCGCAGGCGGTGGCGATTTTGGCGATGGGATCGCGGGTGTGGGTGAGGCGTTCGCAGGCGTGGTGGAGGCGCATTTCGGCGAGGTATTCGCGGAAGCGGAGGCCGGTGCTGTGGTGGAAGAGACGGCTGAGGTGTTCGGGGCTGAGGTGGAGCTGTGCGGCGAGGTCCTGGAGTCGGTGGGGGGCGGCGGGATTATCGCGGACGCGGGCGCAGACTTCGCGGACGGCGTGGGGGAGGGCGCCGTCGGGGGTGCGGGGGGCGTGAAGTTCCTGGAGTTCGGCGAGGCAGCGGGACGAGGCGTGTGCGAGGGCGCGGAGCCAGGCCTGGATCTGGTCGGGGCTGAGGAGAGGGGCGGACTCCCAGGCGATGCGCCAGCGTTGCCAGGTCCAGTCGCCGCCCTGTTTGGCGTGTTCCTTCCAGGCCTGTTGGGCCTCTTCGAGGCTTTGCGGGCCTTGTCGGAACCAGGAGAGGACCCAGAACCCGATGGTGGCGCCCTCCATCTCCATGCGGAAGCCGAGTTCCCGCCAACCGGCGAGGGAGGGGGAGGTGGGGAGACCCTGCTCCAGTCCCGCGAGGAGGGCCTGGCGGAGGGTGCGCCTTAGGTCGGCCCCGATGGGAAATGAAAACACCACGGGTTGATTCATGGTGGATTGGCGCGGGGCGGAGAGTTTTCCGTTGCCGAGGCCGTCGAGGAAATGGACGGACATGCCACTGAGGGCGTGCAGGTCCGCGAGTTCGCGCCGGAGGGTTTCGGAGCGTAACATTCTGGAGAGGAGGGCTTTGGACAGCGTTTCCGGCATAAACGCCGAATCCATACACTCGATTGACATCAAAAAACAGCACAGAATGTCATTTTGGGTGGATATGCGGCGGGGGTCGAAATGTGATAGATTGCATCCGATTTATACGCAACCTAACCCCTGCAAAGGAGAAGCTGATGAAAAACGAGTCTGTGTGGAAGAAGATGAACCTGCCGACGGTGGCGGAGGCGCTGTTGATGGAAGCGAAGTCGGTGACGGTGGCGGGGAACACGGCGGAGCTGATCGAGCTGGCGGTGAGAGACGCGGGGTTGGATGGCTGGCATGAGGTGGGGTACGAGGTGTCGGGGCGTGGGATGGTGAAGGAGGCGCGGGTGTGCCGGGTGAAGAACGGGATCAGCGCGAACTACTTCGAGCCGTACATGCGGCGTCGCGATCCGGACTGCATGGTGATCGGGGACACGCGGCCGACGGACAAGCCGACGTTCCGGGAGCGGTTCGGGGTGACGTTCGACGGGTTGAGGGAGGAGACCTTTGCGTGGCTGAAGACGCAGGATCTGGCCTGTTTTGCGTTCACAGCGGGCATGCCGGGCAAGGGGACGGACGCATTGGTGGTGGCGCCCGCGAACGCGGGGTTCTTCGCGCTGGGGCTGGCGATGCTGCAGGGGATCCTCGATCCGGCGGAGCTGCCCGCGGATTTCTCGCCCAAGGCGATCATCTACGTGGCGCCGCCTTTCCGGCACACACACTTGGATGGGAAGCAGGTGGTGGTGCACAACCGGTTGCCGGGCATGCACGAGCTCTTCAGCTACAACTTGTATCCCGGCCCCAGCGCGAAGAAGGGCATCTATGGGGTGCTACTCACCCTCGGGGAAAAGGAGGACTGGATCACGATGCACTGCTCCGCCGCGCAGATCGTCACCCCCTATGACAACCGCATCGGCATTTCCCACGAGGGGGCCAGTGGCGGCGGCAAAAGCGAGATGCTGGAGCTGCCGCACCGGGAGGAGGATGGGTCCCTGCTCCTTGGACGCAACATCGAGACCGGGGAAAAGCGCACCATCACGATCCCCCAGTGCTGCGGGATCCGGCCGGTGACCGACGACATGGCGCTGTGCCATCCCAGCCTGAACAAGGGCAACGGCAAGCTCACGCTCATGGACGCGGAGGACGCGTGGTTCGTGCGGGTGAACCACATCGAGCGGTATGGGGTGGACCCGCATTTGGAGAAGCTGACGGTGAATCCGCCGGTGCCGTTGTTGTTCCTCAACATTGACGCCCAACCCGGTGGGACCGCGCTGATCTGGGAGCACATCGAGGATTCCCCCGGGAAACGCTGCCCCAATCCCCGTGTGATCATTCCCTGCGAGGCCGTGCCCGGTGTTCACCGCGGCACCCTGGACGTGGACATCCGCTCGTTTGGTGTCCGCTGCCCCCCCTGTACGCGCTCGAACCCGAGCTACGGCATCCTCGGCATGTTCCACCTCCTTCCGCCCGCGCTGGCGTGGCTCTGGCGGCTCGTCGCGCCCCGCGGCCATGCCAATCCCAGCATTGTCGCCTCCGAGGGCATGTCGAGCGAGGGCGTCGGGTCCTATTGGCCCTTCGCCACCGGCCGACGGGTCGACCAGGCGAACCTGATCCTTAAGCAGATCCTCGACACGCCGCGCGTGCGTTACATCCTGGTGCCGAACCAGCACATCGGTGCGTGGGAGGTCAGTTTCATGCCCCAGTGGGTGACCCGCGAGTTCCTCGCCCGCCGCAACGGGGCGAACTTTACGGCGTCGCAGGTCAAGCCCTGCCGCTGCCCCCTGCTGGGCTGGGCGCCCAGTTCGATCGTGGTGGAGGGCCGCCCGATCGGTTCCTGGTTCTTCAACGTCGAGAAGCAGCCCGAGGTCGGCCCCGAAGCCTACGACATCGGAGCGGGGCTCCTGCACGACTTCTTCAAGAAGGAGTTGTCGCAGTTCCTGGAGCAGGATCTGCTGCCCTTGGGGCGCGAAATCATCGAGTGCTGCCTCCGCGGCGGTTCGATCGACGAGTACGAGGCGCTGATACCCCAGCAGACCCTGTTGCCCGACGAGGACTGAGGGGCCTTCGTGGAGAGCCCCCCCGCAACGCCGCCCCCCGGGCGGCGTTGCTTTTTTCTGTCGTCTCAAGTAGTATGAAGGGAACATGCAGATCAAACGCAGCTCCACTCCGCGCCTGGTGGTCCGTCCCCGCGGCGCCACTCCTCCTCCCGCCCCCGAGCCAGTGGAAATCCCCCGCGTGGTCGTCCGGCAAGAAACCCTGGACACCGAATGGTACCAGCGGCGCGTTCGGGAGCTCGAGAACCTCAAGATGGGCCTCGTGGGTGCCGCTCCCCTCCCGCTCGTCCTGTTTAATGCGCGCGGGCAGCTTGGGGCTTGGAACGCCGAGGCGGAGGCCCTGTTCGGCTGGCAGCGGGAGGAGGTCATCGGCCGCTGCCTGCCCGGGCTCGACAAAGCCCAGGAGGAGAGGTTGAGCGCGCTGAGGGACGAGGTGTTCCAAGGAGGGCGTGTGGAAAGGGCCGGGCTCTTCCTGCGCCGTCAGGATGGAACGGCCTTCCCGGCGCTGCTCTCCGGCGCGCCCGTGTACGGGCACGACGGGAACGTCACCGCCATGGTGGCGTACATCGAGGACCAGAGCGAGCTGTCGCGCCTCCGCGACCAGGCCAGCAACAGCCGGAACCTCTCGCGCCTGGCCGGACGCATGGCCCGCCTCGGCGCTTGGAACCTCCCCGTTCCGCCGGGAGTCGAGGCCGGTGGACGCGCGGCAAACCGCGGACTGCTCGGAATCATCACACGTTACCCGTTTCTGCGCCCCCTGCTCGAAACCTACATTCCCGAGGACCACGAGCACCTGGCCACGGCCTTCGCCCGCTGCATCGAGGAGAACCAGCCCTTCGACATCACGGCCCGGATCGCCGCGGGCGACGGCCAGATCCACACGGTGCGGTCCACCGGGGAGCCTGTGCGGGACGCCAACGGCGTACTCGTCCAGATCGCCGGAGGCATCCAGGACATCACCCACATGGCCGAGACTGAGGACAAGCTCTCCCTCCAGAGCGCGGCCCTCGACGCGGTCGAGAACATGCTGGTCATCACCGACGTGGAAGGGCGCGTCCAGTGGGCCAACCCTTCCTTCTGCCGCACTACCGGCTACGCGCTCGAGGAGGTCCTGGGACGCGCCCTGGGTCCGCTCATTCACTCTGACACCCACCCCCCGGAGTTCTTCGAGAAGATGTGGCGCACCCTCCTGGCCGGCAAGGTCTGGCAGGGCGAAGTGGTCAACCGCACGAAGGCCGGCGAACCGCTGGTCGAGCACATGACCATCACCCCTTTCTGCCGCGGGGGAGACCAGGTCACCCACTTCGTCGCCGTCAAGCAGAACATCACCGAACGCAAGAAAATCGAGAAACAGGTCCTGCGTGCTCAGCGCACGGAAAGCCTGGGCTCCCTGGCGGGTGGGATCGCCCACGACCTCAACAACGTTCTCGCCCCCATCATGATGGGCCTCGAACTCCTGAGGCTCGATGAGAAGGATCCCCAGCGTCTACAGACCTTGGACAGCATCCTCGGATCCGCCCGCCGCGGCTCCGATCTCGTCCGCCAGATCCTCGGTTTCGCCCGAGGCGGCGAGGGGAGGCGGAAATCCATGGACATGCGCGTTCCCCTGCGCGAACTCCAGCGCATGGTCGAGCGCACTTTCCCCAAGAACATCCATACCCTCTTCAGTGTAGCCGACGATCTCTGGACCCTCCAAGCGGACGCCACCCAGATGTACCAGATCATGCTCAACCTCTGCATGAACGCCCGCGACGCCATGCCCGGCGGCGGCACCCTCAGCGTCAGCCTCCAGAACTGCATGCTGGGCGATAATGACACGGCGGCGAAGGCGGGACTCAAGGCCGGCCCTCACCTCCTTCTGGAGGTCCGCGACACCGGATCGGGCATCCCCCCCGAACTCTGGGACAAGCTGTTCGACCCCTTTTTCACCACGAAACCCCCGGGCGAGGGTACCGGCCTCGGCCTCGCGACCCTGCAACAGATCGTCCACAAACACGGTGGGCGGGTCCATTTCGAGAGCGGCCTTGGCCGTGGAACCCATTTCCGGGTGTTCCTTCCTGCGGATGAAACCGTGTTCGAGCAGCCCCTCAAGGCCGATGGAGGCCCGCTTCTCCTGCATGGCTCCGACGAGCTCATCCTGGTTATCGACGACGAGGATCCGATTCGCGCCATGACCCGCCAATCCTTGGAGCGCCACGGCTACCGCGTGGAGGATGCCGCGAACGGGGAGGTCGCTCTCCGGGAGTTCCGCGCACATCCGGACCGGTACCGTCTTCTTCTCGTGGACATGGACATGCCCGTCATGAGCGGCCCGGATGTGATCCGCGCGGTCCGGGCCGTCCGCCCCGATCTTCCGATCCTTGGTTGCAGCGGCCACGCGAAACCCGAGGTGATCGAGGATGCCGCGCGTTCCGGCATGGATGACTTCCTGCCCAAACCCTATTCCACCGAACAGCTCCTCTCCACGATTTATCTGCTCCTCCACCCCGCACCCGCTCCCGAGGCCTGACCCCACCGGAGAGGTGGCGCCGCTGGCGGCGGGGGTCAGGCGGCGCTGTAGCCGCGGCCGAGGTCTTGGACGCGTTGGGCCTGGCGTCTTCGAATCTGGTCAAGGGTGAGTTTGGGGATGAGGAACTCGGGGTCGGCGTCGGTGGAGCCCTTGCAGTGCTGGATCAGGATTTCGTAAAGGAACTTGAAGGCGTCCCGGGGTTGTTTCATCTGGTCGAGGGCGTCGACGAGGTCCTGGACGGACACCTTGTCCTCGAAGAGTTCCTTGAGTCCGGTCGGGGTTTCGGTTCCATCGTAGACGGCGGCCACCCGGTGGTTGCAGATATCGTAGAGGTTGACACCGGTCCACTCGAGGCGCTCGATCAGGTTGCCCTTGTCGAGGCGGGCGCGCCGGAAGAAGTCGGCCTCCTCGCGCTTGAGTTCGTAGCCGAGCTCGATGGGGAGCAGCATTTTGATGCCGAGGCCGTCCTGCTGGAGGATTTTGTGGGTGAAAAGGGGCCAGATGAGGTTGCGCATCTTGCGGGCGTCGCCGTTGACGCGGCTGGGTTCGTCGACTCGGTCGACCAGCACGGTCATGGAGACGAAACCGAGGCCCTTGAGGAGGCGGAGGAGGCGGCCGAGGAGTTCGTAGCGGCAGTCCTGATCGCCGGGGGTGGGCAGGGGAAGGGCGTCGAGTTCGGCGGTTCGGAGGGAACCAAGCTGGCGGAAAAGCATGCTGGGGGGGTGGTCGACGACCTTGATTTCGTTTTGGATGCGTTTGGAGCGTCGGAGGTTCTTGAAGAAGGGCCCCATGCCAAAGGTGGCGCTGACGAAGGAGAGGACACCGCCGACGCCGGCGGCGATGAAGGCGGGGAAGATGCCTTGGATGCCGAAGAAGAGGCCGATGGCGACCAGGACGAGTCCGAAGCCGAAGGCGTACATGGCCTCGCCGGGGCCGATGGGCTGGCCGACCTTGAGGATCCTGGAGAGCTTGCGCCAGCGTTCGGTGCGGGTGCTGAGGCTGGGCTGGTCGAAAAGGACCGTGAGGTAGGCCAGGTCGAGGCGGTGCTGGCGGGGCAGTTTCCGGAGGGTTTTCCCGAGTTCGCGGGCGACCTTGGAGGAGGCGGGGCGGGAGGCGGCATCGACGATTTCGGTGACGACGAGGGAGATGATCTTGTCGACGTGGTCCTCAAGGCGGATGCGCTTGAAGTTCTCGGCCTGGTCCGCGCCCTGTGCGCCGACCGTGCGGTCGACCATGTGGTTCCATTCGTCGTAGCGGACGATCCAGGTTTTCTTGCCGGGATTTTTCTCGTTGTACTCCTTGAGGCGCTGTTCCATGAGGAGGCGGAGAGCCGTTTTTCCGCTGCCTTTTTCTCCAAAGACCACCGAGGTGCTCGGCCGCTCCGGGCGCCCGAAGATTTTCTCAAATTCGGGGTGGGCGACGCCATCGCGCATGATGGTCTGGTAGATGTGGTCGTCACGGGCCTCCTCGGCCACGAATGGGTTTTCGCGGAGGTGCCAGTGGGACAGGAAGGTCTCGATTTTCATGTAAGCGCCAACGTAGCGGATGGATGGGGCCTGGAAAAGTCCAAAGCCGCTCTAAATATGTCCGCTTTCCGGGGGATGTCAATCGTGCGCGGGGGGTGGGGTGGGGGTCGGGGTGGGCGTTGGGGTGGGCGTTGGAGTGGGGAGAGGGGCAAGCTCTGGGCGGGCGGCCTCGGCGGCGTCCCCCACTTCCAAGAAGAGGGTTTCTTCCTCAGCCTCGACCTTTTGGAGGAATGATCTGGATAAACGCTTCGCCTCGCCGTTCCCACGGGGGAGGGCGGATTGGGGCGGGGCGTCGGTGTCCACGTCGGTTTCGTCGAGGGCGAAGCCGTAGGCCATGGGAGGAGGGGCGGTGACGGGGGCGGGGGCTTCGTCGCGGAGGGAGAAGGTGGTGAGCGGGGCGGGGTCCGCCTGGATGTGGTTTTCGGGGGCGGCGGGAAGCTCGTGGAGGAGGGTTGGGGCCTCACGGCGGGCGGAGAGGTGGAGCAGATGCTGGAAACCGAGGCCGATGACCAGAAGGGCGGCGATGGCGCTGGGGAACCAGAGGTAGGGGGGGACGCGGCGGGGCTGTTCGCGGAGGACGGCCTCGCGTCGGAGGGGCTCGAAGTCGGGGGGGGGCGAAGCCTGGAGGCTGTCGCGGAGCATATCAAGGGTGGCGCGGAGTTCGTCGAGGCGGGCGGCGGCGGCGGGGTCCGCCTGAATGTGGGTTTCGAGTTCGGCGGCCTCGTGTGGGGGGAGTTCGCCGAGGAGGAGGGCGGTGAAACGGGGGTCGTCGTGGGGCGTCATGACAGCACCTCCGGATGACGCAGGGCCTCCCCGAGGGATTTGACGGCCTCGTGAAGCAGCCAGCCGATCTGGCCCTCTTTGAGGCCCGTGACTTCGGCGACCTCGCGGTAGCTGAGTCCCTCCTGGACTCGCAGGAGGAGGACGGTGCGCTGGTTTTCGGGAAGGAGGGCGACTTTTTCCAGGACGAGGGCGAGGCGGGGATCGCGGCTCTGCGGGTGCCGGAGTTCGGCGTGGGTTTGGTGGAGCGTTTTGCGGCGGCGTTCCGCGCGGATCAGATCGACCGCTTGGTTGTGGGTGCAGCGGTAGAGCCAGGCCCGAAGCCGTTCGGAGGGGGGGCGTGACTCGGGGCGCAGCCGCGCCAGGCGGATGAACACCTGCTGGACGACGTCCTGCGCGGCGTGTCCGTCGCGCACCAGGCGCGTGGCGTAGCGAAGCAGGGGCGGTGCGTGTGTGTCCATCAGTTCTTCCATGTCCATTGGAGGCTCACTCATGGGGTGGGACGCTCCTGAGCGACGAAATCTTGGATCCACGCCTCGATTTTTGCGAGCGGTGGGAGGCCGGTGCGGGCGAGGTGTTCCCTGCCGTGGCGGCTTTCCTGGTAGAGCCGGTGGGTTTGGCGCGCGATCTGGCGGAATGCCGCGGCCCGCGTGGGGTGTGTGGCTTCGAGGCGGGCGGCGAGCAGCAGGCGGGCGTTGATGCGCAGGAGCGCTTGTTCGCGGGTCAGTTCTTCGGGTGGGACGCTCAGGAGGCGTGCGACGAGGGCTTCGAAGGCGCCGCGGGTGGCGTTCACCTCGGGGTCGATGGACGCGAGGACCTGATGGAAGTCCCAGGCCGCCGGCAGGTCGGAGGACTCGATGGACAGTTGGATGCTGTCGAGCAGGAAGCCGCGCAGGCTCCGGCGGAGAACGGGGTTGTCGGAGGAGGCGTCGAGGGCGGCGCGGTATTCGGCGAGGACGGTGGGGAGGAGTTCCGGGCGGGGGAGGCCGATGGTTTCCCCGGTGGTGGGGTCGCCGAGGATGCGGCCGCGGAGGACGAGGTCGCCGAGGGCCTGCATGCGCATGCGCAGGAGCATGCGGAGGCGGAAGGGGTCTTTGGCCAGAGGGATGCCGCGGGTGGCCCAGTAGAGGACGTGGGGGGTGGGGGTGCGCCAGTCGAGGGGGCCGAAGCGGGTGTCAAGGTCCTGCAGGAAGGCGAAGTCCATGTGGAACTCTTCCCGCAGGCGGTGGAGGAGCGCCGGGTCGGCGACGGGCACGGAAGGTCCGCCGAGGATCCCCTGGACCTGTTCGGCGAGGCGCCGCTTGTAGGTGGGGTGGGCCTGGTCCATTTCCATCCCGATCTTGTGCTGGAACATCCACCCGATGTCCCAGTGGAGGTCCGCGGAGCGGGGATTGTGGAGGAGCCCATCGTTGCGGAGGAGGTTGAGGCCGTGGAGGACCCAGCGCCAGCGGTCGTCGGGGTCGGGGAAAAGAACGGAGAGGTTGTAGGCGAGGTTCCAGGCCTGGAAGGACCAGACCTGCGGCACGCGGGGTTCGAGTTGGCTGATCCAGGCCGAGAGTTGGACCAGTTCGAAGTACTGGCCTTGTTCCTGGAGTTCGTTGGCACGGACCCAAAGGGCGTCGGCGACCAGGCCGCGGAAGCCACCGAAGGCGACGGTGGTGAGGGCGACCAGAGGGGTCGTGTCTTCCGGGGGAGTGTCCTGGAGGTGGTACACGCTCCGGGCGGTGACGAGTCCGGCGTGGCGGGTGCCCGCGAAGCCGAGCAGGAGGAGGGAAAGCAGGAGGCAGAGGGCGGCAGACCTCATTCCGCGCCCCCGATCTCGCGCCGTTGGAAGAGGAGGATGCCGGCGCCAGCGAGCACGAACAGCACGGGGGTGAAGCGAAGGCAGAGCACGGAGGCGAACTCACGGGGGGGGATGCTCACGCCGCGCGAGACGCGGTCGAAGGGGGCGGAGACCTCCAGGGGTTCGAGGACGAGGAGCACGCCGCGGTAGGTGGCGAGGGTGGCGGCATCGAGGGCGCGGCTCAGGGCGGTGCCCCCGCCGTCGCGGTGGAAGAGGGAACCCTCCCCGATGGCGCGCCCAAGGTTTCCGGAGAGGAGGCGGAGCAGGAGAGAGACGGCCGTGACGTAGCAGGCGACCGGAAGCGAGAAGATGGCGCCGGCGCTGACGCCGACGGCGGCGAGCAGGGAGAGCAGGCCGGCGATCAGGCCGACCGCGCGCAGGAGGTTGGGGGTGAAGGCTCCGCCGGGACGGAAGAGGCGGACGCCGCCCCGGGTCTTGAAAAAGACCATGGACCCGTTGGGGTCGAGGTTGTCATAGGTGACGCGGAGGCGGGTGGCGCCGTCGAGGGCGCCTTCCTCGTTGGGGAAGAGGATATGTTCGCCGCGGGGGGGCTGTGCGAAGGGAGCGGACCAGAGGTCGGGTTGATCGGGGGTGCCGACTCGCCAGCGGGAGGGCAGTTCGCTGGAGCCCATCGAGGCTCCGTCGAACTCGAAGGCGAGTTGAAGGGGTTCGCCGGGTGCGAGGGGGCGGTCGAGGTCGAAGTCCCAGCTGTTGCTCTCGTTGGGGCGGGCGGAATGGCGGAGGGCGAGGACGTGGGAAAGAATCTGGGGAAGGGCCTCGTCGAAGCCGAGGTCGGGGGGGAGGGCGCCGAGGGAACGCTGTTCGTCGAAGAAGGCGCGGGCGCGGGCGCTGAGGTCGTCGGGGCGGGGGTCGACGGGGAGGCGGGCGGTGAGGAGGCGGGTGTGGAGGAGGACGGTGGTGTCAGGGTCGGCGGCGCGGGCGAGGGCGCGGACGCGGAGGAGGGTGACGCCTCCGCAGAGGAGGAGCAGGAGGCTGACGAGAAGGGAGATGGCCAGCCACTTTCCGAACCAGAGGGCGCACCGGGAGAGGGGTTTGCTGAGGAGCATCTGGAGGCGCTTGGTGGAGAGGTCGGCGGCAATGGCACCGCAGGACATCCAGAGGGTCATGAGCGCGAGCAGGAAAGAGGAGAAGCCGAGGCTGTAGCGGATGTTCATGCGCAGCGCGCCTTCGAGCGTGCCGTCGCCGCGCAGTCCGGAGGGCAGCAGCGCGAGGAGGAGGGCGAGCAGGACAAGCATCGAAAGCACGACCTTCTCGCGGAGTGCGGCGCGGAGGGTGAGCAGGACAATCGCGGGCAGGGCCCGGAGGCCGGGGATCATCGGAGGAACTCCGGGAGTCCTCCCTCGGCGCGGGTGCCGCTGGCCTCGCCGGCCTCCCGGCGGGCCTGTCCGACGACTTCGAGGAAGTAGGTTTCGAGATCGCGCCGGGTGGGCTCGAGGGCGGGACGCTCGCCAAGCACGCGCTCGAGGGCGTCGAGCAGCTCCCCTCCTTTGGCGTCGTCGAAATCCGTGAGGTGGATCTGGAGGTGGTTGGCGACCTGCAGGAGTTCGCGGATGGAGCCGGCGGCGCGGACCTTGCCGCCGTAGAGAATGGTGACGCGGTCGCAGACGTCCTCGACGTCGGCGAGCAGGTGCGAGCTGAGGAGGACGGTCTTGCCGCGGTCAGCCAGGGCGCGGACGATGTCCTTGACCTGGCGGGTGCCGAGGGGGTCGAGTCCGGAGGTGGGCTCGTCGAGGATGACCAGATCGGGGTCGTTGACGAGGGCTTGCGCGAGGCCGATGCGGCGGGCCATTCCCTTGGAGAACTCGCCGACGCGGCGGCGCCCGGTGTGGGCGAGGCCGACCATTTCGAGGAGCCCTTCGATGCGTTTCTCGCGCTCGGCGCCGTGGAGACCGAAGAGGGCGGCGTAGAAGCGAAGGGTCTCGCGGGCGTCGAGGTAGGGGTAGAGGTAGGATTCCTCGGGGAGGTAGCCGACCCGCTGTTTGACGCGCACATCGCGCGGGGGGCGTCCGAGCACGCGGACCTCTCCGGTGTCGGCGTGCAGGAGGCCGAGGAGGATCTTGATGGTGGTGCTCTTGCCGGAGCCGTTGGGGCCGAGGAGGCCAAAGACCTCGCCGGAACGAAGCTCGAAGGAGACGTCGTCGACGGCGCGGGCGCGTGGACGCCGCCAGAAGTCGCGGAAGGTTTTGCCGAGGCCGCGGGTGAGGACAATGGGTTCGTCGGGCATGGTCAGCGGACCTCCATGCGTTCGAAGAGGGCGAGGGCGAGGCAGAGAATGCCAGCGGTCCAAGCGAGGGAGTAGACGGCGGCTTGGCCGACGTAGGCCCAGGGAATGACACCGCCGCCGGTGAGGGCGTCGGCCATCCAGAAGTGCTGCCAGTTGGGGAGCAGGACGTAGGTGAGGCGAGCCCAGAGGGCGCCTTGCGCGCGCTCGGCGAGCAGGTAGTCGGAGAGGAGGCCGAGCAGAAAGAAGCCGCCACACACGGAGAGGGCGGGCACGGTGGAGAGGCGGAGGGCGCAGAGCAGGGCAAGGGCCTGGAGCATGAGGGCGGCGAGGGCCAGCAACAATCCGGCGGGGAAAAGCGCCCAGCGGACGGGAATGTACCCGGTGATCGCGGGGGCCTCCTGGGTGTGGTCTCCGTGGTCGATCACGGCCGTGGCGGCCGTACCGTCGGGGCGCAGGGTCCAGAGGAAGGCCAGCACAAGGAAGAGGGCCATGCACCAGAAGGCGGTGGAGGTGAAGGGCCGGCGCGTACGGTGGTTGAGAAGGGCCGCGAGCAGGTACGCGGCGAGCACGGCGAGGTAAACGGGGACCAGAAATTGCCATCCGACCTGGAACTCTCGCCGGGCGGCGCGGTCGGCCATCACGGTGACGAGGGTGGCCATGAGGCAGAAGACGAGCATGACGACGGAGACGCCGAGGTACTTGGCGGCGAGGAAGCGGGCGCGGCTGATGGGCTTGCTGAGGATGGCCCCGGCGGTGCCTCGGCGGATCTCTCCGCTGACAGCGTTGGAGGCGGCGGGAACGGCGAGGAGGAGGGCGCCAAGAAAGATGACGGCGAGGGCGCTGTCGCGCACGAGTTTCCCGGCCTCGCCGAGGTTGAAGCTGATGAGGAAAGGCAGGAAGGCGATGAAGAGGACGACGGTGGTGGCCAGCAGGAGCAGCGCGGGTTGGCGCGGGATCTCCACCCAGGTGAGGCGGGCGATGGGCAGGAAGGCGCCGCGTCTCATCCGCGTCCTCCCCCACGGCGCCGCGAGGCTTCCTCCAGGATGCGGCGCTCCTTCGGACTCAGGCTGTGGATCCCGTCGCGGACGACCTTCTCCAGCAGCGCGTCCACGCGCGATTCGGTGTCGATGTATTTTCGGTATTCGCGCTGTTTGAGGATGCCGCGGAAGTGGTGCGAGAAGAACCCGGGCACGCGGCCGGGATTGGCGTGGAAGTACCAGAGGGCGCCACCCGCGACCAGAAGGATGGCGGCGAGGAGATAAGGTTGGAGGAGGACCCGGGCGGGCTGGTACAGCAGCATGAGCAGGACGCCGCTGAGGAGGCCACCCAGATGCGCCTCATGGCTGATTCCGCCACCGTTGCCGAGCGCCGACACGGTGTAAAGCAGGAAGCCGAAAGCGTAGACCCAGGCGGGGATCGGGATCGGCAGCGGGAACAGCATCAGCTTCATCCCCGGCGCGAGCAGGATGGTCGCGAACAGCAGACCGAGCGCGCCGCCGGAGGCTCCCACCGCCCGGTAGTCGCTGTGCCGGTGCAGCAGCAGGCACACGAGGTGGCCCCCCGCGACCGACAGAAAAAAGAATCCCAGCATGACACCGGGGCCGAAGGCCGATTCGAGGGTGCGACCGAAGAAGTAGAGCGTGAGGGCGTTCCCGAAGAAGTGGCCCCAGCTCGCGTGCAGGAAGGCGGGGCTGAGAAGGCGGATCCACTGCCGGCCCAGCCGCACCGCCTCGGCGCTGAAACTGTACCGCGACATGACCCCGGGCTGTTGCAGGCCCTGCCAGGTCGTAAAGCCCAGCACCAGCAACAACAGCACCGTCATCGTCTCGGAGGCCATCTCCTCACACAATCTCCGCGATGACCTCAATCTCGACCAGGGCCCCGAGCGGAAGCGCGGCCACCTGCACACACGAACGCGCCGGCTTGTGATCCCCCATCGCCTGGGCATACACCCCGTTGACGATCGCGAAGTCGGCGAGGTCCTGCAGGAACACCGTGGCCTTCACCACGTTGGTCAGCCTGAGGTCCTGCGCGTCCAACACCGCCGCCAGGTTCCTCATCACCTGCTCCGCCTGCTCGCGGATTCCTCCCGCCACGATCTGCTTGGTGGCCGGATCCAGCGGGATCTGCCCACTGCAGAAAAGAAGGTTCCCCACGCGGACGGCATGGGAATACGGACCGACGGCGGCCGGGGCGCTGGAACTGTTCAGGACTTGCATCGTGGTTCTCCAAGGGGGGTTGAATTCCCAACCCTATCCATTTCCCCGCTCGTTGCAATCAAATCACGACCTGCTTGCCGTACTCGGGAACCTCGACCTCCAGGCCGGTTTCCGCCGCGATCCCGGCGGCGAACTCAAGCGAAACGCTCTCCTCGCCGTGGTTCAACAACACGCGCCGGGGGCGCGTGGGCAGTGCCGCAAGCCAGGCTTTCAGTTCGTTTCGGTCCGCATGTCCGCTGAATCCCTGGATCTGCTCCACCCGGGCACGAACCTCCACCTCCTGCCCCAGCACCCGGACGCTCCGGGGCCGCTCCAAGATCTGCCGCCCTAAGGTCCCCACCGCCTGATACCCTACGAAAAGTATCGTGCTCTCCTCCCGCGGCAGGTTCGTCCGCAGGTGGTGCTTGATCCGTCCCCCCGTGCACATCCCGCTCCCTGCGATCACACACACCGTCCCCCGGATCTGGTTGATCGCCTTCGATTGCTCGCGCGTGCGCGACATCTTCAGCCCGGGGAAATCGCAGGGCGAATGCCCCCCCGCCAAAAGCTCCCGCGTCTCCTCGTCGAAAAGATCCCGATGCCGCTGGAATACCTCCGTCACCCGCACCGCCATCGGACTGTCCAGAAACACCAGGGTGGCCGGAATCCGCTTCGCCGCCAATAGCCCCGAAAAATGGTAAAACAGATCCTGCGTCCTTTCCACCGCGAAGCTGGGGATCACCAGGTTGCCTCCGGCACGGTGCGTAGAGTTGAGGATGTCCGCGAGTTGGTCCGGGATCGACGCGTGGGTGTCGTGCACCCGGTCCCCGTAGGTCGACTCGAGCACGACAACATCCGCCGCAGGGGGAACCGCGGGGTCGCGGATCAGGGGCATTCCCTTCCGGCCCACATCCCCAGAGAACAGGATCGACGACGTCCTCCCTCCGGCCTCGTCCGCCTCCACCCGGATGCTGCACGCCCCCAGAATGTGGCCCGCCTCGTGCCAAGACGCCCTCAGTCCGGCCGCCACCTCGACGGACTCCCCGTACGGAACCGTCTCGAAAAGGGAGATCGCATCCTCGGCATCCTCCTTCGTGTAGAGCGGCTCGTACGGATGCGGCGATACACGCCCCTCATGGCTATGCCGCTTCTTCTTCTGGCGCAGGTCCTCTTCCTGCAGCCGAGCGCTGTCGCGCAGGACGATCGCCGCGATGTCCCGCGATGCAGAAGTCGCCAGGATGCGTCCCCGGAACCCCTGCGCCACAAGCCGGGGCAGGCGGCCGCAGTGGTCGAGGTGCGCGTGGGTCAGCAGCACCGCGTCGATTGAACCCGGCGACACCGGGAACTCGTCCCAATTGCGGTGCTGGAACTTGCGCTCCTGGAAGTAGCCGCAGTCGATCAAGACACGGGAGCTGTCCGTCTCTAGAAGGGAGCAGGAGCCAGTGACGTTGCGGGCGGCGCCAAGCGGGGTCAGTTTCATGAGGCTATCTCGTGTGTGTGGGGGGGGGGGGCATGGCCATCCGCCAGCGGCGCGGATGCGCGCGGCGAGGTCTTGGAGTTCCGCCGGATCGGCGGGGCGCGCCTTGGTGAAGCTGAGGTCGCCCATCTCGTCCATGGGCACAAGGTGGAGATGGCAGTGCGGCACCTCAAGCCCCGCGACCAGCAGCCCAATCCGCGCACAGGGAACACAGGCACGGATCGCCGCCGCAATCGGACGCGCCGTCGGTAACAACGTTCCCAGCACATCCTCCGGCAGGTCGAACAGGTAATCTGTCTCCTGCTTGGGCACCAGCAACGCATGCCCCGCCCGAATCGGGCGGATGTCCAGGAAACAGAGGAACCGGTCGTCCTCGTAAATCCGGGCGCAGGGAATTTCGCCCTGGATAATTCGCGTGAAGAGGCTGGGCATATCGGGGTCTCCTTGCACATCCTTCCACACACCCGCCTTTTCCGCAACCCCTAATCCTAAAAACGGTGTTGGGAGGAATGCACGATGCGGCGTGATCCTTGAGCCAAAGGCTTTGCGCGATGCTGAGGAATACCCCGGAGGTCTTTCGAGCGTTTCGCACAACGACATCCGCTAAACCCCCGTTTGCTGTTCGCATGTAAAACAGGCATGTTTCTTCAGATTTGAATCAAAGGTCTACCCCCCCCCCACCCTTCGGCCGCTTTTCCTCCCGCCCCCACTCCTCCCTTCTATTTCTCCGAAGGAACGATGATGCCTCGGAGGATCTGGCGCTGGGCGACCAGGAACACCACCAGCGTGGGCAGTGCCGCGAGCACAAAAGCGGCATTCATCACCCCCGGACCGTACGATTGCTGGAGCTGGTGCAGCCACACCATCAGGGTCCACATCCGCTCGTCCTGGCAAATCAACAACGCAAACATGAACGCTGTGTAGGCATTCACGAACGCGCCCAGGGCAATCACCGCCAAAATCGGTTTTGAAAGCGAGAGGGTGATCACCCCAAACATCCGGATCTCCCCCGCACCGTCCAGCGCCGCACTTTCATACAAATCCCGCGGTAGGGAGTCGAAAAAGCCCTTCAGGAGAAAAATGGAGTAGCCATGCGCCATCCCCGGCAACAGCAATGCGGCGAAACTGTTCAGCAGCCCAAGATCGCGCAGAAGCAGAAACACCGGTATCTGCGTCACCATCGGCGGAAAGGCCATCGTGAGGAGCAGGTACAACAGCAACCCGTAGGTGTGCCGCGGCCGGAACCGACTCAACGCGTAGGCCGCGAGCGGATTCACGATGAGCGCGATCCCTACCGAGGCCACACAATAGACCAACGTGTTTCCAAGCCCCCGCCCGTGCAGGATCAGGATCTCCCACACCGTCCCGAAATGCTGCCAAACAAAAGCCCGGCGGATCGCCTCCTTGTTCTCCTCGAATGTCCTCAGCACCTCCGCCGCGATCGGCGGCCTCCGCCCCGTTTTCCCCCTCCACCGCACATCCGGACTCTCCAGTCGCAACTGCCCCGCCGGCGCCTGGTAGGTCTCGCCGCTGGCTGGCGATCTCCACCCCTCCAGAAGCGCGCACCAGTCCGCTCCCAACGGCCCTGCCTCCCTCCAGGATCCTGGAACCTCCAGCCCCTCAAACCCCGCCACCTTCACCCCCGTGAGCTCCCCAAGCGTTCCTACATCCACATATCTCGCCTTCAGGTACTCCCTCCATAGCCCCGTCATTTCCCTGTCAAACCTCACAAAGCCGGGATGCACCGCCTCCCTCACAAACACCAACCAGAGTCGCGCTTGCTCCGCATCCTCCGGTACCCTCTCCGTCAGCTCCATTCGCCCCGCTTCCCGCCCCAGCAGCGGTACCGTGATCCGCTCATGGAAATACCCCTGGAGATTGTGCACCGACACGCTCCATCTTGGGGCCTCCTCCTCCACATACCGGCCCCATCTCCTCCACCACGCCGTGTCCGGCTCCAGCCCCAGGCGCGACCTCGTGTCCGGGGGAAGCACCTGGAACCCATTCCAGCTCCCAATGCTGCTCCCCAACGCCCTGTTCGCCGCCTCCAGATCCCCCCTGTACTCCCGATGCACCGACCGCAGAAACCCGCGCACATTCCACGGTCGCGACCGACTCGTCGGCGCATAAACAAAACCCACGTGCCTCCCCTCCGGCTCCATCGAATTCTCCTTCAGAAAGCGCCGCCATCGTTCGACCTCCCCTTCCTCCTCCTCCTCCTCCCCCCCCACATCCCCGAAATCCCGCGCCTCGCTTTCCCAACTCGCCCGCATCACCGCCGGAGACTCATTGTACAACCCTTCCAAATATTTCACCATCAACGCCCTCTCATCGGTCAGGAATCGAGGCACCAACCGGAAATCCGAACGGTCCACCCCCGTCCGCGTCGCCCCCGACAACATCATCCCAAACGGTAAGGCCATGCCCACCGCCCCCACCGACAACGTCAGCACGATGAAGCTTCTCAGCAGACGCGCCTTTGGCGAGCGCCTCGCAATTCTCGCTATCAAACCCATTCCCCCTCTCTAGCCCCCAAAATCACCCCTAGCAATCGAAATAAAATCTCAAGATAACAACAAGTGATTTCCAAGAGAAACGAGTTGACAGAGGAGGGGGGAATGGGGT
>CAYLNG010000006.1:0-137976 GCA_964385155.1 uncultured Verrucomicrobiota bacterium
CTATGCTCCAGGCGGGAGGGGTGAGGAGGGCGGGGAGGGAAAGGGACGCTGAAATGGGCAGAGGCGCAGGAGCGGCCGGAAGAGGGATTTGCGCGGGGGCGGGGGAGGCGTCCGAAGATTCAGGTGGGGGAGGGGGGGCGTCGAGTAGGGCGGGAGGTGGGGGAGGCGGCGCCGGAAGGAGAGGCATTTCGCGCCATTCGGCCTCGGGGCCCTGCTGAACGTGGCGGAGGGTTTCGAGCAGGGGCACAGCAAGAAAGAGCGAGAGAGTGCAGGCCGCAGAGGCGAGCGCGATGCCCCAGGTCCAGCGGGGCGCGGGAGGTGCGAAGGCCTCTCCGCTCACGGCCCCTCTCCCCGGGTGGCGGATACCAGCACTTGTTCGGCTCCCCCTCGTTTGCATTCATCGTATAGTTCCACGAGTCGCCCTGTCGGGGCGGAACTGTCGGCCTCCAGCAACACGGGGACCGCGCGTTCGCGGAGGCGACGCGCAACGAGGGAACGGACGGAGTCGAGCGAAAGGTCGCGTCCGGCATGAAGAATTCGGCCGTCGCGTGTGAGGGCGATCCGGAGGCTGTGGCGGTCGGCGTCGCGCGCGCTCAGCGCGCGCGGCGTGTCCAGTTCGACGCCACTTTCCTGAGTGAACACGGCGGTCACGACGAAAAAGATGAGGAGCAGAAAAACAACGTCGATGAGGGGGGAGAGGTTGATGTCGACAGGCCTCTCCTCCTGGAGTCCGTAGGAGCGGCGTTTCATGGGAGGCGCGCCTCATGTCGCGCACGAACCAGGGCGGCATCGGCGGCTTGGGCGAGGCGCTGGAGGCGAGCGAGGCCAAAGACGCCGGGGATGGCGATGAGAAGTCCAAACTGGGTGGTCACCAAGGCTTGGCGAATGCCGCCAGCAATGCGTTCTCCGGGGTCTCCTCCCAAAGCCGACACCGCGTCGAAGGTGTCCACCATCCCCAGAACGGTGCCGAGCAGGCCGACCAAGGGGGCGGCCGCGGTGAGGGCGGCGAGCACGCCGAGGTCCCGGCGGGCCAGCGAACGCCAGGCGTCCTCCTGGTCCTCCGCCAAGGCCAGAATTTCGCCCTCAGCGGCACGGCGAAGCCGCAGGATGCAGGCGAGGCCGCGAAAAAAATAGGCCCAGATCAAGAGGGAGAGCAGGGCGAGGGCGGCGAGAAGGGGGCCTCCGGCGCGCCAATAGTCGGCGAGTGCGCTCATGGGGCGGACCTTTCGCGGAGGAGGGAGGCGATCGATTGTTCAAGTTCGCCGACGAGGACGCGGACCCGGCGGGAGAGGAAAGCATGGGCAAGGAGGACAGGGACGGCGATGACGAGCCCGGTCATGGTGGTGACCAGTGCTTCGGAGATGCCCTGGGAAAGGATGCGTTCGTTGCCGGAGCCAAAAAGGGTGACCAGCTCAAAGGTGGTGATCATGCCGGTGACGGTTCCCAGAAGACCGAGAAGAGGGGCGATGCCTCCGAGAACGGCGAGGGTGCCGAGGTGGCGGTCGAGGCGTGGGAGGAGCCCCAACATGCGTTCGTGGAGGATTTCCTCGAGCTGTTCGGCGTCGGCGCGGGGGTGGGCGAGGAGGCCGTCGAGGAGTTCGCGAAGAGGGGTGGGGGCCTGGGCGGCCACGGCGGCGGCACCGGCGGGATCCCCCGCGCGGAGAGCGGAAGAGAGCGCGTGGACGCAGGCGTCGTCTCGTCCGCGGAGAGGCAGAAGGGCGAAGGTTTTGAGGAGGGTCAGGAGGAGGGCGGCGAGTGCGGTGAGGCCAAGGGGAACCATGGTGAGTCCGCCGGCGCGGAGGAGTTGCACCAGGGATCTGCTGGCAACGGCGCGTTCGAGGGCCCGGCCTTGCGCGAGGTCGATGGCGATTTCGGAGTGGCCTTCTTCGAAAAGTGTCTGGAGGGCATCGGGGTCGCCAGCGGGGAAAAGCCGGGGGAGTTCGGATTCGCGGTCGTAGAGCTGTCCGGAGAGGGGGGCGTTGTGGGCGCGGAACCAGGCCAACGGCCCAAGAAGGATGGCCTGGCCATCCCGTACGCTTCCATCGGGGGCGAGGATGGAGGCGGGGATGCGGGTCGGGGCGGAGAGAGCCGAAGAAAGCCCGTCCAGAAGATGGAGAAGGAGACGGGTGGCGCTGGGGTCGCCTGCTTCAAGGGCTTTGTCGAGCGCGCTAAAATCGGGGGCGAGGACGCGAGGAAGGAGGGAGTCAAGGGCGCGGCGCGACTCGCGGGTAAGGGCGGCACGTTCCGCCTCGCGCTGGCGCGAGGCGGAAAGGACTTCGCGCTGGGCGAGGAAGGCTTCGGCGTCCTGCCGCCGCACACGGCGGGCACCCTCGATCTCCTCGCGAAGTTTCCGAAGGTCCTCCTCCTTGGCACGGAGCCGGGAGGCCACCTCGCGGCGGCGTGCCGCAATTTCCGCACGCTGCTGGGCGAGCGCCTCGGTCTCGGCCCGCAGGTCCGCATGTGTGGCGGCTATGGCGTCGTCAAGGGGAAGAGCTTGTGCCTGGAGTGCGCAGGGAAAGAGGCAATACAAAAGCAGGAGGAACAACTGGAGTTTCACCGCGGGGCCTCCACGGGTAGACGGACAAGCACGGGAGGGGCCTCACGCCTGACGATGGCAAGGGCGGAGGCCAGGGTGGCGGGATCGACGGGGTGAGACCGCCAGGACCAAGTTCCCGATGGGTCGAGTCCCCCCCGGAGGACGTCTCCGTCGCCGGATAAAGCGAAGGCCGCGGCAGTGCCGATCCAGAGGACCTGCATTTCACGGCGCCGGCCTCCGTCTTCCATCACGAGGGATTCGGCGCGAAGCTGGGTCTGGAGGAGCAGAAGCTGATTGGAAAGGGAAAGGAGGGCGCGCAGGCGGGGTAAGGGATCTACCGTTTCAGCCCGCAGGGCGGAAGCCTCGGCGGCGAGGGCGTTACGAACGGCGGGGGGAAGGGTGTCGAGGCGGGCGAGGAAAGCGGTGGCGCTGTCTGCGATCGCGGGAGCCAATCCGTTCAGGCGCGCGTCGAGTTCCCCCTGCTCGCGATGGAGTTCCGCCTGTCGGGTCTCCTCAGCGTCGGCGCTCTGGACAAGAGCGTCGCGTTCAGCAAGGAGCCCGCGTTCGGTGTCTTCGAGCAGGCGGAGTTCAAGGCGCAGACGGGCCTCTTCATCCCTCCAAGCCTCGGCCTCCGCTGCCCGGGCGCCACGAAGTTCAACCCATTGCGCCGTAAGAGCCTCCAAGGCGGCCACGTCGGCTCCCTGGAGCGGAAGAAGAAGAAGAACCCAAAGAAAACGGTGTACAGACATGCCTACCCTTTAGGGAGCCGAACGGGTTCTGGCAAGTTCCGGTTCACCCCTGCTCCCTTCCTGTTTTTTGGAAAAATTGAGATGAAAGCTTCCATTCAAACGCGTAAGGAATTCCCATGACCCCTCCGCGAAAAAACCGACATGCTCCTCACAGGAAGGGATCAGCTCCCCACTCGCACCGGCCCTTCCCTCTGCTGCATGTACCTGCAGAGCCCATCCGGAAAAAGGCACTGACGGCCTGTCGCCGGGCAAAGACGGCCTTCGAGAAGGCGGAGGCGGGGCTGATCCGCCACGAACGGGAAGAAGTGCCCGCGCACGAGGCCTGGATGCGCATGAACCATGGGGAGCTCCTGGACGAAATCAAGGCGCTGGAAGAGGCGCATCAACAATTGGAATGGAGGATCGGGCTGGTCTGCTATGCCTGCGAGGAACTGGATATGGAGGGGGCGGAGGCCGCCCAATGGGTGGAGGATCAGGAAAAGGAGAGGGAGAGCCGGGGAAACCCGCGAGAGGATTGGGAGGATCGACAGCGACGCACGGAGGAAGTGTTCAGGGAAATCGCAGAGTCCTTCCTCAACTACCTGAAGGAGTTGCGGCGCGAAATCCGGATACAGCTCCGGAAGGGCATGCCGCCGGAGATCCTCCGCCAGAATCTCTCCCTCTATTTCACACGCCACAGTGGGTTTCCGCCCGAATTCGCGAGTGCTTTCTTCTATAGGGAGGACACGGAGTCCATCTGGAAGGAATTCGGGCTCGGAGTCGGGACCGCTGACGAGGCTGCCCTCGCCCCACAGGAACCCAGAAGCGCCCGCATCAAGCGCCTGGCGAGGGAACTGGCCTTCGCCTTGCATCCGGACCAGTCCGGGAAGGCGGATCCCAGGAAGCTCGAACTCTGGCACCAGGTGCAGGAGGCCGTCAAACTTGGCGATTTGGACCGCTTGGAGGTTCTGCACGCTCATATGCAGGTCCTTCAGGGCGACACGGGACCCTCGTTGAGCGTCGGACGCATCCAAGACCTGACCCAGGAATTCCGCGAATCCCTCAAGGCCCTTCGCCGTCGCCTGCGCGTCTTCCGGGCCTCAGACGCATGGGGCTTCCTTTCCCTCCACCCCCACGAAAAAGAGGAAAAAGCCAAAAAAACGGGCGAGGAACTGCGGCGACGCCGGACCGCCCTCCAACAACAGACGCGACAACTCCAGAGGCAGCTCCGGGAGATTTCCTCCTGGCGGCGAGCCGACACAAGCGGGGACTGGGAGGAGGACGACATCCTGGGACTCTTCGGGACCCTTTTCGGATTCTCCCGGTGATCCGGAACGCCCTCGCAACTTTTGCGATTTCGGACTTGCCGGAGGCCCTGTCCGGCCGCTATAGATTCGCGCCCCGGTCGGGGCGTGGCTCAGTCTGGTAGAGCGCTTGCTTCGGGTGCAAGAAGTCGCAGGTTCGAATCCTGTCGCCCCGACCATCTTTCCCCCTGAAAATTCCAACGTTTTCAGGGGTTTTTGTTAGGATCTGGGAGTTTCGCCCCCCCCTCCAGGAGATTCGGAGAAATGGGGAGGGAGAGTGTGCAAAAGGAGGCAGAGGATCCGATGCCCCCGTATCCGTGGCGTACCCTGTAAAATGTGGCCGTGCGAATCCGAGTGCGATCGCATTTGGCAACGAAAGAGGTAAACCTGTGGATCGTTGTTTCTTTCCCGAACGCACAGGCTCTGAACCAACTACGGAGGTAGGGGTGCCCAACCGGGCATTTTTTTGGTCTGACGCGCGTGGCGTTTTGGCTTCCGTGCGCGAGATTCGTCAGATTTCGAATTCCGCGACGCCGTCCTGTGCGGCAGGAGGAGGCTCGGGAGCGCTGTAGTGCTTGATGTTCTCCGCTTGGGTCGAGGGAAGATGGCGGTAGGTCACCATGAGCGAGAGCGAGGCAAGAGAGGTGTTGAAGACAGCGCCTCGCTGTGCACCCTTTTCTGTGAAGCAAAGCCAACTGCCATCGGAGTTCTGGTTCTTGACGAGGGCGTTGACCATGGGGCGGTAATATTTGAGGAACACGTCCCCACCGGGATCGTGGTGGAAGAAGGCCTGAACCGCGTAGTACCACATGTAGATTTCGCCACCATGGTTGCCGGCGACCGAGTTGCCCCACGTGGGGACCGTCCCGGTCTGGGTGTAGGACAGTGTGAGGTTCTCAATGCCCATGCCGGCCTCCTTCGACTTTCCGCGGCCGCAGAGGTGCAGGCAAAGGGTTCCCGCTGCGGAAATGGCTTTGTAGTTGCCGGGACTTGCGTATCCAAAGGTAAGTATGGTGTCGGTCGCCTTTGAGTTGACCATCATCCCATCCATGCTTTTCTGTACACGAGCCTCGATGTCGGGAATGTCCACCCCTGCGACTTTGACCGCTTTGAGGGCCTGGATGTTCCAGGCGCCGACCGAGGAATCGTTGCGGGGGCCAGGATTGTAATCGTAATCGAAGCCCCCATTGGCCTGCATGCCGTTGATGATGACCTGGGCCCCGCGCTGCACAGCGTCCTTGATCAGGGGGTTCTGGGTCATCGTATATGCTTCGGCAAGGGCGTAGGTAGCCATGGCGTGGCCATAAGACGTGTGGGGGCCGGCCGGCTGGAAGATCCCATTGGAGTCCTGATTTTCGACCAGGAAACGGATGGCCTTGGCGACGGTGGGGCCGAATTCGGCGGAGGAGGGGGTTTCGCCATGGGCGAGGAAAGCGAGGAGAGCGAGGCCGGTGTGGGCGGCGTTGCCTTTGCCGGCGGCCACGTCGCCATTCTGGTCCCAGGAACCGTCTGGATCCTGATGATCACGAAGCCATTCGAGGGCCTTCATGACGGCGGGTTCGCTGACCCCCCCGGTGTTGCCCCCATATTGCCCGAGAGCTTTTTTTCGGGAGAGGCTGGTCCGCCCCTGCATGACGCCAGTGATGGTGACGGGGCTCACAATGTCGGACAGGAGTTCGGTGAGCTGGTTGACATTGGTATCGGACACTGGCTGGACGACCTCGGTTTCCGGGGTGAATTCCGTCTGGATCGGCGTATCCATCGTGAAGTCGGTCTCTTGGAATTCCTGGGTTTCGACCACCTCGGGCACGATTTCCTCCTCGGGCACCTCCACCTCCACCTGCTCGGTGGGTTCGATCACCTTGACGTTCGCCACGGGGGTGGTTTCGGGACCGCTGAGCTGGATGAAAAACAACAAGAGAACCACCAGGGCTCCGTTCACCAGGAGTGAGATCAACACACTCGCGGAATGGGCCATCTTGATTTGTTTTTGGATGTTCATCTCAGTCCTCTCAAGGGGTCGGGTTTAAACTGTAAAACAAATACCGCTCTCCCCCCAGCTTGTTAAGGGAAACTTCACGAAAAGTGCACGTACATTCCCACGCGTCCCGCCCCCCTCCGAACGCCTTCCGGAAGCGCCAGGAGGCCTCCAATTCGGACAAAAAGTCTCCGGGATTAAAAAATTCCTTATCCGCAAGCGTTATTTATTTGTCAAAAGGGGGATGATTGGTAGGGAGAACGGGCCTTTTCACCTTCCAGCCAAGGAAACTCCGTTTATGATCGACCTGAAAACGTTGTTGAATCCGAGGGACACGACGGTGTCCTCGATCGTGAAGAAACTGATGACCGGTGTGTCGGGCCTGGGCCTGGTGCTGTTCCTGGTGATCCACTTGATCGGGAACCTGACGTTGTTCGCGGGGCCGGAGGTGTTTAATGCGTACGCGCAGTTCCTGCATCACTTCATGCATGGGATGTTCATCCGATTTGCGGAGCTGGGGTTGTTCACGTTCTTCGCGATACACATTTGGTCGGGGGTCAGTGTGCAGCTGAGTAAACGGAAAGGGAGGCCGGAGGGGTATGTCGTGGTGGGGAACGCCGGAGGCCCGAGCAAGAAGAGCCTCCACTCGTTGAACATGATGATCAGCGGGGGGATCCTCCTGCTGTTCGTGGCGGTGCACCTGATCAACTTCAAGTATGCGGACCACGAGGCGGTGGGGACGATGCACCTAGAGACGGGCATCGAAGTCCAGAATGTGTATCGGCTAGTAGTGGAGACCTTCCAGGGGAGCTTCCTGCTCACGCTGTTCTACATGCTCGCGATGGGAGTGCTGTGCTCCCACCTGATGCACGGCATCTGGAGCGCCTTCCAAAGCCTGGGCGCCACCCGCCCCTCCACCATTCCCTACCTTCACCTGATGGGCTTGGGCATCGCCATCGCCCTCGCCGTCGGCTTCTTCCTCCTCCCCCTGCTGATTTTCGCGATGCGCGGCCGGTTCGACCCGCACGCAATGCCCGACCATCTCCATCAGGTCCGCCTGCTCACCTCCCCCTGGTTCCATGTCTGATTTTACCGGAGTACCCATGACGACGATAAAAACGAAGCTCGACGCCAAGATTCCCGCCGGCCCGGTCACTGAAAAGTGGTCGAAACACAAATTCAACATGAAGCTGGTGAACCCTGCGAACAAGCGGAAGCACAAGGTGATTGTGGTGGGCACCGGCCTGGCCGGGGCGTCCGCCGCGGCGTCCCTGGGCGAGCTGGGCTACCAGGTCCAGGCCTTCTGCATCCAGGACTCCCCCCGCCGGGCCCACTCGGTCGCCGCCCAAGGCGGGATCAATGCGGCTAAGAACTACCAGAATGACGGGGACAGCGTGTACCGTCTGTTCTATGACACGGTGAAGGGCGGGGACTTCCGGGCGCGGGAGGCGAATGTGCACCGCTTGGCCGAGGTCAGTGTGAACATCATCGACCAGTGCGTCGCCCAGGGGGTTCCCTTCGCCCGCGAGTACGGCGGCACCCTTTCGAATCGCTCCTTCGGGGGTGCTCAGGTTTCCCGCACCTTCTATGCCCGGGGTCAGACTGGCCAGCAGCTGCTCTTGGGCGCCTACGGGGCGCTGATGCGCCAGGTCGAGGCCGGCGCCGTCGAACTCTTCGCCCGGCGCGAAATGCTTGATCTCGTGGTCATCGACGGACGGGCGCGGGGGATTCTCTGCCGCAACCTGGTGACCGGCGAGTTGGAGCGCTACGCTGCCGATGCCGTCCTGCTCTGCACCGGCGGGTATTCCACCGTGTTCTACCTGAGCACCAACGCAGTGAACTGCAACGCCACGGCGGCCTGGCGCTGCTACAAGCGCGGCGCGCACTTCGCGAACCCCTGCTTCACCCAGATTCACCCGACCTGCGTCCCCCGTTTCGGCGACACCCAGTCCAAACTCACCCTTATGAGCGAGTCGCTTCGCAACGACGGCCGCGTGTGGGTGCCCAAACAGAAGGGGGACAAACGCAAGCCCGCCGAGATTCCCGAAGCCGAGCGTGACTACTTCCTCGAGGCCAAATACCCGGCCTTCGGCAACCTCGTCCCCCGCGACATCGCCTCCCGCAACGCAAAGGAGGTTTGCGACGAAGGCCGCGGCGTGGGGCCCACCGGCTACGCCGTCTATCTCGACTTCTCTGCGGCGATCCAGCGCCTGGGCCGCGACATCATCGCCCAACGTTATGGCAACCTCTTCGACATGTACCACGAGATCAGCGGGGACGATCCCTACGAGACCCCGATGATGATCTACCCCGCCCCCCACTACACCATGGGCGGTCTGTGGGTCGACTACAACCTGATGACGACAATCGACGGCCTTTTCGCGCTGGGCGAGGCGAATTTCTCGGATCACGGCGCGAACCGCCTGGGGGCCTCCGCTCTCATGCAGGGGTTGGCCGACGGATATTTCGTGATTCCCTACACCTTGGGTGACTACCTGGCGAACGCGAAGCCGAAGCCAGTGGACACGGACGCCCCCGAGTTCGCCTCGGTGGAGGCGGAAGTGCGCGCGGGCATCGAGAAGCTGATGTCGATCCGGGGCGGAAGCACGGCGGACGAGATCCACCGTCAGCTCGGGAACATCATGATCGACGATGTGGGCATGGCCCGCAGCGAGCAGAGCCTGACACACGCTCTGTCGGAGATCCCGAAGATCCGGGAGAAGTTCTGGAACGACCTGCGCATCCCCGGCGATGCCGCGGACTACAACAAAGAACTGGAGAAAGCCGGCCGCGTCGCCGACTTCCTGGAGCTGGGCGAGTTGATGGCCCGGGACGCCTTGGAGCGGCGTGAATCCTGTGGTGGGCACTTCCGGGTGGAGTTCCAGGACGCCGACGGCGAGGCGCTTCGGGACGACGCGAATTTCGCGCACGCGGCGGTATGGGCCTACCAAGGCGAAGACAAGGAGCCCTTGCGGCTGGTCGAGCCTCTGGTATTCGAGAACGTGAAGCCCTCCACCCGATCCTACAAATAATCCAACCGAATTCCGAGGAAACCGACATGAAAGTGAATCTCAAGATTTGGCGCCAGGCGGGACCCAAGGCCCCCGGACGGCTTGTGGACTACAGCATCGAGGGCATTGACCCCTCTCAGTCCTTCCTGGAGATGCTGGACATGCTCAACGAGCAGATCATCAAAGCCGGAGGGGAGCCGGTTGCCTTCGAGAGCGACTGCCGTGAGGGAATCTGCGGGAACTGCGGGCTTGTGATCAATGGAGTGCCGCATGGCGGCAAAGGCGGGTGCACGACCTGCGAGCTGCGGATGCGTCAGTTCCCCGAAGGAACGACGGTGACGGTTGAACCGTTCCGCGCGAAGGCTTTCCCTGTTATCAAAGACCTCGTGGTGAACCGAAGCGCCTTCGACCGCATCATGGCCAAAGGAGGCTATGTCTCGGTGAACACCGGCAACGCCCAGGACGCCAATATGCTGCCGATCCACCACGACGACGCCGAGCATGCCATGGATGCGGCGGCCTGCATCGGCTGCGGCGCCTGCGTGGCGGCGTGCCCGAACGCGAGCGCGAGCCTGTTTGTCGGCGCAAAGGTCTCCCAGTACACCTGGCTGCCTCAGGGCAAGGTCGAAGCGAAAACCCGCGTGCTCGGAATGGTGCGGCAAATGGACCATGAAGGCTTTGGGGATTGCTCGAACCACGCCGAGTGCGAGGCGGTCTGCCCCAAGGAGATCTCGATCGCCAACATCAGCCGCATGCGCCGCGAATACACGCGGGCACTGTTCGCCGGGGTGTAACCCACACACCGTCCGGTCCACGGCCCCGGCTTTGGCCGGGGCTTTTCATGCCCCCCCATGCACGATCTCCGCGAAGACACTCTTCACCAGGAAACCCTCTTTGAGGGGATCGTCTTCCGCATCGAGCGTCACCGGGTTCGCCTGGGCGACGGCTCGGAGTCCAGGAGGGACCTGTTGAGGCACGCAGGCGGGGTAGGGGTGCTGGCCCTGACTCCCCGCGGCACACTCCTGTTGGTACGGCAGTACCGCAAGGCAGTCGAATGCGAGGTCCTCGAGATTGTCGCCGGCATGCGTGAACCGGGTGAAGCGCCGGAACGCACCGCCGCGCGGGAACTCGAGGAAGAAACGGGCTACCAGGCGCTCTCCCTCGTCCCGTTGGGGCGATCCTTCGCATCGCCGGGCTATACCGACGAGGTGGTGGAACTGTATTTCGCACGTACGGGCGTGGCACCCGGCGCCATGCGCCTCGATGTGGACGAGCGCTTGCGCGTGGAGGAAGTAACGCCTCAGGATTTCGAGCGCCTCCTGCTTGAAAACCAGCTCCCCGACAGCAAGACCATCGCCGCATGGTCCTTCGCCCGCTTGCGCGGCCTTCTTTGACTGCGGGTCCCTCCGTCCCCATACCACGGCCTCCCCGAAGCCCGCCCCGCTTCCGCACCGGCACCTCTTGTATGAAACAGGCATGCCGCATGTCTCATGCAAGAAGCTTCCTAAAGGGGATCCTCCAAACAAAAGCGCGCAGAGTCCTCTTTGGAAAAACCCAAAGAAAAGGGCACCAAAAAACCGCGATCGGTGGATCGCGGTGAGAAGGTGGCACCCCCTAGGGGATTCGAACCCCTGTCGCCGGGATGAAAACCCGGTGTCCTAGGCCTCTAGACGAAGGGGGCACCTTGTCGAAGGAGGCGCATATGTACTCCATCCAATCGCAAGGTCAATCCCCAACTTGAAAAATTTTTACTCTTTCTTCGGGGGCCGCGAAAGGATAGAGAAATCGTCATGAACACCCCCCTGTGGAGTCTGGAGGACGTGGTGGCGCGCCTACGGGCCGAGGCCGCGCCCCATGCGTCTGGATACCATGCGATGTACCGTGGGGATTGGGGGGCGATCGTGAGGGAACCCAACCTGATGTTCGTCCCCGTGGACGACCACCTGGTGCACCGAGGGGACGGAGTTTTCGAGACCCTCTTGGCGGAGTCGAGGGCGGTCTACCATTTGGAGGCACATCTTGAGCGCTTGGAACGCTCCGCCCGCGCTCTACGCTTGGCGCCACCCCCTCTTTCCTTCCTTCGGGAAAAAATCTTGGACACGTTCCGCGCTGCGGAACAGCCCCGCGCGCTGGCCCGTGTCCTCTTGGGGAGGGGCCCGGGAGGTTTCGGGGTCGATCCACGCGAATGCATGGAGCCTTCCCTGTACATCGTCGTCTACACAGCCCCCCCACCGTTCATGGACCGTGTGCCCGAGGGTGCCCGGGTCGTCTTCAGCCGCATCCCGCCCAAAGGCGGGGGGCTGGCCACCTCGAAGACCTGCAACTATCTTCCGAACGTCCTGATGAAGATGGAGGCTTTGGATGCGGGCGCCCATTTTGTGCTCGGAGTCGACGGGGAGGGGTATGTGACAGAGAGCTACACCGAAAATCTCGCGGCGGTGGACCGGAAAGGAGCCTTGGTGGTCACGCCCCCCCTGCATCACCTGCCCGGCACGACGCTGGCGCGGGTCGTGGAACTGGCCCAGGAGGCGGGAAGGCCCATCCGGGAACAACGCCTGCGCCCTGAAGACCTCTGGGGCATGGCGGAACTGCTCGTGGTGGGCACCACTGCCTATGTGACCTCCGTGCGGGAATTGGAGGGGCGCCCCTTTCCGGTCGGCCCCGTGGGCAGGGACCTGGACGCGCGTTTGCGAGGGGACATCCGCGGGAACCCCCGGCTCCGCCAGTCCTGGACCGCCTCCTGAACGCGGAGGCTTTTCAGGCTCCCGCGTTGACGCGGCGCGCGAATGCGATAGGGTGCACCCATGAGCACGATGTCCGACACCGAGCAGGAATTAATCGAGGAGTTCAGTCTTTTTTCCGACTGGCAGGACAAGTACGCGCACCTGATCGAACTCGGGCGCGCGTTGCCCCCCATGGACCCGGCTTTTAAGGACGACGCCCACAAGGTCCGAGGCTGCCAATCCCAGGTCTGGTTGCACACCGACCGGGTCGATGGCCGCTTGCGGGTACAGGCGGAAAGCGACGCCCTGATTGTTCAGGGATTGATCGCGCTGTTACTGCGCCTTTTCCAGGACCGGAGTCCTCGTGAGATCCTGGACAACGACCTCGGCTGCCTCGAGAAAATCGGCCTTCTTTCGCATTTATCCATGAACCGAACGAACGGCCTTCACAGCATGGTGAACACGCTTCGGGCGCGCGCAGCGGAAGCACTGGAGGCTCCGTGAGACTGGTGCTGGCCTCTTCCTCCCCGCGCCGCCTCGACCTGCTCGCCTCCGCGGGCATCGTCCCCCTGGTCTCCCCCCCGGAAATCGATGAAACCCCCGCGGCGGGCGAGGATCCCATCCCCCACGCGCGCCGTCTGGCACGCGAAAAAGCGGAGGCGGTCGCCCAGCGGCATCCGGGCGAGTGGGTCCTGGCCGCCGACACCCTGGTGCTGTTGGACGGACGGATCCTGGGGAAACCCGCGAATCCGGCCGAGGCGAGGGAGACCCTCCACCGCCTTTCGGGCAGGACCCATCAGGTTGTCACCGCGGTCTGCCTCGGACGCCCCGGGGATTGGGAGCTCTTCACCGTGCTCACCGAAGTCGATTTCCGAAGTCTGACCGACGTGGAAGTGGACGCCTATGTCGCCGGAGGAGAGCCGATGGACAAGGCAGGCGGCTATGGCATACAGGGAGGGGGCGCAGGCTTTGTTCGGGCCTTGCGGGGCAGTTACACCAACGTGGTCGGCCTGCCTCTGGCGGAGGTCCTGGAACATCTCCGCGACCGTGAACGGAAAGCTCTCTGACCCCGGATATTTTGTGGACAACGCAGGGAGGGGGTGGTAGTCTATGTGTATGGATGTACGTTTTCCTGATTTGAAGAGCGTGACGCGAGTCGGGTTGAAGGTGGGGATCGGTTTATGGGCGGGCTGGTCCGGTGCGAGGCTGGTGGCACAGACCGTGGGCGGGGGGATCCGGATACCGGAACTGAACGAGCAGGGGATCAGGACGTCGATGCTCACCGGTGCTCGGGCACGCATGTTCCCTGGCAAACCTGTCCAGATCGAGGGATTGGTGATCGAGTTTTTTGAAGCGGACGGTGAAACGGTCCGCATGCGCTTGGAATCGCCCGGATGCGAGTACGACGATCGCCGGGGGAAGGCGGTGTCCGACGAGCAGGTGCACATCACAGGGGAGGGGTTTGATATCCGGGGCAAGGGGTACGAGTACGTCGCACGGGACTCTCGAATGGAGATCCAGAGCGAAGTAAAAGTCCGTCTGCGCAACCTCACCGCCCGCGCCAAGGCCTCGACCGACCCCCTTCCTTCCCCGGAAAAACCCGCCACGCCATGAAATCCGCTACTTTCCTCCTCGTCGCCTTCCTGATTCTGCCTCTTCTCCGCGCACAAACTCCCGCCTCCTCTCCGGAGCGTGTCACCGAGATCACCAGCGACCGCCTTCTTTTCGACTACGCCCGCAAGGTCGCGGTTTTCACCGGGAACGTCGTGGTGAACGACCCCGACATCCAGATCACGGCCGACAAGCTCACCGTGACCCTCACTTCGGAGGACGAGGTCCGCCAGATCGATGCGGAGGGTAGGGTGGTCATCAAGATGGAAGGTTTACACAGCCGCAGCGGCAGGGCCGTGTACACCCCTGCAGACACGAAGGTGGTGCTGAGCGAAGACCCCCAGGTCTCCCGCCCGGGCTCCATCCTCACCGCAGGAGTGATCCGGTATTGGCGCGAGGACAACCGCCTGGAGGCCGACCCTCCCGTCCGCATGATCAACATCCAGGAGGATGGCCGTGACCGCCAGCTCAAGCTCTGAGGAGCCCCGAGCCATGCCGCCGATCATCGAGACCCGCGGCCTCGTGAAGATCTACAACGGCAAACGTGTCGTGAACGAGGTTGACGTGCGCGTGGAGCGCAACGAGATCGTCGGACTCCTGGGCGCCAATGGCGCTGGCAAGACCACCTCGTTCTACATGATCACCGGGCTGGTCCACCCGGAGGAGGGGCATGTGTTCTTCGATGGACGGGACATCACCCCGATGCCCATGTACGAAAGGGCCAGGTTGGGGATGGGCTACCTCGCCCAGGAACCCTCGATCTTCCGCCGCCTCACCGTAGAGGAAAACATCCTCGCGATTCTCGAGACCCTTCCGCTGAGCCCCGGGGCCCGCCGCGAACGCCTGGGTCGCCTCCTCGACGACCTCAAGATCGGCCACTTGGCCGGTCAGCGCGCCCTGACCCTCAGCGGCGGCGAACGCCGGCGCCTCGAAATTGCCCGCGCACTGGTCACCGAACCGGCGGTGCTTCTGCTCGACGAACCCTTCAGCGGTGTCGACCCCAAATCGGTTCATGACGTCCAGGAGATCATCCTCGAACTCCGTGACCGCGGCATGGGCATCCTCATCACCGACCACAATGTCCGGGAAACCCTTTCTGTAACGGACAGGTCCTACATTATTTTCGAAGGGAAGGTCCTGCGGGAGGGAACCCGCGACTTTCTCGTGAACGATCCGGTGAGCCGCGAACTCTACCTCGGTGAGCGGTTCACCCTGTAGAAAAACAAACCAAACCCCAAGGAGGCATCGCATGAACATCACCGTCACCGCACGTCACATGGAGCTGACCGAGGCGCTGCGCCAGCACGCCATCGCCCGCGTGGAGGAGGCGCTCGCGGAATTCACGCGAGTCACCGATGTGCACGTGATCCTGGATGTGCAAAAGAAGATCAACCATGTCGCGGAAATCGACGTGCGCGGAAAGAACCACATCCATGTGGAGGCCGACGAGACGACGACGGACATGTACGCGAGCCTGGACATGGCGGCGGAGAAGGTGGCGCGTCAGTTGCGCAAGCTGCGCGACAAGATCCAGGACCACAAACATGTGACTGGCCTCGGAGAGGTCGAGGCCGCCACAGCCTGAGGAATCCGGCATGCCCGTAACGGTCGGCGAGTTTTTCCGCCATGCACAGACCCTGATGCCCCTCTCCCTTTACCAGGGAGAGGAGCATATGGACACGATGATCCACGAGGAGGCCATCAATCGTCCTGGTCTGGCACTCGCCGACTTTTACCACTATTTCGCGAACAAACGTATCCAGGTGTTCGGCCTTGCGGAGATGACGTACCTGAAATCCCTCCCGATTCTGGAAAGGGAGGGCAGGCTTGAGAGGATGTTCAGCCGGGATGTCCCTTGTGTGGTGCTCACGCGCAACCGGACCGCCCCCCCGGAACTTGAACGCATTGCCCACCATTTCAGGGTCCCGATCCTGCGCACGACCCTCATTACCAGCCGCTTCGTCAACCTCGCCACCCTGGCGATGGAACATCTGGTCGCGCCCACCCTCAAATACGCCGGCACGATGCTGGATGTGATGGGGGTGGGGGTACTGATCGAAGGGGCCCCGGGCATCGGCAAGAGCGAGGCGGCACTGGGGCTGATCGAAAGAGGGTACAGCTTGGTGGCCGACGATATGACGCTGATCCGGCGCGACGCGCAGGGGCAGCTCATCGGCACCTCCAGCGAGCTGACCCGATACCACATGGAGATCCGCGGCTTGGGCATCATCCACGTGCCCGGGCTTTTCGGCATGGCTTCGGTCACCCTTGAACACCGCTTGGACATGATCGTGTCCCTGTATCCCGCCGATCCCTCGCTGGAAGGGGACCGCTCCGGGCTCACGAAAAAGACCCGAAAACTGCTTGACCTTCCGGTCCCATTGGTAGAATTACCCGTCGCTCCCGGCCGCGACATGGCTGGAGTGATCGAGGTGGCCGCCATGAACCAGAAACTGTCACATCTGGGACATGATGCCGCCAAGGAATTCGACCTTCATATTATCCGGACGCTCCAGCGGCGACGTCCGATCCGCCCCACTGAAAACCGATGACCCAGGACATGCCTATCACAGAGTCGTTCACCATCCAGAACGAGTATGGTCTCCACGCGAGGCCCGCCGCACTTTTCGTGAAGTGCTGCGCGCGTTTTGATGCTGCGGTGGAGGTCGAGAAGGACGGTGTTTCGGTGTCTGGAAAAAGCATCATGGGGCTTCTGACCTTGGAGGGAACGCAGGGCAGCGTTCTCACCATCACCGCGGAAGGCCCCCAGGCAGCCGAGGTCATGGCCGCCATCCGGGACCTGTTCGAGACCCATTTCGGCGAGTGACCCCCGTGGCGCCCCGGCGCCCGGTTTTGGTTTTTGACAAGCCGAGGGGAATCTGGGAGGAGAGGGGGCATGGAGTCCCCCGCAACAGCCGCCGTCTTTTGGAAGCGCCAAGCGAGGCGCTTGGGCGATCGTCTATGGTGGGGATGGGCGTGGACTCTCTTCACGCCATTTTGGCTGGGGCTGTCCTTCCTGGCTGCGGTGGGCATGCTGATCCTGCGTTCGCAGGGGATAGAGGTGGGAGGTTTCGTCGCCGCGTGGGGGGCGCTGACGGCGGGGACCGGGTTGTGGGCCCTGCGGCTGGCCCGCCAGCGATGCCCCCCGGACAGGGAACTTTTTGGGAGAGTGGATGAGGCGCTGGGCCTTGAAAACCGTCTGTGCAGTGCCGCGGAAGGGGTGCTGCCCTGGCCGGAACCGCGTCCAACGCGCCCGCCTCTGGCCTGGCGGGGCCGTACATTTTGGGTGCCGCTGCTTCTGGGGGCGGCCCTGCTCTCTCTCGGCGCGGTACTGCCACCGGCGTCGTCCGTCCCCCCCCCCATGAATCCCACGCGTCCCGAACCTCCGGAATGGCGCGAAATGGGGATGCTCGCCAAAGAACTCGGCCAGCAGCCCTGGGCCGACCCCGAGTCTTTGGAGCGAATCGGGCAACGACTGGAGTCCCTGCGCGCCACTCCCCCGGAGTCCTGGTTCCGTCCTGGGTCCTTGGAGGCCACCGCCGAAATCCGCCGCCGTGTCCGGGAAGACTCGCTTCAAGTCCGGGAGGCTCTGAGGCAGACCGCCCGCCTGCTGGAGTCCCAGCCCGCGCTTTCCCTCGAAGGGGAGGAGGCCCGACTGCGGGAGGAACTCCACGCGCTCCTGGGGGGCATGCGGGCGGAACATGTGTCGGTCAAAGAGGAGCTTCTCGGGCGCATGGGTTCCCTGGCACCCGTCCGGGACGCCCCCATGGATCCGGAGACCCTCCGGGAGTGGGCCGATCTTGGGGCCCGAGCTGCAGAGTCAATCGACCAAGCGCTCCTTGCCGCCGGCCTCCTGGAGTCGCCCGGGACCGATCCGGGGGGGGTGGGACGCGGCGGGGATACCGCCGGCCTTTCTTTCGGGGAACCCGCGGTGCCCTTGGAGCCCGCACGGCCCCTGGGCCTACAGAACCCCCATTCGGAACATGCGGCACTGGGAGAAAAGTTAGCGGAGCGCGAGGGCACCCACGAGAGGATCGAGTCACCGCTCGGACAGGTGGCAGGAACACTGGTCACGGGCGGAGGCGAGGGAGAGGTCGTGGACCGGAGTGACCACCTCCCTTCCGAGCAGGCGGTTTTGCGTGAATACTTCAAATGAGGAAGGAGAAAGACAGATGAGTCTGGATATACTCGGCGAAGACGAGTTGGAGGCGGCGGGGGAAGCCCTGTCGCGAGTGCGTGCGGCGCTCAACGAGGTGCTGTATGGCCAGGAGGAACTGCTGGAAAGGGTCATGGTGTGCCTGTTGGCGCGGGGCCACCTCCTGCTGGAAGGCTTGCCCGGGCTGGGGAAGACGGAGCTGGTCCGCGCGTTGGGGGTGATCCTCCGCCTCGACGCCAAACGGATCCAATTCACGCCTGACCTTCTGCCCGGCGACATCACGGGTAATCCACTCCTCCAGGAAGTCGACGGGCATCGCCGTTTCGTTTTCCAGCCGGGCCCCCTTTTCGCCAACCTCGTCCTTGCCGATGAGATCAACCGGGCTTCCCCCAAAACGCAGTCCGCCCTACTGGAGGCTATGCAGGAAAACCGCGTCACCTCCCTCGGTGTCCGCCACGAGCTGCCCCGACCCTTTTTTGTGCTCGCCACGCAGAATCCGATCGAGCTGGAGGGCACTTACCCGTTGCCGGAGGCACAAGTGGACCGATTCCTCTTCAAGCTCACTGTCCGTCCTGGCGGGCCGGAGGTGCTGGAGCGCATCGTCCGCGGCCGCCGCCTCGGGGAGGAAGCCGTGGTAGCCCCCGTGCTGGAGGAAGGGGGGCTCTCCTCCCTCCTCGACCTGGCGAAACGCATCCACCTTCCTGAAGTCGTGGCGAACTACATCGCCCGCATCGTCCACGCCAGCCACCCCGGTGAGTCCAGAGCCGCCCATGCGGTGAAATACGGGGCCAGCCCCCGTGCGGCAATTGGTATGGCCGCCGCGGGCAGGGCCCGCGCGTTGTGGCGGGGACGCCCGAATGTGGGCTTCGAGGACATTCGGGAGGTGGCCCCCCACGTGCTGCAGCACCGCCTCGTGCTCGAATACCATGCGCGGCTCGAAGGCCATTCAGGAGCCACGGTCGCCGAGTCTCTCCTCCAAGAAGTTCCCACCCATTCCAGCCCCATCGCACCCTCCCTTACCCCACGAGGCAGTTGAAGCCGCCGAAGGGATCCTTGCCTTTCCCACGCGCCACCCCCCGTCATTTTTTCACCGAAGTAAAAACTGGCACCCCGGGCGGGACTCGAACCCACCACCTCAGGATTAGGAAACCGAAAGATCGGTGTTTTGTTGGGGTCCCAGCATGGGTTTGAATGTGATTTTAGGCTTTAAACATCGGATTAAATGGCATTCCTCCGGTTCGGAGAGGGCGTGGCGATTCCGGGGCATCTGAGGTAATGTTTTCCGCTTTTTTTCCGCTAAACATAAAGTTGAGCCAACCTATCTTTAGCCCCCCCAAGCCAAGGGGCATTCTCATTCTCTCCGAAGAGATGCTACACGGTCGCATACTTCACTCGGGGAAAATGGTCTAGATAGAGGTTTCAGTTGCTCCCCCAGTCATTCTCACGTTGACAATCAGATTGTCATATTTCTCACCGGCTGAATCGCAAGAGAACAGCTGTCCTAATCGGAATGACCACGGATTCTCTTGACCAAGACTTTTCAGTTTGTGAATGCATAGCATATGGAATCTGAAAATCAGCAAATCGGAGTTTGGCAGCTTTTCATGCTTGTCATCAGCGTATTTGCGCTCTTACTGCTCGCGATCCAGACCTTTTCGCCACTGCCACGCGAAACGCAAAGAGCTGCGGAAACGGTGGACACAGTTATTTGTGTTTTTTTTCTTATCGATTTTCTCCATCAAACGATTCGCACCCGTCCCGCAACAGCATATTTGAAATGGGGGTGGCTTGATTTATTGGCTAGTATTCCCATGTTTCCTGCACTTCGGGTGGCGAGGCTTGCGAGAATAGCGCGAATTATTCGCGTTCTTCGTGGAGCAAGAGCCAGTCGCCACATGATTTCACTTTTATTACGGAATCGCGCCAGAAACACATTCTGGGCCGTAGCGTTTGGGTCCGTGATTCTCATTCTTTTTTCGGCCGTAGCTATTGTGAATGTTGAATCCACGATTACTCCCCGCGATGCTTTTTGGTGGTCGCTCTTTACTCTAATTACGGGAGAATATGGGGGGTTTTACCCAGATACAACAGAGGGAAGGTTGATTACTGCTTTGTTAATGACCGCAGGTGTGGCATTATTTGGAACATTTACGGCCACGGTTGCGTCATACTTTCTGGAGGATGAACAGGAGGAGGATGAAACCAGAGATAAACAAATACTGGCAAAATTGGACAAAATTTCTTTGGAAATTGATACGATAAAACAGCAACTGAAAGGACAATCCGATGGTTTATATACCCAAGAAGGTACTTGAGCGTTTTAAGACAAATATTCCTAAATTTCAGCGAGTTTTAAAGGTTGCCAAGGATAAGGATGTTAATGAGTCTGACACTGTCTCCGTGATAAACGACATTCTCGGAGAGGTGTTTGGTTATGATAAGTACATTGAGGTGACCAGTGAATTTGCGATTAGGGGGACCTACTGTGACCTGGCAATAAAAGTTGACGAGAAGGTGCAGTTCCTTTTGGAAGCTAAAGCGATCGGGATCGAACTAAAGGAAAGTCACATGAAGCAAGCCTGTGACTATGGTGCAAATCACGGTGTTCAGTGGGTGATTCTAACCAATGGTGTTACTTGGAATATCTACAGAATCCGTTTCGAGAAACCCATAAATTTCGATCTGGTCTGTTCATTCGAATTTCAAGATCTAAATCTGAAAAGCGAAAAATATCAAGAAATCCTTTTCATGTTGAGCAGGGAGGGTTTGGAAAAGGAACTGCGTGAAGAATATTTTGAAAGGGTGCAGAACGTCAACAAATATGTGATCGGGAATCTGTTAATGGCAGAACCCATTTTAAACTTGGTCAGACGAGAACTAAAAAAATTGGCTGATGGGACAAAAGTAGAAATCGATGAAATTGAGGAGATTCTGGAAACGCAGGTTTTAAAAAGAGAGATAGTTGACAGTGAAGCTGCTCAGGCTGCTCAACAGAAAGTGGCGAAGTTCTATAAACAAAAACCCAAGAAGAAATCCTCTTCACCGACCGTTAAAAAAGAAACAGAACCAGAACAAGATACAGAGGAATGTAATCCAGAGATGTCAGTTACAGAAAGGCTATTACAGGAAGCAGGATCCACTGAAAATTGAGGGCGGCTGAAAAAGTTCGTTCAACTTTTGAGCGATGACCCTTTTTGTGAAAAAAATTCCGAAGGCCTAATGCATTATTAGGTCATGAGAGCATTGCAGTTTGTTCCCCCCTCCCCCCCCGGTGTATGGTATGGGCATAGATCGGGCAAGGCTTCTGGATGAGGGCCAAATACTGTTGGCAGAGGGTGGGAGATTGGTCTGAATTTGTTCGAGTTCAACCGGGGTTCTCCGGTGCGGGTGTGGCCGTTCCCTGTACCCATGCGGCGAGGAGACCCACAATCACGGCTTGAAGGGTGGTTTCTTCCTGGGCGGCCTTTACCCGGACCCGCTTTCGGAGTTCAGCGGGGATGCGGACGTTCACTTGCACGATTGATTCAGTGGTGGGGGGCTGTGTCATTGTCAGAGTCCTTGAGGTGTTGGAGGGTTCGGGGCGTGTCCAGTTCGCCGGCCTGCATCATGCGGACCAGTTCTTGAAACTCGGGTTCATCGGTAAGATTTGCGGCTCGGGTTCGGTCGGGACCGTCAAGCCTCGGTCGAGGCTTGACGGTTTCCGGCTTGTTTGTGAGGGGTTTCAAGCGGCCTCCCGTTTGAGGATGACATTGATTTGCTGGGGGTGCCAGCGGGCCTTTCCTGCTTTGGTGGGTATGGATCGGCGTTCAAGTTCCCCGGCGATTTGACGAAGGGACCAGCCTTTGCCGTGCAGGTCACGGACCAGACGTATTGCTTTCTGTTCCTCGGGGTGGGGGATGAGGCGTTCGCCGTCCAGGGTGTACCCGAAAGGGGTGTCCCCTCCGTTCTTCTCCTTGAGCGTCCACTTGTGGGCGAGAGCGGCCTTCGTGCGCTGGGAAATCACATCCCTTTCCAGTTGAGCGAGTCCGGCCATGACGGTGAAGAAGAATTTTCCTGTCGGGCTGGAGGTGTCGATGGACTCCACCAGCGAGCAGAGTTCCACGCCTCGGCGTTCCAGTTGCACGGAAAGGTCTATGGCATCACGGGTGGATCTGGAGAGACGGGAAAGGCTGTAGGTCACAAGAACATCCCCCTTGCGTGTGGCGGCGAGGGCCTTGATCAGGGCGGGGCGGTTCTCGGTACGCTTGCCGGACAATCCCGCGTCCACATGGATCTCCACTGTCTCGATTCCCTTGGAGACAGCCCATGCACGAATCCGGGCCTCCTGCGCTTCCAGTGAAATCCCGTCCTCTGCCTGTCCCGCTGTGCTGACCCGTACATATCCGATTGCTTTCATGACAGCCCCTCCGCATCGATGATCTGTTGAGCCTCGGAGACGATGGCCTGTTCCCGTTCCTTGATTGCAGACAATCCGTCCTCAATCAATCGGGTGAATACGGCATCCGCAGCTTCCCACGGTTGCCGGAGTTCTTCCACCAATGCCAGAATTTCAGGGTCTCTGCATGAGATGAGGGCGGACCCATCTTCAAAATTGTAGAAGGAAGAATCCTCTTCATGTGTCACACGGATTTCAGAACCATCCGGCAGTTTCCAGTTTTCGTTTTCCATCGTTTTCTCCATTTCGGATTTTCGATTTTCCCGCCCGGTTTTCGGGCTTGTGCGTAAATGATATCATGCTATCATGACATGATGCAAGAGGAAAGCGAGTCCTCTTTCGGGGCGGTGTCTCTACAATTTCGGGGGGCGGATTTTCCGGGAGGTGGACCCATGTAGCGGGGTTGAGAAACCTTCCCTGCGCGTTTGTTTTTGGGTTCTGACGGGTCAAACCGATTTTCCGCCGCTTGGGTTTTCCTTTCTGTCTCTCCGCAGTTTTCGGGAGGGGTGGAGGTGTTGGATGTTCAGGCATTCGTCAAAGGTGATAGGTTCCCCCGACTCGATCTTAATGTTGTAGTGGATTCGGGCAAGGATGTCGTTCATGGCGGCAGTCTTCCGGGGGGAGTCCTTGAGACGGCGAGCGCGTTCGTAGAGGTTCCAGATTTGATCTGATGCCGCGCCGGGGCTCTTGCGGAGTCGGGCCTTCACGCGGGCGGCGGTGATGCGGTAGAGCTGAAGGGCGGTGACGGCAGTGGAGTGGTCGGGTTCACCGGGAGCGGGTGGTGTCCAGCCCACGGGAGGCGGTCGATTGTTTGCCTTTGCCCATGCAAGGCGGCGTTCCCGCCGTGACTCCATGAGTTTCCACTGATGAAGGAAGGTCTCGGAACGTAACTCGGAAAGGCGGTCGGGTTTCATCCTGCAATGGGTGGCGGCTTCCCGAATGACAGCCTCGGAGAGGGGGGTATCATGTGGGACCTTGTGGGTCAGATGCCAGAGGAGCAGTTTCAAGTCCCTGGGGGGCTTGGCGCGGGCAATCGGTTTTCCACAGTGCGGGCAGGTGACCGGGCCGATAGGCATGTCATTCCCCTCCTTTTGCGGTGACAAGGGAGAGGGAAGGCGGCCCCTGTTGGATCAGGTCCGACAGAAGTTCCTCCACCTGGGAACGGGCGCGGGTTTTGGGGATCCCCTGGGCGATCGCGTACAGGTCGGAAAGTTTGGGGATGGAGACCTTCGATGCCTGAAGGAATTCCGGGAGTGACATTCCGGTGCGTTCCATCGCGGCGGCTGGATCAGAGATTTCAGGCGGGGCCTTGCGTTCCTGGAGTCTGTATCCGGGAATGGGGATTCCTGTCTTGGCTTTCTCGGTGGCGGCCTTTCGGACCGCGTCAGCCCACGTCCCCACCACACGGGAGAGGGTGAGGGCCTTGGACAGAATGTCGGGGTCATTGATTGCGGAGGGATCGCGGAGAGCCGGAAGGATGGAATCCCATTCGTTGGCCTGGGCCACAATTCCCACTTGGGCAATGAGGGCGGGACAGGTGACGCGGTGGGCGCACATGCCGCAGTAGTGGGAGGCGGCGGGGTGCGCGTGAGGGGAGTTGCGAGCGTCGAGGATGGGGAGGACTGTTCCGGCGGCCTCGGCCTGGGTGAGACTCCACGAATCCACATGACGGACTCGGCCGTAAAGGACATGACAGCGGATAACCTTCAGCCGTTTCCTCATGGAAAAAAGGGCGAGGGCGTACCCGGCAAGCTGGGCGCGGTGGTCGTGGTCATCGGCCCCTGACTTGAAATCGATGAGGTCGGCCATGTTTCCGGGAGGGCGGATGATGATCGCATCGGCGGTTCCGTAAAAAAGGACGGATTCCCCTCCGGGAGCGAAGGCATCCGGGGCGGAGTATTCCACGCGGGTTTCGGACGCCACGGGATCCACCCCGGCGAGATTTCGGATGTAGTCGGCGGCCCACGTCACGGCCTCCTGTGCATCGGCGGAGAGCGAGGCGAGAGGGGCGGGGCCACTGGTCAGGAAAGAGGAGAGGGCCGCGTGTTGCGCGGTCCCCTCGGTGGCATCTTGTCTGGGGGTGTCGTCGGAATCAAACAGAGGGCAGACAGCCCACGCGGGGAATTTCGACGGGGAAAGGGAATGATGGTTTCCGGGCATGACGGGTTCCTTTCAGAATGGGATGGGGGCATCCGCATCTTCCCCGTCAAGGGGGGCGGAGGGCTGGTCGAGGATTTCCAGACCGTCGGATGCACCGTGGGCCGTGCGGGTGAGAGCCTTCCATTCGCGGGATTCCTGGATGATGCCGGCGACCCACTCCGGGAGACCCTCCGGAAGAGCAGGGGCGGCTGTATCCTCGAAAGAAAAGAAGCTGATGGGGTTTTCCGGACGAGGTGAGGGGATACCCTTGGGGAGGGCCATGATCGCGGCGACCTTGACATAGGTCTTGGTTCCGTCCTTACTCGGCTCGTGGATCACCTGGAGTTGACAGGCTTTCCCGATGACGTTGCGAAGGTCAAAGCCCTTGAGTTCCTCGGCGGTGAACTTGCGTCCCCGCCACGATTCAAGGGCGCGGCGGAGGTTGGCCTTCTCCGACAGGGAGAGGGTGAACCGCTCGGAAATGGCGCGGGGGAGGCTGAGGGTCTCTCCATCTCGCTCCAGGTCCATCCGACAATCGGGGATTTCCCACTGGATGAGGACCTTCCGAGTTTCCTTCTCGAACTTCGGATTGAGGTGCGTTCCCAGGTCGATGAGTCCGTAGCAGACGGCCACATAGACGCCGGGTTCGATGGGGGCGAGATGGTTCCCGCTGGATTCTTTGGCGATGAGGGGCATGGGCGTTTTCTCCTGTTTGGTGGTTTGGTTCTATGCCTTCGATTTCCCCGCAGGGGTGCGGGAAAGGGTCCACATGAGTATCCCCAAGGCATCGGCGGTCTTGAGGGTCACGGAAAGATGAGGGAATCGGCGGGCCATGAGTTCCCGAATCGCTTTCTTGCGGGCGGGCTTCTCGGCGGGGAGACTTCCAAGGAATTTCTGCCAGACGCCGGGGGAAACCTGTTCGGAGGGGATGGAGAGGGTGTACAGGGCCGCCTCAATGTGTCCACAATGGCGGGCAAATGTCGCAGCAGCGGGGCCGGAGTTCCCCGGCATGTACCCCCCCACCTTTTCCACAGTCGCGGAGAGACCGGGCAGGGAGACCGCAAGGGAACGAAGGAAATCCACCTGGGCGGACATTCCGTCGGGCATGGGGGCGGCATGGGTGATGTCATCGCCGTCTATCCATGCGAGGCCGCCGGCGGCACCCGGATCGATGGCAAGCAAGGGTCGGTTCATGAGGGATGCTCCTGGGAGGGATTGGGGCTGAAAAAGTTGCGTGTGGCGGCGAGGGAACGAAGGAGGCTCAGGGCGGCACGGACACGGACGGGCCGGGGCGTGTTCGAAGGGAGATCCAGTGGCCGTTCCCACTGCCACAGCAGACAATCCAGTGCGGCGGCCCATTCGCGGGACACCCTGGGCTCCCATGCCGGAAAGGCGGCGTCATAGCGGGCGGCCTGTTCCACCACCCATTGCACAACCTCCTGGGGTTGGCGGGCGATGTATTCGGTGAGCAGTTCCGCGTCCCGGTCGGGGAGGGTGGGGCGGGTGAAGGAAACAGGGATCGACTCAACGGGAGGCCGCCCCCAGCGTTGCCGGGCTGTGATGTCGGCGAGGCGGAGGGCCGCCAGCAAGGCCGGCTTGTGCGTCCGCAACTCCGCCAGCAGATCGGGGGGCATGGCCCCGGCGGGTCCGGACCATTTCAGCCTGTCCCCCTCAGCGGTGAGGTGAATCCCCCTCTGCTGGGCGGCCTCCAGGAGCATTTCCACGGGGGTCACAGTTCGCCCTCCTCAATCGTGGTTCCCGCGCTTCCCGACGAAACCGCGCAACTGACAGAACCGCCGAAACCGACGGAACCACCCAACTCCGGGGTTTCGCGGGTCTCCGCCATAACCGCAGAACCGACGAAACCGACGAAACCGGACGGCGCATCATGAGGTTTCGCAGGTTTCGCAGGTTTCGCGGCTTCGTCAGCGGGCTTTTTCGGGCCTCCGATAGGGGTTTCGTCGGTTTCGCAGGTTTCGCGGTTTTGGCAGGTTGTGGCACAGAGTACAAAGACCTTCGTCCGGCGTCCGCCCCTGGGTGTGGGGTCCACCTCCCGCCAATCGCCCGCCCCCGTCTTGCACAGTTGGTCCAGCAGAGCCTCCAGGCGGCCACGGTCCCCGCCACACACCCCGGCGCGGGCGAGGTCCCGGAGCGTGCCACGCCCGCCCTTGGCCTTCAGGTACTGGATCACCGTCCGGGCCTCGCGGGTGTCCTCAGACTCGCCCATGTGGGCATAGATGCGCCGTGTCTCGTGCTTGAACCACTCCACCAAGACAATCCCCGCCTCAATGGAGGCCACGTCCACGGCGGCGGGATCGGTGAGGTTTGCATCTCCTGCGGCAGTGCGGACACAATGAACGATGAGGGCAAGACGGGCGGTGATTCCTTCCAGTTTGCTCCAGGCGGACACCAGCCGCTCATCCCCCAGTGCTTGCGCCTCCGCCCCGTGTGAATCGTAAAACGAAATCCATCGGGCTTTTGCCTCCGGCGTCATCAACAAATCCACAGGGCAGGGGGATCCGTTCCCGTCGGCTCCCATCGAAAGGCAGGACAGGCGGTCAAAAACCTGACGAACCGCATCAAGGGTTCTCTCATCCGCTTCCCGTTCATTCCACTGGCGGAGTTGACGGGGCGGCCACGCCAGCAGCAGCCGGGCGGCAAGTCCGCTCTCAAAGTGTTTTCGGGCCAAACAACGTTCCAGCGTTCCCGGTTGAATCGTCCCGGTGATCGACACAGCGGCGCGGGGGACGTGGACGAACTTCTTGTCCCCGTGTTTGCGGTCCACGGTGATCCGACCAGCCCGGTACATCTCCAGCCAATGCGCCGACTCCTCCCCCTTGCCCCCGCTGTACTTGTCGAATCCCCCCATCCATGCGGCCAGTTCGTCGCGGGCCAGCAGCACCCCGCGAGGGGTGTCCGAAAGCAGGACGGCCAGCCCCTCCACCGTCACATCCCGGACAACCCGCCGCAGCGGGCGCGGCTCCTCCGGCTTCGGCCCCTCGCTCCCCGACTGCTTCCAGACCTCCAGAGCCGCATTCCAGTCGTTCAGGGCTTGGACATAGGCCGCGTGTTCCCGGTCCTCGATCCGCATCAGTCCATCTGTCCCCAGGTCGAACGCCGGGCTCTTCCGGTCCCCTGACATTGCCACAGACACCGCCCACAGCACCGACGGCTCGGCCCATCCCTTTTTGATGCTGATCCGGCGAGAGTTGCCGATGACGGCGGCGGCCGATGCCAGCAGAGGCAGCGCCACAAGGGAGGGGTCGCACCCGATCGCCTCCGCACCGCCCCGCACCAGTGCGCGGAAAGGTTCGGGCAAGGTGTCCACAGGAAAGGGGCGGAATCTCATTTCCTCATCCTGAGCCGTGTCCAGCTCCTCCGCCGGCGGTAGCGTCGGCACGGCGACCTTCCCACCCACGCGCACGAGCATGGGAGGCTCATAGGTGTCTCCTCCGGCGACCCTCGCCCATGTGCGCTCCCGGTAGTCCTCGCGCCCCCACTTCTCCCGCACAAGCCCCGACTGCGAGAAAAGGGAAAGGGATCGGCTCTTGTCTCCCCCGGTCCAGAACCGCAACATCCCCAACAGGGCCGCGTCCGCCTCGGAATGGGAACCATGCCCCGCTCCTTGCCAGTCACCGGACCACAGACGCCGGAATGTGTCGCCATTCGCCGCAGCCGTCGCCCGCTCGATCAACTCCGCGTCCGAAAGCGACAAAGTGGGTGCCTTCCGATCCTCGGAAGGCAGGAGAGGGGAGGGTTCCGACTCACGGAATACCTCACCGTAAATCTGAGACACAACCTCCCCCCGCTCCTCAATGGTGGAGGGGCCAGCCAGACGCATTCCGGTCATCACGAAAAAGCGGCCCTGGTCGTACATCTCCACCTGTCCCTTGCGGCGGCGTGTTCCCGGCAGGGATGCGCGGATGATGATGTGCACACCCGTTCCAGATTGCGAAAGCTCGGCATAGGAAGCCAATTCCAGGACCATCTTCTTCGCCCACGGCTCCATAATCCCGGTGGAAGGATCGCGCACCTTGTCAAGGTCGATCCCGGCATAGGGGTCGGAGGAGGAGAATACAAATCCCACGCCATCCACTCCGCCCCGCCCACAGGCCGCGAGGGCCTCGGGGAATGTCGCCCATGTAGCGGAGTCGGTCGAGGAGGCGGGCGCACCCGTTCTGGCGTTCACGGGAATCTTAGTGGGCTTCCCCCCTCGCTCTTCCAGTCTCCAGTTCACCCACTGGGGCAGGTCGCGCAACTCCTGGGGGATTTTCAGAAAGGATCGTGTGTTCATGCCTGTTCCACCCCCGGGTGGTGGGGTTCGCGGGCTGTCATCACCTCCCCCACGATCGCGGCCTTCAGGGCCTTGAGGTTTCCATGTCGGGGCTTTTCTTTGAAAATCGTGGGAATGTCAGGGGATTTGTTGTTCATGGGTTTTCGTTCCTTTCGCCTTTCGGCTCTTGGAGGATTTCAGCGTGAAGACAGGCGTCGCAGAACACGGCCCCGGGGTCGGACATCCGGTCGCGGGATTTCCCCGTGAAACCCTCTCCCACCACGCGGCCACAGGCCGCACAGCGGCGCGGCGGCTCTCTATGCCGGGAGGGGTCTGGATTCTCGGGCGTGTTCATGCTGGACCTTTCCGGCGCGGCGGCCTTTTCGGTTCTGTCGGGGTTCATTCGGGAGAGGGAGACCCTCGCGGGCCTTGCGTTGCCGGTGCAGGGTTTCCACCCGCTCCGCGCACTCGGGACTTGCCAGATAGGCCAGGACCGCACTCCGGCTGTAGCGCAACCCCCCCGCGTTCCTCACCCCACAGGCCTCCGGCACACCCAGCCTCCACAAATAGGACGGCGTGCGCCCCACCGCCTCCGCCACTTCCTTCAGCAGCAGACGCGGAGTTTCTTCCGCCTTATCACCACCCCGGCGGATCGCATCGACGGCGGCAAGGGCGGGATCCGTGTCGGGTAAAGTGGCAAGCCAAGTGATGAGGTCAGGCTTCAGATTGGGGGTGGTGGGCGTTGACATGCGGCACTTTTAATGCCGGGTCGGAATCGATTTGATTTTTTCCGCCCCCCCTTACGGAAAGCCGAATACAAAAATCCCGGAACACGCTGGGGCATTCCGGGAATATTTTTTATAAAAGTTCTTGTGCGGAATAATCCCGACTAGATTTTCCGCCCCTTTCTCCATGAGTCGTGGACTCTCTTTAGCTTTTCGGGCGTAATGTTGTGGCGGTGATTGTCGATAAATTGCCTCATGGTTCCATTCGGTTTGTCTGCATGCCACTGCGCCCACTCGGACGCAATTCGAAGCTCCTGCTTGGAGTATTTGCGGCGTCTTCCCTTTTGGGGGGCGGGCTGGATCGCCTTCAACAATTCCAAATCCTCCGCCGTCAGGGGTTGGGTGTTTACGGCGCGGAGGTATAGAATCGTCCCGTCCTCGTAGATCGCGCTACAACTGACCTGGGACATTAATCGGTCAGGTTCGTTCTCGGCATTTCTTATCAAATTGCAGGCAATAAGGTCAAGGTCAGCATCCATCGGGAAACCCCATGACTCCGCCTCGGCGGCTGTGGGATGTTTTCTCCATACTTCATCAATCGTGAGGGGGTCTGACTTGTGCTCCTCCAGCGTTTCTTTCAGTTTCCCCGCTCTTCTATCTTGAAATTCGCTTTCGCTCCCGATGTCCCTGTATTCCTCATTTTGGTGAGTCTCGAAAGTGGCATTTTCCCAGTATTTTTTCATCAAAGCATAGTGCGCCTCAACAGTTGCGGGGTGCTTGTCGGTGATATCGGGTACGGTCATCCTGCAAGGGCGAATTTCGTAGGGAAGTGTATCGGGAAGTCTGTCTCCCTCATTCCAGGGTTTGCCCATGCCCTCGAACAAGGGGGACAACACCAGCCGCTCTTCACGGGTGATGAGGACTCGCCCATTCTCCCTCGACATCAAAACATCGATCTCCTTCCCCATAAAGTTCATCGTGTGGGTTTTCATTTCGTTTCCTCCTCCATCAGTTTCAGAAGCTCGGCGCGGTCGCGTTTCCATGTTCGGGCGTTCATCGCCTCCAGAATGTCCCGCATCCGGGCGCGGGGTGTCTCGGTTTCTCCCTCGTGGAGAAGTCCGGGAATTGCTTTTGAAAACTCGCGGCGGACCTGATCGGCGGAGGGCTTGAAGTAGTGCCGTCGCGCTACCTCAATCGCCGTGTGTCCTGTCGCCCGCCCCAAGATTTCCGGGGCCATGCCCGCCGACAGGCAGGCGGTCACAAAGGAGGCGCGGAGGCTGTGCCAGCCCACCCGCGAACCTCTCTTGACCCTCTGGCCGCCGGCCTCCTCGCGGGTAGTTCCTCGGGACTCCGGGGGCGGGCACTCACGGGGAAGGATCGCGATCCCTGAAAGTCTCTCAGCCTCATTCAGCCATGCCGACACACTCCCCTTGCCGAATCCGTAGGCCTGGGCAATCTCCCGGACGCTCATTCCTTGGAGCAGGTAAGCCGAAAGGACGGTTTTCATCCGCTCCACCTTTGCGGGCTGAAAACCCGCCTTCCCGATGGCCGCCACAGCGCGGGCGTTGGTTTCCTTGGGGGTGAGGGCCGGAAGGTCGGGACGGTGCTTACCTCGGGGCTTCCTTGTGTCCACATACCCGGCGGCGGCCAGTACCGCCCGCAGACGTGCGTCCACCTTGCCAGGGTCTTGCAGATAGAGTTCGGAAGCCTGGGGCCACACATACGCATCCACCCTGGGCGTTGTCAGCAGCAGGGCCTTGAGGCGGTCATGCAGGGGAATTTCCAACGGCTCCGCCGTCTTGCGGGCCGTCGTGCGGATCATCCCCGATTCAAGGTCCACGGCCTCCCATTTCAGCGTACACGCATCCCCCCGCCTCATCCCCGTGAATGCGGAGGTCACAAGCGGGCCGTGGATGATCTCCTTTCGTTCCTCCGCCACCCGCAGAACCAGATTGATTTCCTCATCGGACAGGGGGCGGCGGTGAACAGTCTGCACTTTCCTCGGCTTGAGGTCTCGCAAATAGCGCGTGTATGCCGTCGCGGTAGGTTCCAGCGTCCGGAAAACCGACTTCAACAGGCGGAGGGAATCATTCCAGGTTCTGGCGGACAGTCCCGCCTCATCCTCTGAACGCAGGAACCCGGACACATGCTCGGGCAGCACCCGGACCAGCAGCGACACCCCCGGATGATTGGCGGCCATGTAGTCACTGAATCGTTGTAGTCGGGTCTTGCTCGTCGTCCGGTAGATATCGGAAATGTTTCCCTTCAAGGTGGACTCCCACAGGAAGGGCAGGGCGGAAACGGTCCTGCCCCGAAAATCATCGCCCGTCGCCACTTCCACCAAGCGGGCAATTTGCTCCTCCACGGCTCTCCCATTCCGTATCTCAGCCTCCAGGCGGTCATGTGCCGACATTGCCCGGTGATAGGATTCCAGAAAGGCCCCGTCCCCGTCCTCCGGGTGTCGCAGACTCCGGGGCCTCCGGCCTTTCACTTCAATCCGCTGTTCCTTTCCGTCCCGCACCTCCGTCAGAGGGAAACGTTTCAACCCCGCATCCGTCGTGATGCGGGCGTACCACCATCGGGAGGACTTCGACAATTTAAGGGCCACGTGACATCCCCAATCGGAAGAAAAGCGGAAAGGCGGGAACCGGCTTCATGCGGGAAAATATCCCACAATCAGGGGGCAGATACAAGCGCCGGTTTCCGCTTATTTTCCGATAAACCCTTATTGATACCCAATTTTTCTGGTTATTCGCCTACTTGCTGGAAATAAAAAACCCTTGCAAATCTTTACTTTGCAAGGGTTTAAAAACTGGCACCCCGGGCGGGACTCGAACCCACCACCTCAGGATTAGGAATCCTGCGCTCTGTCCTGATGAGCTACCGGGGCACGCTGAGGTCGCTTTTAGCCGCTGGAGGCGCCCTGGGCAAGAACGGAGTGCGAAAAGCGGGTTTTGGCCTTGTGGGGGGAAAGCGGCTGGCCTATGATTCGTGAAAAATGGACTCTTATCCGGAAAGTGGAGCATGAGTGGACCGGTTGAAAATCCGTACGGCCTGAAACCCGTCAGGGTGGTGTTGCTGGATAATCGTCCCTTCATGCGCACCTACTTGGAATCGTGTTTTCTGGAGCCTGATTTCGCGTTGCAGGCCCGGGCCACGGAGGCGGAAGCGGCCGAGGCCTTATCGGGCCGCAGTTCGGGGGCACTGCTGATCCCGGAGTCCCGGAGCACCCCCGAGACATGGGAATGGGCGAGGGGGCTGTGCGAGCGGGAGGCAGGAATCGCGCTTGTGCTCCTGGCGGACCAGCAGAACGAGGGGGTAATGGACCACGCCCTTCTGCACGGGGCCGACCTGGTGCTGCCGATGCCAGCCAAGGCGGAGGAGTTGCGCCGGCAGGTGATGAGCCTCGCCCTCCGCAAACGAACCGCCGTGGAGTACGCGCACGGGCTCGCACCGGACCGGGAAGAAACCAGACTGCGGGACACACTGCACACGGTCACGGAGGCGGCCCTCCATGGCGATGATTTCTGCCACGCACTGCTCTGCCTCGCGGAGGGTCTTGCGGAAATCTCGCCCGATGCTGTGGTCGCCGTGCTCGCCATGGACCACCTGCACCGTTGGCACCGGGCCCTATATGCGCGCGAACCGGTACCCCTGGCTTTCGTGAAGGGCGTGAACGATTGGCTCGAACAGCATCGTCGCACCCTGATGGGGGTCCATGACCTCGGGCCGGAGACTCTTTTCGATGATGTACGCGAGCGTAGCCATGTGCAAATCCTACCCCGGGAGGGGATTGCCGAACCACAATTGAGTGTGGAGCCCGTGATGACGCGCACACGGGTGATGGGATTCGTGGCTGTGGCCCGCCCAACCAACCTTCCGCCGCCGCCCACCCAGCCTCGCTTCATGCGCGAGGCCGCCTCCCATTTGGCCTCCCTGCTCACCACCCTGACCCACATGCGGGAACTGATCATCAGCGACCCCTTGATCGGCTGCTACAACCGCAGGCACCTCGAATCCGAATTGCCCCGCCTCTGCCGCGAGGCCCGCCAAAGCGGCGCTGGAATCGGCTTGTTCATGCTCGACATCGACTTCTTCAAGGAGATCAATGACTCCCGCGGCCACGCCTGTGGCGACGCCGTCCTCCGCGAGTTCCACGGAGTCCTCCGCGCCAACGCCCTTCCCGGCATGCAGATCTTCCGTCCCGGCGGCGACGAATTCCTGCTGCTCGCCCCGGGCATGACCCGGACGGCGGCCGGCGAGTTCGCCGAGCGCCTGCTGGCGGCCATCCGCACCCACGAGTTCCACTTCGACCGGCTCTTGCTGCGCATCACTTCCTCCTGCGGGGCCGCAGTCGCCTCCCCCGGCGATCCCGCCGCCGACGAGCAGCTGCTCGACGATGCGGACCGCGCCCTCTATGCCTCAAAGCGTTCGGGCCGCGACCAATTCACCCTCTGGGGCTCGGAAAGTGCCGCCTCGGGGCCGGACGGCATCCTCCAGGGCCGCCGCATTCCGCAAACCGCCTCCAACATGCGGGTGCTGGTGGTGGACGACGACCCGTTGATGCAGGATGTCGCGGCACGTGTACTCCGCGCGAACGGCCACGAAGTCATGACCGTCGGCTCCGTGGACGAGGCAGAGCTGGTGCTGCGGACCGGACGGGAGGCCTTCGCACTCATGTTCACCGACCTTTCCATGCCCGACCGCGACGGCTTCGAAATGCTCGGCATCGCCGAGGAGGTGGACCCCTTGATGATCCGCGCCCTTTTCACGGGACACGTGACCGCAGAGAACGCGATCACCGCGATCCGAAAGGGAGCCTTTGACTTCATCGAGAAACCCTTCACCGCCCAGCAGTTGCTCGCACTGACCCACCGGGCCCTTGAATACCGCCGCCTCCTCGTGGAAAACCACGAGTACCAGAACTACCTCGAACTCATGGTGCGCAAGCGGAACGAGGAACTTGCCGCCAAGCTCGACGAATTGCGAGACGCCTATGAATTCTCGCTCGATTCCATGGTCGCGATGCTCGACGCCTGGGAGGAAGAGACCAGCCAGCACAGCCGCCGAGTGATGGAGCTGACGGGTCTCGTCGCGGGCAGGTTGGGAATCCAAGAGCCGGAACTCTCCCAGATGCTCCGGGGAGCCATGCTCCACGACATTGGCAAGATCGGCGTTCCAACCCGTGTGTTGAGGAAACCAGGGGCTCTGACGCCCGAGGAGTGGGCTCTCATGCGCCGACACCCGGAGATCGGCTACGGATTTATCCGGAACTGGTCGTTCCTGGGAGTGGCGGCCGACATTGTGCGCTGCCACCACGAGGCCTTCGATGGCAGCGGCTATCCACGCGGGTTGAAGGGGGCGGACATCCCTCTGGGCGCGCGTATTTTCAGCCTGATCGATGCGTATGACGCGATGCGTTCGCCACGCGTGTACAAAGCGGCGATGAGCATGGAGGAGGCTGGGGCCAGGATCCTGGAGGGTGCCGGGCACCAGTTCGACCCCTCCATCGTGAGCGTCTTCCTGGAAATCCTCCCGGAGATCGAGGAGGCCGGCCGATGGAACGCCCTCCGCCTGCCCGATACCCCCCGAAACCCCGACAACCGCTCGGTGTTGGCCCCCGACTGAGAATCCCGGAAAAAAGGGGCCGCCGACATGCGAGAGGTTTTTCCATTGCCAGCAAACGGAAACCGTCTATCATGAATCTTGTGAAACCCAACATGCTCGATTCAAATGGGGCGGAGCGCCGTGAGGCGAGGCGGTTGCCGATCGAACTGCCGGCGACGGTCAACCTGAAACTTAAATGGAAACGGGTCCAAATGCGGCTGACAGCATGCAGGCCTTCCCAGTTTGGACTGGCGCTGCAGACCCCCATCTCTCTGCCGGTCGGGACAGGGGTGAAACTCGTGGTTCACACCGAAAATGCGGGAGGGGAGGAGGCCTGCCACCTCTGGGGCCGCGTGGTCTGGTCCCGCCAGAAAAACGCCCAGCAGGTGTGGCAGGCTGGAATCCGGCTCACACGGTGGAGGAGCCGCGACCTGCGCGCCTGGCAGAATTTCATCCTGAAAAAGCTCAGGAGTATGGAGAACCGATGAGCGCGATCTATTGCAAAAGTCCGGTGTACCCTTTGCACGCGGCGGCTGCCGCCAAAAGCCCGCTGGCGGAGGAACATCTGGAGGAATTAAGGGAATCATGGTTGTGGACGGAATCCTACGCGCTGGCCCACGAGACCTTGGTGGAAGCGTTCGACAAGCCGGAGGCTCTTCCGGAGAACGCATCGGAGATGCGTTTGTTGCTGGCGGCTCCTCCGAAGCGGATCCCGTTGGCGCAGGTGAGGGAGAGCGTGCTGCGGGTGGTTCCCCGGAACGACCGTGACATTCTGGAAGTGACGGATGCGATCCTCTGTTTTGCCTACTACATGAAAGCCACCGGGGACATGACCCTTCCGGCAGAGAGGCTTGGCCATCTGCGCGCGGTCGAGATGCTCTCCGAAAGCCTGGACGAATATTTTCTGAACCACCTCAACCCCTCCTACGGACTGCTGAGAAACCCCGATGCAGGAGGGGACCCGACGTTCGGCGTCCTCGTCAATGCCCGCGCAACCATCGCGATCCGGGAACTTCTCGCCTTCCCGGGAGTGACAGCCGCGATGCGCCATCACTGGACCAAACGGCTGGTCAACTTGGGCATGGCCCTGCGCAAGGAACTCTGGGTGCCCGAGATCGGCGCCTACGCGCCTTGCCGCCTCACAGACAACATCCTCGTGCGCCTGGATGAGTATTGCATCTATCCCGCAGCGACGGGAGAAGCGCTTCGGGGCGGTCTTTTTAATGTGATCGACTCCGCGCGGAGCTTGACGGTGCTGGGTCAGGTGTTGCGGAGCAGTGGGGGGCTTACTCCTGGTTTTTCGCATTGCCCTCCCTGTCCGGACGCACCCGGGCTTGTAGACGAGGCGGCCGCAGACCAGTCGCATCCCGAGTGGATTTCGGTGGCCTGCGAGGTCGCAGGCGCCTGGGCATCTGCGGGTTACCCAGGGCACGCCATGGAGATGCTCCGCCCGGTCGCCGAGGCCGCCAGGCGCAGCGGTCGTTTCGGAACCTATTTTCAAGCGACAGGCATGTCGAATGGCGCCGCGGATCCCGCGGCGGCAGCGGCATTCATGGCCGGGTTCGACTCGCTTTTCCCGGGGGCCGCCGCGTTTTCCCGGCCGGATCCCGGGGATCTGCCGGACGCAAATTCCCCCAGAAACCGCATGGTCTCGGCCTACCCACCCCGCAAGCTTTCGTTCCGGAAGATCGAATTTGACGAAAAGCGGGGCAAGGCCCGCCTCGATCTGGAGGCGCCTGTGCTGGTGTCCACCAAGGGATGGTGGAGCCGCATCGAAAGCAGCGCGATTCTCCGCAATCCTTCCTGCACGGGCCTAGGCCTGCAGGTTTCCAAACCCATTCCGGAGGGATCCACGATCGACCTGGTGGTCGACCTGAGCGGACATGGTGCCGAAGCAGCCGTCCACCTGCGGGGCCGCATCGTGTGGGCGAAACCAAAGCCAGGGACCCGGATGTACCTTTCCGGGGTCGAACTGGACGCCCGTAGCCGCCACCTGCAACGTTGGCAGGACTTCATCCTGGAGCGTGCCCCCACCGCCTGACACCGGCACCAGCCGCCCCCAGCCAACCCATCGCAATGCGCATGCTTTCCCCTTGCCCGTCCCCGGGCGATTTCCTATAACACCCGCGCATGAAAAAACCGACCCACATCCTCAGGGGCCTCCTGTTCACGGTTCTCACCCTCCTCCTGCTCCTTGTGGCGGCGAATTTCCTTTTTCTGGACCTGGTTGTGGACGCGGTCTGGCACCACTCCCTCGGATACCTCCGCCTGTTCCTCCTGAAAATCGGTTACAAATACCTCGTACTCGGCGTCCTGACCCTCGGGTTTTTCCTGCTGTTTTTCCTGAACTTCTGGGTGGCAGCTCGCTATCTCGGGGTCAACCTGCGAAACCAGGGAGCGAGGAAGGGGAGTCGGACCGACCGCATCCTCCGCGGCTTCCGCACGGGATCGATCCGGGTCTACACCCCGGTAGCTCTGCTGCTCGCGGTACTCATGGCCATGCCGCTGTACCGGGAGTGGGAACACGTCCTCTTGTGGGTGCACGCCACCCCGACGGGTGCCCGGGACGCGCTTTTCGGACTGGATGTGACCTTTTACCTGTTCTCCCTCCCGCTGTTGCAGATGATCCAGGGGCGCCTGCTCTTGACCTTGGTGCTGTTGCTGGCCTCGCTTGCCGTGGTGTATGCAGCGGAGATGAGGGCCCTCTCGTTGGAGGGACGGCCCTTCTACCGAGGCGCCCGCATGCACCTTTCGTTGATCGTCCTGCTCATTGGCCTGACCTGTATGGGGGGGTATGGGATCGAGGCCTTATCCCTCCAGTACAGCACGGGGAACGAGCCGCTCTTCCACGGACCTGGACACGTAGAAATCCACTGGGTCCTCCCGGCGATCGGCCTCTCCGCCTTTTTCGTGCTGCTCTGCGCAATTTGTGGGGTCTCCCTGATTCAGGGGCGACGCGGTTTCAAACCCTTCATGGTCTTCCTCTTTCTTCTCGGACTGGCCCACCTCGGCCGGAACTGGACGGTCCTGATGGACTCGCTGACCCGATTCTGGGTGAAGCCCAACGAACTCAACATCCAGCGGCCCCACCTCGCCAACAGCATCGAGGCCACCCTCCGCTCCTACCAGCTCGACCACGTGGAGCGCCGCGACTACAGTGCCCTTGCGCTGCGGGGAGCCAACGAGCGCAACGACCTTGAGAACATCCCCCTCTGGGACAGCGAGCTGTTGGCGGACGTTTTCCGCCAACTGCAACAGCCCAGACAGTACTACACGATGAGCGACGTGGATGTGGCCCGATACCGGATCGACGGTGTTCCCCACCAAGTCTACCTCGCCGCGCGCGAATTGGACACGGCCGGCATTTCCCTGCCCGCCACCGGGGGAAAAGCCCCCAACGAGTTCATCCTCAAGCACCTCCTCTACACACACGGATACGGGGGCGTCATGGTTCCCGCCGCCCAGCCTGGCGACGCGCCCATGCGTTGGATGATGCGGGACATGCCCCTGGTCACCGAACGGCTCGGCTTCGTGCCGGAGCGTCCCTCCATCTACTACGGCACAAAGGACCTGGCCTTCTCCATCGCCCCCAACCGCAGTGAAGAGTTCCACCATCCCGGCCAAGACGACGACAATCAGCACCTGAACTACCAGGGAACGGGAGGGGTCCTGCTGGGGAACTCCCCTTGGAAGAAACTGGTCTTCGCGCTGTATTTCAAGGACTACAACCTCTTCTTCACCCGCGAGACCCTACCGGAAAGCCGCATCCATTTCCGCAGGGGCATCCAAGACCGCATCCGTCGGCTCACCCCGTTCCTGGAGCTAGATCAGGACCCCTACTTGGTCGCAGCACCCGACCGCTTCTACTGGATCCAAGATGCGTACACCCGCAGCGCCTGGTATCCCAATGCGGTCCGCTACGACGGCGTATACAACTACATCCGCAACAGCGTGAAAATCGTGGTCGACGCCTACGACGGGGGGGTATCCTACTATCTCTCTGAGCCGGGGGACCCGATCGCCCGCGCCTACCAGCGGATGTACCCCGGGCTGATCCGGCCCCTCTCCGAAATGCCCTCCTTCCTGCGGGAGCAAGTGCGCTACCCCCGGGACCTCTTTGAAATCCAGATGGGCGTCTATTCACGCTACCACCAGCGCGACCCCTCCATCTTCTACATGAACGAGGACCGGATGCAATTCGCGGAAATTTCCCACCGCGGCGACACGGTCCGCATGCAGCCCGCCTACCTGACTTTGGACCTGATCCAGCCCGGAAAGCCGGAGTTCCTCCTCCTCACGCCGATGCTTCCGGCAAACCAAAACAATCTCCGCGCCCTCGCCGTGGCCGGCTGCGACCCCGGAAACTACGGACGCATCGTCCTGTACACCTTTCCCAAGGGGCGCATCTACCTTGGCCCCCCCCAGGTCAATGCCCTCATCGATCAGAACACGGAGATCGCCCAGAGCATCACCCTCTGGAACCAGCAGGGATCCGAGGTGAAGCGGGGCAAGATGATCGTGTTGCCCATGAAGGAATTCATCCTCTACATCCAGCCGCTCTACATGGAGGCGACGACGGAGCCGCGCATCCCCCAGCTCATGCGGGTGATTCTCTGTGCGGAGCAGACGGTGGTGATGGATGCGACCCTGGAGGGGGCACTGGCCAAGCTCCGTGGCCGCATCGCCCTCACCTCCGAGTTCTCCTCTCCCTCTCCCACTATCCCCCCAACCCTTCCCCTGGAGACCTCCCCTGATGGAAACTGAACTGCGACGTTTTGGTGTCGTGCCCGTTGTGGCGATCGAGAATGCAGACCACGCCTTGCCCTTGGCCGATGCGCTCATCCGCGGTGGACTTCCCGTCGCAGAGATCACCTTCCGCACGGCCGCGGGGGCAGAGGTGATCCGTCGTATGACCTCCGAACGGCCGGAAATGCTGGTCGGTGCCGGCACCGTACTGACCCCGGCCCAGGTCCGGGCCGCGAAGGAAGCGGGAGCGGTCTTCGCCGTGGCTCCCGGCTTCAATTCGGAAGTGGTCCGGGCCGCACAAGAGGAGGGTCTGCCTTTCTTCCCAGGGGTCATGACGCCTTCCGATATCGAGGGCGCTCTCTCCCTGGGCTGCCGCATGCTCAAGTTCTTCCCGGCAGGTCCGGCGGGGGGGGCCGCGATGCTCAAAGCGATTTCGGCACCCTACGCCCATCTCGGTGTCCGCTTCATGCCCACGGGGGGCGTCAGCCTCGACAATCTCGGGGACTACCTCTCGCTGGCCGCTGTTCCGGCTGCGGGGGGAACCTGGGTGGCGACGACAGAGGCGATCCGCGCGGGCGACTGGGCGGGCATCGAAGCAAAGGCCGCCGCCGCCACCGCGAAGGTCCGCGTACTCCGGCCTTCCTGACCTGTGCCGAGGAGGAATCTCTCCCCGCAAAACCGCCTCCGATGTCACTGCAGGTTTCCGCTGGTTCCGGAAACCCAGCCGCGAGGGGGCAGGGGAGCGCATGGGGGAAGGGTCAGTCACCGCCCTCCAGGGAGCCCCCCCTCTGGAGACCGATTTCACGGAGGAAGCGGTCACGGCTCCATTCCTCCGCTCCAAGCGCTTGCATGTGCGGTGTGAGCTGTTGGATGTCGATCCAGGCCCGTCCTCGCGACCGTTCATACTCCACCAGCGCAGCGATCGCCGCCTTCCCCGCGTTGGGGCGCAGATGGAACATGCTCTCCCCCGCGAAAAACAATGGTGTCTCTATGCCGTAAAGTCCCCCCGCCAGGCATCCGTCGACCCACACCTCCCAGCTGTGCGCGAACCCCAGGGCATGTGCCCGAAGATACGCAGCCCGCATTTTCGGGTGGATCCAACTTTCGTGCATCCTCACAGCATGGCACGCATCGATGACCTCGGCAAAGGCCCGGTCTCGTGTCACCACGGGCTGGAGGCGGCTGAGCTGGCGGCGGGTGCTGTGGCCGAGTCGGAAGGTCTCGACGGGGAGGATCCCACGCTCGCTAGGACAGACCCAGGGAAACAAGTCAGGGTCGTTTCCGGGCCAGGGGAAGACGCCGAGGGGGTAGGAGGCCCGGAGGGCCTGGACAGGGACGACGTTGCTCATCCAGACGATTTCCTCCTCCGGGGCGAGCTGCCGGAGACGGGAGAGGAAGAACGCCCGGAAATCCTCGGCCGAGGGAGGGTTGCGGCGGTGCATGGCGGTCAGAAGAGGGAAGCCTGCCCACCGGGCGGGCGTAGGCCAAACCGTTCATAACAGAGGGGGGTGGCCTCACGGCCCTGTGGGGTACGCTTGAGGTACCCTTCCTGAATGAGGTAGGGTTCATAGACCTCTTCGAGGGTGCCGGCCTCCTCGCCAACCGACACGGCGAGGTTGCGGATGCCCACGGGGCCTCCGGCGAATTTGTGGAGCAGGGTCTCCAGGATGCGCTTGTCCATCTCGTCCAAACCAAATTGATCGATGTCGAGCATCTTCAGGGCGGCATCGGCGATCTCCCGGGTGATCCGGCTGTCGGCCTTGACCTGGGCGTAATCGCGCACCCAGCGCAGGAGGTTGTTGGTGATACGAGGTGTCCCACGACTTCGGGCGGCGATCTCCAGGGCCCCGGGGTCGTCGACCTCTACGTTCAGGATGCGCGCGGAGCGGTGCACGATCTGCCGCAGTTCGTCGTGCGTGTAGTAGTCCAAGCGGTTGGTCATGCCGAAACGGGAACGGAATGGGGCGGTGAGCAGGCCCATGCGCGTGGTGGCGCCCACCAAGGTGAATCGCGGGAGGTTGAGGCGCACCGACCGGGCGTTGGGGCCGGTGTCGATGAGGATGTCGATCACGAAGTCCTCCATGGCGGAGTACAGGTATTCCTCGACGGCGCGGGGGATGCGGTGGATTTCATCGATGAAAAGGATATCCCCCCTTTCCAGCCCGGTGAGAAGACCGGCCAGGTCACCGGCCTTTTCGACCGCGGGGCCGGAGGTGCTGCGGACATTCACGCCCATTTGTTCGCCGAGAATGTAGGCGAGGGTGGTTTTACCGAGTCCGGGTGGGCCGGAAAGGAGCACGTGATCCAGCACCTCCCCCCGGCCTCGGGCGGCCGCCACCATGAGCTCGAGGCGCTCACGGACTTTGGCCTGGCCCACATAATCGGCGAATCGGGTGGGCCGCAGACTCATCTCAAACGCTTGGTCCACGTGCGTCAGTTCGGTGCGGCTGGTCTCGCTCATGGGGTCCTCTTACCCCAGTGCCTCCGGGGCGCAATGAAAAACAGAATGGTGGGCCCGGTGGGACTTGAACCCACGACCTTAGGATTATGAGTCCCCTGCTCTGACCGACTGAGCTACAGGCCCATAAATTGGTGAATAACAAAGCCAACATGGAATGCAAGTATAGATGCCCTTCCGGAAGGGGCACCCACCACGGCCGTTCCCGGAAAGGGGAAGGAAAGGGTGCGTTCAGAAGAGAGGAAGCAAAAGAAGGCCCAGGAGAAGCGCGATGAGGAGGAGGCCGCCGGGTGCTCCCGAGAGGCGGAGTTCAGCGTGACGCATCCAACGCAGTCCAAGATTCCAGGAAGGGAACAGGGTAAGGATGTCCCCGGGGGCGGGATGAAGGGGCAGCGCAGGAAGGAGGAGGGCCAAGGGGATGCCCAGCCAGACGAAAGGGGAGGGGAAGGCGAAGCTCCAGGGGAGGGAGGAGGGCCAGAGGAAAGCAAGGGCGACGGCGCCGGTCCAGAGCAGGGCGGGCAAACCGGCAGAAGCCCCTCGGGTGGGACGGGAAAGCCACACGAAACGAATCATCAAGGCCAATCCGAGGAGTGCGGAGGTGTCGGCCACCCACCGAGGCAATGCGTCAGTCACGGATTTGAGGGCGGATCCGGGAAGGGCGGGAAGGCCGGCGAAGGAGGAGGCGAGGAGGATCAAAGGCACCCAGCCGACACGTCCGATGCCTCGAAGTGCGGGCACGCCGAGAAACAATGCGGATTTATGGAGTCCGTGGAAGAGGGCGTAGGCATGGATTCCTGGCAGGAGGACGGCATGGATGTCCGGGGAACGGGCGATGCGCAGAAGAAGGAGCAGGAGGAGGGAGCTTTTGGCGATGCTGGAATAGGCCAGCAGCACCTTGGGGGATCGCTGCAGGATTCCAAGCAGGGGTGCGGCCACCAGGCCGGCGAGCATCCAGGGCTCCATGCGATCGGCGAGTCCAGGCAGCGCGAGGCGCCCGAGGGGAAGGACGCGCAGAAGGCCAAGGAGCCCCACCTTGATCATGCAGCCGGAAAGCACCGCGCTGGCGGGAGTGGGGGCTATAGGATGAGCCAGGGGCAACCAAAAATGAAAAGGCACCAGACCCGCCTTGATCCCAAACCCGGCAAAAAGAAGAATCTGGGCCACCCCCCCGTCGTCTGTGACCCGCCAGGCCGCGCGAAGGGCGCAGAAGGAGAGGGAATCGGCGCGAAGGGAAAGCAGGACAAGGCCTGGAAGGAGGAAAAGTTCCCCCAAAAGGACCAACGCCAAGTATACGCGCCCTGCACGGCGGGCCTCCGCACCCCTCTCCTGCACCACCAATCCCCAGGAAGCGAACCCCATGATCGCAAAGCCGGCATAGAAGGTGAGGGCATCAGCGGAACCGAGCAAAAGAAGATTGCCGCCCAGCGCGAGAAGAAAGGGGACCGCGAAGGTCGCGGGAGGCGAGTGAGTCGGGGGGGATGCCCAGACGGCGAGAGAGGACGTGGTCCAAACCAGAGCACTGAATTGGAGAAAAACCTGGGAGGTCGCATCAAAAATCCACGAGGCGCGCGGGAAGGGAGCCGTGAGTTCAAGGAGCGCCCCCTGCGGCACGAGGAAAGCTGCCGCAAGGACGGGGACGCAGGCCAGGGGGAGCAGGAGGAGGGCATGAGCCCGCACGCGGGGGAGGGGGGCGACCAACGCCAGAAACAGAGGAAAACACGCGGAGAGGGGAAGGAGCCAGACGGGGTTCACGGAGAGGCTCCCGCATGGAAACCAATGCGAAGCAGCTCCAGCAATGGGGAGAGGCCGGCGGTTGGGAGGAACGAGGCCAAGGCAAGGGCGAAGGCGGGGAGGAGGAGCTTCCAAGGGAGAGTGGCAGCGGGGGGGCACGGGCAAGGGGAGGGGCGGGCCACCAACACCTCCAGCACCCGGAACAAATACAGGCCCGAGAGCAGGCTTCCGAGCAGCCATGCGAGGGCCAGCCCCCAAGCCTCCTGACGCAGGCTCTCTCCCAGGAGCATCCATTTCCCCCAGAAGCCCAGGGAGGGAGGACCCCCGATGAGATTCAAAAAGGCAAGTCCCAGCACCACCACCGCCAATGGCTCGCGGGAGGCCACCCCGCTAAGCCCGCGCAACTCGTCTGTTCCAGCGGATTTCTGGAGGATGCCCGCAACCAGAAAAGCGGAGGCCTTGGAAAACCCATTCGAGAGGGCTAGGAACATGGCGGCAGCACGCAACGGCTCCCGGTCCGCCGCGGTGGAGCCGGAAGCAAGGGCGAAGACCAGAAAAAGATACCCGACTTGGCTGACGGTTGAGAAGGCCAGGACACGCTTCAGGCGGTCTTGGCGGAGGGCGAGCAACCCGCCCCAACAGACGGCGGTGCCTCCCAGCATCGCGAGCAGGATGGGCAGGGCGTATGGGACGACGCGGTGGAAACCAGCAAACCAGAAACGCAACAGGACAGTCCATGCCGCGGTGACAACCAGTCCCGAAAGGACCGCGCTGACAGGCGCGGGTGCGTCCGCATGCGCGCGGGGAAGCCAGGAATGGAGAGGAAAGAGGGCGGATTTGACCAGGAGGCCGACCAGCATGAGGGAGGTGCCCGCGGCCACCCAGGGGGTGGGCTGGAGGCCATCGGCGATCTGTTGGAGGTCCAAGGTGCCTTGATCCTGGTAGAGGAGTCCAACGCCCAGGAGGTAGAGCAGTCCAGCCACAAGGGCCTGTAACTGGTACTGAAGGGCGGCGCGGGTGGCCCCCGGTGTGCCCGCGATCAGGATCATCCCCGTGCCCGCGATGCTGATAAGTTCCAGTACGACATAGAAGTGGAAAAGGTCGAGGCTGAGGGACAGAGAGTTCATCCCTCCCCAGGCCACGAGCCACAGGGGCCAGAAAAGGTCGCCACGAGACCGCGTATTTGCCCCCCCGGAGGGGAAATAGGCGGCGGCGTAGGCGCTCACCGCCCACCCGATCCCCGCGGTGAAGAGCAGAAGCACGGCGGTCTGACCATCGAGGTAGAGGTCGATGCCAAGGGGGGCTCCCCAGCCGCCGGGGGACTGATGGAGAGGGCCCGCCCGCCAGACCCAGAGCAGAGGGGGGAGGGAAGTGAGGGCGGAGGCGCAGGCGGCGGTAAGGCCGAAGGTGCGCAACAGGTGAGGGGGGAGAAGCAGGGCGCAGACAGCAAGTCCCAAAGGAAAAACCACCGGGAGGGTCAGGAGCCAGACGGGGGGAATCACGGAGCCTCGTCCTCCCCGCCCCGGTCCAGGAGGGAAACCAGCAGGGCCAGCATCAACGCGGTGCCACTCACGGCGACCACAATGCCGGTGAGGATGAGTCCGTGGGGCACCGGGTCGGGAGGCCCCGAGGGAGACCTCCGCGCCAAGGCCACCAGTACCAAGAAAACCCCAGTCCCCAAGAGATTCGCGCCAACGATGCGCCGGAAAAGATTTTCCTCGGCCAGCAGTCCGCGCAAGCCCACCGCGCAAATCCACACCCCGGCGAGGGCGTACAGCAGGGCGGGGGGGAAGGAATCACACAGGGCGGGAGGACTCATGCGGTGCAGACCCTATCCGCGGCAGGCTGGGTTGTCAAACGCCCTCGGCCTCAGGCCTCTTCGGACTCAATGCGGATGTTCATGGTCGCGTTGTTCGCCGTCTCCTGCAGCTCGGGGAAGGCTCGTTCCAAGGGGGGGCGGTCCCCGTGTTGACGGAGCATCGCTTGGAGGGGGCCGCTGAAGGAGGCTGTATCACCATGTATCACCCGCCGAACAGGCGTGGTGGACGGCAGGTTCAGGGTTGCGGCGACATGCGCCTCCTGGTTCGGAAGGGTGAAGCCCTTCTTGCAGTTCGGGCATCGCCCCCGCTTGTCAAGGTCGGCATCCCTCACCCAGAGCTTCTGCCCGCAGTAGGGGCAGCTCATTTTAAAATCCGCCTCGTTTTCCTGCCGGAAAATAAGGAAGAGAGTGGGCCGGTTCGCAAGTTCGGGAAATGAGGAGTAGAGCTGGTCCAAGGCTTGCAGGCTGACAATGTCGATGTGACGGAGCAGTCCAAAGACGAGGTCGACGTTGGCGGGGGTGGCAGAGGGTGGTACAGCGGGTGTGATTCCGCTAAAATACAGGTCGCGCCCAAAAAGCTGGGTGCGGTGCACGCCTCTGCCCTCGTCAATGGCACCAATATCCTCCATCATCCACTCGACCAGTTCCGGATCGGGCGAAAGAAGTAAAATAGAAAGGCTGGAGGAGATAGACATGGACGGTTGACAGTACAATTTTGGGAGAGTTCTGTCAACCCGGGGGTGAGCCAACTTCGAAGGAAGGGGGGCGGACCCTGCCGGCCTCAAGCTGGACGAGGAGGTCACAGCGAGCAGCCAGGGATGGGTCATGGGTAACCACGACGAGGGTGCGTTGGCGCTCGGCGCTGAGGCGGAAAAGATCGTCGAGGAGGCGGCCGCCGGTTTCGGCGTCGAGGTTTCCAGTGGGTTCGTCGGCGAGAAGGAGGTCCGGGTCGTTGACGAGGGCGCGGGCAATGGCCAGACGCTGCTGCTCGCCCCCGCTGAGTTCGACGGGACGGTGCCGGAGGCGCTTGCCCAGGCCGACTTTCTCCAGCTGCATGCGGGCATATTCGCGGAGGGCGGGGCTGGGGGACCGCCAGCGCGCGAGGGCCCGGGCTGGCATGAGGGCATTTTCGAGGACGTTGAGGTCGGGGAGCAGGTGGTAGTTCTGGAAGACGAACCCCATGCGGCGGGCGCGGAAGGCGGCCCGGCGGGATTCGGTCCACCGGTGAATCGGCTGGCCGTCGAGCAGGACCTCGCCAGCGTCTGGCCGATCCAAACCACCGAGGAGGTGCAGGAGGGTGCTTTTTCCGCTCCCGCTGGGGCCGGTGATGGCAAGGGACCGGCCAAGGGGGACCTCCAGGGAGACGCCTCGCAGGACCTCGATCACGCCGTGGGGCATGCGGTAGGCCTTCTGGAGCCCCTGGCATCTCAACAGCACGGGTTCAGTCATGGCGGAGAGCCTCCACGGGGTTTCGGCGGGCGGCCAGCCAGGCCGGCAACGCGCCGCCGAGAAGGCAGAGAAGCAACACGAGGCCCGCGATGAGTGCGATGTCCCCCGGGTCGGTGCGGGCCGGGAGCTCGTCGAGGAAATAGAGGTTCTTGGGCATCGCTGTGTGCCCGATCCAGGCCGAGAATGCGTCGATGATGGCTTGTCGGTTGTGCAGCACCCCCAGACCGGCTCCAATGCCCAGGAGGATGCCAGTGACCCCCTGAATCAAGCCGTAGGCCATAAAGATCCCCATGATGTCTCCGTTGCGGAAGCCCATGGATTTGAGGAGACCGATTTCCCGCGTTTTCTGTACACTGACCATGATCAGGGTGCTGGAGACAAGAAAGCTGGCGACAATAGAGATGACCCCGAGGAGGAAAAACATCATCTGCTTTTCGAGGCGGAGGGCACCGAAGAGATCCTCGTTCATGCGCATCCAGCTGAGGGCCAGAAAGCGGGGGCCAGCGAGGGCGGCGATACGGTCGGCGAGCTGGTCGGCGGCGAAGACGTCGCGTCCGATCACTTGCATGCCTTGGACCCCGCTATCGATCCCCAGGGTGTCCCGGGCGGTCTGGAGGTTGGTCAGGATGTAACCCTGGTCGATCTGCCACATGCCGACACGGAAGATGCCGGCGACGCGGAGGTCGGAGGGGAGACGGATTTCGCCCTGGTCCGCTCGGGCGAAGCCGCCGGGGCTGAGGACGCTGACCCGGTCGCCGCAGCGGACGCCGAGGCGCCGGGCGAGGTCGATGCCTATAAGACACTCCTCTTCGGCCAGGTCGAAGGTGCCCTCGTGGAGGTTCTCCGCGGCATTGTCCACGAGGCGCCGGAACAAGAAGTCGTTTTCGGGGTCGATGCCCCGGAGAACGGGCATATCGAAGGCCTCACGATGCATGAGGAGAACGCCCATCTGGAGGAAGGGGGAAACGGAGAGGACGTCGGGGAGTCCTTTGATTTCGGGGAAGAGCGGGTCCTCCTCGTCGAGGAGTCCGCTGGGGGAGTAGACGGTGACGTGGGGGTGGAAGCTGAGGATGCTCTCGCGCCACGTGTTGTCGAATCCGTTCATGACGGATATGACGATAACAAGGACCGCGACGCCGATGAGGGTCCCCAGGATGGCCAGTCCATTGATGGCGGAGAGGAGATGGCGTCTGGGGCGCAGGTAGGCCAGCGCGAGATGGAGAGGCGCCATCATGGGCGTGGGTTCACGGGGTTTTGGGTTTCATCTGCGGGAAGAGGATGACGTCCCGAATCGCTTCGCTGCCGGTGAGCAGCATGACCAGCCGGTCGATCCCCACACCCATGCCTCCCGCGGGAGGCATACCGTGCTCCAGGGCCAGCAGGAACTCCGCGTCGAACCGCATCGCGTCAGCACCCGACTGCGCGAGAAGCCGGTCCCGCTGCAAGAGGGGATCATTGAGTTCGTTGTAGCCGGGGGCGATCTCCTTGCCTCCGATGATCAGTTCGAAGACGTCCACCTTGCCGGGGTCGTCCGCGCAGGGCTTGGCCAAGGGCACGAGGCCTGCGGGCAGTCGTGTGACAAAGGTGGGGTTGATGAGGGTTTTTTCGATGGTCTTCTCGAAGATTTCCTGGGTGACTTCCAGATCGGTCCAGGCCGGATCGACAAAACAGCCCAGGGCGGAGGCCCGGGCCTGCTTTCCGGCACTGTCCAGCTCGAAATAGTCGTCCCCCGCACGTTCGCGGAGCAGGTCGTCATAGGCGACCTCGCGCCACTGGGTGAGGTCGACGGGTTCGGCGGTGGTGCCGACCTGGAGGGACCCGATGATGGTTTGGGCGAGGTGCGGAATGAGGTCGCGGATAAGGACCTGCATGGATTCGCGGTCGCCATACGCCTCATAGATCTCGAGCATCGTGAACTCGGGATTGTGGTTGCGGCTGAGACCCTCGTTCCGGAAGTTGCGGTTCAGTTCGAAGACTTTGTCGAAGCCTCCGACAAGAAGACGCTTGAGGTAGAGCTCGGGAGCGATGCGCAGGAACATCTCCATGTTCAGCGCGTTGTAGTGGGTCTGGAAGGGGGTGGCCGCCGCGCCGCCGGGGATGGACTGCATCATCGGGGTCTCGACCTCGTCGAAGCCGCGGGCGGCGAGGAATGCGCGAATTTCGCGGACGATGGCGATGCGGGCATCGAAGACCCGTCGCACTTCGGGGTTGGCGATAAGGTCAAGGTAACGTTGCCGGTAGCGGGTCTCCACGTCGTTGAGGCCGTCCCACTTGTCCGGCAGAGGCAACAAGGCCTTGGAAAGGAGCGTCCACTCGGTGACGTGCAGCGTCCGCTCGCCGCTGCGGGTGGTGAACCAGTATCCAGTGATGCCCAGATGATCTCCCAGGTCACACCACTTGAAGGCGCGGAACGCGGCCTCGCCCAGGTCGTTGAGTTTGAGGTAGACCTGGATGCGTCCCGTTCCATCCTGGAGGTGGGCGAAGACAGACTTCCCCATCTCCCGTACGGTCATGAGCCTCCCGGCGATCCGCACGCTGCGTCCCTCTTCATAGGTTGCGCAGAGGTCGGCGAAACGCCCGTCGCGCGGAAAGGCCCCGCCCCAGGGGGAGTACCCGGCGGCCTTCAGGTTCTCGAGGTTCTGGATGCGTTGGGCTCGGAGTTCGTTTTCGTGCAGGTGCGCTTCCATGGTCTCAGTCTTCGGGCTCGTAGGGCAGGGAGGTCACGTCGCCGGTGACCAGATGCTTCATGACCTTGCCGGCCTTGAACTTGACGACCTTGCGGGTGGGGATGGTGACGACCTGTTCGGGGCGGTTGGGGTTGCGGCCGATGCGTTGTTTGCGTTCGCAGACCTCGAAGACCCCGAAGTTGCGGAACTCGACGTTCTCCCCGCGGGAGAGGCTTTCGGTAATATAGTCGAGCGTTTTCTGGATCACGGTGTGGACGTCCTGCTGGATCAGGCCTGTTTCGTCGGCGATCCGAATCACCAGTTCTCGCTTGGTGGTTCGCTTGGCGGTTTTGTCGGGGTCCTCGGTAGGCATGGCGGATCTCGCTTCGATGTGGCGGTTGGGAAGGAAACGACTAAAGTGAAAAACCCCGGGGGTCAAGCCGTAAAGGTCAGACCTGGGTTTCGAGTAGCTCCGGATGGGCGTCAGAGGGCTCGATGTGGATCACCACGTCGTCCACCGGCAGGGAGGAGGCCCGCAGGGCGTCAGCCACCCCGTGGCCGATCCGGTGTCCGTCACGGACGCTGAGGTCGCCGTCCACGAGCACGTGGATGTCCATCCAGAGGCCAAGGCCACTTTTGCGGACCCGGCACTTGTCGATCGCGAGCACGGCCCCCTGAGCCCGGGCGATTTCACGGACCTGGCGTAGGGTGGCGTCGGGGACCGACTCATCCATGACCTCGGCCAGGGCGCGGCGGACGATATGGGCGCCGTTGCGGAGGATGAGGGCACAGGCCAAGAGGGCCGCCCAGTCGTCCGCGGCCTCCCATCCGGGGCCGCCGAGGACAGCAAAGGAGATGCCGGCGAGGGTGGCGAGGGAGGTGACGGCATCGGCGCGGTGATGAATAGCGTCGGATTCGAGGGCGGTGGAGTGGATGGCGAGGGCGATGCCGCGGACCCAGTGGTAGAGGGATTCCTTGACCCCGATGATGACGACCAAGACGATGAGGGTCCAAGGAGCCGGGGCATGGTGGGGATGCCGGATTTCCGCAAGGGCGTTGACGGCGATCAAGGCGGCGGCGCCGAAGAGGGCGAGGCCGGCCAGCAGTCCGGCGAGGGACTCCGCCTTGCCGTGGCCGAAAGGATGGTTCTCGTCGGGCGGGCGTTCGGCGACCTTGAGGCCGCTCCACACCAGAAGGCTTGAAAAAAGGTCGGCAAAAGACTCGATGCCGTCGGCCACCAGAGCGTAACTGGTTCCGAGCACCCCGGCGAGGATTTTAACCGCGGCGAGGAGGATGTTGGCACCCAGAGCGACCAGGACAGTGGCGCGCCCCCGGCGTTCCGGGGAGGGCAGGGGAGGGGAGGGAAGCGGGGCGGGGGCCATTGGAAAATCCCCCTAGCGCAACGACCGACCATGTCGAGGCAAACCGATCCCCCCCTGATTCTTCTTTTCTTCCATCGTCTTTTTGCTTTTCGACCCGCGGCTGGATGGATAGTGGGCTTGTTTCTCCCCGATCCAACCCCTGTTTTCCCCGAGGTGAACGCATGACCCGACCCATTCAGCGAGCCCTAATCAGTGTATCCGACAAGACCGGCGTGGTGGAATTCGCCCGCGAGCTCGCGGACATGGGCGTGGATCTTCTCTCGACGGGCGGCACGGCGCGTGCGATCCGCGACGCAGGAATCCCTGTCCGCGATGTCTCCGAGTTCACCGGCTTTCCGGAAATGCTCGACGGACGGGTCAAGACCCTCCATCCGCGCGTACACGGTGGACTGCTCTATCTCCGTGGGGACGCCGCACACGAGGCAACGGTGGCCGAACACGGCCTGGAGCCCATCGATCTGGTCTGCGTCAACCTCTACCCTTTTGAGGCGACGGTGGCCCAGGCGGGGGTATCCTTCGAAGAGGCCATCGAGAACATCGACATTGGCGGGCCCTCGATGCTTCGCTCCGCCGCCAAAAACATGCGTTCCGTCACGGTGCTGTCCGACCCGGCGGACTACGCGGGGGTGCTGGAGGAGATGCGGGCGAACGGGGGAGCCACCCTGGAGCCCACACGCCTCCGACTCGCCCAGAAAGTCTTTGCAAGAGTCGCGGCGTACAACGCCGCCATCGCCGCCTGGCTGGCCGAACGGGTTTCCTCGGCCGCCACCCCTCCGCCGCTGGTCCTCGCCTTGGACCGGGCCGAAAGCCTCCGCTATGGAGAAAATCCCCACCAGCCCGCGCGCCTCTACCGGACGGCCTCGGAGACGGAGGCCTGCATCGCCCACGCCCGGGTGCTGCACGGCAAGGAGATGTCCTACAACAACTATCTCGACGGCCACGCGGCCCTCGAAGCCGCACGCGAACTGGTCGGCCGTCCTGGAGCCGCCATCATCAAGCACACCAATCCCTGCGGTTTCGCCAACGGGGAGACTCTCCGCGAGGCCCTCGAGGCCGCCTGGGCCGGCGATCCGGTCTCCGCCTTTGGCTCCGTCATCGCCGTGACGGTTCCTGTGGACCTGGAGGCGGCGGAATTCCTTGCCCCGCGATTTGTCGAGGTCATCATCGCACCAGGCTACAGTCCCGAGGCCTTCGCACGCCTCGCCAGCAAAAAGAACCTCCGGCTGCTGGAGTTGCATGCCCCCTTCGCCCCCGCCGCCGCTGCGTCTTCCTTCCGCCAGATCGGAGGAGGCATCCTCGTGCAGGACCGGGACAACCAGGTGATGCACTCCTGGGACGTGAAGACCGTTGCCGGCTTCCCCGGAAACCTGGCCGCCCTTGCAGAATTCGGTGTACGCGCCTGCAAACATGTTAAATCCAACGCCATCCTTCTCGTGCGGGAGTACGCACCCGGCCGCTTCATGACCCTCGGCATGGGCGCGGGACAACCCAACCGCGTGGATTCCGTGAAAAAGCTGGCCATCGCCCGCGCCTTGGAGAACATCCGACTGCTGCACGAGGCGGGAGAGGGTGGGGGACTCGATCTGGAGGCCTTCACCGCCAAAGTCATGGGCGAATGCATCCTGATCTCCGATGCCTTTTTTCCTTTTGCCGACAACATCGAAGCGGCCCACGAGGCTGGCATCCGATTCATTGTGGAACCCGGCGGTTCGGTGAAGGACGACGAAGTGGTGGCCGCCTGCGACCGCCACGGGATCGCCATGGCCTTCACCGGCATGCGCCACTTCCTGCACTGAGGACGGATGCGCGGCCCGCTTTGCGTCCTGGCCTCCGCCTTCCTCTTGGCCGCCTGTACCCGCACGGTGGAAGAACCTGGTCGGGCCACCCCTGTGGAACGAGGCCCCACCGCCAAGGTCTATCCATCCGATGGACCTCCCCGCATCGAGCGCCATGGCCTCTGGCGGGGCCTCTGCGAGAAGGGCTCCCCCCGATGGGAGGTCCGCCACACCCGGGGAAAGCCCAGCGGCCCCTACCGTGAATGGAATGAACGGGGACAGCTCCGTGCCACTTGGCCCTATGACTGGGAAGGCCGGATCGACGGATGGGCCCGATGGTATGAAGAAGGCCATGAGGTCTTCAAATTCAACCTCGATCCCTCCCACCCGCCGCCTTTCGATCCAATCGGCCGAGCCGACGAACTTCGCCTGTGGGCAGAAACCCACCCCAAACACACACCCGCATCCCTCTGACCCCCAGGCCACCGCCCCGCCGCCTTTTCCGTACGTCGGAACCTCCTGAGCCTTCCCGTTCCGACTTGCGGAACCTATCTATCAGGCTCGTAGGCCTCACACAAAGATCACTATCCACTCCAGCCCCCCCTCGCCACGTCACAACACAACGTCGCATAATATATATTATGTATAATGTAGAATCCCTTAAATTATTGCGATAGAGCAGGTTAGGCATCCTGTGGATAAATCAATAAGGTTTCCAACAGGTCAGGAAGATGTCGAGGCCGAGCACGGATGAACGGGGTTCACCGCACGGGGAAGCCCCGCGGTGTGGTGGACAAACGGCGTGTCCTCTCCGGCTACGGGAAACGTCAGCGGTTTTGCAGCAGGCTGTAATAGAGGTCGATGTACGCCTGAGCGGTGCGGGCCCAGGAAACGTCCTGGAGCATGGCGCGTTGGCGGATGCGGCGGAGAGCTTGGCGGTCATGGAACAGGCTGACAGCCTGCTGGACGCATTCGAGGAAAGCTTCAGGGCTGTAGGCGCCCATCACGAGGCCGGTTCCGTGTTCGGGATCGTGGCGGAGGTCGCGGACGGTGTCCACCAGGCCTCCGGTGCGATTGACGATGGGCAGGGTGCCGTAGCGGAGGCTGTAGAGTTGGTTGAGGCCACAGGGCTCGAAGGCGCTGGGCATGAGGAAGAAGTCGCCACCGGCCTCGATGCGGTGGCTCAGGTCGATGTCGTAGCCGATGCGTCCCGCGAACTTGCCGGGCCAGCGTTCGTTCCATTCCGCGACAAGGCGTTGGTACCTTTCCAATCCGGAGCCCAGGAGGGCAAACTGGAGCGGCAGGCTCATCATCCGTTCCATAGCGGCGGCGATGACATCCACCCCCTTCTGGTCCACCAGGCGGCTGATCAAAACAAAAAGCGGGAGGTCCCGTTGGTACTCCATACCGAATTCCGCTACCAAGGCCTTTTTGCAGGTTTCCTTGCCGGAGAGCGCGTGGGCACTGTAGTTTGCGGCGATCGCGGGATCGGTTTCCGGATTCCAGACAGCCAGATCCACGCCATTGACAACCCCGACGACGGGGGCCTTGAGGCCGTGGAGGAGGACGCCGTCGAGCCCGCACCCGAAGGCCGGGGTTTCGATTTCCCTGGCGTAGGTGGGGCTCACGGTGTTCACGCGGTCGGCCCCGAGAAGGCCGGCTTTCAGCAGGTTGATCCGCCCGTAGAATTCGAGTTCCGGGTAATTGCGGAGAGTGTTCCCGGGCAGGTTGGTCTGGAACAGGTCCTGCGCGGGATACAGGCCCTGGTACGCCATGTTGTGGAGGGTGAGCAGAAGCTTTTCACTTCGCCCCCGTCCCGTCCCGTTGATCCCCTTCTCCAGGAACAGCGGAATCAGCCCCGTCTGCCAGTCATTGAGGTGCACCACGTCGTAGGGGCGCCCCAACCCGTCAATCAAGGCCACCACCGCTTTCTGGAAAAAGGTGAATCGGGCGAAATTATCTCTGTACTCCCGATGAGGAAGCGCGTATAGTTCCGTCCGGTCAAAGTATTCATCGCATCCCACGAAATACGTCAGGGTTCCGTGAAGTTCGCAGGAGAAGATTTCCGCGTCCACCACATCCATCCCCATCGGAATTTTCAGGGTATGAGGGGTTCTTTGCAGGGAATAGCCCTGTTTCCCCTGCCCTTCCCGCACCCGGCGGTACAAGGGCAGGATCCGATCCACCCGGGCTCCCATCCGGTTCAGTTCGTCGGGCAGCGCCTCGGCCACGTCGGCCAGCCCCCCGGTGCTGGCGAAAGGCCTGGACTCGCTGCTCACAAACAAAACACGGATCGGGTTCGATGGACTCATAGAGAAGGGATCCTGGGGGTGATGAAAACCAAGAAACAACAAACAAGAAACTTTATCCTTTCATGAAAAACGACATTCTGCAACGTAAAATCCTGGGGCTTGTGCACAGTTCCTCCTACCGTCCCTGCAAGCTTCACGGGCTGTTGGCGCAACTGGGGTTGGACAACGGCCAGCGGAAAGCCCTTCGGGTGGCGCTGAGGGAGCTGACGGCGCGTGGGGAGCTGCAGGTGCTGGAGGGGGATCGTTTCGCGGGGGCGGAGGCGCCGCGGCGGGTGGCGGAGGGCGAACGGCGGGTGAAAGGAGTGCTTTCGTTGCATCCGAACGGTTTTGGTTTCCTGGCGGTTGAGCCGGAGGATCTGGAGGCGGAAGGCCCCGTGAGGATGGAGGAGCTCTTCGTGCCCGCAGATGCGGTGGGTACGGCGCGCCACGGGGACCGCGTGCTGGCGCGCGTTCTCCCCTCGCGCAAACCCGGCGGGCGCGGCGGGGAATCGCTGGAGGAAGGGGAGATCCTGGAGGTGATCGAGCGGGGAAGCACGCTCTGCGTGGGCACGCTGCGCAAGACCGGCGGGCAGGGCTGGCAGCTCGAGCCGGACAATGCGCGGGTGCGGGGACCGGTGCGTGTGCGCGACTTTGGCGGGGGAGTCCCCAAAACCGGTTTCAAGGCCGTGCTGCGCCTCGACGACCGGCTGGATCCGGCCCAGCCCGAGTCCGGCACCCTCCTGGAGGTCCTCGGGCGCGCGGGCGATCCTGGGGTGGACATCCTTTCCATCATGCGAGCCCACCATCTGGTCTCCGAGTTCCCCCCCGCCGTGCTCGACGAGGCTCACGCCTTCCACGCCGCCGTGGGCCCCCGCGACCTTGTGGAGCGTCGCGACCTCCGTGAAGAAGTGGTCTTCACCATCGACCCCGAGGACGCGCGGGACTTCGACGACGCGCTCAGCGTCACCCCCGTCCCCGGCCGCAAGGGATGGCTCCGCGTGGGCGTCCACATCGCCGACGTCGAACGATTCGTCAAGCCCGGCGGACCGCTCGACCGCGAGGCCCTCGCGCGCGGCACCAGCGCCTACCTGGTCGATCGCGTCGTGCCGATGCTTCCCGAACACCTCACCAACGACCTGTGCAGCCTTGTCCCCGACCAGGACCGCCTCGCCCACACCGTCCTTCTTGACATCAACACCCACGGAGGCGTCCGCCACGTCGACACCTTCCGCTCGGTGATCCACAGCCGTCAGCGCCTCACCTACGAACAGGCGCAGGTCCTCATGGACGGCGGATCGGTCCCCGGTGTCAAACCCGAGGTGAGAGACGCCCTCCTCACCTTGGCCCGCCTCACCCGCAAACTTCGCCGCGCCCGCATGCGCGAACACGCCCTCGCGTTTGAAATGCCTGAAATCCGATGCGTGCTGGACGAAAACGGGGAGGTCACCGGCTTCCGGCACAAGGCGGGCCTCGAATCCTGCCAGCTTGTCGAGGAGTGCATGCTGATGGCGAACCGCGAGGTGGGAGCCCTCCTGGCCGCCCGGTACGGCGTGGCCATCTACCGGATCCACGAGGAGCCGACCGACAAAGATTTCGAGCAGATGGCCGAGGACCTGAGGCAGCTCGGGGTGGAGGGAGTGCCCGTGTCGCGCGAGTCCCTCAACCAGATCCTTTCCCGGGAAATGCCGGAGCCGCTGCGCCAAGCGGTCACCATCACCCTCCTCAAGAACATGAACCGCGCGGTGTACAGCGCCGAACTGGGCGAGCATTTCGGGCTGGCCTTCGACACTTACACGCACTTCACCTCGCCGATCCGGCGGTATCCCGACCTGATCGCGCATCGGATGTTGACGGCGTTGGAAGCTGAGGCGCCCTCCCCCTACCCGGAGGCCGATCTGCGGCGTATCTGCCGACATTGCAGCGACCGGGAGCGGGAAGCCGCCGACGCCGAATCAGAGACCCACCAGGTGAAACGCCTCCAATACTACCAAGCACGCCTTCTGGCTGGGGAGACGGGCCCCCTGGAGGCCGTGGTGTCGGCGACGCTTCCCAGGGGCGTGCTGGTCGAACTGGTCGAAAGCGGTCAGCGCGGGCTGATCCCCTACCCCGCCCTTCAGGACGACTACTACGAGGTCAACCCCACCAACACCCGCGCCACCGGGCGCCGCAGCGGGCGGGTGATCCAGATCGGGGACCGCCTGTCCGTCCACGTGTCGCGGGTCGACAGCGAGTCCCGGCAGATGGACCTCACGGTCTGAAAGGCCTCCCCCTCCCCCGCATGCCCCCTAGGGGGGGCGCTGCGGCCGCGACTCGTTTGGGTTTCGGCCTTGCCCGGCGGCGACAGAGTCGTTAAAGACGGATGGATGGAAACCCCCTCCCCCGCATGCCCCCTAGGGGGGGCGCTGCGGCCGCGACTCGTTTGGGTTTCGGCCTTGCCCGGCGGCGACAGAGTCGTTAAAGACGGATGGATGGAAACCCGCCCCCAGTTCTACACACTTCCCGAACCATTTTCCTGCAGGGCGGGAGGGGTCATCCCAAGAGTCACGCTGGCCTACGAGACCTATGGAACCCTCAACGAGGCGAAGGACAACGCGATCCTGGTTTTCCACGCCCTCAGCGGAAGCCAGCATGCGTCGGGGGTCTGCCGATCGGTTCCGGAGGCGGGAGAATACTGGAGGGAAGACTGCCATGAGGGGTGGTGGGACAGTTTTGTTGGCCCGAAAAAAGCTTTGAACACGGAGAAGTTCTTCGTGGTGTGCGCGAATTATCTGGGGGGGTGTTACGGCAGCACGGGGCCGGCCTCACCGCATCCGGAAGACGGCCTACCCTACGGAAGCCGCTTTCCATTCCTCAAGGTCGAGGATGTGGTCCGAAGCCAAGCCCTGCTGCTCGACCACCTCGGCATCCGCAAGCTCCACGCGGTGACCGGTCCCTCGGTCGGGGGACTGCTCTGCCTGACCTTCGCGATGCTCTATCCGGAACGGGTGGACATCGTTCTTCCCTTGGGAACGGGTGCCCGGCTGACCTCGTTGCAGCGGCTGCACAACTTCGAGCAGATCATGGCGATCGAGAGTGACCAGAATTTCAACGGGGGAGACTATTACGGGAAGGCGAGGCCGGACAACGGATTGATGCTCGCACGGCTGATCGCGCACAAGACGTATGTATCGCTGGCAACCATGGAGTCGCGTGCGCACGGGGAACTGGTGCAGCCGAGCGAAGGCTTTACCTTCTACAAGCTGGGTCACAAGATCGAATCGTACATGTTCCACCACGGCCGCAAGTTCGTGCAGCGTTTCGACGCGAACACCTACCTGCGGATCATGGCGATGTGGCAGCGCTTCAACCTGCGGCGGGCCGTGGGCGCGGACTCATTGGAAGAAGCGTTCCAACGGTGCGCCCACCAGCGCTTCATGATCTTCAGCATCGACACGGATGTCTGTTTCTACCCGGAGGAACAGGCGGAACTCGAGCGACTCGTCAAACAGGCTGGCGCCCGATGCATCCGAATCACCGTGCACAGCGAGAAAGGCCACGACAGCTTCCTTCTCGAACCCGAACTTTTCTCGCCCCATATCCGCTTCACCCTCGAAAATGAATGGTGAGCCCCCTCCCGACCCCACCCCCTCCTCCGTCATCCGAAAGGCCCTCCCTCGTGAACCTGACCGACCCCACTCCCCCGAATAACAAAACCGCATCAAAAGGCAAAAAGGGCGCCCCGGCTCCCGCGGAAAAGAAAGCCCTGCCAAAACCAAGTCCGGCCTCGGTGAAGCCGACTCCCCCCCCGCCCTCCTCCGCGAAACCAGCCCCCCCGCCTCCACCCCACCCCGCCCCGACGCCGACCGAAGGCCAGGCGGTCGCCGTCGATGTGCGGTCCGTGCCCAGCATTCCGCCGCCGCGCTACACCTTCTGGGACAACATCACCCCCGGCGGGCGCCGCCGCCGTCAGCTCGCCTACATGGAGAATGGCTTTCGCCAAATCCTGGGGCTGGTCCAGTCGATGCGTGAAAACCAACAGGTGCTATTCAAGGCCTTCCAACAGTTGCCGGACGCCGTGGACAGCGTAAAGAAACTCGCGGACCACTCGGCGAGGCAGGCCGAGCTGCTGGATGCGATGAATGCGCAGCTGACAGGTGGTGGGGCGGCCCCATTGGGGCGCTTCAACGATACGCTGGCATCGATGGACAAGACTACGCGGAACATCCTGGAGCGTGCGCAGCGGTCGGAGGAGAGGCTGTACCGCATGTTGCGGCGTTCCCAGCGCCACCTGGCGGTGATGACCCTTCTGCTGCTGGCGATGTTCGTGGGGGGCGGCGTGTATGTGCTTTATCCGGAACAGAGCCTGGCCTGGTTGCGCAAGCGCCTTCCTGTGTCCGCCCAGGCAGCTCCGGAATCGTCCCCCCTCCCCGCCGAAGGGCAGGCGACGCTGGAAGATCCGTTGGTGCCGCCCGCCGGTCCAGAGGAGATTTCCGCGGAGGAACCCGTCCCGCCCGAGACCGCCGAAGCGGTGGTGGAGCCTACCGCGATTCCAGCGCTTCCTCCCGCCCTTGCCCCCGATCCCTCCCCGGCCACCCCTCCCGTCTTGGAATCCCTGGAGGTCGTGATTCCCCTGGACCCTCTCCCCTCCCCTGCCCCATCGCCCCTCCCCGTAGAGGACATGGAGCAGGTCCTTTCCCCTGAAGCTTCTGTCGGCATTCCTTAGGCCTGTCGTCGCCCGCATCACCCCACCCCGTGATTTCTTTTTCACCCGCCATCCGTGAACGGGACGAAGTCCGCTCCCCCCAAGGGCTAACCACGGTAGGGGAGCCGGGAAGGACACGGGCGTTGGCTCAGCCCCGCATGCGTTGCAGAAGGCAGAGGTCCATCAGCACGAGGGCAGCCATGGCCTCCACGATGGGGACAGCACGGTTGACCACGAAGGGATCGTGGCGGCCTTTGGCCTCCAGGATGCGTTCATTTCCCTCGAAATCCGCAGTGGTCTGCGCCTTGGAAATGGTCGCGGGCGGTTTGAAGGCCACACGGAAGAAAATCGGCTCCCCATTGCTGATGCCGCCTTGAATGCCCCCGCTGTGGTTGCTGCGGGTGCCCAGTCGGTCACCCTTCCACACGAAGGCGTCATTGTGCGCGGAGCCGGTCATGCGCGCTCCTGCGAAGCCGGATCCGACTTCGAACCCCTTGGTTGCGGGGATCGAGAGCATCGCGTGGGCCAACAAGGCCTCGAATTTGTCGAACACGGGCTCTCCCATGCCAGCGGGAACGTTGCGGATGACGCACTCCAGAACGCCGCCAACGGAGTCCCCGGCCTCCCGCAGGGCGGTTACCCGCTCGATCATGCGCTCCGCCGCGGCAGGATCCGGGCAGCGAATGATGTTCCCGTCGACCTCCGCACGGGTGAGCGTATGCGCATCGGGCGCTTTGCCTTCGATGTCCCCGCAGGCAGCGACCCAGGCGACGATCTCAACTCCCAGAGTTTCGCGAAGCCATTTTTCCGCGATCGCTCCGGCCGCCACCCGGCCGATCGTTTCCCGGGCGCTGCTGCGCCCCCCCCCGCTGGATGCGCGGACCCCATATTTGGCTTGGTAGGTGAAATCGGCGTGTGAGGGACGCGGAATCCGGTTCATTTCCCCGTAATCGTGCGGCCGCTGGTCCTCGTTGGGCACAAAGAGACCAATAGGGGTTCCGAGTGTGACCCCGTTTTCCACGCCGGAGAGGATCCGCACACGGTCCTTCTCGTCGCGCGGGGTGTTCACCCGGCTCTGCCCGGGACGGCGTCGGTCAAGCTGCGCCTGGATGTCGGCCTCCACAAGCGCCATGCGGGGAGGGCAGCCATCGACAACAGCTCCCACACCGGCGCAATGAGATTCGCCGAAGGTGCTGACACGGTACACGGTTCCAAAGGTGCTGGCTGACATATCCCCTCCATATCCGCAAACCGCCCTCCTGCAACTCTTTTCAGCCCTTCCTTGATTGGGTTCCGGATATGCTTGCGCTGCCTCCTTTTTTTTCGCAACAAGGAGGTTCAACCATTTGGAGTCTATCCCATGCATCCCCCAGGAACAAATCCCTACCTGTTTTCCGGCAAAGTCGCGATCATCACCGGCGGAACCTCCGGCATAGGCAAGGCAGCGGTCGCCGCCTTTGCCCGCGCGGGCGCGATCGTGTGTTACATGGGCCGCCGTGCCGACCTTGGAGAACAACAGGCCAAGGAGCTGCGCAACGAAGGATACCGCGTGGAGTTCATTGCCGGGGACATCACCCGGGAGGGTGACGTGCGAGATTTCGTGGCGCGAGCCACCGACCGCCATGGGCGCGTGGACTTCGCCATCCACAATGCCGGGGTCGAGGCGGAGCCCCACGCCTTGGCAGATATCACGGTCGAGGAGTTCCGGCGCGTCCTGGACACGAATGTGACCGGGACCTTCCTGGGAATGAAGTACGCGATCCCGGCGATCCGGGCAAGCGGAGGCGGAAGCATCGTGAACGTCTCTTCCGTGCTCGGGCAGGTGGCTCTTCCGATGCTCAGCCCCTATGTCGCCGCGAAACACGCGGTGAACGGCCTCACCAAGTCGGCCGCACTGGAACTCGCCCAGCATGCGGTGCGGGTGAACGCAGTGGCTCCCGGTGCGGTGAACACCGACATGCTCTGGCGAACGATGAAGGATTCGGAGGCGGCGTTCCAGAACATCAGCGCAATGCACCCGATGGGACGCGTGGCGAACCCCAACGACATTGTCGAGGCGATGCTCTGGCTCTGCTCCGATGCATCCGCCTTTGTGACAGGCCAGGTATTGGCCGTCGACGGCGGCTTCACGGCCCAGTAAACCTCACGGGGGGCGCACGGTCCCTGGCTCCGTCAGCCCCCCCCCCTTCGTCCCAATTCGGAACGGGAACGAGGCCTCTGAGGTAATCGTTGGCTGCAAGTCCTTGCGCGAAACGCTCGATAGACCGGAGGGTATTCCTCGGTTTCGCGCGAGGCCTTTCGCTCAAGGAGCTTGCCCCATCTGCTCCCCTCCCATTCCCGTTTTTCAGTAAAAATCTTCCGAAAGAAGATAGGAGAAAAAAAGAAGGCATGTTGTGATCGAATGCCAGGCAACGTTCCTCGCTGCGGCTATCGTCGCCGCGCGGTGGATTTTTACTTGTGCCAACATTCCCCCTACTCCCCCACCCCCTCTCCCCCCGACTCTTCTTTATGGGTTTGGCCTCAGAGATCCCGGCCTATCTCCTGCCCTCGCCGAATAGAGCCTCACCGTACAGGGCCCGCAATGTCGTCGTAGATTCCGCGATGGAAAAAAGGCCAGGGCACAAAAAAGCCGATGCCGATGATGTTCTCTCCGGGAACGGGCCCGAAAAAGCGCCCGTCCAGGCTTCGGGGAGAATTGTCGCCCATCAGGAGGTAATCGTTAGCACCCAGCGCAAGGCGGGCTTCCTCGTCGGGAAAGTAAGGTTTTCCGCCAAGCCGGGCGTAATAGGCGTACTCCATGGGGCTTGGATGGAGGTATCCAGAGTAGCCTCGCCCCTCGTACATGCGTCGAAAAGGAAAGGGCTCCCTTAACTCCTCCCCGTCGATCAGCAGTTTGCCGTCGCGAATACCCACCGTGTCACCCGGCTCCCCCACCAGTCGTTTGATGTAGGCGCTGTTTTCGCGGACCATGGGGGGGAGGCCCCGGGTGGTGAAGACGGTGATGTCGCCGCGACGCGGTGGGATGAAGTTGGTGGTCAGGCGGTTGACGATGATGTGGTCGCCCTGCTTGAGGTAGCCGCGAGCGATCAGTTGGCCACGGGCGACACGCTCCCCCGGCCGGGCGAGGAGCTCGAAGTCCTCGTGGATTTTGTGTGGCCTCCCCCCGATGGAGGCGACGAGAAAGGTGTCGGCCTTCTTCCATGCGGTGGGAGCGGGGAGTATGCCGTCGGCCTTCGCACGGACCTCGACATAGCGGCCGCCGGTCAGGGCGAACTTGATCCAACGCGCAGGAGGGCGGTCGGTCCAGTCCGGCTGGTGGTGGGGGCGTGCGGTGACACCATAGAGGGTGGGCTGCATGGATCCGGTAGGGATCTGGTAGGGTTGGGCAAAATACGTGCGGATGCCCAGAGCGACAGCGAGGACGACAAGCAGGACCTCAAGGTTTTCGCGGAGGGCATAGGCGGCGCCGGGGGCGGGATGAACGCGGCTAGCGAGGTCCAGCGCGGGTTCCACGCATTCCTGTCCTTCTGCGTAGCGCCGGGCCTTCAAGTGCCCGTGGATCCGCTCCTGGAAGTCCCGCAGTTGTGCGACAACGCGCGCGTCCAGGAGGTCTTCCTTCATGCGGCGGGCGTACTTCACGCTGAAAAGAGCGTGCTCTAGTTGTTTTTTCTGTCTTTTTCGCTCACGGTTCCAGAACCACATCGGATCGCCCCCCTGTCAGGACTTGAGGATCTTCATGAAGGCTTCCTGGGGAATGTTCACTTTCCCGATCATCTTCATCTTCTTCTTGCCCTCTTTCTGGTTCTCCAGGAGCTTGCGCTTGCGCGTGATGTCGCCCCCGTAGCAGCGGGCGGTCACATCCTTGCGGAAGGCGGGAACCGTGCTCCGGGCGATGATGTTCCGTCCAATCGCCGCTTGGATCGCAATGGGGAACATCATGCGGGGAATCTCGTCCTTGAGCTTCTCGCAGATGTTCCGTCCGATGGCGACCGCCTTGTCCCGGTGGACGATTGTGGCGAAGGCGTCCACGGGGTCCCCATGGACCAGAATCTCCAGTTTGACCAAGTCGTTGGCGCGGTAGCCTTCATACTCGTAGTCCATGCTGGCATAGCCGTGGCTGATGCTCTTCAGCTTGTCATAGAAATCGATGACGATTTCGTTGAGGGGGATGTGACAAGTGAGCATGAGGCGGTGGCCGTCGACGGTGTCGGTCTGGCTGATCTCCCCGCGCCGGTCTCGAATCAGGTTCATCATCTCGCCGATGTCGTCGTTGGGGCAGATGATGGTGCAGCGCAGGAAAGGCTCCTCGATACGGTCGATGGTGGTCACCTCGGGGAGGTAGACGGGGTTGTCGATGGTCTTCTTGTCCCCGTTGGTGAGATAAACCTCGTAAACGACGCCGGGGTAGGTGGAGATGATATCAACCTCGTATTCGCGGCGGAGGCGTTCTTGGATGATCTCCATGTGGAGGAGGCCGAGGAAGCCGCAGCGGAAGCCGAAGCCGAGGGCGACGGATGATTCGGCCGTGAAGGTGAAAGCGGCGTCGTTGAGGGAAAGTTTTTCGAGGCTGTGCTTAAGTTTTTCGTATTCGGAGCCGTCGACGGGATAGATGCCGCAGAAGACCATGGGGTGGACTTCCTTGAAGCCGGGGAGAGGGAGGCGGGCGAGATCGTCCTTGCGGGTGAGGGTGTCCCCGATCTTCATGTCGGAGGATTCCTTGATGTTGGCGATCACATAGCCGGTTTCCCCCGCGCGGAGGCGGTCGAGCTTGCGCATGCGGGGGGTAAAGACCCCGACTTCCTTGACCTCGAAGTCCTTGCCCGTGGACATCAGCTGGATCTTATGCTGGGAGGTCACCTCTCCGTCGAAGACCCGGACATAAGAAACCACTCCCCGGTAGGCGTCGTAGTAGGAGTCGAACACGAGCGCCCTTGTTCCCGCCTGCCGGTCGGTGGTCGGCGGCGGTATGCGCGCCACGATCGCTTCGAGGACCTCGTCGACCCCGACACCTGTCTTGGCACTGACCAGCAGGGCCTCATCCATCGGAATGGCCAGCAGGTCCTCCACCTGCTTCTTCACCGCGGGAATGTCGGCATTGGGAAGGTCGATTTTGTTGATGACTGGGATGATGGCCAGGTTCTGCTCCATGGCGAGCATCACGTTGGCCACGGTCTGGGCTTCGACGCCTTGTGCCGCGTCCACCACCAGGATGGCCCCCTCGCAGGAAGCGAGGCTGCGGGTCACCTCATAGGTGAAGTCGACATGCCCCGGGGTGTCGATCAAGTTGAAATGGTAGGTCTGCCCGTCCCGGGCCTTGTGCCACATGCTCACCGGATGCGCCTTGATGGTGATCCCCCGCTCCCGCTCCAGATCCATGTTGTCCAGCAGCTGCGCCTCCATGTCCCGCTTGTCCACGGCATGTGTCAGCTCCAGAATCCGGTCGGCGAGCGTGGACTTCCCGTGGTCGATGTGGGCGATGATGGAAAAATTTCGGATTCGGCTGAGGTCGGACATAGAGGGCGTGAGCTGATACCACGGAATGCGCTAAAGAAAAGGAAAAAGAACCACCCCCCCTTGCATCCGGGCGGGGTGCACGCGCCCTCCGGGAGGCGTTTCCGGCCCTTGCTCCCCGCAAAACACGGCCTCACGGACAAAAAAATGTCAGAAAATTCATCGTATTCAAGGGAAAATGTGTTATAATCCTCGCTCTCGATAACGGGCAACCGTTCCGTTGCTTTTTAGTCATCAAACCGTCAGAAACGAGACGAGGCATGATCATTCTTCACGCGACCTACGCGGACCATCATTTGCATTTTTGGGGAGAGAAACCGGTGGACGACCTTGAGGGCGTCTCCCAAGCGGGTGCAGGACGGAAAGCGCCACCAATCTTTCCCTACAACGCTGGCGAGGAGACGTTGAAGGAAATTCTGTGCGAGACGCTCTTTGACCGCTCGATTCGGCGTCAGGAGCCCGTGGACCGTGTCATCTGGCTGCCGACCTCCGGGCACACGGCGATCGCATCGAGCCCGCTCCTGAGCAAGAATCCGGTAGCCCACCGGAACGTCACCCTGGAACCTTGGAGGGTCACCACCCTTACCCTCCCCCTCGAAAGTACGATTGGTTTCCTGGCCGCCTTTGTCGGGAAGGAACTCCTCAGTTCGGGAGTGATGGGTGGGGCCGACCTGGCATTCTGGACCAAGGTCATGCGCTTCGCGGGGGCTTTGGTCGCCCGGCAGGAATACCTTCCCGGCCTCGAAAGAACCCGGGCCGGCGGCATGGAGGCGATTTGGGAGCCGATCTTCCTGGGCAACGACCTGGACTACCTCAACGAGCTCATCCATGCGATGCCGCACGCGTGCGGAGGCATGTCCCCGGCTGACCAGGCCACGGAACGCCCCAGCCTCCGTCCCGCCACCGCCGTGAAGGAATTCATCACCCAGATCGTCGACTACCTCGCCCGTTTCTCCATCTTCAGCCAACAGCAGTCCAGTTGGCCCAAGAGCTTCCTCAGCGAACCGGGAACGGAGTTCGACAGTCTTCACGACCACTGGCTCAACGCCCTGGTGACAGAAGAGCCGATCCTGCCGGACGACGAAGCGGACCTTGCCGAGCTGTACCGCCAGGTTCGGGAGTGGCGCAAGCCGATCTCCCTCTCTGCCAGCACCCCCTTCCGGCTCTGCCTGCGCTTGGAAGAACCCTCCTCCCGCAAGGGGGCCTCCGGAGACTGGCAGGTCACCTACCACCTCCAGTCCCTGAGCGACCCCTCTCTGCTCATCCCCTCCGAACACGTCTGGAAACCCAGCCCCGAGGAAGCCAAGGTCCTTAATTCCGAGTATTTTGACGCAAAGGAATTCCTGCTCTCCTCCCTGGGCATCGCGAGCACCATCTGCCCGCGCATCGAGAACAGCCTCCGGCAGGACGCACCCGTCGGCTATTCCTTGAACACCGACGGGGCTTACGAGTTCCTCACCCAGCGCGCGCTGGCCCTCGAGCAGGCCGGCTTCGGCGCCATCACCCCGGCCTGGTGGACACCACAGGGCACACGCCAGCGCCTCGGCACGCGCGCGATCCTGCAGAAAACCTCCTCCGCCAAACCCGCGAAAGCCAAAACCACCAATTTCAGCCTCGACCAAGTGCTGGAGTTCGACTGGCAGGTCACCCTCGGCGGGGAGCCCGTCTCGCGCGAGGAACTGGCCGAGCTGGCCAGGTCGGAAACCCCGCTCGTGCAGATGCGCGGCCATTGGATCCAGTTAGGGGAAAAGGAGATCGAGCGCGCGCTGGACCTCACCTCCAAGAACCACAAGGCCAAGGCCTCCCTCCGGGACATCGTGCAGATGGCCCTGGGCTCGGCCAAGTCGCCCGACGACTTCAAGTTCGACGGCATCGAGGCGAGTGGATGGGTCCAGCATTTCATCGACCAGCTCCGTGGCGGCGCGAACTTCGAAGAACTCCCCCCCCCCAAGGGGCTCCAGGGTGAACTCCGCCCCTACCAGGTCCGGGGCTACTCGTGGCTCGCCTTCCTCAAGAAATGGGGACTGGGAGCCTGTCTGGCGGACGACATGGGTCTGGGCAAGACCGTGCAGGCCCTGGCCCACATCCAGCAGGAGTGGGAACAAGGGCTCCGCCGCCCCTACCTCATCATCTGCCCAACCTCCCTCACCGGAAACTGGCACAAGGAGGCCCGCCGCTTCACGCCCGAACTTCCCGTCCTCGTCCACCACGGGGTCAACCGCAACAAAGGCGCAGCCTTCAAAAAGGACGCGGAGAAGTTCGCCATCATCATCTCCAGCTACTCGCTGCTCCACCGCGACATCGAGATCCTCAAGACGATCGACTGGGGGGGCGCGATTCTGGACGAAGCCCAGAACATCAAGAACCCCAAGACAAAGCAGGCGCGTTCCGCCCGCCTTATCAAGGCCGACTACCGCATCGCCCTCACCGGCACCCCCATCGAAAACAATGTTGGCGACCTCTGGTCGATCATGGAGTTCCTCAACACCGGCTTCCTCGGGAGCCAGGCTGACTTCAAACGGAACTTCCTGATGCCGATCCAAGCCAACCGGGATGCGTCGGTGGTGGACAACCTCCGGAAGTTGACGGGTCCCTTCATCCTGCGGCGTCTGAAGAGCGACAAGTCGATCATCAAGGACCTTCCGCAGAAGATGGAGATGAAGGTGTACTGCAACCTCACCAAGGAGCAGGCCGGCCTTTACCAGACGTTGGTCAACGACGTGGAGACCGCGCTGGACGCCACGGACGGGATCCAGCGGAAGGGGTTGGTGCTGGCAACGCTCACGAAGCTCAAGCAGATCTGCAACCACCCCGCCCAATACCTCGGAGAAACCAAGCCCCTGGAGAACCGAAGCGGCAAGCTGGCCCGCCTCACGGAGATGCTCGAGGAAATCATCGAGGTCGACGAGCGCGCGTTGATCTTCACGCAGTTCGTGGAAATGGGGAAGATCATGCAGGCCCACCTCCAGGAGACCTTCGGGCAGGAGGTGCTCTTCCTCCATGGGGGTGTTCCCAAGAAGGCCCGGGACAAAATGATCGACCGCTTCCAGGAGGAGAACAACGGCCCCCACATCTTCGTGCTCTCCCTGAAGGCCGGCGGAACAGGACTCAACCTTACCCGCGCCAACCACGTCTTCCACTTCGACCGCTGGTGGAACCCCGCCGTCGAGGACCAGGCCACCGACCGCGTCTACCGCATTGGCCAGACCAAAAACGTGCAGATCCACAAGTTCCTCTGCACCGGCACCCTCGAAGAGCGCATCGACGACATGCTTGAAATGAAGAAAGGGCTGGCTGACAGCATCGTCGGGGCCGACGAGGCCTGGCTGACCGAGCTCTCCACCGACGACCTCAAGAAGATCTTCCAACTCCAGAAAGACGCCATCGGCGAGTAACCTTTCACCCCACGGACCCTGCTATGTCAGAAACCACGAACCGGGGCGGACGCCCCCTCACCGCACACGGAGGCATTCGCGCCCAAACCAAGAGCCGCAAGGTTGGCAAGAACTGGTGGACCAAACGCTGGATGGCTGTGCTGGAAAACCACTACATGGGGGCAGAACTTCCCCGGGGCCGCGCCTATGCCCAGGCAGGCCAGGTCGTCTCCCTCCGTATCGAGGACGGCACCGTCTCCTCCGTGGTCCAAGGCTCCCGCGAAAAACCCCACAAGGTGGAAATCCGCTTTAAGTCCGCTCCGAAGACGCAATGGCAGAAGCTGACCAAGACCCTGTCCAGTCAGGCCATATTCGCCGCGAAGCTGTTGGCGGGACAGATGCCGGAGTCCATCGAAGAGACCTTCGAGGAGCAGGGGGTGGCCCTCTTCCCCACGAACATCCACGACCTGGAAACGAGCTGTTCCTGCAACATTGGCGGGCTCTGCCGACACATCATCGCCGTCTATTACCTCCTCGCAGAGGAATTCGACCGCGATCCCTTCCTGTTCATGCGCCTGAGGGGACTCGACCGCGAGCGCCTGCTCGCGGACATCGGATCAAGCGTCAAGCGCAACCCACGCGCAAAGGCGGACTATCTGGACCTCGAGCTGCACAGCGGCCCGCGTGAACCCGGAATTCCCCTCACTCTCGAAGTCACCCACTTCTGGAGTGGCGGAGCCATCAACGAGGAACGCCTCGGGGATACCCGGATCCCCCCCAGTCCCGGGGCCCTCTCCAAACACCTCGGGCATTTTCCGATGTGGCGGGGCGAGGAACGTTTCCTCGACGCCCTCGAACTGGTCTATAAGAAGGCATCCAACAACGGCATGAACGTGTTTCTGGGCGACTGGTGAGGCCCCGGCGGCCTCAGCCGGACGAACCGGGGCGGCGAAAGGCATCGGCCAGCGGACCGGGAAGGCTGGCCGCCAGTCCGAAATAGAAGGGTTCCATCCCTTTCCAGAAGTCGTTCCATTGCTCCCCCCCCTGGGCGCGAGCCAGGAGAAAAACGATCATAGCAAGCGCGCCGCCGAGGGTGGAGAGGGCGAAGCATCGGTCCCGAACGCGGCCGGGGAAGGCCATGCCGATCATCAAGGGGGCAAGCAGACAGGCAGCGTTCATGCCCCCGAAGAATTTCCAGATTTCGACCAGGGCGAGGTTAGCAAAAAGCTGGGTGGCGAGGACGGCGACCGCGGCCATGGCCACGGTACCGAGGTGATGGAGGCGGACCTGGTTGCGCCATCGGCGCGGGGCGAGGTCGACGGAGACGAGGGTTCCGCACAGAAACAGATAGGAGTCCAGGGTGCTGAGGATCGTCGCCAGCACGCCGGCCAGGAAGAACCCCCGGAGCCCTGGGGGCAGCAGTTGAACACCATACACCAGGTAAGCTGTGCTTTTTTCCGCGCCCGGTATCGCCGCCAGCGCGTAGAAGGCCCCGAACGTCGTGCAGAAATCGAACCCTATCCAGACCACCGTGGCCAGGAGGATGCCGCGGCGTGCCGTCGCAGCGTCGCGCGCCGCCAGGCACCGCTGGTAGAAATTGGGATCGACGAGGGTACCGAAGGCGACCAGCCCCCAGACGAGGGTTCCCCCCAGGGGGATCCCCTCCCCCATAGGGTTCCAATGCCCGTCCGGAATGTGGGGAGAGGCCCGAAGCCATCCAATCCCACCAAACCGCGCCATACTGAAGGCCACGATCATCGCCACCGATGCGCACATGACGACAAACTGCACCAAGTCGGAATAGACCACCGAACGGAGCCCCCCGAGGGTGCTGTAGAGCACGACCAGGGCCGTACCGGCGGCCATCCAGGCGAACACCCCCCCCCCGAAGAGACGCTGGAGGAAGATTCCAAGGCTCAGGACGTAGACAACCGGAAGGACGTTAAGCAGGTTGAACCAGGCGCCCACCCTTCCGGCAAACGGCCCGAAGAGGCCCTCCAGCATTTCCGGCATGGTGCGGGCCTCGGTGGAGCGTACCCGCCCCACCAACAGGAAGGCGAACACCAGATACGCACTGTACCAGAAGAACCCCTGGGTCACCCACGAGTAAAGGCCGTTGTCGAAGGCGTACTCGGTCACAGGAAGGATGCCCCCGTACCAGGTGGCGACAAGGGTCGCGGTGAAGAGGGGGAGAGTGAGGCGGCGCCCCATGAGGAGTAGGTCGAGCATGCCGGCTTCGCCGTGTACGTGGTGGCGCCGACGCCAGTGTCCCCAGAGGACCGCGGCAAGAGTGAGCAACAGGACGAGGCCGAAAACAAGCCAATCGACGGAGGAGAGGGCGCTGGAGAGATGGAGATCCTTGTACATCAGGGGGAATGGGTGTGTGGGGGGGGAAGGAGGGCGGCTCGGCGCAAGGCGGTTTTGCCGTATCGGTCCCTGACCTGGTCCAGGAGGGTGTCGAGTTTCGCGGAGCGGGGTGGAGGGGGGGGTGGCGCGAAAAGGTCGAGCTGGGTGGCTCGCTCGCCGCCAGGCGTGTCGGTGACTTGGGCCGCGCCGAAACCCAACAGCCGAACGGGCCAGCGCGGCGAAAAGTCACGCAACAATTCGTCGGCCTCCCGCAGCAGGTCCGTGTCGCTCTGGGTGGGGGGGTGGATGCGACGCTGCCGCGTGAAGGTTTCAAAGCGGGAATTGCGCACCTTGAGCTGGACGCATACCGCCCAATGCTGGCCGGCGCGGAGACGGCGACCTACCGTCTCGCACAACTCCACAAGGGTCCGGTGCCACACGGTGGGGTCGCTCTGGTCCCGGTCATAGGTGTGCTCCGCCGAAACGCTTTTCTCGGCTTCCGGCTCATGCACAGGCCGTTCATCGCGTCCAAAGGCGAGATCGACAAGCCGGGTGGCCCCGGGTTCACCCAGGATCTCACGAAGCCTGAAAGGATCGGTACGCTGGAGGTCGCCGATAAGGGTGATTCCCCGGGCATGGAGCAAAGTCCGCGTTTTGGCTCCGACTCCCCAGACGCGCCCCACATCCAAAGGCGCGAGGAAGGAGGCGATGGCCTCTTCCCCGCGAGGCACCACCGTGAGCCCGTCCGGCTTGTCCATGTCGGAGGCCAGCTTGGCAAGGAACTTGTTGGGGCCAATGCCCACGGAGGCGGTGAGCCCCGTCTCACGCCGGATGCGTGCGCGGAGGTCCCGAGCCAACCGGACCGCGTCCTCCCCCCACAAATGCAGGACCCCGGTGACGTCCAAAAAGGCCTCATCGATGGACAGAGGTTGGAGGATCGGGGTGTAGTCGCCAAAGATCCGGAAAATCTGCCGGGAGGCCTGACGGTAGGCCGCCCCGCGCACAGGCAGGAAGACGGCCTCCGGGCAGCGCCGGTGGGCCTCGCGAAGCGGCATTGCCGAACGGATGCCGAAGCGGCGCGCCTCATAACTGGCGGCGGACACAACCCCCCGTTGGTCCGGGGCTCCCCCGACCACCACGGGTCTCCCACGAAGTTCCGGGTGGTCCCGCTGCTCCACCGATGCAAAAAAGGCGTCCATGTCAACGTGCAGGACATGGCGCTCGGCGGAGAGGCTCATCCCCAGAGAGGCTCCGGGTAGATTCCCGCATCGACGAGTCGTCTCAAGCCCTCGCGCACAAGGGGTTTGTCTTCGGGATAGGTGACGCCCAGCCAGCTTTCGCCGGAGGAGAGGACCTGGACCTGAGCGGCACCCGCGTCCATGAGGTCGCGCACGATGGAGGGGAGGTAGTATTCGGAGCGGAGGGGGTTTTCCATTCCGCGCAGGAAGTCGCCGAAGCGGGCGGCGGCATGCAGCAGGAAATCCGGGCAGAATCCCCACATGTTCATGGAGACCTGCCGGTCGCCCCCAACCCGCTCGAGGGTTCCGCCCCGCCGGAGTTCCACCGCGTCGCCGACGGCGCGAATATCGTGACATTCCTCGATGTGGCGGAGGAAGCCATCCTCCCCCACATCGCAAATTCCGCGGGAAACTGTTCCATGGCCGCTGAGGGTGTTGCGGAGGGGGAAACCGACAAGGGCGTAGTTTCCCGAGGTTCCGGCACGGGATCGGAGGGCTTCCGCGAGGATCCGGAAAGAGGTGGCCCCGTAGAAGTCATCGGCGTTAATGACACCAAAAGGCTCGTTGACGAGGTGGCGGCAGGCGAGGACAGCATGTGTAGTGCCCCAGGGCTTGGTGCGTCCTTCCGGCACCTTGAAACCCGCGGGCAGGTCCTCCAACTCCTGGAAGGCGTATCCCACCGAGACTCTTTCCTCGAACCGGGCGCCCACCGTTTCCCGGAAGACCTCCTCCATGTCGCGACGCAGGACAAACACCACCTTGCCAAAGCCGGCCGCCATGGCATCGTGCACGGAATAGTCCAGGATGACCTCCCCACCGGGCCCCACAGGGTCGATCTGTTTCAGGCCGCCATATCGGCTGCCCATTCCGGCGGCGAGGACTACAAGGGTCGGGTGCATGGTTCTCTTCGGGTTTGGGGTGAACGCCCTTCCTGGGGCTTTCCCCTGACTATCCGGGGAGGACCGGGCTGTCAATGCGGGTCGCTCACCCGCCCATGGCTGTTGAGAGGTTCCTCCCTTCCGCGTGGCGGCCTCCCCGTTTGCCGCTTGGATCAGGAAAGGCACGGGAGCAGAGCGGGAAGGCTGCCCAGGACCAGATCGGGGGTCGTGCCGGCGACAAGGGGGTCACCCTCGCGGAGTCGCAGGGACCTGGCATCCCCGGCGAAGAGAGCGGTGCGCATGCCCAAGGCCGCCGCGGGGGCGATGTCATTACGCATGTCGTTGCCGACATAGAGGCATCTGGCGGGGTCTGGCGAGCCCATTCCCTCGAGGGCCATTTGGTAGAGGTGGACGGAGGGTTTGGCTTCGCGGGGAATCCAAGACCAGACACAGGCATCCGGCAGGAAGCCAAGTTGCGCGGGAGAAGACCCCAGAAAAGCCTCGAACAGGAAGGGGGTGAACACCTGCGCGTTGCTCACAATCCCTAAACGCAGCCCGCACCGTCGCAGGGTGGAAAGGGTTTCCCGCAGCCCTGGCATGGGCCAAACGGGATTGATGCGGCACTCAACCCCAATCGCCAGCCTGGGCAGGTCAAGGTCCAGTCCGCGCTTCGCGCACCACGTTTCCCAGATCTCCAGCACCCGGATCTCGGGCCACTCCGTCCCCTCCCCCTTTAGACGCTCGTGTTCCCGCCGAATTGCCTGGTGGAAACATTCCATTCCCTCGCGGGCCTCGGCCTCCTCCCACATCACCCCCTGTTCCGCCAGGGCCTCTCTCAACGCACCAGCCCGGAAATGCTCGGTGGCGGACCCGATATCCCCCGATCCGCTGACAAAACAGGTGCCATAGACGTCGAAGAAAACGGCTTCCAGGCCGGGGATCGGCCCGAGACGTTCCGGATGGCCGCTGGGCAGGGGAAGGAGCGGTGCGGAGAGGGCGCGGATGCGCTCCACGTAGAGGGCGGGGTCCATGAGTTCAGGTCCTCAGCATCGAGAAGGTTTCCAGTCGCAGGAATGCCGCACGCACGCGGGAAGCATCGGCGAATCCCTTCGCAAGACCGTCACCGGGCAGGGCGTGGGCGGCGCGCAGTCTTCGCAGGGTGGCCACGGGTCCCAGGTGCTGCCGGATGCGTGCCGCCCCCATCTCTGTGGCCGTGGTGGGCATCCTCAACTCGGGCGAAGCCTCCGCCGCGCCCGCGCGCAGGACCGCTCGCTGGGCCTCGCCGTCCAGTCGGCCGAAGTCAATTCGTCCCTCCCGTAACCAAGCCTCCCTCAAGGCGCCCTCCTGCACATCCCCCAGCGCGCCCATTGCCCCCCTCCAGGCACGAACCTCGGCCACAGCGCGCATCCAGAAGCCGGGGTCGACCGCTTCCGCGGGGACGGGAAGGGAGGTATAGAGATGGGAGAGGTCCAATCCCTCGCGCCGGAAGTCCTCGGTAATGCTTGGAAGGTCACGGCCGAGAAGGGGACGGCCCATGCACCACGGCTCGAGGAAGGACATGCCGAACCCTTCGGCCACGCTGGTGGTAATGCAGGCGTCCGCCCACCCCACCACTTCTTCCAGACGCGGTCCGGCGGTTTCCCCGAGGCCGAAATGGAGGTCCAGGCGCTCTTCGCGGGCGAAGTCCACCCATGCGGCGTGGGCGGGTTTTTCGTCGGGATTCTCCGGGGTCAGAGAGGTGGCGAACTGCATTTCCCCTCTGTGGCGCATCGCCCAAAACACAAGCTCCCCCAGGTTCTTGCGGCGGATCGCCCGCGTGAGGTACAGGACGCGTTTTGGAGGGGAATCAGGAACGCGCGGTATCCCGGGAACCGCCACGAGGTTGGGGAGGACGGCAAGGCGCTCCTCCGGAATGCCCGCGTCCTCCAACACCCGGCGGTCGCGAGATTGGAGGACCGCGTAGGCAACATTCGGCCCCAAAGGGTACAGGCGTTCGTCGAGGCCCGCCTTTCGCAAGGCGCGGAGATTGCCGGGTCGACCATCCTCAGCGAAATCGTGGATCTGCAACAGAAGGCGCTGCCCCTCCCCGGCCAGCCGCAAGAGCGCGGCGGTATAAGCGAGGTTCTTGCCAAGTCCGGGATTGTGCGCGTGAAGAAGCCCTCCCGCGGCGGCACGGCGGAGCCCCTCGGCCAGCTCCGCTTCCCGCCCGGGCGGCGGGGCCGCGTCGTATGCCAGCCCGTCCAGCAGTACGACTTCCACCCCATCCGGAGGGGGCTCCACCGGCGCCTCCCCTGTCACGATCCTTACCTTCTCCCCTGCTTCGACAAGGAGACGGGCCTGGTCCATCACCACGCGGGTGACCCCGCCGCGGCGCAGGTGGTGGTGGGCGATCGCGATCACCGCCCGAATTTCTCCCGGTACTCGGGAATTCCGATCATGGGGGGGCGTTCCTCCTCGACAATGTGGAACTCCTGCTGCTCGATCTGGCCTTCCCTCACTTGGAACTGGCGCAACACGTCGGCCATTTCGGTCTTCAGCTCCAGGATTCCCGTCTGACCCGTACGGTGGAGGAAGGCCTGCAGAATCCCAAAAGCCATCTTGCCGAGGTCGCGCGTGGCCTGGTTGCGATGCACACGCTTGTCCAGGTCCGTCTGAGCGAATGCGTAGAGTCCCCAACGGGTGTATACATCCATCAGGTGCGAGATTTCAACACCGTAGCCGATCGGGAACGCGATTTGTTCCAACACCTCGCGGCGCACGGCGTACTCCCCTGACAGGGGTTGCATCAGCGCCGTGAGCTCAGGAAAGAACAGCGAGAACAGGGGGCGGGTCAGGATTTCCGTCACTCTCCCCCCGCCAGAGGGGCGGACTCCCTGCGAGAAGGCCAGCGGGCGGTCGTAGAAGGCCTTGACGTATTTCGTCTCGGGCTGATGGAGCAGGGGTGCCACCAGCCCGGTCACGAAGCGTGGGTGGATGTTGGTGATGTCGGCATCCACATACACAATGATGTCGCCGGTGAGTTGGTGGACGGCTTTCCAGAGATTCTCGCCCTTTCCCCGCTTGAAACCCTGCGAGGGAAGGATGTCGCCGGAAAAGTAGGTGTCGGCCCCGAAGGCCCGGGCCACCTCGCAGGTCCGGTCGTTCGATCCCGAGTCCACGACCGCGATTTCGTCCAGCAGCGGGTAACGGGTCATCAGCTCGGAACGGAAGATAACGATCTCCTTTCCGATGGTCCTTTCCTCATTGAGGGTCGGGATGCACAGCGAAATCCGGAGATTCTGGCGTTCCTTGGCCTCCACGAGCGCCCGGACGTCCCAGAAGGCGGAATGGTGGAACGTGTTCGTCCCCAGCCACGCGTCGATGTTCATGAGGGGCCCTCCTCTCCGGAAGGGAGGGCGGCCAGGACACCCAGCACCTGGGTGATGCCGTCGAAAAGCGGCTCGATCTCCATCTCCTCCTCCGTGGTGTTGATCTGATGACTGTGGCTCAAGCCGAGGGTGACAGCCGGGACACCTGCCGCGATCCAGGCGGCCAGCTCGGACATGCTGGGCCCAATCTGCGGCTCGATCCCTAGGCCTCGCATCACCTTCCTGCAAAGGTACACCAGAGGATGCCCATACGACAAGCCTCCCGATCTCCTGTGGGCGACCGCATCCCACTCGATGATCACCCCGCTGCGCGCACGCACCTCCTCGATGATCTCGCCGATCTTCCGTTCGATCGTGTCGGCCACCGCGTCGGACTCGCTCCTCACCTCGAAGCGCAGGCGGGCCTTGCGAGCCAGTTCATGGAATCCGTTCCCTCCGTCGATGCTCCCAAACACAATGGAGGTGCGTGGACGTGCGGGCCGGGGAATCTCCAGCATACGGTTGATGATATCATTAAGGTGGTAGATCGCGCCATTCACCCCGAATCGGGTGTAATCGTATTCGTCGGGAAGAATGACGCGGATCTCGCCGCGGTTCATTGCGAGGGAGCTGAAGTTGAGGCGTCCCAGGGGGGCGCCCTCCAGGCAGATCGCTTGGTCGACGGCCGTGTGGCTGTGGTCGAGCCAGAAACGGAGCCCCCCCAGGTTCCCTCGTCCGAGGCTGCGGGAGACGCCGAGGAGGAGGAGGTTCACCCGAAGTTCGATGCCGCAGGCTTCGATCAGGTGCGGCAGGCTCGCCAGAACGGCCGCGCCCAGGCTGTTGTCACCCAGGCCCACCCCTTTCGCGTGCTCCGGCCCCAGGGACAAGGTGTGGGACACCGTATCGTCGAACAAGGTGTCCAGGTGGGCGACAACGGCGACGGTGGGGGCACCTTCGGGCCCGGGGAGGTAACCGGTCGCGTTGTTGGCCTCGTCGTCGGAGATGTGGTCGAGGCCCGCCTCGCGGAAGCGGTCGAGCAGGAAACGGACGCGGTGCTGTTCCTGGAAGGTCGGGGCGGGGGTTTCGGCGATCATGGCCAGATTGGCGAGGACGATGTCCTGACATGCCTTGACCCTGCCGCGGAGTTCGGACGGTTCGGGATCGCCCATGTTCGACTCCTTTCTCGGGGATTGTGGGTTGGAAAACCGACGTGGCGGTGTAGAATGATCCTGTTGTACCCCATCCTTGCCGAATCTGCAACCGAGGAAGTCCCTGAATGTCCCTCCACATCGGTTTTGTTTCCACCCGCTTCGCCGGCACCGATGGTGTCTCCCTCGAAAGCGCCAAATGGGCGCACATCCTCTGGGAGTCTAAACACGTTTCCCACTGGTTCGCCGGGCAGCTCGACCGCGATCCCGGGGTAAGCCATCTGGTGCCAGAGGCCTTCTTCAAACATCCGGAAAATGTCTGGATCAACGAGCGCATCTGGGGGAGAACCCGCCGCGACCCCGAGGTCTCCCGCCGCATCCGCGACATGGCGGAACACCTCAAGCAGTCATTGTATACGTACGTATCCGACTTCGGCATCGATGTCCTGATTCCGGAGAACGCGCTGACGATCCCCATGCACGTTCCGTTGGGCGTGGCGATCACGGAATTCCTTGTGGAGACCCAGATGCCCTGCATCGCGCACCACCACGACTTCGCCTGGGAACGGATCCGCTTCTCGATCAACGCGGTTCCGGACTACCTCGAACTCGCTTTCCCCCCACGCCTCCCCAACATCCTCCACACGGTCATCAACCAGGCCGCCCAGGAACAGCTCTCCTGGAGGCGCGGGGTCAGCTCCGCACTCACCCCGAATGTGGTCGACTTCAAGAACCCGCCTCCACCCTCGGACGGGTATGCGGACGACATCCGCGAGGAGCTGGGACTGGCGCCGGACGATCTGGTTTTTCTGCAACCCACCCGCATTGTCCCCCGCAAGGGCATCGAACATGCCATCAAACTGCTGGAGTCGATGCGCGACCCTCGCGCGAAACTGGTGATCTCCCATGACGCGGGCGACGAGGGTTTCGAATACGTGCACATGCTCCAGGAACTCGCACACGAGAGCGGGGTCGACCTGCGCATTGTCGCGGATCGGATATCCGATATCCGGCGGATCGACGGGCAGGGGCGCAAGATCTACACCCTCTGGGATCTCTATCCCCACGCGGATTTCATCACCTATCCCAGCCTCTACGAGGGCTTCGGCAACGCTCTTCTCGAGGCTGTCTACTTCAAGAAACCCGTGTTGATCAACCGCTACGACATCTTCGCACGCGACATTGAGCCAAAGGGCTTCCGTTTCCCCATGATGGAGGGCTACGTGACCCGCCACCTCGTAAAGCAGGTTCGCGAAATCCTCGAAAACGAGGACCTGCGCCGGGAGATGGTCGACCACAACTATGCCACGGCGAACCGGTTTTTCAGCTACGAGGTGCTGCGCCGCAAACTGAATGTCCTGCTGGCGAACCTGATCTGAGGCCCTCATCGACCACCATTTTCTCATCACTCCCGGCGGTCCGAAAGCTCGGGTGCGGTTTGATAGGTATTTCCACAGATGCGGCAAAAATAGTCCGAGAAGCAAGGCAACCTGAAAAAGGCGATGCGGCGCATCGTCGTCGAAGGTCAGTTCCGCTGATGGGGGGGCTTTTTTTTCGTCTTGGTTGGCAGAACGACTGAGATGCGGCGTTGGGGAACGTCGCACATATGCCCGGGTCCGCGTGGGCCAGGGTGGGGTTGCAGAACGGGCGCATCGGAAATCGGCGCAACGGCTCGACAAAGCGGAGGCCTGCCGCTAGAATCCCGGCGCCATGACCGCCGAAGAACAACTCGAACACCTGACCTCCCGCGTGGTGGACCTCCATTCCCGCGAGGAACTCCTCCGGAAACTCCAACGTTCCATCGCCACGGGCAAACCCCTCCGCGTGAAGCTCGGCGCGGATCCCTCGGCGCCCGACATCCACCTCGGCCACTCCGTCGCCCTCCGCAAACTCCGCGAATTCCAGGACTGCGGACACACCGTCGTCTTCATCATCGGCGATTTCACAGGCATGATCGGAGACCCCAGCGGAAAGTCCAAAACCCGCCCTCCCCTCACCCGCGAGCAGGTCCACGAAAACGCCAAATCCTACCAGGACCAAGTTTTCCGCATCCTCGACCCCCACCGGACCGAACTCCGCTTCAACGGCGACTGGTTCCACCCGATGCGCTTCGAGGACGTAATCCGCCTCACATCCAAGATCACGGTCGCCCAGATGCTCCAGCGCGACGACTTCGCGAAGCGCCATGCCGCCAACCAGCCGATTTCGCTGGTCGAGTTCCTCTATCCGCTGATCCAGGCGCAGGACTCCGTGGAGGTGGAGGCCGACATCGAGCTCGGGGGTACAGACCAGTTGTTCAACCTTCTTTTGGGCAGGGAATTGCAGAAGATGGCCGGCATGGAGCCGCAGGTAGTGATGACCCTGCCGTTGCTCGAGGGGCTCGATGGTGTGCAGAAGATGTCCAAGAGCCTGAACAACTACATCGGGATCGCGGAGGATCCCGTGAACATGTTCGGGAAGGTTATGTCCGTGAGCGACGACCTCATGTGGCGTTACTTCACCCTGGTCCTCGGCAAGACCGATGCGGAGGTGTCCCGCCTCCGTGCGGAGGTGGCCTCAGGCGCCCGGAACCCCCGCGACGTGAAGGACGAACTGGCTCAGGACATCGTTGCGGCCTTTCACGACGAGGCAGCGGCTCGCCACGCCTCGGCCGAGTTCACCCGCGTCTTCTCCCAGCACGCCCTTCCCGAAGACATTCCCGAGATCTGCCTCGACACCCCCACGGCCCTGCTGGACCTCCTGCTCGCCCATGGTCTCATCGGCAGCAAGGGCGAAGGCCGCCGCCTTGTCCAACAGAACGCCGTCAAGTGTGGCGAAACCACCATCTCCGATCCCCTGTGGGTACTCCAGCCGGGGGAATCCCTCGTGCTCAAGGTCGGAAAACGACGCTTCCTGCGGGTCACCTGAGCGAACCCACGCGAACACCTCAACCGCGGCCAAGGCCGGATTCTTCCAACTCCCTGAAGAGAATCCCTCCCAGACCCCGGCAAAACGAGGTTTCATCGAAGAGCTCGGCGCGGCGGCGGATCGCGATGCGGTCCCAGGGAAGGCAGGCGGCACGGGCGACCGCGGCGTTGAGTGCCTCCTCGTTTTGCTCCGTAAAGAAGACCCCGGTCACTCCTTCTTGGACGGTTTCCGTGACCCCGCCCCGGCCAAAAGCGACGACCGGAGTGCCGCAGGCCATGGCCTCCACGGGAGTGATGCCGTAGTCCTCTTCGCCGGGAAAGATAAGAAAGCGGCAGCGCTGGTAATGTTCGCGCAGGACCTCGTCGGGCTGGCGCCCCAGGAATTCAACATTTGGTCCCGCCATGGCGCGGAGGGCCTCCATGCCGGAGCCGGAGCCCATCACCTTCAGGGGATGCCCGCTGCGCGTGTAAGCCCGCACAGCCAGGTCCACTTTCTTGTAGGGAACAAGCGCACTGATGATGAAGTCGAAGTCCTCCCGGGCAGCCTCCCCCGGGTGAAAAAACCGGGTATTCGCCGGGGGATACACCACATCCGCATCCCTACCATAAAAGCGACGAATCCGCTCTCGAACATGTCCACTGATCGCCACAAAGCGGTGCACCCTCGGGGCCGTTGCCTTGTCCCAGGCCCGCAGTCCGGCGAGAAGGGGTCGCAGCAGGGCGCGTTTGAGGGGATGGGGAAAGTACTCCTCCTGGAAGAGCCAGGCATAACGCATCGGGGTAAAGCAGTAGCAGACGTGCCGGGTGCGGGGTCCGGGGCGGATCGCCTTGGCGACACAGTGACTGGTGCTCACCAAGAGATCCAGTCCGGGATCGGGTCGCCAGGAGCGGGCCAGGAGAGGCATGATCGGCAGGTAATGCCGATAGGCGTCGGCAATGCCGGGAACCCGTTGCAGGGGGCTGGTCTGGATGGGATGGGAGGCGATGCGTTGGCTGACGGATCCGGTCACATGGAGGAGGGTATGGATTGGAGCCTGAGGAAAGGCATCGCAAAGCAACTCCAGGACTCTTTCGCCACCGCGCATACCGGTGAGCCAGTCGTGACAAAGGGCCACGCGCCGGTCCTGGGGGAAAAAAGCTTCGTTCATGCCTCTCCGCGGAGCCAGCGAGGAATCCATTCGTAGGTGCGGAGGTCTACCCGCCCCTCGTGGATAAATTCATCGAAGGGGGACTCGGCTTCGGGTATCCGGCCCAGCGGCCCCTCGATCGTCGCCAGTGGAACGGGCTCCGCACTGTGTCCGCGTATCTCCACCGGCGTGCGGTGGTCCATCGTCACCAACAACCGATACGGGATCCCGCGCCGCTCCATTTCCAAGAAAGCGGGGCCAACCACCTGGCCGTCAAAGGCCTCGATGGCCTCGGTTTTGAGACGGGCATCTCCGACATGCCCGCACTCGTCCGGCGCCTCCACATGGATGTAAGCGAAGTCCTGTGACTTCAGGGCCTCCATCGCGGCCTCCACTTTCCCGGCGTAGTTGGTGTCGATCCAACCCGTGGCCCCGGGCACCCGCGGAGTGTCCAGTCCGGCCAGGACGCCAAGCCCCCTCACCAAGTCCACTGCCGTGACAACCGTTCCGCTCATGCCGTACAGCTCGGCATAGCTTGGCAGAACCAGCGCGGGCCCCTGCCCCCACAGCCAGATCTGGGTGACCGCCACCTCGCCGCGGGCAACCCGTGCCCGGTTCACCGGATGGTCCGCCAGGATCTCCTTCGACGCCTCCATCAGCCCCAGCAGCTCCTCCGCCCGCTCGCCATGGGGGAGGTAGGGCGCGATCGCTTGGCCGAGGATGTCGTGCGGAGGCTGCGTCACCGGGGTCGTTGGCCCCTGTTTCCAGAGGAGCAGATGACGGTACTGGACTCCGGGATGGAAGGCCAGACCCTTGCGGCCGAGCTTGTCCTGGAGGGCCGCAACCAGGGGGGCGGCCTCTTCGGAGGAGATGTGGCCGGAGGAATAATCCACCATGTTCCCGTCCGCGATGTGGACGAGGTTGCAGCGCAACGCGACATCGTCAGCCTCCATGGCCAGGTGGGCCCCGGCAGCCTCGATCGGTGCCCGGCCAGTGTAGAGACGCCGGGCATCGTACCCGAGAAGGCCTAGGTTGGCCACATCGCTGCCCGGCGGGAGGCCGGGCGGAACGGTGTCCGCCAGGTACAATTTCCCGGCGGCCGCGATCCGGCGCATCCACGGGATGCGGGCCGCCTGCAAAGGCGTCCGCCCTCCCAGCTCCGCGCAGGGCCTGTCGCCCATTCCGTCTCCAATCAACATCAACGTCTTCATGTGTGGTTTTTCCTTAAAAAAAGGGTCCACTCCCTTTACCCCAAAACCCTCCGCCCGGTCAAGGTCCATACCCCCCGCCCTTTTTCCGAAAAATCTTGCCCGGGAAGATTGACAACCTTGCGGTGCCTCTGATATATCGCCGCTTCCCATCGAATGGCTCGGTAGCTCAGTTGGTAGAGCAGAGGACTGAAAATCCTTGTGTCGTTGGTTCGATTCCGACCCGGGCCACCATTTTCAAATGCAGCGCCGCATCCCGGCGCTGTTTTTGTTTGCAGACCGAACCCGGAACCCCGCGCATGAAACTCGTCTCCTGGAACGTCAACGGCATCCGTGCCTGCCTCAACAAGGGTTTTTCCGACTACCTCGCCGCCGAGGACCCGGACATCCTCTGTCTCCAGGAAATCAAGGCGTTCCCCCAGCAGGTACCTTTTGCTTTCCCCTCCGGCATGACCGTCCTCTGGAACCCCGCGACCCGTCCCGGCTACTCCGGCACCCTCATCGCCACCCGACTCCCTGTCCTCTCCCACCACCTTGGCATCGGCCACGAGGACCACGACCAGGAGGGACGGGTCATCACCGTGGAACACCCCGACTACTGGGTCGTCACCGTCTACACCCCCAACTCCAAAGACAACCTGGCACGCCTCGAGTACCGACACCGCCAGTGGGACCCCCTTTTCCTTGCCTACCTCAAGGGGCTGGAAGCCACCAAACCCGTCCTCTTCTGCGGTGACCTCAATGTCGCCCACACCGAAATCGACCTTGCCCGGCCCGACGACAACCATTTCAGCGCCGGCTTCACCGACGAAGAGCGCGAGGGATTTGACAACATCCTCTCGGCCGGCTTTCTCGATTCCTTCCGTGAACTCCACCCCGGCACCCGCGATGCGTACACCTGGTGGAGCTACCGCGCCGGCGCGCGCGCGCGCAACGTCGGTTGGCGGATCGACTATGTCTGCCTCTCCCCCTCCCTCCGTGCCGGCCTTCAGGAGGCCTTCATTCGCCCCAAGGTCCAGGGCTCCGACCACTGCCCCGTCGGCATCGTCCTCGCCGACTCGTGATCCACACCCATGCCCCCCCCCACCGACCGCTCCTTTGCCCTGCGCTTCGCCTCCATTTCGCGTGCCCCTGGAGAGCCGTGGGAGCGGGAGGGCGAAGGGCACGCACGTTTCCAGTCGCAGGCCGACGGACTCCACATTCTGGAGGAGGGAAGCTGGTGGGACTTGGACCGCCCCGCCGTCCGATTCCCCTTCCACAAGGTCTTCTTTCTGCGCCGCCGCGGCCCCGGGCAGGTTGAGATCGGGAAAGCCACCCCCGACGGCGGGTACCTCCCCCTCCTCGTCCTCATCCCCCGAGAATCCCCCACCTGCTGGCAGACCCTCGAGCCCCACCTTTGCTCCCATGACCTCTATACCGCCGAATTGAGGATCGAACCCTCCGGCGGCGCGTTGCTCCATTGGATTTCCCGCGGTCCCCGGAAGAACTATGAAACCCGCACCCAGTATTCCGACACAAGCCTGCTGACCGCGTGGCTGAAGGATTCGATATGATCCACCTCCTCGCCACCACGCTGGTCTGGGCCTTCTCCTTCACGCTCATCGGCTCCACCCTCAAGGGAATCGACCCCTTCCTCGTCGCCACCCTCCGACTGGCTCTCGCGAGCCTTTGTTTCCTGCCCCTGCTGCGGCATCGCGCACTCCCCGCCTCCCAGCGACCGGTCCTCCTCGGCATCGGCGCCCTTCAGTTCGGCTGCATGTACATCTCCTACCTCAGCGCCTTCGCACACGCCCCCGCCTACATGGTCGCCCTCTTCTCCAGCTTTACCCCCCTCTGGATCGCCTTGCTCGCCGCCCTCCGCCACCCCGCGGCCCTCTCCCGCCTGCTGCTCGCCGGACTTCTCGCCACTGGCGGCGCTCTGCTCATCCGCGCGGGACAACCCCTGGATAAACAAGGCTTCTGGACTGCCTTTGTCCTCATGCAAGCCTCCAACCTCTCCTTCGGCGCCGGCCAGCTCGCCTACCGTTCGTGGAAGCTCCGCAATCCCGCGCAGCGCGAGCGGGACAGCTTTGCCTGGCTCTACCTTGGAGGCCTCCTGCTCGCCGGCCTTTTCGCGCTCGCACGCCTCCTCCACGCCGGCCAGATCCCGGTCATCTCCCCGCTCCAGTTTGGCGTCATCCTCTATCTGGGCCTGGTCGCCTCCGGCCTTGGTTTTTTCCTCTGGAACCTTGGCGCCAGCCGCGTCTCCACCGCCACCCTCGCCGCGGCCAACAATCTGGTCGTCCCCCTCGGCGTGCTCATCGCGCTCCTCTTCGGCAACGACCGGCCGCGTTGGATCCCCTTGCTGACCGGCGCCGCCTGCATCACCGCCGCGCTTCTCCTCTCCCCCGGCTCCACGTCGGAGGACGGATCCGGGTTCAGTCCAGCAGGGCCCGGACGCCCAGGTACACGTTGCGCACCCTGCCGCGGAGGGTCTGGCCGAGCCAGGGGGAGTTAAAACTGCGGGATCGGAAACCCTCGCGGTTGACAGTGACATCCGCCATGGGGTCGAAGAGCAGAGCCTCGAAGGTCCTTCCCGGCTCAATGGGGTGAAGGTCCGCACGGAGGAGACGGCGTGGAGCGTGGGCCAGACGCTCGACCAGCAGCCCCCAGTCCATCAGGCCCGGACGGATCAGATGGTGATGCAGCGCAGGAAGGGTCGTCTCCAGGGCCGTCATCCCGAAGGGCGCGTGCAGGAAATCCATGTTTTTCTCGAAGTCAGTGTGGGGGGCATGGCCGGTTGCGATCATGTCGATCGTTCCATCGCGCAATCCCTCCAGCAAGGCAGCCCGGTCCTCCTCCGTGCGCAAGGGAGGCATCACCTTGAGGTTCGTGTTGTACCCCTTGAGCAGGCGGTGGTCGAGCAGCAGATGGTGGGGGGTGACCTCCGCAGTGACCCGAACGCCCCTCTCCTTGTGGCGTCGGATGCTGGCCACCGACCCGGCCGTGGACACGTTCTGGATGTGGATGCGGCCACCTGTGAAACCCGCCACACGCAGGTCGCGCTCCACCCCGATCTCCTCCGCGATCGCCGGGATGCCCGGCAGGCCGAACCGGAACGACTCCACGCCTTCGTGCATCACACCGGCAGAAGAAAGCGCGGGCGTATCCGGATACACCCCCACCACGACGTCGAAATGCCGGCAGTATTCCAACGCGCGGCGAAGCACATAGGCGTCTTGGAGCGCGTGGTTCGCGTCTGTCACCATCACCGCTCCTTTTGCGGCCATGTCTCCGATCTCCGCGAGTTTCCCGCCTTGGCGGCCCTGGGTCAGGCATCCGGCGACGGAGACGGGGATGCGGGCCTGGGCGCGCGCCATGCTTTGGACGAAGGCCACCATGCCTCCGGTGTCGATGGGCGGATCGGTGTTGGGCATCGCCAACACCCGCGTGAATCCGCCGGCGATGGCGGCTTCGGTGCCGCTGGCAATGGTCTCGCAATCCTCACGTCCCGGTTCGCGCAGGTGCGCGTGGACGTCGCACAGGGACGGCATCAGCAGCAGACCCTCGCAGTCCACCACCTCGGCCCCCTCAGGTGCCTGCAAACAGGGCCCCACGGCGCGCACGACCCCGTCTTCCACCAGCACATCCGCCCTGAGCGGATCGGCACGGCCCGCTTCCACCACCCCGGCCTGACGGAAGAATCGGATGTTCATGCGTGTTCCTCCGTTTCGAGAGTGCGGCCCTGGACCTCGGGGGTGAGGTGGTAGAGGACGGCCATGCGCGTGGCGATGCCATTCTCCACCTGGGTGTTGATGAGGGTTCGTTCATAGGACATGACATCGTCCACGAGTTCCACCCCCCGGTTGACGGGACCCGGATGCATAATGTAGACCCCCTGCTCCCGCAGGCGGCGGAAACGCTCGGTAGTGACCCCGTAGGTGGAGTGGTACTCCCGCATGCTCGGGAAAAAATTCGCCTGCTGGCGCTCCAGTTGCAGCCTCAACAGGTACAATACGTGCGGCCTCCATTCTTCAATCTCCTCGAAACGCGTGAACGCACGCACGTAGGGAGGGATGGTCCGCGGCACCAGTGTGGCGGGCCCGAAGGCCGCGACTTCCATTCCCAGCATGTGCATCACGCTGAACACCGAACGGGCCACGCGCGAGTGCAGGATGTCGCCCGAAACCACGATCCGCCGGTTCAACATCTCCGGCAACACCTCCCGCACCGTGAAGGCGTCCAGCAGCGCCTGCGTCGGGTGAGCGTGGTTGCCGTCGCCCGCGTTGATCACAGACGCCTGGGTGTGGCGGGCAATGTACTCCGGAACTCCGCTTACGCCGTGCCTCACGATCATGTAGTCGACCTGCATCGCCTGCAGGGTGTCGATCGTGTCGAGGATCGACTCCCCTTTCACAACGCTGGAGGTCGCCACGGCGATGTTGGTCACATCCGCGGAGAGGCGTTTCGCGGCGATTTCGAAGCTGGTGCGGGTGCGGGTGGATGGCTCGTAGAAGAGGGAAAGGACGGTTTTGCCGCGGAGCGTGGGGACCTTCTTGACCGAGCGAGTGAAGAGGTCCTTGAAGGGCTTCGCAGTGTCGAGGATCTGGAGGACCTCGTCGCGGGTGAGGTCGTCGATGCTCAGGAGGTCTTTGCGGGCGGGTTTCACGCAGGCTCCGGGTGCAGGTGGAGGATCTCGTCGCGTCCGTCGGTCTCCCGGAAGTGGACACGCAGGTAATCATTGCGGCAAGTGGGGATCTCGACGCCGGTCCAGGTGGCGGCGATGGGCAGCTCGCGATGCCCCCGGTCCGCCAGCACGGCGAGCTCGATGCGGCGTGGGCGCCCATAGTCCAACAGGACGTTCATCGCCGCGCGAATCGTCCGCCCGGTGAACAAGACGTCGTCGCAGAGCAGGATCGTGGCGCCCTCCACCTCGAATGGGACCTCGGAACTCCGAATGTGGGGCAGCGAGGCCAGGCTCCCGATATCGTCCCGGTACAGCCCGATGTCCAGGGTGCCCTGTGCGATGCCACCGCGCGTACGGCGCAACCGGGCCACAAGGCGGTCCGCCAGAACCACCCCCCGCGTGTGGATTCCCACAAAGGCCATGGGCTCCGACCCGTGCGCCTCCAGGATGCGGGCGGCTAGGCGGTCGATCGCGCCGGCCACCCCCGGCGCGTCAAGGATCACGGTTTCACGCAAGGGAGCTTTCATCTGGGGACGCGCTATCCTCCGATCCCCGGAAAATCAATGCCAAAGCGTTTCCGGGCTTCGGAAAGAGCGGCTCATTCGACACCCTCGAAGTGCAGTCGCCCGATGTCGGGGCGGAACTGGGCACCGTCGAAGGAGAGGCATGCAAGCTCGGAGTAGGCGGCCTCTCGGGCCTGGGCGAGGGTGGCCCCCGTGTGGGAGACCGCGAGGATGCGGCCTCCGTGGGTCTCGAAGTTTCCCTCCGCGTTGAGGCGGGTTCCGGCATGGTAGACCCTTCCGGTGCGGACCGATTCAAGTCCCCGTATCTGTGCTCCGCTTCCGCTGCGCCGCGGATACTCCCCGGAGGCAAGCACGACCGTCAGGCTCCACCCCTCATGGAAGCGCACCAACGACCGGTCGATCCTCCCCCGCGCCGCCTCCAGCAGGAACCCCGCGAAATCACCCTCGACGATCGGCAACACCGCCTGCGCCTCCGGATCCCCGAAACGACAGTTGAATTCCAACACCTTCGGCCCCGCCTCTGTAAGAATGATCCCAAAATAGAGGAACCCCTTGTAGCGGAGGCCGTCCTTCTCGAGACCCGCAACCGTCGGGCGGATCACCTCCTGCTCGATGCGTGCGATTGTCTCTGGGGGCAGCAAGCGCCGGGAGGCCACCGCACCCATCCCCCCCGTGTTCGGCCCCTCATCGCCCGCGAGCAGCCGCTTGTAGTCCCGTGCCGGCGTAAAATAGACGTATTCTCCGCCCGACACCGCGCAGATGACAGAGACCTCCTTGCCCTCCAGGAACTCCTCGACAAAAACCCGGTCCTCGCCGAACTCCTTTCGCGTGAACACCATGTCGATGAATTCCTCTGCCGCCTCCGCGTCCGTGCACACCGCCACCCCCTTGCCCGCCGCAAGGCCATTGTATTTCAATACCGCCGGATACGACGTGATCGCCGCCCGGCAGGCCTCCGCACTGTCCACTACCGCGAACCCCCCCGTGGGCACTCCGTGCCGCGTCATAAACTCCTTCGCGTATATCTTGCTGCTCTCGAGTTGAGCCGCCTCCCGAAAAGGCCCAAAACAAGGAATCCCCGCGGCCTCGCAGGCGTCCGCCAGCCCACCCGCCAGCCCGGCCTCCTCGCCCGCCACGCAGAGATCCACCTGGTTTTCCACCATCCATGCCACCAGCGACGGGATGTCCGGGATGCCCTTCAGCGGTGTCGCCTCCGCCGACATGCCCTCGGAGCCCGGGCACGCGAAAACCTGCGGTCTCGCGGGGGAATCCATCAGCGCCCGCGCCAGGGCGTGCTCTCGGCCACCTTTTCCGGTAATCACAATCTTCATGGGGCTGCTCTCCAAATGGGGTGAGCCCCTCCCCTATCCAAGCCCCAGGCCCTTGACAACGTTTTAGTGCCACCGGCCCCGCCGATTTCCATCCCCACCCCCTAACCCCGCATTGCTTTTTTCCAGCCACATGCAATAAATGAAGCATGGCAAGCGACCCGCTGCCCTTCCACATCGAACGCCAACCCGACGCGGTCACCTGCGGGGCGACCTGTTTGCACGCCTTGTACCGACATCATGGTCTGGACCTGCCGCTTGCACGCATCGCCCGCGAGATCCCCCAGCTCAAGAACGGTGGCACCCACGGCGTGATGCTTGGCCGCCACGCACTGCGGCATGGCTTCCGCGTCGAAATCGTCACCTACAACCTTCTCATGTTCGACCCCACCTGGTTCCGCGCCCCGGGGGCCGATCTCCGGGAGCGCCTCGCCCGGCAGGCCGAGGTGAAAAACCGCCGGGGTTTCCTCCGCGCATCCCACCACTACCAGAAATTCCTCGACGAGGGAGGGCGAATCACCATGGAGGACCTCTCCGAGGATCTGTTCCGCCGCTTCCTCGACCAGGGACTCCCCCTCCTCACCGGCCTCAGCTCCACCTACCTCTACCAGGAGGCCCGCATGATCGCCGAAACCAACCTGCCCGACGACCTCCGGGGAACTCCTGAAGGTCACTTTGTGGTCGTCTGCGGCCACCATGCCGCGGCAAAATCCGCGTGGATTGCCGACCCCCACCACCCCAACCCCCTCGGCCGGGAGCCCGTCTACAGCGTCCCCTTCCGCCGTCTCCTCACCGCCGTCCTCCTGGGAATCGTCACCTACGACGCCAACCTCGTCATCCTCCATCCCCCCTCCCCTCTCCCATGAAGAAGATCTACCTCGTTGTCGACAACCCCGAACGCTGGAAAATCAAACTCGAAGGCGTCGAAGTGATCGCCCCCCGCGACTACCTCACCCGCGAGGAGTACTTCCGCGCCGAGGCCAACGTCTTCAACCTCTGCCGTTCCTACCGCTACCAGGGCACCGGCTACTACGTCAGCCTCCTCGCCGAGGCCCGGGGCCACAAACCCATGCCCGACACCGGTACCCTCCGCGACCTCGGCCACCGCGGCATCCTTCGGATCGTCTCGGAGGAGATTGACGAGACCATGCAGTCCAGCCTCCGGCGCATCAAAAGCGACCGTTTCACCCTCAGCATCTATTTCGGACGTTCCGTCGCCGCCGCCCACGGACAGCTGGCCCGCCGCCTCTTCACCCACTTCAAGGCCCCTTTGCTGCGCGCGCAGTTCGCCCGCAAGGAGGGCGATGAGAACCACTGGGAGATCAGCAACGTCTTCCCCATCTCGATCGCCCAGATCCCCGAGGGCGACCGCGGAACCGTCATGGAATTTGCGCGGATCTACTTCGCACGCAAACACCGGCATCACCGCCCCCGCCCCCCGCGCTACCAGATGGCCATCCTCCATGACCCCAAGGAAAAGTTCCCCCCCAGCGACCCCGAAGCTCTCGAAAAATTCATCAAGGCGGCCGACCGGCTCGACATCGAGGCCGAGCTCATCACCCGCGATGACTTCATGCACCTCCCTTCCTACGACGCCCTCTTTCTGCGCGAGACGACGCACGTGGACCACCACACTTACCGCTTCTCGCGGCAGGCCGAGAAAGACGGGCTGGTCGTCATCGACGATCCCACCTCGATCCTCCGCTGCGCCAACAAGGTCTACCTCCTCGAACTCCTCAAATACCACAAACTCCCCGCCCCTCGCTCCATGGTCCTCCACCGCGACAACCTCGGTGATGTCGCCCGCCTCATCGGCTTCCCCTGCATCCTCAAGCTGCCCGACAGCTCCTTCTCCCAAGGCGTGCTCAAAGCGACCGACGAAGGGGAACTGCTCTCCATCGCCGAGAAAATGATGCAGTCCTCCGCCCTGCTTGTCGTCCAAGAATTCGTGCCCACCCCCTTCGACTGGCGCGTGGGCATCCTCGACGGCAAACCGCTCTACGCCTGCAAATACTACATGGCCGCGGAACACTGGCAGATCTACAACAACTCCGCCAGCGGCACCTCGGACTTCACCGGCGCATACGAGACCCTCCGCGTCGAGGACGCCCCCAAGACCATTGTCCAGGCCGCCCTCCGCGCCGCCAACCTCGTCGGCCGCGGCCTCTACGGCGTGGACCTTAAGGAAATCAAGGGCAAACCCTCGATCATCGAGGTCAATGACAACCCCAACATCGACTCCGATGTCGAGGACAAGGTGCTCGGCGACTCCCTCTACGACCGCATCATGGACGTCTTCAACCAGCGCCTGCTCGAAAGAACCGCCGTCCAGCAGCGCCGCCTCCAGCCCCCCGCCCGCTGAACTCACCGGGCCCTTGCGGAAAAAATTGACTTTCCATTCGGATGGCTCATAGGGGGGCATGTCCCGATCCTGGTACCGCGTCGAAGTCAATGCCGGCCCCGAAACCTTCTGTGTGTTCGGTTCCTCTGCCCTTTCCGAAAAAGAGTTCATCTCCGGCCTCAACGCCGGAAGCATGCTGCTCTTGGAGGACCTCGTCTATTACGACGAGGAGGGCAATCCGCGGTCCTGGTCCGACTGGGATCCCCACTGCCATCCCCGCATGTATCTCCACCCAAACCACGTCATCTCCGTCATGCCCATGATGGGCGACCCCCGCACCATGGACGGCCAGGTGAAAATCCTGAATCTTCCCCGCTTCATGCGGGATCCGGAGTGAGCGGGCCCTTCTCCCAGCCGCCCCGGCCATCGTAGCGGTGCCAGTGGGCCTCCTCCACCCCCTCCTCGCCAAGGTGGAAACTCACGTATCCCGCCTGGCGAAGGGGATCTGTATGCCGCATGCCCGCGCTGCCGCAGTTGAGACACAAGGTTTCCGGCGTCACCGCCGGCCTGAGGGCCCACCGCACGTGTTTGTGTCCGTGCAAATACGCCGCGGGTGGAAAAGCCCGCAAAACCTCCGCGAACGCTTCCCCGCCAATGAGCCGGTGCTCCCAGGTCTCCGGGTGGGCTGCAGGCGTGGCGTAAGGAAAATGTCCCGCCAGCAGGACCTTCCTGCCCGCCGACCCTTCCGCGGCCAGGGCATCGGCGAGCGCCGGAAGAGATTCCGGGGTCACCACACCGTTGGAGCGGAAAGGCAGCGGCACCGAATGGTCCACGCCCAGGAGTGTCCAGCCGTCTTCCAGCTCCAAGCGGGAGAGGGGGTCCGTGCGTACCCAGGGGAGCCATCTCTCCAAGTGCCGCCTGCGTAGCGCGCCGGGTGTGTATCGGTCATGGTTGCCCGGCAACGCAAAAAGACGGTCCCCCCATTTCTCCCGAAGCGGCCCAAACCATTCCGCCGCTTCCTGGAACTCCTCCTCCAGAGAAAACGTACTGAAATCTCCCGTGAAGACCACCAAATCCGCCTCCTCACGCCACAAAGCCTCCATCACCGGACGCCGGTACGAGGGCGGGAACTTGCGTGCCCTCCGCAACAGGAGGTTCAACGGGCCCAGCCAGGCCTTGGGGTACAACGCGTCACGCCAGGGGACTCGCGCCCGCCACACATGGAGATCCCCGAAATGCAGCACCCTCATGACAGCAGGGCCCCCGCCACCCCGAAGAAGATCAGCATCCCGCTAATGTCCACGCAGGTGCTCAGCGCCGGGCTCGCCACCAGGGCCGGGTCCACCCGGAAACGAGACGCCACCATCGGCAACAACGCCCCCAGAAGCGTCGAACTCACCACCTGCAGTCCCAGTGCCAGCGACACCACCAGCCCAATATACCAGAGCGGCATCCCCTCCGGCGTCCCTCCCATTTTCCCCGCCAGCATCACCCTCCCGAACGCCACCCCCGACAACGCGATTCCCAGCAGCAGGGCGACCATCAGTTCCTTCCCCAAGACCCGGAAAAGATCCCGTGCGGTGATTTCTTCCAACGCCAGGGCCCGCACCACCAGCGTCGCCGCCTGGCTCCCCGTGTTGCCCCCGGTTCCCGCCAACATCGGAATAAAAACCGCCAGCAGGGGAATGACCGCCAGCAGCGCCGTGTTCCGTTGGATGACCAGCCCCGACACCAATCCGAACATCCCCAGCACCACCACCCACCCCACCCGGTTCAGGAAATGCTCCCATGCGGGCGTCGACAGGTATTCACGCGCCGCGTGTCCCCCCCCGATCGCCATGAAGCGCTCCACGTCCTCCTGCTGCTCCTGCCGCAGGATGTCCAGCGCGTCGTCGTGCGTCACGATCCCCACCAGAAGATTGTCAGGCCCCACCACCGGCACCGCCAACAAATCGTACTTCTCAATCGTTCGCGCCACCTCCTCCTGGTCGTCGTTCACACCCACCGCGAGAATCTCCTCGTTCATCAGGTCCCCCACGCATTGCCGGGGGCGCGCCAGGATGAGCTTCCTCAGCGAGACAAACCCGATGATGTGGTGCCGCTCGTCCACCACGTAGATGTAGTAGATCGTCTCCTTGCCCGGGGCCTGCATCCGCAACTGATGCAAGGCCTGCTCCACGCTCACGTCCGGTTGCAGCGTCGCATAGTCGGTCGTCATCACCGATCCGGCCGTGCCCTCCTCGTAGGAGGCCAGCCGCCGGATATCCTCGCGCTCCGCACGCGCCACCAGGGGCAGAATCTCCTCCCGCACCTTCCCGTCCAGCTCCCTCACCAGGTCCGCACGTTCGTCCGCCTCCATCTCCTCCAACAATTGCGCCATGTCCCTGCGCCTCTCTCCGCTCGCCAGATCCACCTGCATGTCCAGGTCGAAATGCGGGAAAATCTGGGCCCGCAGCGCCACAGGACACAGATGCAGAACCTTCCAGATCGTGTCCAAGTTCCCAAGCCCCTCCAACACCTCCGCCACCGTCGCCGGATGCCTCTCCTCGCAGAATTCCCGTAGTGCCGACGCATCGTTGGCGTCGACCCAAACGGCCAAATCGGGAGGGGACGGCGTTTCCATAGCGGCCCCGCTATACCCCGGAAGCCGCTTTGCAAAGCCCAAAACCCGCAAAAGGATGCGTTCAACGCAGGCGCGAGAGCAACACGGTCCAGGCCACCGCCAGAATCCCCACCACCGCCGAGCGTTTGCTGGGCGCATTCCCATCCAGCCACCACGCAACCGGGATCATGAACACCGGAAGAGTGGAGAGAGTGGTCTGGACCAGCGCGGAAGGTGTGGTGCGCAGCGCCTCCATCAGGCACAACATGCCCAAAAAGGGCCCCAGGAGGGTCGAGAGTGCCAACCAACCCCAAGGGGACCCCACGAGGCGCTTGTGGGGGATCAGCTCCACCGGTCGCCTCAGCGGAGCCCGGCCAGCCACCTGCAACAAGGCGATCCAGACCCACACCCCCACCGCACCCGTCGTCACCCGCAACAACGCCGCCCAATAGGGTCCACAGGGCTCCCCTGCCTCGGCTGCCATCACGAATCCCAAGCGGTTCACCGCCTGGGACACCCCCTGCCCAAGCCCCGCGATCACTCCTGCCAGGAGCCCCCGGCGCAACTCAACCCGGTTCAAGTGCATGCGTTCACGCGGTGCGACCGCGAAGCCCACCGACACCACGATCAACACCGCGCACAACAACTGAGCCGGGGTCAACATCGTGCCCAGCAGAAGCCATTCCGACATCATCGCGAAGACTGGAGCAAGACTGGCCACCATCAGGACCCCCAGACGGGGACCCAGACGGCGGTACGCTGCAAACAAAGCAAGGTCGCCCACACTGAGGTGCAGCAGCCCCGCCAAGGCGAACCACCCCCAGTGCGGCGGCAGGCTTCCCCACCCCCGCGCACCCACCAGCCCCGTCAGCAACACCGAAGCGAAAAGGAGACGCAGGCCATTCGCGGGTGCCGCACCGAAATGCCGGGCGATGCGCGAGGAGCTGAACCCTCCGAACGTCCAGAACAAGGCGGTAAGAAGGGCAAAATACATAGGCGTTTTCCTACCCGATCCCCTCCAAAAGTCAAAACCCACACGAACCCGCCCTTTCCTCTTCCTTCCTCCTAATGCCATACGAACGACAGGCCCACGCGCATGTCCAACAGGAACCAGTGGGAACGCAGCCTACAAACGGAGACAAGAGGGATCCAGATGAGGCAAGCTCTTGGAGCGAAAGGCCTTGCGCGCAACCAAGGAATGCCCCTGCGGTCTTTCGAGCGTTTTACGCAAGGACTTGCAGCCCATTAGATTGCCGCAGATGCGAGCGATCCATTCCCGGTTGTAGACTCAGCCTTCATTTGGAACTCCAAACACCGTCGGCGGCTTCGGCCTCCTTTCACGCGACACTATCTTCCAGCCTCTTTTCAGTTGTCCAGGGAACCGTTTTTTGCTACGAACTAGCAACATCCGCCGGAATAGCACAGCGGTAGTGCAACGGTTTTGTAAACCGTAGGTCGTCGGTTCGAATCCGACTTCCGGCTCCAATTTCGGGGGTGCCACCAGGAGTCCGGGGGACTTCACGTAAAAACAGCGGGAGGCTGGGGGGCTTGAAATCGGGACAAGAATGCGATTGTGCCCCCGCACAACGGCTGGTAAGTCGGAGGGACACCCCCTTCCCCATTCCCACATGAAACCGTTGCTTTTCCAAGGTTCCCCCGCGTATTCAGACTTCCGCCACCGTGCCCTGCTCGCCGCCCTTTGCGACGCCGTACACGGTGCGGAACCCGGGGAGATCGACGCGGTCGAGGTATGCCTTCTCGAAACTGCGGCACCGCTGGACAGTCAGACCGTCAGCCGGGCCTCCTCCCTCCTTGGCGCCAGCCCAGGTTTCACCCGTGAGGGCGGCTTTTTTGTCACCCCCCGCAAAGGCACCATTTCACCGTGGTCCACCAAGGCGACCGATATTTTCCACAACTGCGCCCTTTCCGGTATCCGTCGAGTCGAGAGGGGACTCCACATCCGGGTTCTCGGTGTGGACGGGCAGGAGCTCACCGCCCGTGACCTAGGCTCCGCCCTTTTCCTCCTCCACGACCGCATGACCGAAGGGGTGTACGAATCCCTGGACGACTTTTTCGCCCATCCCGAACCGGCTCCCCTGCGCTCGGTTCCCCTCCTCGCCGAAGGCGTAGGGGCCCTGCGCCGGGCCAACACCGAATGGGGTCTGGCCCTCAGCCCGGAGGAGATCGACTACCTGGCCGCCGCCTATGGGCGAATGGGACGCGACCCAACCGACGCCGAACTCGTCATGTTCTCCCAAGTCAACTCGGAGCACTGCCGACATAAGATCTTCAACGCGGACTGGGTCGTCGACGGCGAACGCAGCCCCCTGTCCCTCTTCCAGATGATCCGCAACACGCATGCCAGGCACCCGCGGGGAACCCTCGTCGCCTACAAGGACAATTCGGGCGTGCTGGAGGGATTCCCTGGGGACTGGTGGGAGGCCGACCCCCTCTCCGAACTCCACCGCTACCGGAAAACCCCTTGCCAACTCGACATCCTCTGCAAGGTGGAGACCCACAACCATCCCACAGCCATCTCCCCCTTTCCAGGCGCCTCCACGGGTGTTGGCGGCGAAATCCGCGACGAGGGTGCCACCGGCATCGGAGGACGCACCAAGGCCGGTCTCTCGGCATTCATGGTGTCCCACCTGCGTATCCCCGGGTACGCCCTCCCCTGGGAGAGGGACCTCGCCGAACACCCCGCCCGCATGGCCTCCCCCCTCCAGATCATGCGCGAAGGCCCGATCGGCGGCGCCGCCTTTGGCAACGAATTCGGGCGTCCCCAGCTCTGCGGTCTCTTCCGGACCCTGGAGACCGAACACAACGGGCGCCACCGCGGCTACCACAAACCCATCATGGCGGCAGGAGGCATGGGGAACCTGAAACGGGAGCATGTGCCCAAGGCCGCCATCGGGGTGGGTGCATTGATCCTCCAGCTGGGTGGGCCGGCCATGAAAATCGGCCTGGGCGGCGGCGCCGCCTCCTCCATTGCCGCTGGCGCGCAGTCCGAGGAACTCGACTTCGACTCGGTCCAGCGCGGCAACCCCGAAATGCAGCGGCGCTGCCAACAGGTCATCGATGCCTGCATCGCGCTCGGCACGGAAAACCCCATTCTTTCGATCCACGACATCGGGGCGGGTGGCCTCTCCAACGGACTGCCCGAACTCGTCGAACAGACGGGCGGCCGCTTCCACCTGCGGGCCATCCACAACGAAGACCGATCCATGAGCCCGATGGAAATCTGGTGCAACGAGTCCCAGGAACGCTACGTCCTAGGCATCCCCCCCGAACGCCTCCCGGATTTCGAACGCCTCTGCGCCCGGGAACGTTGCCCGGTGGCGGTCGTCGGGGAGGCGACCGACGATGGACGACTCACCCTCCATGACCGCCATTTCCAGAACCACCCCATCGACATGGAAATGGGCGTACTTCTCGGCAAGCCCCCTAAATTGCTCATCCAGGCGGATCGCCGTCCCGACCCCGGACCGCCGCTCCAGCTCGACGGCATCGAACTGGCGGACGCCGTCAACCGCGTCCTCCGTTTTCCCGCAGTGGCCGACAAGTCCTTCCTGATCACAATCGCCGACCGTTCGATCACCGGACTGGTCACCCGCGACCAGATGGTGGGCCCCTGGCAGACCCCGGTCGCGGATGTCGCGGTCACCTCCACGACAATGGACACCCTCACCGGCGAGGCAATGGCGATGGGCGAGCGTACCCCGGTCGCCCTGCTGGATGCGCCAGCCTCCGGCCGCATGGCCATCGGCGAATGCCTCACCAACCTCGCCGCGGCCAGGATCGCGAATCTGGGTGACATCAAGCTCTCGGCGAACTGGATGGTTGCCGCCGGAGAACCCGGGGAGGACGCCAATCTCTTCGACACCGTCCATGCGGTCGGCATGGAGCTCTGTCCCGCCTTAGGGATCAGCATTCCCGTGGGCAAAGACTCCATGTCCATGCGCAGCACTTGGACGGATTCACAGGGGCGAACCCAACGTCAGGTATCGCCCCTCAGCCTCCTGGTCACCGGCTTCGCCCCAGTACAAGACGTCCGCAAAACCCTCACCCCGGACCTCAAATCGGTGGATGGACTTCTCCTCCTCCTCGATCTCGGGGCCGGAAAGGACCGTCTCGGCGCCTCTGCACTCGCGCAGGTGTATGAACAGATCGGCGACACGCCCCCCGATCTGGACGATCCCACCCTCCTCAAAGCCTTTTTCGAGGCCATCCAGGACCTGAATGCCTCGGGACTGTTGCTCTCCTACCATGACCGATCGGACGGGGGGCTCCTCGCGGCCGTAGCCGAAATGGCTTTCGCCGGCCGTCGGGGTGTCCTGCTGGACCTGGACACCGACACCCTGCTGCCGCCCCTCTTCTCCGAGGAGCTGGGAGCCGTCCTGGAGATTGCTCCCGCGCACTGGGACGCGGTGCTTGCCCACCTGGATTCGGCTGGGCTGGGGGACTGTGTCCACAAGGTCGGCGCAGTCATTCCTGGTCTGGAATTCGCCATCGCGCAACGCGGAAACATCCTCTTTTCCGCTCCCCTGCTCGACCTACGCCAACGCTGGTCGGAGCTATCCCACCGCATGCAGGCCCTGCGGGATAACCCCGACTGCGCGCACGAGGCGCACGAAAGCCTGGCCGATGCCGAGGATTTGGGTCTGCTTTGCCACCCGGCCTTCGACCCCGATGAACCCATTCCGGTCTCTTCCGGCACCCGCCCCCGCATCGCCATTCTACGCGAACAAGGGATCAACGGCCACAACGAGATGGCATTCGCCTTCGACCGCGCGGGTTTCGAATCCATCGACGTGCACATGACCGACCTCCTCTCCGGCGAGGTTGACCTGGCGGACTTCAACGCCCTGGTCGCGTGTGGGGGCTTCTCGTATGGCGACGTGTTGGGAGCGGGATCCGGCTGGGCCAAGTCGATCCTCTTCAACCCGCTCCTCTTCGATGCCTTCAGTGCGTTTTTCGCCCGCCAGGACACCCTCACCCTCGGAGTATGCAATGGGTGCCAGATGGTCTCCCAACTCAAGGAGATCATCCCCGGCGCGGAAGCCTGGCCCGTTTTCCGACGCAACCGCTCCGAACAGTTCGAGGCTCGGGTCGCGACGCTGGAGATCCTCGATTCCCCGAGCCTGTTCTTCCGTGGGATGGGTGGCAGTCGACTGCCCATCCCCGTAGCCCACGGGGAGGGCCGGGCCGACTTCAGCCGGAGCGGGGACCTGGATGCCTGCCGAGCCTCTGGGCTGGTGTGCGCCCGATACATTGACGGACGCGGGGCCCCAGCTGAGCGCTACCCTGCCAACCCGAATGGATCCCCGGGTGGGGTCACCGCCTTCACAACCCCCGACGGACGCGCCACCATCCTGATGCCCCATCCAGAACGATGCTTCCGCTCCGTTCAGATGAGTTGGCGTCCCCTCAGCGCCTTCACGGGCGAAGACGGACCGTGGATGCGGCTCTTCCGCAACGCCCGATCCTTCTTTTAACCTTATCCTAAAAACGGTAATGGTTCGGGCGCATCTGCGGCCATTTCTTTGGCTGCAAGCGCTTGTGCGAAACACTCACCATACCGTCGGGTATGCCTCGGTTTCGCACAAGCCCTTTCGCGCAAAAATCTTGCCACATCTGCATCCCTCCCATCTCCGTTTTTAGGCTTATATGAAACATGCATACCGCGTGTTTCAGACAAGATTTCAGCCCATCCCGGTAGGACCTTGAAGAGGCCTCCTTCCGGCACGGCTCCTCGCACAGGAAGAGATCCACATCGCGGAGACCAGAAAGGCTACTGTCCCCACCCCTGCCACGCAGGGCGGCTCACGGAAGGTTCCGCTCATCCTTTTGCAAAAGTCCCCGCTCCTGGAGGCGCGTGCGCAGGGGCGCGGGAACCTTGGCCCGTTCTTCGGGCGTGTCGACCGACCCTCGGAACACCTCCTTGTCACCTTCGATGGCCAACAGGGAGGTCTTTCCGTCTTGCTCGACGATGGTGATTCGGGTCCCGTTCTCGACCACCTGGACTCGCCGGCTGGTACGCACATTTCCTGCTCCCCCCGCTTGCGCGTCCAAGATGCGCCCCAGTTGCTGCTGCTGTTGGAGCATGCGGATGACCCCTGCATCCACAAGCGGGTTCACGCCCGCCTCGAACCTGAACACCTCAGGGGCGGTCGCGAAGGGATCGGCCGGCGGGGATTCATCCTCCGACGATTCCTCCCCATTTGCCAGAGGCAACATGCGCTGACCCAAGGTCAGCGACACCGTTTTTTTCTCGCCGTCCCTCAACACCTCAAGACGCAGCGTATCTCCGGGGGAACGCATGCGCACCAAAGCCGACAATTGATCCGGATGAGCCAGCCATTGGTCATCAATCTTCACCAGCACATCCCCGAAATCTAAGGCCCCTTCGGCCGGCGCACCCGCCACCACCTCATCCACCTTCAACCCTATCCCCTTCGGAATCGCCAAACCCAACCGCTCTTCGTCCTCCAATGGTTGCGTTCCCACCCCTAGGAAAGCAATCGGTTCCTCGGCCCCGCACAGGAGCCCCATGGCAAACAACACACATAAAATCTTCGTTTTCATCAGGTTCTCCTCGGAATCTTTTTTTGGAGGGGGGCTGGGGAGGAATCTGGGAATCCGCTCCTCCCCGGATATGGGTGTGTTTTATTGACCACATTCGGGATGGAACGCTGAATGAAATAACACAAAATCCTTGGAGGACAGCGCGAAAGGGTGAGGATTCATGCCAAGGAAAAGAGCAAAATCCCTGCCGTGAATGGCCAGAAACTTCGGAAAAAGGAGGTACGGCAGGTCAAGAAACTTCCAGGACCGCTTCAGCGCAACGGATTCCCGACAGAAGCGCAGACTCGACGCGCGCGGGGAGGCCATCCACATCAAAGGAGTCCCCAGCCGCGAAGAGCCCCTCCGCGATCCGCAGGCAGGGCGCGGGCACGCGTTCGACGGCATGGGCGAATTTCCATCCATGCACCTGGGCCCCCACGATCTTGGAAGAAAGATTTTCTTGGAGGGCGGCGCGCAGAATGGACGCCGCCGTGGCCCGGTCACGTCCATACCATTCCCGACTGAACCCCGGCATTGCATGGGCGACGAGCAGGGGACGAGTAGAAACGCCCTTCGCCTGTTGGTCCACGAGGACGTCAAAGTGGCCATTGCGAAGAGACATCCATCCGGGAGCAGGAAGGCCCGGGGAATCTTCGCATTCCACCAAAAGCGTCAAGCAGCAGTCATACCGCACGGCCTGAAGGAGCTCGAGAGATGCAGGATCCACCTCCAGTTCGGATCGGCGGAGAAGCTCCACGACCTGGGGTGCAGGGGGCGTCAACACAACGCATCCCGCCTGGAACACTCCGCCTTCCTCCGTTTCGGCACGCCACCCCCCGGCCGCCCTTTCCAGGCGAACCACGGTGTGGCACCGATGCACCCCAAGACCCTCTGCGAGACGGCGGGCCGCCTGGTTGATGCCACCAGGGCACACATGACGCACAAGACCGGGTTGCCCGGGACTGGTGTGCCAGGGCCTCCAGGCCTCCCACGCCCCCCAGCGCCGGAGCGCCTCCACCACCTCGGAGTGCCGGAAGGTCGCAAAACCCGCACCATGATCCCAGCCCGGTCGTCTGTCGCTGTCCTGCCTCCGCGTGGCTACTCGTCCACCCACCCCGCGGGACTTGTCCAGTACGGCTACCGTCCTCCCCTTCTCGAAAAGAAAACGAGCAGCGCAAAGGCCGGACATGCCAGCACCCACGATCAGGAAATCAGTTTTCATGTTACTGTATCGGCGCGCCCCACCCCCGCCTTACGGGGCCTTTTCTTCCAGAATCTCCCCCCGGATGCGTTCCGCAGCGCCGAGTCCCAAGGTGACGGAGCTGTCGCCCTCCTCGACCTGAAAGGACATGGCCTCGGCCGCACGGGCCACGGCCTGGACACGCAGACAGGTGCCCAGACGGATTCCATGTTGGTCGAGAAAAACCAGGAAATCTCGGTCTTGGCCGGAGACCCTGCGGACCCTCAACCGCTCTCCGGGCATGCACTGGGACAAAGGGACATGGCTGCGCGATGGCAACACCCCGTCCGAATTTGGGATGGGGGCACCGTGGGGATCCGCACTAGGATACTCCAAGTATGCGTCTATCCGGTCCAATACCCGGTCGGAGATCACATGCTCCAGGGCCTCCGCCTCCTCGTGTACCTGCGACCAGTCCAACTCCAGGCAACGAACCAGAAAAAGCTCGATCAGGCGGTGGCGGCGAAGGACCTGCAATGCCTGGACCCGTCCCTGCTCGGTCAGACGAACCCCCGCCCGGGGTTCATAGTCGGCCCATCCCGATTGGGCGAGAGTCTTGATCATTGCCGTGGCCGTTCCCGGAGCCACCCGCATTGCGGCCGCCAACCGTCCGGTTCCAATACGCCGGCCCGGATCCGCCCTCTCCTCCGCGTAGAGCTGTTTGAGGTAGTTTTCGACAGTGCTGCTGGGCATGGAGTCAGGGGGACAGGGTTCCAGCCGCGTGCCGCAGGCGTTCCCTCGCAACGGAAACGGGCTCGAGCTCCACGCCGATAACATCCCAGCCCACAACATGAATTCGGAGGTTGTACTCGTCCGCCGCATCGGAGCGCAGGGGCTTGTCGAGGGAAAAACGTTGGCGGTGGTTGCCGGAGACCGAACGGTAGCTCACGGTAGCTACCGGCCTCACACTCAATGGCAGCGTCGTCTCCACGGGCAGTTCCGTGTAGGCCGGAACCTCCTCGACATAGACGACCCCCTGTTTACCACCGAGGCTGAGTGAGGCATGCCGGAGGGTGTGGGGCCCCGGGTTGTTCCAGGAGACCGAGACCAGAGTTCGGCCACTGGGAGCAGGGGTGGTGCAGCCGGAAGACCCCAGCAGCATCAGTACGGAAAGGATCAGGGTGCGCATGGCCTTTATCCATCTTTCAAGAGGGCGGACAAGCCTCCACAAAGGGTCTTGTCCTCGGTGAGGGGAATGACTTCAAGATGGACCTCCGCTACGAGGGTCCAGCCCATCGGGGGGAGCTCCTCTGTAGGGAAATACTGAAAATGCAAAAAGCCCCCGCCCTCTTCCCTGCGCACGGCAGTCGGAAGCTCCTCGCCTTCCTCCACCGCGGCGCTACCCCGTAACACCCACAGGCGCCCCTCGCGCGGCATCACCGCAAGCGGACGGGCCGCCACCCCCGCCTCGGCCCAGCCCCCGCATACCCCACCCGTCTCCGAGGGCAGCAACACCCCGGCACGTTCCGGCAAGGACAAATCCAGCCCAAAGGGCAATTCCCGCTCCGGTTGGGCAGACAAAGCTGTATAGCGGATAACCCAATCCAGCCTGCCGTTCCCCAAGGTGACCACATGGGTGACCGAGCAGGACTGAGGGGGAGGAAAACGACGCGAAAGCAGGACGACCTTGGCCCCCTCACTGGTCTTCCAGCCCCGGGCATCCCACTCATCTTGCGGACGAGGTATTGTCTGCAGCGCCGGCAAAATACGGGTGAGATTCCAGCCCAGCTGGAACCCTTCTTTAGAGTCGGACACACGCATCAAACCCTCTCCAGAAGGATCCACTTCCACCCGAAGCCCCTCCGCACGAAGGTCATACAGCGAAAAGCCTTCCGGGGCCTCGACGCGGCTGAGGGGGGCCACAGGCACTTCGTCGGCGCGCACAAAAAACCCTGCCCAAAGGACAAGTGTGAAAAAGAGCAGGCGAGAAATACCCATACGGCGAGCATAGGGGATTTATCCCCCCTTGGCGAGGCCTTTCACCCGATGGCTTTCATTTCGTTTCTCCTGATGCTTCCCGCAGCCTCCCCCTCTGCTCATGGTCGTAGTCGGCAGACCCGCGCAAACAAAAACCCGAAAAGGAATGACAATCCGGTGCGCCTTGGTTATGAAATCAAAGCATGAAATCGTTGGTTTTCGCCCTTCCTTTCCTGTTGTTTTCCATGCTTCTTACCGCCGGGGAAAAGCGGGGAGTGGTTCTGGGGGACCGGGTCAACCTCCGGAATGCCCCGGGTCTTGAGAGCGAAGTCGTGGGTGCCGCCAACTATGGGGACACGCTGCGAGTCCTCGCGGAGGAAGGCGAATGGATCCGCGTCGGCCCCGCAGAAGCCTTCGACGTGTGGGTCTTCGGGAACCTCCTGTTTGAAGAGCGCGAAGTCCGCGCCCCACAAGTCAACCTCCGCGCCGGTCCAGGTACCCAGTTTCCCCGGATCGGACAGCTCACCCGCGGCGAACCCGTGGAGGTCTTGGAGTCCCGTGGGGACTGGCGCCGCATCCGCCCCAGCGACGCGGTCACCCTCTACATCCACAAGGACTTCCTCCAGTTGCCCGGAGCTCCCTCCGAAGCCGAGCCTCTCCCTACACCCTCCCCCACCCCGGAGCCAGTCACCGTCGTCGAGATCCGCACGGTAGAACGCATCGTCGAGGTCCCCGTCCTCCCCACACCCACACCGACCGTTGTCCCCCCCGCTGGCATGAACCTCGTCCCCCTCCAGGGCCAAGGAACACCCTCTGTCCGACAAGGGTATCTCAAGGCCTATCTTCTTGCCGGCAGCAATCCCAGCCGTTTTGTTCTGGTTCGCCGCGAACCCGGCGGCGCGGAGATTCCCCTCGCGTACCTGCGCGGCGACGAGGACCGTCTCCGGGATGCGGCGGGAAACTCGGTGCTCATCCGAGGCCGCGACTTCTGGGTCACGGGCTCGCGGGTGCCCGTCACCGATGTCGAGAGCCTTGAGGCCAGGCCGGAGGCCCCCTGATGCTCGAACGTTGGATGGCCGCGCTTCGGAACGCCCCCATGGCGTGGATCGCCTTCGCCTGCGGCCTCCTCGTTTTTACGGCCACACGCCTCCTCCCCGGCGCCGACTGGAACGCCCCCCTCTCGCCGCAATCCGTCCTCGACCAGTCCTTCGCCCACGCGCTGCGCGAGAGCTGGTCCTACCAAGTGGTGGCGGATGTCCCTCAAACCTACGGAGCGCATGTGCTCAGCCGCCATGCCGTGGCCCTCGTCTCCCTCGCCACCGGAGACACCGCACGTGCCGGTATATGGCTGAGCCTGTGCGGCGTGACGGCCACGCTTGGGGCCGTCTACTTCCTCTGCCGCACCATCTTCCCCCTCCGCGGATTCGCCCTGATCAGCCTGCTGGGCACAGGTGCACTGGGCACCCTCCAGTACGCCATCTCCCCGGACCCGTCCCTGGCCCTCGGCATGGCGCTGGTCATCTGGGGCGTCACCTGCTTCGTCAGCGCCCTCGAAAAGGATGCGGCCAGCCTGGTCTTCTTGTCGGCATTCCTTATCGGCCTTGCCTCCTACATCCGCCTGGAATTGGCACTTCTCTGGTTCCTCCTTGCCTTATACCTCCTGGCCCTCACATGTTTCGACAACGCCGCGCGTGCCAGGGGCATGCCCCTGACCGGCATGGCCATGGGCGGGCTCCTCATGCTGGCACTCACCCTGTGGCCCCTCGTCCACCGCAACCTGATCCTGACCGGTTCCACCGCGATCCTTCCGGGCATCGATGCGGAGTGGATCCTCGGGGCACCCGGACGCGGCCCCCGGTTCAACTTACCCGGCCGGATCGCCTTGGGCTTCCGCCACCTGATCCTCGATCCGATCGGACCCGGGGTGTTCGCTGGCCTCCTTTGGCCTCTGGGCATCGTACTGAGCACGCTGGTCAACCGCCATCGTTCCGCTCCCTTCCTCTGGCTCCCCCTGACCACCTGCATGGTCATCTCCCTCGCCTCCGTGAGCTTTATCACGGGCACATCCAGCTTTGCGGAGTGCATGCACATTGTCACGCCCCTCCTCTTCCCCTTCGCAGCTTTCGGCCCTGTGTATCTCCTCTTCCGTTGGCTCCAGCACCGCCCTCACCCCACGGGCCTCAGCCGACGTGCCTGGCTGGGAACCGCCCTTGCCGTCTTCCTCGTGGTGCAGCTTCCCCACGCTTTCCACCAGGTGCTTTTTGGCGATGGCTCCGGTTCCGACGGCCTGGATTCGGTGGTGGAAGCCTTCGAACAACTCCGCGAGAATGAGAAGACAGCCCCGCTACTGAGCGACCGACCCGAACTGTTCCTTTCGGCCGGCCACCCTCGTGTCTTCGGTCTTCATGGAGAAACGGATTGGCAGGCTCACACCGCCAAGTACGCCAACGGCTCCACCCATCCCCGCAAGATGCTCCGCTACCTCGAAAAAAGGAAGATCCAGTTGGTCCATCTGGCGGATGTGACGAGTGCCCTGCCGGAGGAACTTTCGGAACAGGAAGGTGCACCGAGGTTCGAGCGTATCCCGGGCTTCAGCCCTCCCCACCGGGTGTTCCGGGTGGTCTGGCCCTGACGGACCGGAAAAAGGCGAGCAATTCCTCGCGGCACTCCACCTCAAGCACGCCCGGACAGCACTGTACGCGGTGGTACATCGCGCGGCTGTCCAGTATCCCGAAATAGGATTGCCCCCCGCGGTCGGGGTCGGAGACGCCCCAGACCACCCGAGGAATGCGACTGAAAACAATCGCGCCGGCGCACATGGGGCAGGGTTCCTTCGTGACATACAGGGTGCAGTTCTCCAGGCGCCAGTCCCCCAGGGCTTGGCATGCCTGTGTGATGGCGAGGATTTCGGCATGAGCGGTGGCGTCACGCAGGAGTTCCACCTGGTTATGGGCCTTTCCAACAATCCCATGGTCGGGATGGACAATCAGAGCGCCCACCGGAACCTCGCCCGCTTCGGCCGCTTTCCGGGCCTGACTCCAGGCCATGCGCATGTAGCGCTCGTCCTCACCACCCCTCACGTCCATCGCGCCTCCTCGGGTGTTGCCTTCCATGCCGCTTCGAGTGCCGCGGAATGATGACGTCCCGTGCTGCCCAGAACACCTCGATTGCTCGAGAGGGTGCGTCCCTTCCCGAAATCCAATATCCTCCCGTTAAGGTCGGTCACACATCCTCCGGCCGCCTCCAGGATCGCCGTGCCGGCCGCATGGTCCCAGATGCATTCCCGAAAACCGCGGCGTTGGGGCAGGCGCAGGTACAGGTGGGCGTCTCCCCTCGCCAGGGCGGCGTATTTGGCTTGGCTGTCCATGCGCAAGGGGGGGAGCTCGAGCCCGAGCGCGGAGGCCACTGCAGCGGATCGTTCGTGGGAGGTGTGGCTGCCCTCGACCGACTCGCAGAGGCTAAGCTGCAAGAGAGAGTCTGGGTCCGCGACGCGGATCAGAAGCGCATCGTCATCGCGCCAGCTCCACTCCCGGGCCGGGAAGCCGCGTCCACCGGCAAAGATCCGGCCGACACACCCCTTCCCTGCCTCATAGCGGGGGCAGGCCATCCACCCCAACCAGGGATGACCATCTCGCACCCATGCCAGGGCCAGGGCGTATTGCCCTCCGCGGAGATACCCCTTGGTACCATCGATCGGATCCAGGGCCCAGAAATCCCCCTCCCCGCCGTTATGCCCACCCCGGTCCAGCCAGTCGGCCAGATTCCCCGCATCAATGTCCGGGTCCACCTCCGAGCAGAAGGCGGCGACCCGCTCCAAGAGGTCCCGGTTTCCACGCAGAGCCCGCCCGGATTCCTCGGCCACCGCCGGGATTCCCGGCCATCCCTGTGCGAGCCCCTTGAGGATCAACGCCTGGCAGGCGTAGTCCGCGATGGTCACAGGAGAGTGGTCGGCCTTGGTGTGTCGGTCCCCCATGCCCATTCGTTCATAAATGCGCTCGCAAAGGTCGCCCGCGCTTCGCAGCAGGGGAAGGAGGTCATCGGGAGCGGGAGGTTCGGGGCGTTCGTGCATTCTTGAGCAGAGCAGGTTGCGGTTGCAATCCTTGCCCTCCTACGCTAGGCGAGGGAAACCTCAATGCTAACCGCAAAGGAATCGCCGTGATCCAGGACGCCCTCCACCGCTTGCTCGCCCTCCAGCAAAAGGACCTGACCCTTCTCCAACTCAAGCGGGAAGCTCAGGGCATTCCAGGGCGGAAAGAAGGACTCGTGGCGCTCGCCGGGGAAGCCAAGGCCCGGGAGGCCGCCGCCGCCGCCGCCGTGAAATCCGGCGAAAGCGCCATCAAGCAACTTGAAATCGAAGTACAGTCCCTCCAGGGCCAGGTCACCCGCTACCGCAACCAACAACTTGAAATCCGCAACAACGAAAGCTATCGCGCGCTCGAACAGGAGATTCAGAACACCCAAGCCACCATTACGGCCCAGGAAGACCGCGAACTGGAACACATGGAAGCCTTGGAGGCGGCCCGGAGGGAACTTGAATCCGCACGTGCCGCTCTTGCTGCCGCCGACCAGCGTGTGGCGGCCGAACAGGAGGCCCTCGACCAACGCATGGAAGTCATCCGATCGATCTTCGCTGACCTCAAGCAGGAACGCGATTCCCTCGCGGCTCTCCTCGAACCGGAAATCCTGCAGCGCTACATGGCCCAACTCCAGAACAAGCAGGACGCGGTCGTCGTGCCCCTCCGCAACCAGTCCTGCGGGGGGTGCCACATGAGGCTGACCCCCCAGCACGTCCACGATGCCCATGCCTTGCAGAAATGGGTCACCTGTGTGCATTGCGGCCGTTTCCTCTACCAGGAAACCTGATACCCGCAGGGGTTCAAGCGGAAAGCGGCTCACCACCCGGACGAGGCGCGGGAAAAGCGACAACTTGATTCCCGAAGGAGTGGGTTTCGCTCCCCGGGGGCTGCGTTGGGATCACGTCCCCAGTGCCTGCAGGGTACTCCACACCAAATAGACCGTGTACCCGACGAAAGTGGCGAACAGCCCCCCCCCCTCCACCCGGTTGATTCGTCCTTCCCCTTCTTTGCGGGACGATCCAAACAGGAACAGGAAAAGGGTGAGGGCCGCCATGATCGGGAAGTCTCGGGTGAGAACAGCCGGATCCACATCCAGCGGATGGATGATCCCCGCCAACCCCACCACCGCCAGGGTGTTGAATAAATTGGACCCCACGATGTTGCCCACCGCCAGGTCATCTTCGCCCTTCCGTACCGCCGCCAGCGTGGAGGCAAGCTCTGGCAGCGAAGTCCCCACAGCAACAATCGTCAGGCCAATCACCAAGTCGCTGACCTTGAAATACCGGGCAATTTCCACTGCGCCCCACACCAGCATGCGCGATGATCCCATGAGCACCAATAGCCCCACCACAATGTCCCCCGCGGCTTTCCCCATGCTCACACCCATGGTCTCCGGAAGGCTTTGCCCGGCCTCCTGCAACAAAGCATCCGCAGGTTCACGCAGGGATTGACGGACCATCCATCCCATTGCCGCCGCGAAAAGCCCCAGCAACATCGCCGCATCCAGTCGGGAAATCCTTCCGTTCAGGAGGATCAGAAAGGAGAGGGCCGACACAGCACAAAGGATCGGCAATTCACGCCGGAGAACCTGCGAATGCACCCGGATCGGCATCACCAAGGCCGCCAGGCCCAGGATCAGCGATATGTTGGCGATGTTGGATCCATAAGCGTTGCCGAGGGCCAGTTCCGGGGAACCCGCGGAGGCCGCCATTGCGGAGACGAGAAGCTCCGGGGTCGATGTCCCGAATCCGATGATCAGGATCCCAATCAACAACGGGGAAATGCCGCTCAGCCGCGCCGCAAGGGCCGCCCCGGAGACAAAGCGCCCGGAACTCCAGACGAGCAGGAGAAGGCCGGCGGGCACCGCGAGAATCGGCCAGATCAATTCCATGGGGTCAATCGTCCAGCTCAGACTCCTCGTCGTCGCCATCGGTGGACGAAGGGTACTCCGGATCTTCCTTGTAGGGGGAAAGGGACTGGCCCGGCTCGAATTCCTTCTGCCTCCAATACTCCCCCAGGAGGATTCCCGTGGCGGTGGCCACATTCAGGCTCTCGACGTTCTCAGAACCAGGAATCCTTACCACCAGGTCCGCCCCTTCCAACAGGAACGAACTCAGACCACTGGATTCAGGCCCCATCAACAGGAGCATCTTGTCCGGAAGTTCCGTCCGGTACAGATTCTCTCCCTGGTGACTGCTTGTGGCCACCACCGTGTATCCTGCCGCCTTAAAAATAGGCAGACATTCGCTGATGCGGCCGCCCTCCACGAACTGGACGAACTCCGCTCCGCCCTCCGCGGTCCTCAGCGCAGCGCCGCTCTGGGCGATCATCGCGTCGTTCACCAAAAGCCCCTCCACCCCGAAATGGGCGCAGGTCCGCAGGATCGATCCCACATTGTGCGGGTTCCCCAGGCGTTCCAGCGCGACCAGGCAGTCGGTTTCCAGTTCGATCGAAGCGTCGAGATACTCCTTGATCGTGAAGGGGTCCGTCTTCTTCACCAGGAAACAAACCCCCTGGTGGCTCCGCGTCTCCGCGATCTTGTCCAGTTCGTGCTGGTCCACGATCCGGTACGCCTTCCTCGCCTGGGCACAGGCCTTCATGATGTACCCAAAACGGTAGGCCACCTCCTCCGCGAAATACGCCCGCACAATCTGGTCAGGCCGATGTTCGAAAAAGGCCCGGCAGGCGTTCACCCCGAAAATCTTCATCTCCATGGGGTCATCCATCGGAGGGCGGCGGTATCGATCCCCCCCCCCATTTTCGCGGGGGCGGAAAAAATCGTCGTGTTCGTTTCCATCCATGGGTCGTCTCCCGTCCGGGGCCTCGGTTCAATTGACCTGCACGCAGGCGGCGATCCGCGCGCCGATGCGGCGGGCGATGTCCTCGACGACACCCCGGGGGGCGTGCTGGTTGATTTTCAGGACGGCAATGGAGTTTTCCCCGGCAGCGTCGTGTGGGTTCCGCACGTCATCGATGTTGATGCCCGCCTCGGCCACCGCCGCGGCGATCGTCCCCAGCACTCCCGGACGGTCCGCAAAGCTGAATACGAGATTGTGTCCACGGGGATCGAAGTAGAGCTTCTCAAAGTCGTTGACGCGGGACACCATGATGTGGCCCTCCGCCACGGTGCCGCGGATTGACAGGGTCTCCATCTGTCCCTTGCCGCTCTCCGCGCTGAGGTCGATCGTGATCGAATTGCCATACCCCTTGCGGTTGTCAACCTCCCGGTTCGCGTATTCGATCCCGCAATCGCTCAGGACCCGGAGCGCGGCTCGGTGGTCAAGGGAACGGTCAAAGTCCGGCTTCAACGCTGTGACCATGGGGACAACAAGCCACTCCGCAAAACGGGCGAGCTCGCCGTACACACTGGTCTCCAAGAGCTTCAGGCGACGGTCCGGACCCAGGAGGCCCTTGGCCAGCACCGTCAGCGTGTGCGCCAAATCACCATACGCCTCGTCGAGGCCCTCCGGAATATCGCGGTTCACGATGTAGGAGGTGATGCCTTTCTCGTCGAACTCTATAAGGATGCGGGCCGCCATACGCGCCGCGTTCTCGTTGGCCTCGAAGGTGCTCGCACCAAGGTGGGGCAGCATGATGTCGGCGATGTCGGCGATCGGCTTCGGGCCGGCCTCATCTTTAGGGTATACATCGTTGAGCAGGCGGAGCTTCTTGGAGGCCTTCAAGGCGCGGAAGTCGTCCTCGTTGAGGACCTCGCAGCGGGCGCAATTGATGATCGTCGCGCCTTCTTTCATGCGTCCGATCAAGTCCTTGTTGACGAGCCCCTTGGTGGCGGGGGTGGCAGGGATGTGGAGGGAGATGTAGTCCGACTCCTCGAAAATCTGTTCGAGGGTGCGAAGCTCGACGCCCATCTCGGCCGCGCGGTCGCTGCTGATCATCGGATCAAAGCCCAGGACTTTCATGTCGAAACCGGAGAGCCGCTTGATCGTCAGGCGGCCGATGTGCCCAAGGCCCACGACGCCAATCGTCTTCCCTGTGATTTCCCGCCCCATGAACTTGGTTTTCTCCCAGCCCCCGGCACGGCAGGATGCGTCGGCCGCAATGAGGTGGCGCGCGTCCGCAAGCATGAGCGCCACGACCTCCTCGGCCACACCATTGGAATTCGCACCCGGCGTGTTCATGACATCGATGCCCCGCTTGCGCGCCGCCTGAATGTCGATGGTATTGTAGCCGGCACCGGCCCGGATGACCACTTTGAGTTTGGGGAAGGCCTCGAGGATAGCTTCGGAGACCTTTTCCGAGCGGACAATGAGAGCGTAGGCATCCGGATGGGAGGCGGCAAGCTCGAGCAGGTCGGCCCCGGGGACTTGGAGGACTTCGTAGCCGCCATGGGCCTGGAGGAGTTGGCAGGCCACAGCGTCGAGTTTCGTCGGGATCAGAACTTTTTTCATGGGGAGGTGCGGAACTAGGAGGCTAATAGGTTGCGTTCAGGAAGGGGCGCATCTATACGCGCGCACCGTCGATTTGGCAACCAACAATCGGAAACAAAAATAAAACCGCATCTTTTGTGGAAATCGAGGGCTCACAGGTTGCAGGCGGCGCCCTCCTGCGCTATGGGAACCACATGCCAGCCCTTCGCCTCCTCCACATCTGCCTCCTTTTGTTCGGCCTTTGCGGCCACCTGCATGCCACGGAAACCGCTCCCACGCCCTTGGACGGCCCTGGACTTCTCCTCCGTGTGCGCGCTCAGCTTCCGCCCATCCCCCTGCGCATGAGCGGTTTCGTCCGCACCCGTGACGGCCGGACCCAAACCGACCGCCCCCTCTCCGTTGAGCTCCACTTCGGCGACCGTATCCCGAATGCCGGGTTCGTACTCACCGACGCCTTTGGCGACGTGCTCGACCAAGTGCGTGTGAGTTGGCCCCGGGGCCATGCGGTGTTCGAACGCTTCTCCGCCGCCGGCGAAGCGATCGATCCCCCCGCGCCGGAGGACCGCGTGGCCGACACCGGCGTCCGTTGGTCGGACCTTTCATTGGACTTTCTGTGGTGGGAAGGAGCGGAGATCGTCGGTTCGGAGCGCATCAAGACCCGGCCCTCCCACATCGTGAGGCTGCCTGCACCCGGCGGGGGAAAGACCCGTCAGGTTCGCCTCTGGATCGACCAGAAAGCCTTTTTCGTCGTTCGCGCCGAGTTCCTCGACGGGGAGGGCCGCGTGCTTCGCCGCTTCGAAGTGGACAGCATCAAGGAAATCCGCGAGGACTTCTGGATGGTCAAGGATGTGGTGATCCGCGACTACGAAAACGGACTGCGAGCGGGCATCCGATTCGAGGAGATCACCGAACTGTCGGAGTGAGTCTCTCCTCCCTGGCGAGAAGACAACCTCCCCGGTTACACAAACCCCACCTCCCACCTCCCACATCCCCAAAAACCATCCTGTGCGAAGCGAAAAGCTTTGGAACGTCCCGAGGTGTAAGGTTCCTCGGTACGTGCCGATGTAACTTATATGTTTTCTTCGCTGCAAAAAAAAATTGCCCGGCAGGTCATGGGGGCTCTACGTCAGGGATGGACGCGTGAGAAGATCCTGTGGTCCTGCGCCTGGGGAGTGACCGTGGGAGTCTTTCCGATCCTGGGGGTCACAACGGCTGCCTTGGCGGTCATCGGCCATTCCGCCCACCTCAACCACACCTTGCTTCAGGCCTCCAATTACCTCGTCGGCCCTCTTAAGTGGGCCCTCATTCTTCCGTGCATCCGCATGGGCGAGTGGATCTTCCGGCCCGCCCAGCCTTTCCGTCTCCACCTCGCCGAGTTCGCCGAACGCTTCAGGTTGTACCCGCTCCCCACTCTCGCAGAATTCGGCATGACCTTCGTGCATGCCATCGTAGGCTGGGTGCTCCTCGCCCCTCTTCTCCTGCTCGTCACACACGCCCTCCTCCGCCGCCTCCTCCCCACGTCACATTCCTCCATCCTCCCTCTTCGAAACGAACTCGGAACCCCCTCCCCATGAAACTCTTCCTCCTCGGATTCCTCCTCGCCGCCGCCCTCTTTACCGCCCTCCTCCTTTGCCTTCACCGGTTCGGACGCAATCCCCGCCATGCCGCCACGGCACCCGACCCCCTCTACCTCGAATGGCTCGAGAAAACCCTCCACACCGCCGCCAACCCTCCTCCCGGCGGCGACTTGGAAACCCGCTGGATCCAGCGCGTGCGGGACGCCTTCCACCCCTTCACCGAAGAGAACACCTCCAGTCATTTCCCACTCGCCTACGCCGAAACCTTTTATTTCCGCGATGCGTTCCACGGGTTCACGGACCGCGAAGCGCTCGTCGCCTATATGGCGAAAACCGCCCGCAACAGCCCAGGGGTCCTGTTCGAGTTTGGGCCCGTCGCCCGCCAGGGGCCCGAAATGTATCTCCCCTGGACCATGGTCCTGCCCGCCCGCGATGGGGCCCCGCCCCAGCGTTCCCTCGGCCTCAGCCACCTCCGCTTCAACCACGATGGCCTTGTCGTTTTCCACCAGGACTACTGGGATTCCGCCGACGTCCTTGTCCCTCGCGTTCCCGTGGCCAACGGCCTTGTCGAGGCGGTCCGACGCCGTTTCTGAATTGGAAATTTTCTGGCCATTCCTACGTGGCGGCATAGGGTAGTCGCATGTTTCGCCCCTTCCGCGATTGCCTTCTTCTTGCCTGCCTCCTGGCCGGGAGCGCCCTCTTTGCCCAGGGCCTCTCCATCGAAAGCCGCTACAGTCCCCTGAACAACCGGCGGAGCCCCCGGAAGACCACCGAATACATCATCCTCCACACCACCGAGGGTTCCGGTCGAGGCAGCCTCGAAAAGCTCCGCCGCTATGGCGAGGCCCACTACATGTTGGACACCGACGGCAAGGTCTACCGGATCATCGAGCGCGACCGTGTGGCGTTCCATGCCGGGCGCAGTATGTGGAACGGACGCACCAACCTCGACAACATCTCGATCGGCATCGAGGTGGTGGGCTACCACAACAAACCCATGACCGCCGCCCAGACCGCTGCGTTGCGCGAGCTCCTCCGCCAGCTCAAGGCCATCTACAACATCCCCGACAGCCGGATCCTTCCCCATTCCATGGTGGCCTATGGCAGCCCCAACCGATGGCATCGCGTCGCCCATCGCGGGCGCAAGCGCTGCGCGATGCTCATGGGCACCGACAGTGTCCGGCGTAACTTGGGCCTCACCACCCGCCCCGCCTTCGACCCCGATGTGCGGTCCCGTCGCCTCGTTGTGGCCGACCGAGAGCTTCACGCCCTCCTCTTCTCCGCCGCAGCCCCCTCCTCCCCCACCCCTCGCCCGTCCGCACCCCCCGTCTCCCAGGTCCCCACCCCTCCACCTCCGCCCTTGCCAGAGCCTCCCACCCCCAACGGAGACCTCATCGCCCGGGGGCGTTCCGCCTGGGACATCGCCCGCGAACGCTACAACCAACCCACAACCCTCTACTCTTTCCCCGACGGACGCGTACAGCGCGGCGACGAAATACGGAACTGGAGCCAAATTCCCCCCGGGACCCGCGTCCGTTTCGAGGACGAGGGCGGCGAAAACGAAACCGAACTCGAACGAGTCCAGTACATCGGCAAAGACGGCGCGGGCGCCTCCGATATTGCGGGCGAAGCTGTCCGCGAGTCCACAACGGTCTATTTTCTGACCGACGGCCGGGTCCTCACCGGGGACGCCCTTTCCCCCGAGGAGATCACCGCGCTTCCCGAGGGCACCGGACTCCTCGTCGGATACGTCATCGGAGGTGAAATCAGCCCCCGCCGCAGAGCCTTCGACATCTGCGGCCCCCGATGGAACCTCCCCAGCACCTTCTACCGCCTGCCCGATGGCGCCATCCGCCGTGGCGACGAAATGGACGAACGCAACATTCCCAACCAGACCCGGGTCTTCTTCCTTCCTTGACCCGCACATGAACCCGCCCCCCTCCGACACTGGACCCATCGCCCGCGTCGTGGTCGACCTCTCCCTCGACCGCGAATTTGACTACCGGGTCCCCTCCCGGCTGCGCGGACAGATCGTCGCAGGCTCCCAGGTCGTCGTCCCCTTCGGCCCCCGCACCGTCGAGGGTTTTGTCCTCGGATTTCGTGAACGATCCGAGTTCGCTGACCTCAAGGAAATCCGCGGGCTTGCCAAAAGCGAGCCTCTGCTCTCTCCTGAACTCATGGAGCTCGCGAAGTGGATGGCCGACTACTATGTGGCGCCGATCGAGGACGCCGTGCGCACCGTTCTGCCCGGGGCCGTCCGCAAAAAAGGGGCGATGCACAAGAAACAACTTTTCGCCCACCCCGGTCCCGGTGCGGCCGAGGAGACCGTGCTTGCGGACCTTCGCAAGCGTGCGCCCCGGCAGGCCGCGACCCTCGACATCCTGCTTGCCGCCGGGCGCATGCTTGTCGCCGATCTCACCCGTGCCGCGAAGGCCCCCCACGCGACCCTCCGCGCCATGGAGGCCTCCGGGCTCCTGGTCATTGAGGAGGGGGAACAAAGCCGCGACCCCCTGTCCGGCCACACCTTTCTGCCCACTCGCCCCCTGCCCCTCAACCCCGAACAAGCCGCCGCTCTCGACCTCATCCGCAACGGCCTGGACCACGAACACCCCAAGGTCATCCTCCTCCACGGCGTCACCGGAAGCGGGAAAACGGAAGTCTATCTGCAGGCACTTCACCACGCCCTCGCCCTCGGCAAGGGCGCCATCGTCCTCGTTCCCGAAATCTCTCTGACCCCCCAGACGGTCGAACGTTTCCGCGGCCGTTTCGGCGGAGGCCTCGCGGTCCTCCATAGCCACCTATCCGATGGCGAACGCCACGACGAATGGCACCGCGTCCGACGCGGCGAGGCCCGCATCGTCGTCGGAGCCCGCTCCGCCCTCTTCGCCCCTGTCCACAACCTCGGGCTGATCGTCGTCGACGAGGAGCACGAGGGGACCTACAAGCAGGAGAAAAGCCCTCGCTACCACGCGCGGGACATCGCCGTCCTCCGCGGCCACCGCCTAGGCGCCACCGTCGTCCTCGGCTCCGCCACCCCCTCCGTCGAAAGCCTGGTCAACGCCCGAAACGGAAAATATACCCTCGCCCGCCTCGACGCGCGGGCGGACGACCGCCGCCTTCCCGCCCTCCGTGTCATCGACATGCGCCATGAACGCCACGAGGGGAAACCCGTTCTCTTCTCGAATGCCCTCGTGGAGGCCATCCGGCTACGCCTTGTCCGCGCGGAACAGGTCATCCTTTTCCTGAATCGTCGTGGATACGCCAACCACTTGTGCTGTCCGGCCTGCGGCCACATCCCGGAATGTCCCGACTGCAGTGTCGCCCTGACCTACCACAAACGCCTCGGCTATCTCCGCTGCCACTTCTGCGGACACGCGGAGAGGGTCCCCGACGCCTGCCCCCTCCCCGAATGCGGCGAACCGGACTGGAAGTTCATCGGCACCGGCACCGAGAAAGTGGAATCCACCCTCTCCCGTCTTTTCCCAAAAGCGGTCCTCCGACGGATGGACAGTGACACAATGACCTCGAAACACGCCTACCACGACGTGCTTGGGGCCTTCCGCCGCGGCGAGATCGACATCCTCATCGGCACCCAAATGATCGCCAAGGGCCTCCACTTCCCCAATGTCACCCTCGTCGGCGTCATCAATGCCGACAGCACCCTCCATATGCCTGATTTCCGCGCCGGGGAAAGGGCCTTCCAGCTTTTCACCCAGGTCGCCGGCCGCGCCGGCCGAGGGGATGTCGCGGGCGAAGTCATCCTCCAGACCCACACCCCTACTCACCCCGCCATCCAAGCGGCACGTCGGGGTGACTTCGACGGCTTCATCGACGAAGAAATCGAGGCCCGCCGCGAACTCGGGTATCCACCTTTCCAGCGGCTCGTCTGTGTCCACATCCGCGGCGACGACGAACGTGCAGTGGAGCGTGCCGCCACCGAACTCCACGCGGCACTCGAAGGGCGTGTAGACCGTGACCGGGTCCAGATTCCCCCACCCTGCCCCGCCCCAATCGCCCGCATCCAGCGGCAGCACCGGTGGCAAATCGTCGTGCGAACCCCATCCGTGAAGGCGTTCACTCATCCCTTCCGAAGCGTCTTGGCCACCCTGAAGCTCCCCCGTGGCGTCAAGGTCCTCGTCGATGTCGACGCCCTCAGCCTGCTTTGAGCCGCTGAAAGCCCCCCGCCAATCTAGAAGCGGAAACCGGCGCGCACGCCGTAGAGGCGGTACGACACCTCGACCTCGCGGTTGAAATCTCCCACCGAGCCCTTCGCCTCCAGATCGGCCTTGATATCGACCTCCTCCACATACAGGCCCGCGATGAGGTCCAGCGAGTCATTCAGCGGAAAATACAGACTCAGGCTGACCTCCAAGGCATCGTACTGGAAATCGATGTCCCGGAACTCGCTTTTATCGACGCCAATCGAATCGAGGGCTCCCTGGAAGTCCAAGATTTTCCAGGTGGCCTGCGCGACGATCTCCGGGCCGAAATCCTTGGAGGGGTCAAAGAGATAGCGGACCTCTCCACCGAAGCCGTACTCGGGGATGCCCGCCTTTTCGGAACCGGAGGCCTGCCCCTGCACCGCGTAGATGCGGGAGGGAAAACCTTCCACCCTGAAATCGGTGCTGGCTCCGGCGTTTACATCATAGTCAGCATCGATGAGCTGGACACCGGCGTGGAGCCAGGGAGTGAAGCGGAGGCTGCCGCGGGGGTTAATCGTAAAGGGAGTAAAACGGAAACCCACTCCCAGCCAGGTCATGTCCGCATCGACGTCGTATTCCGTGTTGACGGGAATGATCAGGTATTCAAGGTCGGCTCCCCCGAGTCCTGCCAAGCTCCCCACGTTCAACCGGAATTCACGTTCCGCTGTCCCGCTGGCCTCCAGGCTGCTGCTGCGGTAGTCGAGCAGGAACTGCACCCAATTGTTGTAGGCCTTGATGTTCAGAAAAACACTGTTGGCGCTTTCGTCCACGCCCAAATCCTCCAGATCCGCACTCAGACCGCCAGGCAGAGCCACCCCTCCCGAGCTTTCCCCCACCCTCCCCCGGATCGAATCCAACCCACCAATCCCTCCCTGGACCTCGAAATTGAAATGACCCGGCCCGGCCCTTCCCCCCGAAACCACCTGCGCGGGCAGGTTCTGCAGGGCGAGCGGGAGCAAAAGCAACAATCGAATCGTGGGTTTCATGGGGATTCTCCAAAGGGTGTGCGTCCTTTTAGACTTGTTCCCCCGGGGGTGGCGAGTAAATAATCCCCATCATGTTGCTCACCTCCCCCCGCGACTCCACGCCCGTCGACCTCGTGCCCGCGATCCTCGCACTCAAGCGCGAACGTAACGCCGTACTCCTCGCCCATTTTTACCAGAATGAGGAAATCCAGGATCTGGCGGACTTCATCGGCGACAGCCTCGACCTCTCACGCAAGGCGGCCGCAACCGACGCCGGGGTCATCGTTTTCTGCGGAGTCCACTTCATGGCCGAAACCGCGAAAATCCTTTCGCCCGAAAAAACCGTCCTCCTTCCCGACCTCCAGGCCGGCTGCTCCCTGGCCGACAGCGCCCCGCCGGAAGCCTTCAGGCGTTTTGTGGAGGCCCACCCCGACCACCTCGTCGTCAATTACGTCAACACCTCCGCCGCCGTCAAGGCCCTCTCCGACTACTGCGTCACCTCCTCCAACGCCGTCAAGCTCGTCAACAGTCTTCCAAAGGACCGCAAGATCATTTTCGGGCCCGACAAGTATCTGGGGGACTGGGTCCGGCGGGAGACGGGACGCGAGCTCCTGCTCTGGGAAGGTTCCTGCGAAGTCCACGAGAGGTTCAGCGAACAGGCCATCGCCGGGATGAAAGCAGAATGGCCGGACGCCCGGGTGCTGGTCCACCCGGAATGCCCCGCCCCCGTCCGCGCCCTCGGCGACGTCGTGGGCAGCACCCGGGTGCTGCTGGAGGCCGTCCAAAACGGTCCTACGCATGCCACCTACATCGTCGTAACCGAACCGGGCATCATCCACAAGATGCGCCAGGCCGCGCCTCACGCGACGTTCCTGATGGCGCCTGCCCGGGTCACGGGAGGCCCCGAAGGAAGTTGCACCGCCTGCAACACCTGCCCCCACATGAAACGGAACACCCTCGAGAAACTGTACCTCTGCCTCAAAAACGGAGCTCCCGAGATCCTCCTTCCGCCCGACATCCTCGAGCGCGCCCGCCTGCCCATCGAGCGCATGCTCGCGGTTGGATGATCCCCCCTCCTTTCCCGTTCGGCACCCCGCAAACCCAGAATCGGCCGACGTTCCGGTCTCAGGCACGCTCCGACAACGTGAAGGCGGCCTGGAGGAGGGTGCGCGTGTAGGGATGGCGCGGGGTCTGGAGCACCTCGGAAGTCGGCCCGCATTCGACCACCTCACCCGCCTTCATCACCGCCACACGGTCGGCCACATGTCTCACCACCGCCAGGTCGTGCGAGATGAACAGCATTGTCAGCCCCAGCTGGGCCTTCATGTCCCCCAGCAGATTCAGGATCTGCGCCTGCACCGAAACATCCAGGGCCGACACCGGTTCGTCTGCGACAACGAATTCCGGCTGGAGGATGAGCGCTCGGGCGATGGCGACACGCTGGCGTTGTCCACCCGAGAACTCGTGTGGATACCGTCCTTCGGCGTCGGAGGGTAGCCCCACCCGTTCCAGGAGCGTGCGGACCTGACATCTCCGCTCGGCGCGAGGAAGGCGGAAATGCACCCAGAGAGGCTCCTCGAGGGCCTCGCCCACGGTCATGCGCGGATGCAGGGACGCATAGGGGTCCTGGAAGATCAGCTGCAAACGCCGCCGAAGCTCCGATCCCCCCGCGCGCCAATCCAACGGAGCACCCTCCAGGAGGAGGTCGCCGCTGGCTGGCAACAGCCCCAGCACCGCACGCGATAGACTGGTTTTTCCACAGCCAGACTCCCCCACCAACCCCAACGTCTCGCCTTTGTGGATCTCCAGGTCCACCCCTTTCACAGCCTCCAGCGCCCCACGCCCGCGGCCATAGGCCACCCGGAGCCCACGCAACTCCAAGAAGGGCGCGCTCACCGCGGGTCCTCCAACGTCTTCAACCGTTCGCCCGGCTGGTGCAGCGCCGGATGGCATTCCAGCAGCCCACGCGTGTAGGCGTGTTCCGGAGCCCTCAGCACTCGCTCCGCCCCTCCGCTTTCCACGATCCGTCCCCGGCGCATGACGGCCACCCTTCCACAGAAATGGGCGACGAGGGGGAGGTCGTGACTGATGAGCAGGACGGCTGTGCCGTGCTCGCGGCGGAGAGCACCGAGAAGCTCGAGGATTTGACGCTGCACCGTCACATCCAGCGCCGTGGTGGGTTCATCTGCGATCAGCAGCCGCGGCCTGGTGATCATGGCCATCGCGATCATCACCCTCTGCCGCATCCCCCCGGAGAATTCATGCGGCCAAGCCCGCGCCCGTGCGGCCGCATCCGGAATCCCAACCTCCTCCAAGGCCGCTACCGCCCGGCGGCGGGCCGCACCAGCGGGCATCCGCTCGTGGACACGCAGGGGTTCGGATACCTGGTCCACCACGCGATGGTGGGGGGTGAGGGAGGTCATGGGGTCCTGGAACACCATGGATATCCCCTTGCCTCTCACCCGCCTCAGTTCCCGCGCCCCCGCATGCAGCAGATCCACGCCTCCAAAACGGGCCACTCCTTCCACAGTGGCTACTCCCGGCGGCAGCAAGCCCAACAGACTCATGGCTGTCACCGATTTCCCACTCCCCGATTCCCCCACCAGCCCCAACGACTCCCCCGGCTCCAGGAAAAAGTCCACGCCGTCCACCGCACGCAGGATTCCCGTCCGCGTGGGGAAGGAAACCGACAGTCCTGAGACCTCCAGGAGGCTCATCGGGCAGCCCCCCGGGGATCCAGCGCGTCCCGCAGGCCGTCGCCAAGGAAATTCAAGGCCAGGAGAGTGAGGAACAAGATCGCACAAGGGGCCAGCATCAGCCAGGGAGCGTCCTCCATGAACCCCACCCCGTCCTTGATCAGGCTGCCCCAGGAAGCCATGGGCGCCTGCACGCCAAGGCCGAGGAAACTAAGAAATGCCTCCAAAAGCATGACGGAGGGGATGGTGAGGGTGATATAAATGACGATGGTGCCGAGGACATTCGGGAGGAGGTGGCGGAAAAGGATGCGGGCGGGTCCGTAGCCGAGCACACGGCATGCCTCGATGAACTCCTGCCGCCGGAGAGACATCACCTCGCCCCGCACGATGCGGGCCATGGTCAGCCACTCCACCGCACCGATCGCAAGGAACAGCAGCGTCATGCTCCGCTCAAAGACGGTCACCAACAGGATAACCAGCAGCGTGAAAGGCAGGGCGTAGAGCACATCCACGATCCGCATCATCACCGCATCCACACGCCCACCCGCAAAACCGCTCACCCCCCCCCACACAACCCCGATCACCAGGGACACCGCCGTCGCGGCCAGCGCCACCCCGAATGATATCCGCCCCGCCACCAGCACGCGCGTCAGTAAGTCCCGCCCGATCTCGTCAGTTCCCAGCAGGTGAGTGGACGAGGGAGGGCTCAACGCACGCATGTCGGACAGACTCATCTGGTCGTACCGGTAGGGGCTCAGCCAGGGGCCTCCCACACAGGCGAGCGCCAGGAGAACCAACAGCCCTCCCCCCACCACCGCCGCGCGGTTCGCCAACAGCCTCCGCAAGGCATCCCAGCCCAAAGAATGGCCCCTCATCGCTTCTCCTCCCTCAATCGGACCCTCGGGTTCAACCAAGCGAGCAGCAGGTCTGAAAGGGTGTTGAACAGCACCATCATCGCCCCAAACAAAAGGACACAACCCATCACCACGAACTGGTCGCGGTTAAGCGCGGCATTCACGATCACGCGCCCAAGGCCCGGCACCTGAAAAATGCTCTCCACGACAAAGGCCCCTGTGAGCAGTCCCGCCGCGGCGGGGCCCAGGAAACTCACCACCGACTGCAATCCGCCCCGCAGGGCGTGCCGGATGACGACGGCGGCCTCGGAGAGTCCCTTGGCGCGGGCGGTGCGGATGTGGTCCTTCGACAACTCCTCGAGCATTCCCCCCCGGGCCAGTCGCGCGATGTACGCCGCATAGATAGACCCCAGGGCCACAACTGGCAGGACCCGGTCCACCGGCTCCTCCCATCCGCCGACCGGGAACCATCCGAGGTGGATTCCGAACACCAGGGAGAGCACCGGGCCCATGACAAACCCCGGCACACAGATGCCCACCAGCGCCACCCCCATCGCCAGATGGTCTCCCCAGCCGTTCGGCCGCAGGGCAGCCAGCACCCCCAGTGGCACGCCGACCAACAACGCATAGCCCAACGCAAGCCCGCCCAGCTCCAGCGAAACCGGAAAGGTCGCGCCAATCAACTCCGACACGCTTCTCCCCGGCATCTTCAGGCTCGGCCCCAAATCCCCGCGCACGACCCCCTTGAGGTAGCGTGCGAACTGAACCCACAACGGCTGGTCCAGACCGTAGTGCCGATTCAACGCCTCCAGGGTCGCCGCTGGCATCTCCTTCTCCGAGGCGAACGGATTGCCCGGCGCCAGCCTCACCAACAGGAACGTGAGCGCCGCCAACACGAAAAGCGTGGGCAGCGCCTGGACAAACAGGCGATGGAATAGATACCGCGACACGCGCTCCCCTGTATTCCTCCCACGCCCCCTGTCAACTCACAAGCCCCACTTCCCCACCACCGAACATTGCGCCCGCCCCTCCTCTGTGCTATCGCACCCATCCATGAAACTCCTCCCCCCCCTCCTCCTGGCCGCCGCCTTCCTTGCGCGCCTTCCCGGGCAGGACCCCTCTCCTCTCCTCTCCCTCCGCGCGGAGATGGAAAAGGCCGCCGCCGAACGCGACGCCGCACGCCGCCAACTCCTGATCATGGAGGCCGACGGCGCCCCCCGGCTGCAAGAACTCGAGCGGAACAACACCCGGCTCCAAGCCGAAGTCGACTCCCTCTCCACCAAACTGATGAACGCCGAGGCCAACGCTCTGGCAGCCTCCGCCGCCCTGCGACGGGCTGACAGCGACCTGAAGCGCAGGGAGGAACAGGTAGAGGAGATGAGGAGCCGCCTCACCGCCAGCCAGGCCGCCTTCGCCGAAACCCTCCACCAACTCCGGGCCGACTCCGACACCTCCCACACCGCCCGCCTCGAAGCCGAGGCTCGCCGGGACCAACTCCAGCGCGAACTCAACGAAAACCAAACCCTCTTCGACCAGGCCCGCGCCCTCCGCGACGAGGTCGCACGGGAACGAGCCCAGTTCCTCTCCCTCCGCCAAGGCATCGAACACGAACTCAAGACGGCCCGTCGCGCCGAGGCCCTCGCGCTCGCCAAAGCCGCCGCCGTCGACAGCCGCAGGGAACTCCTCGTCGAGGAACTCCGGCAGACTCGCGAGGAACGGGCCCGCCTCGAGGCCGAACGCGACACCCTGCGCTCCGAGGTCGCCCACCTCAACGAACGCCTCGGGGCTCTCTCGCGCGACAACGTCCCTCGGGAAGTCGTCGACGCCTTGGAAAAAGAACTGGAACGGCTGCGCGTCGAGAACGACACCCTCCGCCGCGTGACCGCGGATTCCCCCGGCGACGCCGAATGGCGCGAAGACCTCCGCAAAACCCGCGAGCAACGCGACCGCCTGGCCGCCGAAAAGGCCCTCGCCGAACAAAGGCTCCAGGAGGCCGAGAGGGCCATCCGCGAGGAACTCGCCCCCGTCCGCGAAGCCCTCGCCACCCTCGAGGCAGAAAACCTCCGCCTCCAACAGGAACGGATGCTCCAGCGCTCGGAGGTCGACCAGCTCAGCCAGCTCCTCAACGACGAGCAGACCCGCAACCGTGCGAAAGTCCTCGACCTCGAAGGGCAACTCAACCAGCGTATCCGCGAACTCGCCGAGGCCCGCGTCCGCATCGAGGAACTCGCCCGCTCCGCCTCCCGCGTGCCCGCCCTCGAAGCCGAACGCGCACAGCTCGCCGAACGCGGCGCCAAAGCCCGCAACGACCTCCGCATCCTCGCAGAACATATCCACCAACTCCGCCAGAACATCAGCGAGGGCCGCGCCGCCAAGGCCCTGCTCGCGGAATCCCGCGAGGAGGCCGACTCCCTCCGCCGCAGTCTCGAGTCCTCCCGCGGCCAGGCCGACTCCCTCCGCCAGACACGCGAAGCCCTCGAATCCGAACTCGAAGCCCTGCGCCGCCGCCTCCACCAGCCCACCTCACCATGAGCGCCTTCACCCGCCTCGGCTTCATGCTCGACATCAGCCGTTGCAAAGTCCCCACCCCCGAGGGACTCCACCGGTGGATCCGGCTCCTCCACGGCTTCGGCTTCAACGAACTCCAGCTCTACACCGAACACACCTTCGCCTACTCCGCGCACGAGCCCGTCTGGCGCGACGCATCCCCCCTCACTCCCAGCGACATCGCCGTCCTGCGCACCGATTGCGCCGCCCATGGCATCGAACTCGTCCCCAACCAGAATTGCTTCGGACACTTCGAACGCTGGCTCCGCCTCCCCGAGTACCGCCCCTTTGCCGAGGCCCCCGACGGTTTCACAACCCCCTGGGGCGATCGCCGCGATATCGGCTCCGTCCTCCGCCCCGACGGCGCATCCTTCCGCCTCGTCGCCGGCCTGCTCGACGAACTCCTCCCCCTCTTCGACAGTGAATGGGTCAACATTGGCTGCGACGAAACTTTCGAGCTTGGACAAGGCGCCAGCCGGGACCGATGCGAACGCGAAGGCCGCGGCCGTGTCTACACCGACTTCCTCCTCCGCATCATGCAACACGTCCGCGCCCACGGACGCAAACCCCAGTTCTGGGGCGACATCCTCCTCAAACACCCCGACCAGCTCCACCGCCTCCCCCCTGAGGCCCTCGCCCTCGATTGGGGCTACGAGGCCGACCACCCCTTCGAGAAGGACTGCGGCATCTTCGCCTCCTCCGGCCTCCCCTTCGCCGTCTGCCCCGGAACCTCCTCTTGGAATAGCTTCGCCGGCCGCTCCGACAACATGATCGCCAACATCGCCCTCGCCGCGCGCTGCGGCGCCAAGGCTGGCGCCACAGGATTGATCCTCGCCGATTGGGGCGACAACGGCCACCTGCAGCAGGAACCGGTCTCCTGGCCCGCCCTCGCCTGGGCCGCCCTCCTCGCCCGCGACCCCGACAAGGCCTCCCCCGAGGAAGCCTGGAAGCTCTGCGACCGTATCGCCTTCGGCGGCGAACGGGGTGCCACCCGCCATTGGCTCGCCCTCGGGCGCGCGAGCGAACGGCTCGGTATTTTTCCCGCCAATCGGAACGCCCTTTTCGGACTCTTCCGAAGCCCGGAACCCACCGTGCCGGAGGAGGCCCTGCACGACCTTCTCGCCCACCTCGACGCTCTCCACTGCCCCGATGCCGAGGCGGACGCATGGCGGCAGACCCGCCGCAATCTCCGCCTCTCCATCCTCCGCGAACTGCACCGGCGCCACCCCGATTCCCGCCTCGCCGAGGCCGAAGCCGAGGCCTCCGATGCCCATGCACGCCTCTGGCGGGTCTGGAATCGTGAAGGAGGGCTTGCCGAAAGCCTCTCGTTCTATAAGAAGACCTCCCCCCTTCCATCCCACGACGGAGCCCCCCGATGAGCGAATCCCCCGACATGCTGCAGGATCTTTTTGACAAACAGATGGCCCTCAACCGCCGCATCGGCGTCAACCCGCCCGAAATGACGGACGAAGAACGCGTGCAATGGGTCCTCAACTACACCCGCGCCACCTCGCAGGAACTTGCCGAACTCGTCGACAGCGTGCCGTGGAAATGGTGGGCCAAATACCAGGCCTTCGACGTGCAGAACGCCCGCGTAGAGGTCGTCGACCTCTTCCATTTCCTCATCTCCCTTGCCCAGGTCCTCGGCATGGACGCCCAGGATGTCCACAACCTTTACAACCAGAAGAACAAACTGAATTTCCAACGGCAGGACAGCGGCTACACCACCAAAGACGACGCCGACAACAAGTCCCTCCACCTTCCCTCCTAACACCTCCACCCCCATCACTCCCATGGAAGCAGGCATCGTCGGTCTCCCCAACGTCGGTAAAAGCACCCTCTTCAACGCCCTCACCGAGGCCGGCGCCGAGGCCAACAACTACCCCTTCTGCACGATCGAGCCCAACATCGGCATCGTCAGCGTCCCCGACCCCAACCTGGAACTTCTCCGGGCCCACATCAAATCCGAGAAAATCCTTCCGGCCACCGTCAAGATCGTCGACATCGCCGGCCTCGTGAAAGGTGCATCCGAGGGCGCGGGCCTCGGCAACAAATTCCTCAGCCACATCCGGAACGTCGACGCCATCCTGCAAGTCGTCCGCTGCTTCGAGAACAGCGACGTCACCCATGTCGACGGCTCCGTTGACGCCATCCGGGACGCCGAGACCATCGAAACCGAACTCCTCCTCGCCGACATGCAGACCGTCGAGGGAGCCCTCGCCAAGGCCCGCAAACAGGCCAGGGCCGGCGATGGCGAAGCCAAACGCTACCTCGAACTGCTGGAAGCCTGCGAGGCCTGCCTCGCCGCAGGAAAACCCGTCCGCAGCCTCGGCCTCAGCGACCCCGACGACCTCCGGCTTCTCAAAAGCCTCGCCCTGCTTAGCGCCAAACGCGTCCTCTACGTCGCCAATGTCAACGAGGACGAGGTCGACAAAGGCAACGAGCAAACCCGCCGCCTCGAGGCCTACGCCGCCGAACGTGAAGGGGAGGTGATCCGCGTCAGCGCCAAAATCGAGTCCGAACTCGCGGAACTCCCCCCCGCCGAACGCCGTGAAATGCTCGAATCCCTCGGCATGGCCGAACCCGCCCTCGACAAGGTCGTCCGCGGCGTCTACCACCTCCTGGGCCTCCAGAGCTACTACACGGCCGGACCCAAGGAGATCCGCGCATGGACCATCCCCCATGGCTGCACCGCCCCTCAGGCCGCCGGCGTCATCCACGGCGACTTCGAACGCGGTTTCATCCGGGCCAATATCTACTCCATCGACGACCTTGTCGCCCACAAGACCGAACACGCGATCAAGGAGGCAGGCAAACTCCGCGTGGAGGGCAAAGAATACGTCATGCGCCCTGGCGACGTCTGCCACTTCCTGTTCAACGTCTGAGCCCAGGCCGCCCTTCCCGCCGGTGGGACCGAAGTGCACCCACGGTTTGGAAGCGGGCAAAGTGGGGGCGGCTCTACTCCCCGCCCAGCAAAAGCCCCGCGCTGTGGAGGAACCCATAAGCGGCCCGAACCGCCTCCACACGGGCATCCACCTCCTCGGCTTCTGCACGCACCCCCGCTTCCTCCGCCTGTCGCACCTGCGTCGCATCCACACGCCCCAACGCATACAGGCTCCTCGCCAGCCGCAAACGTTCAGCCGCCACGCGCCCACGCCCCTCCGCCAAGGCAAGCTCTTCCGCTGCAAAACGGTGCCGGTCCTCCGCCTGGCGCATCTCCCGCGACAGGCGGAGCTCCAGCGAGGTGACCGCCATCAGCGCCGCACGGGCCTGCAGTTCCTCCCGCTCCACCCGCATGCGCGTCAGGTCGAAATCCAACTCCTGTCCTCCCGTTACCCCCGCAAACCACGCGCCCTCCTCCCCTCCCTCCGCCACAGGACGCCAGCGCCCGAGCAGACGCACATCCGGATACAACTCGCGCCTCTGGACCTCCACCTGCCTCCGCGCCTCGTCATACGCCGCCAACGCCTGCGCGTATTCCGTCCGCCTCCCCCGCGCCACCTCCAGCCATTCCGACCGTGTGCGCGCCGGTACCTCTGGCACCTCCGCCGCCTCCAGGTCCGGCAGCTGTTCCCTCGAAATCCCCAGCAATTCCGCCAGATCCCCTCTGGACCGCAACACCCGCTCCTCCGCACGGCGCAGACGCTGTTCCGCCTCCTGACGGAGGAGGCGCATCTCCAACACCTCCACGCCATTCGCGCGGCCCTGCCGCTCCCTCAACTCCAGAAGCCGCGCCAGCTCCCCGGCGCGGGCCAACGCCCCCCGTTCGTCCTCCACCCGCCGCTCCTGCCGCAGCACGTCCGTGTACAGCTCCACCACCCGCAGGATCAGGGCCTCCGTCTCCCGGTGCAGGCTCCACTCCGCCACCCTCCGCTGGTACACAGCCCCCGCCACCCCCCTCATCGACCACAACTCCCCCTGCCGACGGAACAACGGCTGCTCCAACGTAAGATCAACCGCCTGTTCGTCGCTCCCTTCCTCCCGCACAATCCACTCCCCTCGTGCCTGCAACAACGTTCCCCCACCCAGCTGGCGTTCCACCCGAGACCCCACCCGGCTCAACGCCACCTCGTCCTCCGAGGTCTCCACCCCGAAAAACGGCCGCACCTTCCAACGGAACGCCGCACGCTCGATCTGCTCCTGCAACGCGGGCGCTGCCGCCCTCAACCGCTTCTCCGCAAGGTCGAAGTTGTGGTCAACCGCCATCCCAACGGCCGTCCCCAGCGTCAGCGCCGCACCGTCGACCACCCTCATGGAAAGCAGGAGAAACAGGATCACCGGAACCACTCGCGTTCTCATGGCCCTTCCCTACTCTTTTTCCACGGTTCTGGACACACAAATTACCGGGCTGTTCCGGCTTGCCCTTTCCATCACCTTGACGCAAAAAAAACCAAACAACCCTAGGAATTCCCCGCCATGCCTGAATCCCTCCTGCATCCCGCCACCTTCTGGTTCGCAGTCGGCCTCCTCCTCCTCTGCGCGGAAATGCTCTCCCCCGCCTTCCTGCTCTTCTTCTTTGGCATCGGAGGCCTCCTTACCGGCCTGCTTTGCCTGCTCGCCTCCCCCTCCTTCAACCAGCAGCTCCTCCTCTTCTGCGCCTCCTCCATCCTCATGCTGCTCACCCTCCGCCGCTTCCTCAAACCGCTCTTCACCGGTACGTCCAACAGCGCCCCCGACAGCACCGAACTCAACGGCAAACTCGCCACCGTGACCGAACCGATCACCCCGCCTCTTCCCGGCAAGGTTGAACTGCACGGCACTTCCTGGCGCGCCTGCGCGGCCGCCCCTATCCCCGCCGGCGCGACCGTGCGCATCCTGGCGCGCGACAACATGACCCTCTCTGTCGAAACCATCTCCACCTGACCCTCCCCTCCCCACCCTCACCACAACCACCATGCCCCAATTCATCTTCCTCCTCATTGTCGTAGCGGTTGTCATCGCCTTCGCCAAAAGCGTTGTCATCGTTCCACAGAAGTCCGCCTTCATCATCGAACGGCTCGGAAAATACGAGCACACGCTCGAGGCCGGCCTCCATGTACTCCTTCCTTTCATCGACAAGGTGGCCTACAAGCACACCCTGAAGGAACAGGCCATCGACGTGCCCTCCCAGACCTGCATCACGCGCGACAACATCCCGGTGGAGGTTGACGGTATCCTCTACATGCAGGTGACCGACCCGAAGCTGGCCTCCTACGGCATCAACGACTACAAGTTCGCCTCGACCCAGCTTGCCCAGACCACCATGCGCTCTGTCATCGGACGCCTCGACCTGGACAAAACCTTCGAGGAGCGGGAGACCATCAACTCCTACATCGTCGACGCGGTGGACAAGGCCTCCGAACCGTGGGGCCTCAAGGTCACCCGCTACGAGGTCAAGAACATCGTCCCCCCCCAGAGCATCAAGGACGCCATGGAGAAACAGATGCGTGCGGAGCGGGAGAAGCGCGCCCAGATCGCAGAATCCGAAGGTGAAAAACAGGCCACCATCAACCGGGCGGATGCATCACGGCAGAAGGCCATTGCCGAATCGGAGGGGGAGCGCCAGCGCCGCATGAACGAGGCGGAGGGAAGGGCCTTCGAGATCGAACGGATCGCCAACGCCACCGCGGAGGGCATACGGAAGATCGCCGAAACGATCCAGGCCCCGGGCGGCAAGGAGGCGGTGGACCTGCGCATCGCCGAACAATACATCCAGGAATTCGGCAAACTCGCCAAGGAAAACAACACCATGATCGTACCGGCCGACCTGTCAAATGTCGCCGGAATGGTCGCCTCCCTCAAAGGCGTCGTCAAAACCTTCGAATCCTGACCTCCGCCCCACCCCCCAAAGGCGGAGGACGGCATCCACGGGCCTAGCGCCCTACAACGCCTTCCCTCTCCCTTGGGATTGGGTCCGTTTCCCCAAAAAAAAGGGGATGGGCGGGGGATGTTGAGGCAAGATCTTTGAGCGAAACCGAGGAACACCCCTTCGGTCTTTCGCGTCATTTGCGCAAGAGCCTGACGCCTAAGAAATTGTGGCAGTTGCCCCGGTCCCTTGCGTTTCTAGAATCTTCCGAAGGAGGATAACTTTCAAAAACGTGTAGGCGAGAAATGAACCAAGGATTCCTTCCGCACAGCCGCTGAAGCCGCCACGCGGTGGATGTTACGCTCACATCACCCCAAAATCCCGGCTCTTCTTTTCGGTTGAGGGCTAAGCCTGCGTTAGGTTTAGCTCCCGAAAACGGGAGGCCCCTCCTCCCATTTTCAGAGAAAAAGCAACTGAAACCCTGAATGCGTTTGTATTTCACTATGGAATTCCGAACGTGTGCGGAAGTCCCATGCGTCCCCTATTTCGGAAGTTTTTCTTTCACCTTCGCGACGAAGGCGGCGGCGTCTTCCTTCGCGTATCCGAAACGCGAAAGTTCTTTCCCGGATTCATCCACCAACACCAGGGTCGGGTACCCTTTCACCTTATATTGAGCCGCCAGCGCATGGTTCGACCGGAGCTGGGATTCCTCCATCTTTTTCCTCTTCGGAAAATCCACCAGCATCAGTACGAGGTTGTCCGAGGCGAATCCCTCGAATTCTCTCCCTGAAAGCACGTTCTTCTCCAGCTGGATGCAATACGGGCACCAGTCCGAGCCCGTAAACAACATCAGAACGGCCCGCCCCTCCCTGCCCGCACGCCTCCGCGCCTCTGCAAAATCCTCCATCCATTCCGCCTTCCCCTTGCCGACCGTCCCTCCACGTGCCGCCTGCGCACCCCAAGTCTTCAGATACGCTTGGTCCGCATCGCTCAGCGTATCCAACGGCAGAACATGGCTCCGCCCCGCCGGCGTCATCACCGTCACGCTCTTCCCTGGCATGACCGACAACACTTTGGCCTCGAGGGTGCGGCCATCCCGGTTCGTCCAGATCCGCATCCCCTGATCCGCGGCCACCACAACCGACATCCATCCGGACATCCACAAAACAAACAAACTCAATTTTGAATTCATGATCAGAAGTATTCTCATATTATTAAATAAATAAATGTTATTCTTGAAAGAATTTATAAAACAAATAACAGATTGCACAGGAGTCAAATCTCTCTAGAAATAATTCGGCCCACAGGCCGCCAACCGCATCCAACGAGAAATTACATGGACAACTACAAGTACAAGAAGGTCAAGAACGTCAAACGCCCCGGCCGCCCCCCCTCCGGCTCCGCTTGGGCGAAGGATGACAAAGGCAATTACATCCGCAACGCCGCCGGCGAATTCGCGTATGGCCCCGCCACCAAATCTACCAAGGCCAAATCCGCAAAACCCGGCCGCAAGAAAAAGGCCGCCGTCGGCCGCAAGCCGGGCCGCGCGAAGAAGGTCGACGTCGTCGTCGATGACAAGCTTCACGCCATTCTTCTCAGCAAGAAAACCTACAAGCAACTCAGCTCCGCCGACCTGCTGAAGATTTCCACCTACTGCAACACCCTCATGGACGCTGCGAAAGCCGCCGACATGAAGAAAATCGACCGGGAAATCTCCAAGCTCGAGAGCCAAAAAGCCAAACTCGGCTGAGGAAATTCCATCCGACTCCAAACGACGCCACCCGCTGGCGTCGTTTTTTTTATGGGAGGAGCCCCTGGGATCAGGGATGATCGGTTCCCTGGCCTTCCGGCACCAGGAGGGCCACGGTTGGAGCCGCTTTCCCTCCCGGGTGTCGCACCCACCGGATCCGCCACACCGATCGCCGGCCGTTTGTGCCCCTCCCGTGCCGGTTCACGGACGGGTCCGCATCTGCATCCGCTTTAAGATTGCGTGGCCGTCGGATTCAATACATAAGAGTCCAAGCACAGGCCCCGGTAGCTCAGCTGGACAGAGCAGCGGACTTCTAATCCGCAGGTCGCAGGTTCGAACCCTGCCCGGGGCGCCATTCCCACTGCAACCGGAGTTTGCCATGTCCCGCCTCCTTTTCGCCACCCTACCCCTCCTTTTCCTGACCGCCTGCATCGCCCCACGCGAGGAGGAGCTCCAGCGCGAGCAACAACAGCAGATGCTCCGCGACCGAGAACAGAGAAGGCTTCTCGACGAATACAACCAGCGTACCCAGACGAGCCTGATGGACACCGAATCCCGCCTCGAAGAGCTCCAACGGGAAATCCGCTCCGTTCGGGAGGAGTCTGCGCGCGCCCAGGCACGGGATTTGCAAGCACTCGACCAACGCGTCTCCCGCCTGGAGGGCGCCCTGCGGGAGCTCGACCAAAAACGCCAGAAGGACCGCGAGGAGATCATTGACACCCTCAGCCGCCGCATGGCCGAACTGATGTCCCGTCCCTCCGCCTCCCACGCCGCCTCCGGGGCCTCCCACGAAGTCCAGCCCGGCGAAACCCTCAGCGTCATTGCTGCACGCTACGGCGTCTCCACCCGAGCCTTGATCGATGCGAACGGCATCAGCAACCCCAACAACCTTCGGGCCGGCCAACGTCTCGTTATTCCCCGCTGAAGTAAGAAAGCCGGTCACATGGATCCCCACTCCACCTGGTTCACCCTGATCGACGGCGAGCGGCACGGCCCTCACCCCCTTTCCACCCTCCAGCATTGGGCCGCTACAGGGGCCCTCAACGGGGAAGCCCTCGTTTCTGGGGGACCAGAAGGCCCTTGGAGTCCGGCATCCTCCCTGCCGGAACTCGAACTCGACTGGCAAGTGGTCGACCCAAAGGGCAACCGCTTCTACCCCTGCCACATTCTGGCCCTCCGGGGAGAAGTCGAAGAGGGGGCCATCGACCCCTTTTGGCAGGTCGAAAACCTCCTCACCGGCGAAACCTACCAGGTGGTCGACGCTCTCTGCTCCGCCCTGCTCATCCAGACGCGCATCCTTGAGGAACGTCTGGCCCGCTTCCGCGACCTGAACGCCTCCGGTGACACGCCCTCCCTTGAACTCATCCGCGCGCGCGACCACCACCAGCGCGAAGCCAGCAGATGGAAACGACTCTACGAGGACGAGATGGAGCGCAACCGCTCGCGCGAAACCGAACTCCAGAAGCAGAACGACGAGCTGCGTTCCTGGCAACGCAAGGCCTCCGATCGGATCAAGGCCCTTGAGCGTCGCCGCGGACAGCTGGAGGAAATGGTAACAGCTACCCGCTCCACGGCTCCCCAAGGGGGCGACCCCGATCTCCGCAACGCTTATGCCGAACTCCGGGTACAACTCGACCGTGTCCTCGAGTCCCTGGAACTACGCGCCGAGCAGGTCGATTCGGCCAGGATGCGCGTCCTCGAACTGGAAAGGGAACTGGAGGCGGAGCGGCGCGACCGTGCTTTAGCGCGGGAACAGTCGGAGACCGCCCAGCAGGAAACCCTGCGGCAGCTCACCCGCCTGGAACAAGCCCATGGAGATCTCACCCGGTCCTACCGCAACCTGAACGACAAGCTCATCCGCCTTCGCAACCAACCCCCACCCCCGGAAGCGGGGGGGCCTGCCGTGCGTCCCTCTCCCCCCTCCCCGACGCCCTTCCCCGAGTCCGTTTCCCCTTCCCCACCCCCGTCCTCCCCCCCTTCCCCCGGCCGGGTGAAAATCAAACTCACCTGATCCTTCCGTGAGTGGGTTCTTCGAATATCTCCTACGTGAGGACACCCCCTTCGGGGTGGCCGACCTCGTGTACGCCCTGCTCCTTTTGTTCGGCCTCGTCCGGGGCGCCATCCGCGGCGCATCGGGCGAGATCGCGGCAACCGTGGGCACCTTCCTCACCTTCCTGGGCGCGTGGCGCTTTCACCGGCCGGTCGGCGACTTCCTGCTTCAACACACCCGCATCGAAAACGCATACGGATCCCGGGCCCTTTCCTATGTCCTCCTGGCCCTGCTGTTTTTTGCGGCCTGGACCCTCGTCACCTGGCTGCTTCGCTCCCTTTTCGAAAAAGCCGTCCCGGACCAGGCGGAGCGCCCGCTAGGGGCCTTCCTGGGTGCCGCAAAGGTTCTGGTGTTTCTCTGCCTTCTCCTGATGGGCGCCAGCCTGGTCCAGATCGAATCCCTGCGCACTCACCTGATTGAACGCAGTGCCTTCGGACGCGCCACCCAGATCGCTTTTCCCGCCCTGCTGCGGCGCTGGCGCCCCCACACACCGTCCGGCGCCTCCTCCTCCTCCTCCTCTCTTCCGCCCACCCCGGCGCCCCCCTCCCATGGACCTTGAAGCTCTCAAGGAGGAAGTCCGCGCACGCGCCGACATCATCGATGTCATCGGCCGCCATGTCCGGCTGCAAAAAGCGGGCTCCTCGCACAAGGGCCTCTGTCCTTTCCACAATGAGAAGACCCCTTCCTTCCACGTGGATCCCAAGAAGCAGACCTACCACTGTTTTGGCTGCGGCGCGGGAGGGGACGTCTTCCGCTTCGTCATGGAACAGGAGCACCTCGACTTCATGGGGGCCCTCGAACGCCTTGCCACACAGGTCGGGGTCCCCTTCGAGCTCGACGGCAGCCGCGGCCAAACAGGCCCCAAAAAAGACCGCCTCTTCGCCCTGCACGAACAGGCCACGGTGTTCTTCGAGGCATGCCTCCGCTCTCCCAATGGTGCCCACGCGCTCGCGTACACCCATTCCAGGGGAATTCCGGCATCCAGTCTCAGGGACTTCCGCATCGGATACGCCCCAAAATCTTTCGACACGCTCCTCGCCCAAGCGCATGAATGGGGGTTCTCCTCCGAGGAAATCGAGGCCAGCGGCCTCTTCGGGATCCGGGAGGACGAAACCTCCGGAAAATTCTACGACCGCTTCCGCGACCGCCTGATGTTCCCCATCAGTGACGAGCAGGGCCGCGTCATCGGCTTCAGTGGCCGGATCCTGCAACCGGGCGACAGCAAGGCCAAGTACGTTAACAGCCCGGAGACCCTCCTTTTCAAGAAATCGAGGGTGCTGTACGGCATCCACCGGGCCCGCCAGCCCATCGCCACCGCGCGCCATGCGGTGCTCTGCGAGGGGCAACTGGACGTAATCCGATGCCACGAGGCCGGGATTCTCCACGCCATCGCCGCACAGGGAACCGCGATCACCGAGGAACATGCACGCATTCTGAAACGCTACGCGGACGAGGTGACCTTGATGCTCGACGCGGACACGGCGGGAGTGAAGGCGGCCCTGCGAAGCGCGGAGGCCCTGCTCGGCAGTGGACTCATCGTATCTGTCGCCTCCCTTCCACCCGGCGAAGATCCCGACAGTCTGGTGCGGAACCAAGGGGCCGGCGCCCTCCGCTCCATCCTGGAGGCCTCCGAACCTTTCATCCTTTTCCAGGTCAGGACCTTGATCCATCAGGAGGGGGTTGTGACCGAGACGAGCCGGCTTCGGGTGGCCCGGGAGGTGATGAAAACCATTTCGCAGGCACCGGAGGCCGTGCACCGCGAGCAAATGCTCCGACAGGCCTCCACCTCGCTCGGCCTCAGCGAACAGGCACTCCGCACCGACCTTTCGCAAACCCTCACCGCCTCCCCGCGCCCCCCACCCACTCCGCCGCCCCCCACTCTCCGGCCCTCGCCTTCCTCCCCCCCACGCCCACTCGCCCCCCCCCCCGACACGGCTCCGGCGGCCGAACGGCTCCTGCTTGAAGTGCTTCTGGCCTGGCCCGAGGGAATTCCCTTCTGCAAAAAACACCTGCGTCCGGACCACCTCCGTCACCCCGACGCCGCAACCGCACTGCAGGCCCTTTACGAAGCCCCGATCCCCACAACCACGGCAATCCTCGACCACCTACGGGAGCACCCGGCGGCCTCGACCCTCTTCGCCCTCATCGCACGTTCCCAGCTGAAGCTTGACACGGAGGCCTCCCAGCCGGAATCCGCACTTCGCGACCTGATCCTCCTCCTCCGCCGGGCCGCCATCCTCGCCCGTATCGATTCCCTTGAAGCCCGCTGCCGTCTCCTGCCCGCCGAACAACGCGGCGACCACGAATCCACCCTCTGGCAACTCACCCTCCACGCACGCCGCCTCGAAGAGTTCCGCCGCAGCTCGGAATGGGACAAGGCGGCCTTCCTTCTCTCGGTCCTCGACTCCCAGGCCCCCCTCACCTCCGATCCCCCCCAAAAAGCCATTGACCCAGCGCATCCCCGCCGCTAGATTCCCCCCCCCCGCTGTCCACCCCCTTCCCCGGACCCGGGGTCCTGTGCAGCATGCGTTTCCACCGCCGCAGCCAGGCCCGCCGCCTCGGGCTGCTACCGCGCCCCGATTCCAAACCGTGATCTC
>CAYLNG010000007.1:0-116323 GCA_964385155.1 uncultured Verrucomicrobiota bacterium
AAATGCTCGTGGAGCACAACGGGTGGGGGTAGGTGGAGTCAAGTGCATACGCAGTAAATTCAATTATAAAGAAATTTCACTGATAATCACAGTGTAATATCGGGTTTCATCAGCAGACGTACCGCTGGAATGATCTTTAAAACCTCTCAAAATTATTTGAGATTTTTCAGTGATCTTTAAGCTTAAATTTTCAATATTCATGTCATCGATCTCCAAGCTAGTTAACTTTTTTTGAATGGTAACTTGATTCTTAAGCAACATCGCTACCTCAGCAAGGGCATTGCTGCGGGAAACCTGTGAGCGCCTAACTTGTTCTTCCGCATTTGCTGTTGGTACTGTCGCACACACCCCCACTCCAACAACATAAATAATTTCATTAATAACGTAAAAGGATGCGCTGGAAACTCGAACATCCAATTCAATAGTGAAATCCCTTTCAGAGCCCTGCAACAATTGGGACTGAATGAGGATTAAAGAAACCAACATATACGAGAATTTCATAATCTTACAAAAAAAATTGAGGTAAACAAGAGGGGTATAGTTAAGGGTGGTGTGTGTGTGCGGGAGGAGGTATTATTCGAAAATGCAAAACCTTAAAGTGCAGCAAGCCGATAATCAAGAGGTTTGTCGATTTCGTAAAAAAGGAAACTGGTATCAGAACAGATATCAACGATTTTTAATTCCGTCATCAGGATCGAAACCTGCTTGTGCTTTGATGCTGTCGACTTTTTTTAACATATCCCTAGATGTTAGTGGTATCTTGATTTCTCCTCTCAATGAGACAAAATCGTGGGTGTCGGCTCCAGATGCTGCATAACGAGTAAACTTGCCAAATGGTAAAAAATAACGTGTCATTTCATTTTCACCATCATCAATGAAATATGGCGTAATCACCCAATTGTACAATCCATCCGGTCCCCCGTTTAGATCAAGCTTTTGACTGCTAAATTTGTTACTGTATAACCAAGAATAAGTGTATTGAACTTCAAAGCTATGTTTATATATAATTCGCCCATCAGAAATGAAGGATATCCTGCATGGAAGTCCAAATCTTTTTGCAAACATATTATACCTATTATCTCTACCGTTACGTAGTTTTGTGGATTTATCTTTAAATATATTAGAGATAAATGGTGAGATTTTGTAATAATATATTATATCATTTCCGTCGATGTTTTTAACAAATATAAAAACTCCTTCGTCCTTTACGGTTAAAAAGCCTTTAGCTTTTCGGGAAATAGATTCAAAGAAGACTTCACGAAAAGATATGGCTTCTGCAGCTGGTGTTACATTGTAAAATGTCAAAATACGATGCCTGCTCCGATTATCCCGGAATATCTCACTATAGCCAGACTCTGTAAAATTCATTTTTATGTCAGGGGTTGCTTTTTGTGAAAAGACGATTTGTCTGGGACCGGATATTAAGTCAAGCAGCCTTAATAGTTTTGGAATAAAGACCTCACGATAATATGTGTCGTTTAGTTTGATTTCCAGCTCACAGCTCACCCAGGTCTGTGATATTCTCAACTCCTCATGACTGAGTTGCCCGACGTCGATCACCTCTAAGGGCTTAATGATCTTTACATCGAAATTACGTGGATCCTTATGAAGAAGACTTTGTAGAATTTCACCTGCTTCTTGCATAGTGGTTTGTTGAGTCAAGGCCTTAGCAAATAGATTCTCACCTATTACCTCCTCCGACACTGGGATATTGGACATAAGCAACTGCTCGCTCAGCAACCCACGCCTCACTTTTGCGAGGATCTCAACCCTGAAGGCACCGCCTGTTACCACCTCTTGGGTTACAAGATCGTATTCCTCTACAAATCCATCACTCGCGGTCAGGATCCGGTTCAAGCTGATTGTGTCGTCTTCAACAACCCGTACAGCATCGACCAGTGTTCCGACCACCTGTTGTACCGCAAGGAAAAAGGCGTTTCTTTTCGCCTCGTCAAGAGTGGCTCCAAGGGCTTCGACCCTAACAATTTCCGCAACGACTTTTCCGTCAGAACCAAGGATATACCTGTTTGCTTGCTTAGTAATATGTATGTCTCTCACCGCACTTGTTTTTTCCATGCCACCTGACTGATGAGCACACCCCAAAACAAGAAAAGGAACAAAGAGCGTGAACACATTCAGTGCGTGAAGAAAATTACGAATGAACTTCATAGTATTGCATTTTCGATTTACTGTATTTACGATTTCTAATTTAAAATGCATCGGGATCACCATTTATCCCTTTATGGGTGTTGCTCTCCGAGGAAAACCTCGAACCATTATTTTTTGGGGCATGTCCAGGAGTATTTTCCGTTCGTTCCTGACTCAATATGGCGTCGCGTACCTTTCGCACTTGATCACGTTGTTGTGGCGACCAGGTCATAACCACTCCAATCACTTGTTCTCCCGAGTCCGGATTGACGAACTGCCAACGCCTCAAAATTTGGGCGCCCTCTATTTGCAGAGCTCCCGCATGAGTCTGAACCACCTCGGCAATTCCCCCACCTTGCTGGCGGGTTTTTTGCTGCATTTCAAATTCGTACACGGTTTCCGATTCCAGCAATGATGTCATAATGGACACGGATTCACCAGCAAAACTGCGTAACTGCCCCATTGACTGCATCCGGGCCTTGCGTTCCGCCATCAACTGGCTCTGCGAACTGGATGTTATTGACGTAGCTTGACCAAAGGAGACTAGAACATATTCCCCCTTTTCATTGATTCTCTGGCTAACCCCTAAGTTTCGCAATAAATTTGAGGGTTCTTGCGGTAGCTGGTCTATAAGGGGGGCTTTAGGTTCCGCACGCGGCATATCTCCTCCAGTTACCATGGCATATGCCATTTCCGCTAATCTAGGACTATGGACTAAAATGACTCCCATTTGCCCCTCTCCTGTTGACGTGTAGTTTTCAATCACTTGATACAGTTGACATCCGACAAGCATGGCCTCGGCAAACTGGAGGGTCAGTCTTTTGTATTCCTCGGAAGAAGTGGCAAGTTTCATGAGATCATTCTGTTGAACTCTTCGTGGTTCGACCACCCCGTGATCGGCCAACATTGAATCCAGTTTGGCGTGTGCCAGGGCATGGACCTTTTCTGCGAGCGTCTGTGGTATTCCCATCTCGAGAAGAGTTTGTGTCCCGGTACCCTCGCTGTAGGAAAGCACTGATTGTGTGGCAATCTTCTCGCCCATGAATTCAGCCATGAACTGCTTAGCTCTCAACATCGCTTTGTCAAAAGCTGCATTCCGTGAGTCATTATGGCCTTTGACGCCTGGCCCTTTGTGTACCACTCCTATACCGGTCGCTACAAAGATTATAGAGCCCTGAACACGGTTCGGCCCTTCGACCCAACCTTGAGATTTTAGCACCTCTTCAATTTCTTCCCTCATTCCGGCTATAGGTAAAGGCAAGTCTTCGGCAGTCTCTCCCCCCCACGAAATCTGCAATACCAGAAATGACAGCGCTATCCTCACTGTCCTATGTTTTATTAATTTGTTTATAGAAGTGGTATGAAATATGTTCATGTGATGTCCTGATTTTAGGTTTGCTATCGTAAGTTAATCAATTAAGTATGTTGTAAAGATAGTCTCGGGATTCTATCTGAATGTATATAGTTACGGGCCTATGAAGCCGCGTATCGCATTGTAATGCCAGTTTGTCTTGGCGCGGTTCACGTTCTCGAATACCTGATGGTCTTCAGGGATCTTCAGCTGGTCCAAAAGCTCAGCCCCGAGATTCTCCCCCCAGTGGACAAATTCATTCTCGGGTCTCCCTGATAATGACATGTAGTATTCAAGGTATTTTGCAGGCAGGAACAGATGGGTTAGGGCATTCACATCTGCACATTGTTGAATAGCGGGACAAATGCTTCTATTACGCACGGTAATCCGAGCGCTACTTGGAGCCGCGTTTGAGAAGGTCACGTCGTAAACGGGAATTCGGGTTTCGGCGGCCACCAACCCCCAGCCTGCGGAAAGGATGTAGAGCGAGTGTCCATGGTCGCTGCACCATTTGCGGACATCCCCATATACCCCCGGGGCGTAAAGTTCTCCAGCAGGGCACAGCGATGCAGGAGAAAAGGCATTCAGGTCTTCTTCCTGGATCAGGTCGATAAATGTTTTGTTCCGAGCGCCTGGGACTACACTCCAAGGAGTGAAAATGTTTTTTTCGGCGATTTCCACTGCTTGGAAGTGTATTTCACGTTTATTGAAGATCGTTGGTGGGGTCAGGTTTTTTTGCCCCGAGCAGGGGATTATAATTATCATGGATTGACTCCGAGGCGGTCGAGGGTTGCAAGTCGGGTGGCTTTACGGCGTGCCTTTAGATATATCTTGAATACACGGACTGTGGGGTTGTTGTTTTTTTGGATATTGAGAGGAAGAACATGATCGTTCATCATTTGCCTCTCAATGTGGTCAGTTTTTTCATTAAGGCGTGAGTCTCGAAATGGCAGTTGGATGGGGTGAATCTCAACACGCATAAGGTCCTGAACCTGATTACAAGTGGTTGCATCCATCCAGTCGTCCCCTAACAGGCTGCAGAGGCTCTGCCTTAAAGTTGAAAGTGTTTTGCGACGAACTTTAGAATGAGTATGCTTTTCTAGGATGTGCCACTTGCCTACCCGTTTCCAAAGATCCCCTTTCGTTGTAATTCCTACATAAACCAATTTCTTATCTTTACAGTCATCTGACCCTTCGGTCATCAATGGCCACAAGTGTTTGAAGTGATCCCCCAAAAGTTTTCGGCAGGTTTTTTCATCCGCCCACCACGTGTACCATCCCGGTGACAGGAACTCCTTTGGAACATCGTTTCTTACCCAGGCACGCATGTCTTTCACGAGATAACTCATTGGATTTCCTTGGCGGAGAGGTTGAGGGGTTAATAAATACAACGACACGCATGTGACAATCAATCTCTAATCCCCCGATAAAGCAAAAAGTTCGAGGGTGTAGCGGAACACGGGGTGTTGGAGGGTGAGTTTGTCGAGGAAGCAGTTGTTGTGGTGTTGAACGATCTGTTGGCGGAGGATGCGGAAATGCAGGGTGGCGGCGAGGTCGTGTTGTGTGGCGATGGGGATGTTTTCGAGGGGAATGTCCTTGCGGTATCCGCGGAAGTTGCGGATCTGATCCATTGCGCGGGTGAGGTCCTGCACTTGATGTTCGCTCATGGTTTCGGGGGGCATGCCTAGTGCATCGCCCTTGCGGTATTCGTCCGCGCCTTTCTCCAGAAAACGTGCGGCCTTGGTGGCCATGTAAACGAAGCCTTGTGGCAAGTCGTCAGGGGGCTCCATGCGGAGTCTCCTCTCCGGGATATCCCCATGGATGCCGGTGCATGCCTTTGAAGGTTTTTTCGAGCAGATTCCGGAATTCGGAAATGGGGTCTACTGGGGTTTCCGAGGTTCGGAGAAGGGCGGCGGCCGCGCCATGCAGTCGGGCGGCGCAGGAGGAGTTTCCGTCGATGCATCCGTCAGGTCCTCCGATGAGGGGTTCCTGGTTTGGGCGCAGCAGGACGACGGTGTTCGACCCATATTCGGTGAGCAGCAGCACGGGACTGGGGCTCCGCATGACGCGGAAAACGGCGTCTCCGAGCGCCCGCAAGGGCATGTCCCGCAGGGCCCCGCCTACGCGCAGGCCCAAGGCGTTTGCAACGTCCCGCAATGCACCGCTCCGCGTGCTGAGGACAAGCTGTTCCGCGTAGGGTAACAGGTCCTGTACCAGCGTTTGGGCGCTGTCGTGTTTTCCAAATTCGCGGGGGCGCAGGCAGACGGTGCCGCCCGCTTCTTTCACGGCCCGGGCGAGGCGACTGATCCCCACATTGCAGCGATTTGTGAGGAAAAGATCCGGCAGCGGATCCGGCATAGGCGTGGCATCGGCGTAGCGTTTGCGCGAGAGGGGATAAAGCCTCAGGGTTTCCGACTCCGTCCGTCCATCGCGGATGGAGAATTCAAGGGGGCTGTCGCCCTCCGTCCTTGTGGAGGAGGGTGACAAAACAATTCCCATGTCGGCAATACGGCTGCTCAGCCCTTCCGCCACCGGCCCGGTGCCAAGTACTGCGGAGAACACGACCTCCGATTTGGGAAGAAGGCCCCGCAGCATCCGCAACGGGATCAGCAGGCTTGACTGGGGCCCGGTGTGGTGCAGACTCCGCACGCCCGGAATCGCAGCGATCCCGGCCATGATTTCGTCGGGAAATGCGTCGGTCCCCTTGGGTGCGCGAAGTTTCTCCTTCCAGTCGGACTCGATCCGCTTTTTGACGTGTAAGGCACAGCCGGGCTCGACGGAGACCCCGATGTTCCACGGTAGGAATCCGTGCGCGTAGACTCTCATATTCTTCCTCCGAAAACGCCGGCAATCCACTTGCGGCAGGCGACGACAGCCTCTTCCTCCGCGGTGGGGTTGCCGCGACCCAGCAGATGCAGTGTCGCGGACACAGCGCACTCCTCCAGCGAGGCCTGCACGCGCGCCTTGGAACTGCGGAGGCCGCAGGCGGAGATCATTTCCGATAGTACACGGGCCATTCGGCGCAATCCCTTTGCCTCATGGATGTCCCGCAGCGTCCAAGTATGTGGGGTGGCGAGGTGTTCCGCGAGACTCTTCCGCATCATCTCGGCATCGATCATGTGCAGGTGGTAATCCGGAGACAGAACGAGGTTCCCCGGGTGCAGGTCCTTGAAGCGGAGCCCCGCCGACCAAAGGGGAACCCACAGGCCCAGCAGGAAATCCTCCAGCATTCCGGGAAGTTTTTCAGATGGCAGAGGTGTCTCCAGGGCGTCGCGCAGTTCGTGGCCCTCCGTGAACGACAGCACGGCGTAGGGATGCCGGTTGTCCCAGCGGCCCGCCTCCAGGCTTTGTTGTAAGAGCGGCAGGGTTCCCAGGCGCGGACAACGTCCGAAATGTTCCTGATGGAAGGTCAAATAGGCTCTGCCGCCCTCGGACAGTCCGTCTCCCTTGAACAGTTTCAGGACCACCCTGGCGCTGCGATCGGCAAAGCGGTGTCCCGAGCCCTCCGGAGTGGCGATGAGGGCCACGCTTCGCACACCCGCACGGAGCGGGATCAGATCGTTCGACCCGTTCCCTTCCATTCCAAGTATCTTCGCGGCCAGTTCTCTCACGTGCGGTCCTTTGGTTTGGGTTGAAGGGAGTATGCCCAGAGAATTTCCGGAAACTCAAGGGGTGAAATACAGAAACTTTCAGATCACCCCTAGTGTTTCCCTAAATAACCTCCTATGATGAGAGGTTCATTCCTTTCAAACCCCGGAGGTGCCATGTTCAAAGAAGTTATCCCCCAACGACTCTACCGGGACGAGCGTCCGGGTTACCCCTCCCATCTGGTGCACGCGGGAGAGGTGGCGGACCGTATCCAGGAGTGGAAGGATGCGGGAATCAGGTCCATACTCTGTCTTCTGGATCAGCGGCAGCTCGCCTATTACGAACTCGTGCCCGGTGGGTTGTTGGAAACGTATCGGAGGGCGGGATTCGAGGTGCATCACCTTCCCGTGGCCGACCACAAACACCCGCCCCTGAACGCGGACGAGACGGAGGAGATTTTGGCCATCGCGAAACAGGCGACGCCCCCTTTGTTGATTCATTGCAGCGCGGGAATTGACCGCACGGGTGCCGCCGTGCGCGCCATTGCCGGCCACGTCCCCTGAAAGAAAGCCGGCTGCATGACGCCTCTTCCTCCCTTCCAAAGTTATTGGGTGAAGGAAACCCGCTGGCTCGCGGGCATTCATCCCTGTAAATACCCGGACATGACACGGTCGGTCCTGAACAGTCTGGCGGAGCTGAAGATCGATGTTTTTATAGATGTGAGCGCGGGGGAGAAACCTTCCTACATCGAGCATCTGAAACCCGGTATCGAGTGTCACGCCTTCCCCATACCCAGCATGGGCGTTCCGGTTCATCCCGGACACATGCGGCGCATCCTCGATCAAATTGACAAGGTCCTGAAAAACAACCGGAGCCTCTATTTGCATTGTCGCAGCGGTCGGGGCAGAACCGGAACGGTCATCGGATGCTGGCTCGTGCGGCACGGTCTTACTGGCGAGGCGGCCCTGGACCAGCTGCGTGAAGTGTGGTCGCACTCCCGTGCCGCCAGGAATGGTGAGCAGATCCCGGAGACGTTGGAACAGGAAACCTACATCCGAGAGTGGGGGAATCTGCGAGAAAAGGCCCAGGGGGAGAGGGGGCATGGAAACAACAGACCGTGATGTGAAGAGGGTCGGACTTCCTGATCCCGAAGAAATTTGCTTTGGCACCGTTTCCGGATCCGCCTTCAAACCCTGAAGGGGTGGCCGCCATACTAGCCCCGCGCCACGCGCGGGGTCTGCGGAAATGAATTCGGCATGCGGTTTGAAGGACCGCCGCATATCTGGCGGCTTTGCGGGAAGGTTTGGGTGGCGCGTTATTCGGAGGTCCTTCAGACCGCGCCTGGTTAGTGATCACCGCGAACCCGGCGCACGGCACCGGGCTGGTATGCGTTCGCCCCTTTGGGGCTTGAATTCCGCTTCGCAACCCTGCGTTCGTGCCAAAATCAGTTTCCTGGATTCACCCCGAAATACCCATCGAGATCAGGAAGTCTGAGGGTGGAGTGGTCGCGGAAGGAAGGGGGGTGGGTGGGAACCTGCCCATGGGGGGTGTTGGTGGTGGTGGGGGGGCATGGGTGTGACGCGTCGAAGGCAAGCCTGGTGTTTTGCCGGGCGGTTGAGGAGTGGGGATGTGGGGCGGAGGCCTGCGGTCCCAGGTTCAGATGCGCAGGAGTTCCTGGACGTCGTCCCACTCGAGGGACTGGAGGAGCTGACTGTCGCTGTCGAGGGTGGCGTCGATGACTTTTTGTTTGCGCTGTTGCAGGGCGAGGACTTTTTCCTCTACGCTGTCGCGGGTGATGAGTTTGAGGCTGTAGACGTTGCGTTGCTGGCCGATGCGGTAGGCGCGGTCGGTGGCTTGGTTTTCCACGGCGGGGTTCCACCAGGGGTCGTAGTGAATGACGGTGTCGGCTCCGGTGAGGTTGAGGCCGGTGCCGCCGGCCTTGAGGCTGATGAGGAAGAGGGGGATGGAGGTGTCGCCCTGGAAGCGGCGGACGACGTCCATGCGGTTGGTGGTGGAGCCGTCGAGGTAGCAGTAGGTGAGTTCGAGGGATTCGAGTTCGCGTTTGAGGATGGCGAGCATGGAGGTGAACTGGCTGAAGACGAGGACGCGGTGGCCGCCGTCGATGGCCTCGAGCACCATTTCGCGGAAGAGGTCGAGTTTGCCGGAGGGGGCCTGGCTTTGGACGCCGGGGAGTTTGAGGAGGTCGAGGTGGCAGCAGGCTTGGCGGAGTTGGAGGAGGACTTTGAGGACTTCCATGCGGGAGCGTTGGAAGCCCTGGCTGGCGACGAGGTTCTCGATCTTCTGCTGGGATTTGCGGAGGAGTTCCTGATAAACGAGGCGCTGGTCGGCGGTCATGCGGCACCAGGCGACCTTTTCGATCTTGGGGGGGAGGTCCTTGGCGACGTCGCGTTTGAGGCGGCGGAGGAGGAAGGGTTGGAGTTTTTTGCGGAGACGGTTCTGCGCCTCGACGGCCTCTGGGCCCCCGGCTTTGATGGGGGACTCGTAGCGGAAGCGGAATTTCTCGTGGGTGCCGAGGTAGCCGGGCATGAGGAAGTCCATGATGGACCAGAGGTCGGAGACGCTGTTTTCGACGGGGGTGCCGGTGAGCACGAGTTTGGAGCCGGCGTTGAGGCGTTTGACGGCCTTGGCGTTCTGGGTTTCCCGGTTTTTGATGTGCTGGGCCTCGTCGAGGACGACGGCGGAGAGGGGGGCGTTGGCGTAGGATTCGATGTCGCGCTGGAGGACGGCGTAGCTGGTGACCCAGACGTGGGCGTTGGGGGCCTCGTCCTTCCAGGCGCGTTCGCGCTGGGCGGGGGAGCCGGTGAGGTTGACGAAGCGCAGGTTGGGGGTGAAGCGGCCGCCCTCCTCGATCCAGTTGTCGACGAGGCTGGTGGGGCAGACGATGAGGGCGGGTTGGCCGCGGAGGGCGGGGTCGTCGCGCTCGAGCTGGAGCCAGGCGAGGGTTTGCAGGGTCTTCCCGAGGCCCATTTCGTCGGCCAGAATGCCCGCGAAGCGGCCGGCTTCAAGGAAGCGGAGCCAGTTGAGGCCCTCGTGCTGGTAGGGGCGGAGATTGGCGCGGAGGGCAGGGGAGGGGGTGACGGGTTCGAGGCGGGCTGGCTGGTTTTGGGCCTCGACGCGGCGGAGCCAAGCGGGTGCGGCCTCGACATCAATGCCGTCGAGGGTGTCGAGGGTGGATTTGAGGAAGGCGCCATGGACCGAGGACATGCGGACTTTTGCGCCGGGGCCGCTGCGGGTGCCGCAGTCATCGAAGAGCTCGAACAGTTGGCGGACGGCGTCGCGGTCGAACAGCAGGAGCCGGTCGCCTTTGCGCACGTGGGCGTTGCCGGAGGCGATGGCCTGGCGGACTTCGTCGAGCCGGAGGCTTTCGCCCTCACGGGTCTCGAAGGCGCAGTCGACATCGAACCAGCCGGAGGGGTCGTCAACGACGTGGACGACGGGCACGAGGAGGTCGGCGCGTTCGATTTCCTCGGAGATGCGGCCGTTGAGATCGACGCGCCAGCCGCGGCGGCGGAGGGTGGGGATGCCGGAGGCGCAGAAGGTCATGACGCTGGAGTGGCCGACGATGCCCTCCATGCGGTCGCCCCGTTCGCCTCCGAAGCCGAGGACGCGGAGGGAGTCGAGAGCGGCGCGTTCGGCGTCGAAGTTGCGGGTGTGGTAGACGAGGAGGTTGTCGGGGTCGGGGCGTGCGGAGTATTCGCTGTTGCCGGGGTCGTTGGCGATCCATTCCAGGAGGTCGTACTGAGCGAAGAGGGTGGCGGAGAGGCTGGCGGGGGAGCCGCGGACTTCGAGGCGGAAGCGTGGGGTGTCAGGGAGGAAGACGAAGCAGTCGGGGTCCACGTCGCAATGGACTTCGACGTGGCTCCGGAGGAGGTCGAGTTCGCGGAGGATGAAGCGGGGGACCTGTTCGCGGGTGTGGCGCGTGGGTTCGCGGTAGAGGAGGTGGAGGAACTCGGGCAGGGGTTTGTCGAGGGGGAACAGGAGGTCGCCGAGGAGGGCCCAGGCTTGGCGGCCGCGGGCCCAGAAGGCAGGGGGGACGTGTTCGAGGCCTTCGGGGGGCTTGACCTCGATGTCGAGGATGACCTGGCCATTGTCTTCGTCGAGTTCGACGCGGGCGGCGGACCAGAGTTTGCCGCGTTTGACGGCGCCGGGGCGGTCGCCGAACCAGACGGGCATGCCGGCGAGGAGGCCGAAGAGGTTGGCAAGGTCGGCGGGGCCGAGGTCGAGAGTTTCGGGAACGGGGCCGCCGGCGATGTCCTCGAGCACGAAGAGGAGGTTGTCCTCGGCCTCGGAGAGGGCGAGGGGGATGCCGGGTTTGACGTTGCGGATGGATTCGCGGCGGCCGTTGTGCTCGATGAGGGGGCGAATGGGAACAGTTTGTTCCCACCAGCGGGAGCGGATGTCGGCGGGGAACTCGATGCGGAGATTGACGGGGGTGGCGCCTTTGGTGCCGGGGGGGACGCGGGTGAGGTACTCGTCGTCGGTGTGGCGAGCGGCTCGTTCGGCTTTACGTCGTTCGGCCTCGAGTTTGGAGCGGCGGACGGGGTCGTTCAGGACGCGGAGCTGGTCGAGGCAGAGGGCGGCGGCGTGGTGGCAGAAGAGGCCCATTTCGCGGTTGTCGCGGCAGGGGCATTCGTTGTGGGGGGCGACCTCGCCGTTGGGGAAGGAGAGCGCACAGGCAATGTCGCGGGGGCGGGCTTCAATGAGGCCCTCGATGCGGCGGTTGAGGTAGCGGACGCCGCGGGTGCGCTGGTTGTCGACGAGCATTTCGGCGCGGCGGAAGACATCCGGGCCGGCCCAGTCCTTAACTTGTTGCAGCGTGAAGGGGAGCATGGACCCGCGAATATAGCGCGGTGTCCCATGGGATCAATGCGGGGAGGGAGAAAAATGCAGGCTCAGCCGCCGGCGGCGGAGCGGCGGGGGGTGTCCTTGGTTTCCTGGCGGCTGGCGAGTTTGGCGCGGAGGGCGGCCTCGGTGGCGGGGGTGACGTAGTGTCGGACGTCCCCGCCGAGGGCTGCGATTTCGCGGACGCGGCTGGAGCTGACGTAGCCGTATTCCTCGGCGGGCATGAGGAAGACGGTTTCGATCTCGGGGGCGAGTTTGCGGTTGATGAGGGCGAGTTGAAGCTCGTATTCGAAGTCGGAGAAGGCGCGGACGCCGCGGATGAGAAATTTGGCCTGTTCGCGGCGGGCGTAGTCGACCAACAGGCCTTCGAAGGTCTTCACCTCCACACTCGGCAGGTCGGAGAGGGCGTCGCGCACCAATTCCACGCGTTCCTCCAGGGAGAACCAGACGTTTTTGGGAGTGCTGCGGGCGACAGCCACGACGAGGTGGTCGCAGAGGGGGACGGAGCGGCGGGCCATGTCGATGTGACCGAATGTGATGGGATCGAAGGTGCCGGGATAGATGGCCTTTTTCATGGGTGGCTCCTATCAGAAACCACGGGGATGTGCAATCATCGGCAAGCGGGATACGTCCGCTGGGCTCCTCTCCAAAGGTGGGCTCTGCCCGCAACCGAATAGAAGAGCCGGGGTGATGGCCCCGCAGTCGCGGGATCCCGCTCACGCGGGAAGAGGGGAGGAACTACGAAATGCGCGAAATACGCGAAAAGGGGAGGGGATGGGGAGCAGGCGGGCGCCTATCGGAATGGGTGCAGGTTGACCGTGTATTACCACGGAGGACACGAAGAAGCACGGAGGGAAAAACACGGAGGCTTGGGCGCAACGGTTGGGTTCGGCGAGCCCCGGAAAGCCCCCCGAAGAGCCGAACCCCACCCTACCAGCATCCTTGGATGTGGAATGGCTTCCGCAGGTTACCGCTTGGGTCTTGGGGTATTTGTCTCTTCGGCGTAGAGGGTGGTTCAAAATGGAGTAAATCCATGATGAAATGCGCCCCGCCCGGTTCGCGGTAGGGCGGCCACGTCCATGTGGCAAGTTGCCGAAGGGTCATGTTGAAATCTTCCGGATCGGGAGGTGGCAATGACGGCAGCGTGGCGGCATGGATTGGCGCAGACCCGACCCTTCCATCCGGAATCGTGCCACGGCCTGGGAGCGGCAGCGTCCGCGCAACGATCAGGGTGTGGGACGCGAAGCGTTCCCGCCAGCCAATTGTTCTGCCTTCAATCTTTCGGCAAGCCAGATTTTCACGATAGACTGACGGGTGACTCCGATGCGCTTTGCTTCAAGATCGAGCGAACCGATCATCCAGACGGGAAGATCAACATTCACGCGTTTCTGATCTAAACCGGGACGCTTTGCGTTTTCCCAGTCCAGAAAATCTGAAATATCCTCACCTGCATCGAAACGCTGGTCGAATTCCTCAGCGGTTATGGTATTTTTCTTTTTCGCCATCTCGTGCTCTCCTTGCGGAAATGATCCGGATTCGACCGGACCGTTGGGTGAAAATGCAGGTCCAGAGCTTTCCCAGGCATTGCCCGATCAACGCGTAGCGAGGTTCTACATCTGTCCGTGCCGGCACGATCAATGCTTGTTCGTCTCTCCAGAGTTTTTGGGCCTGCGTAAAATCAATCCCGTGTTTCTCCAGATTGGAATCCGATTTAGCCTGATCGTACTCGAACTCAATCATGAGTAATAAATATACCTTTTCAGATCAGTCGTCAAGCCCCAACCAAAGCAGCACGACTGCGATTCCGATCACGTGCGGGCTGAAGGTCCGCGCCGATCACCGTGGCTTGTTACCCCGGGTATCGGCGCGGATCCCGCGACTGCGGGACCGCGCAAAACGCGTTGTCCATGCGTTCCCGCAAAACTGCCGTTTATGCGGCGGTCCTATAGACCGCGAACCGAAATTTTTTCAGCAGACCCCGCGCGCTGCGCGGGGCTGGGATGCGGCATCCCTTTGGGGTTTGAAGGTATGCGATTTCGCGATTGCAGGGATAGGAAAAAAGAGGGAGAATGAAAACAAAAAAAAGATTTACATATCGTGATACTACGATATATAATGCGGGTATCCAAACCAGAGGAGTTCCGATGAAGACCGCAAACAAGAAACTGATGTTGACACGGCTGGGGTTGCGATTTCCGGTGGGGGTGATGTTGGGGTTGCTGGCATTGACGGTGGGGCTGGCGTTGCAGTTTCCGAAGGTGAAGTTCGACAACAATCCGGAGAACATGCTGGATTACAATGAGCCGGTGCGGGTGATGCACCGGGAGATGAAGGCGCGGTACGGGTTGTATGATTTTGTGGTGGTGGGGGTGGTGAATGGGGCGACGGAGGCGGGGGCCTGGAATCCGGGGACGCTGGGGAGGATCCATCGGTTGACGGCGGAGCTGTTGAGTTTGGCGCGGGATGAAGAGGGGAGGCCGACGGTGGTGGTGGACGGGGAGCGGGTGGTGCCGGACGTGAAGCCGAAGGGGTGGTGGGCGAACGTGCTGGCGGGGGCGTTCCGTCAGGACGCGGAGCGGCTGTTCACGGAGGAGGGGGAGCCGGGGCTGATCACGGAGGAGATCCTGGCGCCGAGCGTGGTGGACACGATCCGTCAGCGGGAGGCGGGGACGCTGGACATCCGGTACCTGATGGAGGAGGTGCCGTCGACGCAGGAGGAGGCGGACGCGTTGTTCGCGGAGGCGCTGGCGAATCCGTTGTACCGGGACACGCTGCTTTCCGAGGATCGGAAGGCGATTGGGATCTATCTTCCGATCCGCGAAAAGACGTTCTCGTACAATGTGGCGAAGCTGGTGGAGACGCTGACGGCGGAGTGGCCGGCGGAGGATGTGGTGTACATCACGGGGCTGCCGGTGGCGGAGGACACGTTCGGGCATGAGATGCTGATCCAGATGGCGACGTCGGCCCCGCTGGCGGGGCTGATGATTTTCCTGCTGCTGCTGTTCTTTTTCCGGAGGCTCTCGTTGATCATCGCGCCGATGATCATCGCGGTGATGTCGGTGGTGTGCACGATGGGGTTGCTGATCGGGATGGGTTTTGATGTGCACATCATGAGTTCGATGATCGCGATTTTCCTGATGCCGATCGCGGTCGCGGATTCGGTACACATTCTCAGCGAGTTCTTCGACACGTATCCGAGGTTCCGGGACAAGCGGGAGACGATCCTGCACATCATGGGGCATCTGTTCATGCCGATGTTGTTCACGAGTCTGACGACGATCGCGGGATTCGCGTCGCTGGCGACGACGCCGATTCCGCCGGTGCGGGTGTTCGGGTTGTTCGTGGCGTTCGGGGTGGCGCTGGCCTGGGTGCTGACGATGCTGCTGACGCCAGCGTACATTCTGGTATTCGTGCGGACGAAGTCGCTGGATTCGCTGCGTCCGGTGGAGGCGTCCGGGGAGGTGAAGGCGGGGGCGCTGGATCGGTTCATGTGCTGGATCGGGATTTTCTCGGTGCGCCGCAAGGGGTTGGTGGTGGGGTTGGTGGCGTTGCTGGCGGTGTTCGCGGGGCTGGGGATCTCGCGGATTGTGGTGAACGACAATCCGGTGTTGTGGTTCACGCCGTCGCACCGGATCCGGGTGGCGGACCGGGTGCTGAACGGTCATTTCGGCGGGACGTATCCGGCGTATTTGGAGTTCCGTGGGCCGGCGGAGGGGAGTGTGGAGCCGCGCGGGGTGTTGCCGACGGATCTGCCGGAGCCGTTGTTGCTGTTGGCGGAGCGTGGGGGGAGCTGGGAGGAGGTGATCGCGACGGCTCGGGAAATGGATGAGAAGCGCATGGCGGACTGGAATGCGCTGGCAGACACGGTGCAGTACCTGGATCCGGTTGGGCTGGATTGGGCGGGGCTGGTGGCGGCCACTGCGGAGATTCCAGAGGGGGTGCGGACGCCGTTCCTGGCGAAGGCGCATGGCATGAGCACCCTGAAAGGGGAGGAGCTGCTGGACCGCGCGCTACAGTTCATTGACGCGCTGGCGGGGGAACGGATGGAGGACCGGGCGATGGCGGCGCGGCTGGACGCGCAGGCACCAGCCTTCAAACGTCCGGCGGTGTTGAAGTGGTTGGCGGAGTTGCAGGCCCACCTGGAGGAGCAGGGGCGGGTGGGCAAGAGCAGTTCGGCGACGGACGCGCTGAAAAAGGCGCATCTGGAGTTGAACCGTGGGGAGGACGCCCGGGACGAGCCGCGATTCTACCGGGTTCCGGAGCGCGCGGCCGCGGTGGGCGAGGTGTTCCTGCAGTTGGAGGGGATGAAGAAGAAGGACAGTCTGTTCCATCTGGTGACGAGGGACTATGCGAGCGCGGTGTTGTGGATGCAGCTGACGTCGGGGGACAACCAGAACATGCTGGCGGCGAAGGAGGATGTGGACGCGTGGATCGCGGCGAATCCTCCGCCCGTTCCGATGGAGACGCACTGGGCGGGATTGACGTATCTGAATGTGATCTGGCAGGAGCGGATGGTGACGGGCATGCTGGAGTCGCTGGCGGGCAGTTTCGTGGTGGTGCTGCTGATGATGATCTTCCTGTTCCGTTCGTGGAAGTTCGGGTTGCTGTCGATGGTGCCGCTGACGTTGACGATTGGTCTGACCTACGGGATCATCGGGTGGATTGGGAAAGCCTATGACATGCCGGTCGCGGTGCTGTCGTCGCTGACGCTGGGGCTGAGTGTGGACTTCGCGATTCACTTTTTGCAGCGGGCGCGGGAGCTGGTGCGGGAGAAGGGGAGCTGGGCGGCGGCGGCGCCGCTGATGTTCCGGGAGCCGGCGCGGGCGATCAGCCGCAACGCGATCATCATCGCCATTGGTTTCACGCCGCTGCTGCTGGCACCGCTGGTGCCCTACAAGACGGTGGGTTTTTTCCTCGCGACGATCATGTTCCTATCGTGGCTGGCGACCCTGTTTATTTTGTCCTCGCTGATCTCGCTGAAGCCGGAGTGGCTGTTCAGCGGTGAAACGTCCTTGAATCCGAAATCCCGAAAGGAGTCCTGAAATGAAAAAGTTCACGATGATGGTCCTGTTGATGCTGGGGCTGGTGGGCGCCGCGGAAACGGCCCCCGAGGTGATGGAGATCATCCTGAAGGCCGAGAAGGCGGCGTACTATGCCGGTCAGGACGGCATGGCGGATGTGAACATGAAAATCCACGACGCGAACGGAGGCGTGCGCGAGCGCGATTTCCGGATCCTGCGGCTGAATATCGGGGAGGGGGCGCAGAAGTTCTATGTGTTCTTCCGGGAGCCTGCGGATGTGCGGAACATGGCGTACCTGGTGTGGAAAAATGGGCCGGGCAAAGACGATGACCGCTGGCTGTGGCTGCCGTCGATCGGGCGGGTGAACCGGATCGCGCCGGGGGACAAGCGGACGTCGTTCGTGGGGTCGGACTTTGTGTACGAGGATGTGTCTGGGCGTAACCCCAACGATGATGTTCATGAACTGGTGGAGACGACGGAGGAGGCGTATCGGATCAAGAGCACGCCGAAAGACCCCGGTTCGGTGGAGTTCGCGTTCTACGAGGTGTGGATTGACAAGGTGACGTTCCTGCCGAGGAAGGCGGAGTATACGAACGCGCGCGGGGAGTTGTACCGCCGGGTGAGCGCGGACAAGGTGGAGGAGATGGGTGGGCATCCGACGGTGGTGGTGTCGACGGTGGAGGACCTCGCGCGGAACAGCCGGACGGTGAACACGTTCAGCAACGTGCTTTATGATGTGGGGCTGAAGGAGAATATCTTCAGCGAGCGGTTCCTGCGGCGTCCCCCGAGAGAGGTGCAGCGATGAAGAAGGTCTGGAGGATGTTGGGCCTGCTGCTGGCAGGACCGCTGCTGGCAGGACCGCTGCTGGCGCAGAACACGGGTGGGTTCGTCGAGGCGCGTCTGGGCGGGCGGACGCAGTCGGATGCGGGGCAGGATGGCGCGTCGATCCGGGAGGTTCGCGCGCAGGTGCAGCACAGCCGTTTCCTGGGGCCCTTCGACATGCAGGTAAAAGCAGACGCGGTGTACGATGATCTCGCGCGCGACCGCGGGGAAGTGGACCTGGATCGTGGTGAGGGCTGGCTGGACCTGCGCACGGCATGGGTCGCGGCGAGGCCGGCGGACTGGATGGACCTGAAGGTGGGACGTCAGGTGCTGACCTGGGGCACGGGGGATTTGCTGTTCCTGAACGATTTGTTCCCGAAGGACTGGCAGTCGTTCTTCAATGGCAGGGATGTGGAGTACCTGAAGGCGCCGTCCGACGCGGTGTGGTCGGCGGTGTATCTGGGCGAGTGGACCTTTGATCTGGTGTGGACGCCGCGGTTTGACGCGGACCGTTATTTGGACGGGGATGGGATCTCGTTTTATCCGGGGCGGTTCACGCCGGAGAATCCGATGCCGGCGGAGCTGCCGGAGGATTCGGAGTTCGCGCTGCGGCTGGCGCGCACGTTCGGATCGGTGGAGACGGCGCTCTATGCGTACCAGGGTTTCTGGAAATCGCCGGGGGGCTTTTCGGCGGAGGGTCGCGCGGTGTTTCCGGAGCTGAGGGTGTGGGGGGCGTCGGCGCAGCTTCCGGCGGCGGGGGGGCTGGCCACTGTGGAGGGAGCCTATTATGATTCGCTGGAGGACCGGTCGGGGGACAATCCCGGAGTCAACAATTCAGAGGCGCGCTTGCTGGCGGGCTTCACGCGGGAGATCGCGGCGGATTTCACGCTGGGGGTGCAGGCCTATGTGGAGTGGATGATGGACCATGGGGCGTATGAGGCGTCACTGCCGGAGGGACAGCCTGCGCGGGACGAGATGCGCGAGGTGACGACACTGCGGCTGACCCGCCTGCTGATGAACCAGAATCTCATTCTTTCCGGGTTTGTGTTCGCCTCGCCCACGGACGAGGATGTGTATGTTCGCGCGAGTGTGGAATACAAGTGGTCGGACACCTTGAGTACAACTCTGGGAGGCAATGTGTTCGCGGGGCGGGAGCCGCACACATTTTTGGGTCAGTTCGAGGACAACAGCAATCTATACCTCGCGGTGAGAAGATGGTTTTGAAAAGAGGGTATTGTGCGGCGGGGGTGTTGGGGAAGGACGTTGTGTGTGACCTTCACCCATGCCGTGAGGATGGAAGAGGATGTACAGGGAGGGGAGTCGTGGTGTACAATGACCTTGTTTACGAATCTCTTTCCGCAAAAAAGTGATCCCGCCGTTGGTTTTCCTGAATGCGGAACCCTTTTTTTTAATTCCCACCTGGAGAAATAACATGAGCATAGAGAACAAAATCCGTATATTGGCCGGCACGATGGTGCTGATCTCGTTCACGCTGGGCCGATTTGTGAACCAGGCCTGGCTGTGGCTGTCGGTGTTTGTTGGTTTCAACCTGATCCAGAGCGCGATCACGGGTTTCTGTCCGGCGGAGATGATCTTCAAGGCGCTGGCGAAGAAGAAATGAGGGGAGGGATCGTTCCGGGCAGCGGCTGAAGCCGCTGCCCGCAAGGATCTTGTCCACGGAATGGAACCAAAATGAGGGGCGCGCGGTGGCTTCAGCCCCTGCGCGGAAGGATGCATCCGTCCACCGCGATAGGGCGCGTCACCGCCAGAGGGAGTGGATAACGACCAGGATGGGTCCGCACAACAGGAAGGGATCGGGCGAAGCTTCGGCAACTTGTTTGGCTGCAAGTCTTTGCGTGCAACGCTTGAAAGACCTAAGGGGTGTTCCTCGGTTTCGCGCAAGGTCATTCGCACACAGATGTTGCCCCATCTGCATGCCTCCCCTCCCCGTTTTGAGGATTATTGACGGCCGGCGAGGAGGGCGTCGACAACGGAGGGGTCGGCCAGTGTGGAGGTGTCCCCGATGTTTGCTGTGTCCCCCTCGGCGATTTTCCGGAGGATTCGGCGCATGATTTTTCCCGAGCGGGTTTTTGGAAGCGCTGGTGTGAAGTGGATCTTGTCGGGTTTCGCGATGGGGCCGATATCCTGGCGGACCTTTTCAATGAGCTCCCGGCGGAGGGCGTCGCTTTCCGCGATGCCAGCCTTGAGGGTGACGAAGCAGTAAACGCCCTGCCCCTTGAGGTCGTGGGGGAATCCGACCACCGCGCTCTCGGCCACCGCGGGGTGTCCAACCAGGCTGCTCTCGAATTCGGCTGTCGCGAACCGGTGGGCGGAGACGTTGATGACGTCGTCCATTCGTCCGAGCAGCCAGTAGTATCCCCCCTCATCCCGCCGGCACCCGTCGCCCGAAAAGTAAATTCCGGGGAACTTGGCGAAGTAGGTCTGGGCGATGCGTTCGTTCCAGGGGTCGCCGAAGACCCCGCGGAGCATGCCGGGCCAGGGGTGGGTGATGCAGAGGCTGCCGCCTTCGTTCGCGTCAGCGGGGGAGCCGTCGGCGCGCAGGATGGCGGGGTGGATGCCGGGGAGGGGGAGTCCGGCGGCCCCGGGTTTGGCCCCGTGGGCCCCGGGAAGCGTGGTGAGCAGGATGCCTCCGGTTTCGGTTTGCCACCAGGTGTCGACGATGGGGCAGTGGTTGCGTCCGATGACGCGGTGGTACCAGAGCCATGCCTCGGGGTTGATGGGTTCGCCCACGGAGCCGAGCAGGCGGAGCGAGGAAAGGTCGTGGGCATCCGGCCAGGATTCGCCGAGGCGCATGAGGGCCCGGATCGCGGTGGGGGCGGTGTAGAAGATGGAGACCTTGTATTTGGCGACGATTTCCCAGAAGCGGTCGGGTTGGGGCCAGGTGGGCACGCCCTCGAACATGACCTGGGTGGCGCCGTTGGAGGTGGGACCGTAGGTGAGATAGCTGTGGCCGGTGATCCAGCCGACATCGGCGGTGCACCAGAAGATGTCGTCTTCGCGAAGGTCGAAAACCCATTTCGCTGTCAGGGAGGCCCAAAGCAGGTAGCCTGCGGTGGTGTGGAGTACGCCCTTGGGTTTGCCGGTGCTACCGCTGGTGTAGAGGATGAAGAGGGGGTCCTCGGCGTCCATAGGCTCGCAGGGACAGTGGGTCGTGACCGTCTCCAGCTCGTCCTGCCAGGCGTAGTCGCGGTGGGGTTCCAGGTAGAACTCCCCGCCCCCGCGGCGGTACACGATCACCTTCCGGACGGAGGGGGAACCGAGCACGGCGTGGTCGACCTTCTCCTTGAGACTGGAGATTTTTCCGGCGTGGAAGGAGATGTCGGCGGTGATGACGGCCTGGCTCTGGCAGTCCTCGATCCGGCTGCGGAGGGCGTCGGAACTGAACGCCGAGAAGACGACGGAGTGGATGGCTCCGATGCGGGCGCAGGCGAGAAGGGCGATGGGCAATTCCGGGATCATCGGCATGTAAATGGTGACGACGCTGCCCTTGCGGATCCCGTGTTTCTTGAGGACATTGGCGAAGAGGGAGACTTCGTCCTGGAGTTCGGCGTAGGTGAGAACCCGGGATTCGGCGGGATTTTCGCCCTGCCAGAGGAATGCCGGCTTGTCACCCAGGCCGGCCTCGACGTGGCGGTCGACGCAGTTGTGGCAGACGTTGAGAACCCCTCCCGCGAAGAAGCGGACGTAGGGCCCCTCCTCTTTGCCGATCTGGGCGAAGTCCCAGGAGAGGGTTTCCTGCCATGGGCGGAACCAGGAGAGTTCCTGTGACGCCATGTCCCCCCAGAAAGCCACGGGATCTATCCGCGCCCGCTCGCAGAGCTCCCGGTAGGCTTCCTCCGAACCTATACGCGCCTTGGCGCGGAACTCCTCGTCCGGAAAGAAGGTGCGGCCGCCTTGGTAGGTCGATTGAATAGATTCGCTCATATGTGTCTCCTATGGTTTGAAGGCTGGGTTATTTGTCTGCCGGAGGCAAGGAAAAAACGCCCGCGTCATGGTAATCCTAACGCAGGCACCGCCTGCAACCGAGACGAAGAGCCGGGGGGATGGGCGTGTACCGTCTGCCGTGGGGCGGGACGGGGTGGGGCGCCCGCCAGGGCCCGGATCGTTCCGGCCAGTGGCGGAAGCCGCCGGGTGGATTCCAGCATCGTGTGCGGGCCGAACCTTTCTCCTTTGTGTTCAGGAAGATGTGTGCGGGCAGAGCAGGGCTTCCGCGCGAGAGGCCTGGGGCGCCCCGGGGAGGGGGGCGCGGTCCCGGCGGGACATGGGGTGTGGCAGCTGTGCCGCATGCATATTTTGGTAAAAGGGGATGGACAGTGGGGGGGTATTTCAGTATTTTATGCGCCCTTTTCCTGAGAAACCCTTTGAACGCATGACCGAAAATACCCCCCCCCTTGTGCTTGGCCTTCCGAAAGGCAGTCTGGAGCAATCGACCTTCGAACTGTTCAAGAAGGCAGGCTTTTCGATCCAGTCCAGTTCGCGGAGCTATGTTCCGCGGGTGGACGACGCGGGGTTGCAGATCCGCCTGTTGCGGGCCCAGGAGATGAGCCGCTATGTGGAGTTGGGGATGCTGGACGCGGGATTGACGGGGCATGACTGGATCGTGGAGAACGGTTCGGACGTGCGGCGGGTCTGCGAACTGATGTATGCCAAGCAGGGCCGCAATCCGGTTCGCTGGGTGGTCGCGGTTCCCGAGGATTCCCCGATTCGATGCGCGAAAGACCTGCAAGGAAAGCGCATTGCGACTGAAGCTGTGGGCATCGCGAAGAAATATCTTGCCGACAATGGGGTGGAGGCGGATGTGGAGTTTTCCTGGGGAGCGACCGAGGTCAAGGCGCCGGAATTGGTGGACGCGATTGTGGAATTGACGGAGACGGGTTCCTCGCTCCGTGCGAACAACCTTCGCATTCTTGACACCATCCTGGAGTCGAATACCCAGTTGATCGCGAACAAGGCGGCGTGGGAGAATCCCGTCAAGCGGGCCAAGATCGAGCAGATCGCCATGCTGCTGAATGGGGCCCTGGCGGCGGAAACCAAGGTTTTGTTGAAGCTGAACGTGCGGAATGCCCAGCTCGCCGAGGTGGTGCGCATTCTGCCCTCCCTGCATGCCCCCACCGTGAACAGCCTGTCGGAAAGCGACTGGAATTCGGTGGAGACGGTGGTGGAGGAGCACATTGTGCGGGAGATCATCCCGCAGCTCAAGGCGGCCGGCGCCGAGGGCATCATTGAACTGTCGTTGAACAAGATTATTCCCTGACCCGGAGTGGGAAACTTCGTTTAACTTTGAACCAAAGGACCAGCAATGGGCTCAATCAAAAAACAGCGCCGGAAAAAGATGGCGAAGCACAAGCGCCGCAAGCGCAGACGCCTCGACCGGCATAAGAAGCGCTAACCCACCCCGCCGATGAACCGAGAGAGGACGGAAGGCCTGAACCCACAGAACGCTCTGCACGGTTCGGCCTTCCTTCTCCGATCGGCCCTCCTGCTCCTTGTGGGGACCCTGTGCGCCTGTGTTTCCACAGTGCCAAAGGGTCCCTTCAAGGGGCATGGAGGTCTTTTTGCTTTGCAGCCACCCATTGTTCTGGAGGCGGATTCTTCCCCGTTCTCCGAGGCGCTCGCCTGGTTCGGACGGGCGTTGGCGTTCGAGTTGGACGAAAAACCTGCGGAGGCCCTCGAAGCCTACCAGGAGGCGGTTAGGCGCGATCCGGCCAACATCACCCTGGCGATGCTGGCCTCGCAGCGGTTGGTGGGGGCCGGGCGTCCTCAAGACGCGCTGGAACTTCTGGGCACCTTGTTGGAACGCAATCCGGATTCGTTCGCGGCTCAGGTGTGGATGGCACGGCTTCAGTTGGAGCAGGGGGACGAGGCCCGTGCGTTGCCGCACATGCTGCGGGCCACCGAGCTGGAACCGCGCCATGAGGGGCCCTGGCTGGAGGCGATCCGGCTGTTGGTCCGTGCCAAACGCTTGCCGGAGGCCCTGGAGCTGGCGGACCAAGGGCTTGAAAAGGCGGAATCCCCGGCCCGCATCGCCCGGATTTCCGCCCAATTGTGGGTCGCCGCGATGCAGGGCGAGTCCGATCCCGCCCGACGCCAGACCCTGGGCAAAGAGGTGGCGGCCCGCCTGGAGGCCTTGCGCGAGCGTTTTCCTCGTGACGAGAGCGTGGTGTATCTGTTGGCCGCCCTGCGCATGGAGGCCGGCGCGCCCCAGGCGGTGTTTCCATTGCTGCGCGCACTGGACCGTGCCCATGGCCCGGATTCGGAGGTTCGGCCGCAGATCCTGTTGCAACTTTCCCGTTTTTTTCTTGGACCGGGGGGGGTGATGGCGGAAGTGGGACGCATTCTGGAGCAGGAGCCGGGGGACGTGTTGGCGCTCCACCTTTCCGGCATGATGCAGGAAGTCGCCGGCCGTCCGGACCTGGCGCTTTCTTTCTACCAGGAGGCTGTGGAAGCCGACCCCGGGGATCTTCCCTCGTGGCGGAAGCTTGCCGTGCTGTACTACCAGGACAATCAGCCCCGCCGTGCCGTGCGGAGTCTGGAGACCGTCCTCGCGCAGCTCCCCGACGATCTTGAGCTGCTTCGGCTGGCCGGGCATCTCCAGCTTGCCATTGGGAATCCCCAGGAGGCCGCGCGGCAGTTCCAGGGGATCGAACTGCAGTTGCGCCAGGGTGCGGAGATCGAGGATCCGGCGTCGGTGCATGCTGGCCTCGCGATGGCCCAGTTGGTGTTGGGCAACGGAAAGGGGGCTTTGGACGCCCTGTATCTTCTCGGGCTTTCTGATCCCGCCGCGTTGGAAATTCCTTGGCGCTGGCAGGTTTCCCACGCCTACGACGCTGGCGTGGATCTGGAAGAGCGGGACCGTCGGCAGCGTTTCCTGCTGGAGGTCCTGCTGGATCTTTCCGACCGCCTTCCTGATTCCCCGGCGGTGGAGTACTTGATAGCGCGCACCCATGCGCTGCGCCTTGAACATGCGGAGGCGGTTTCCGCCCTCGAAAGAATGGCGGAGATCGCGGGAGAGCTGGAGAACGCCGCGCAGTGGCTCGATACTGAGTATTACTTCGACCTTGCCGCCGCACTCGAGCGGCTGGGGAGGATCGAGGAATCGTATGCGGCCTTTGAACGATCCCTCGCCCTGGATCCGGAGAACGCCCAGTCGCTCAACTACCTCGCCTACATGTGGGCGGAGCGTGGCGTCAACCTGGACCAGGCGTTGGTGCACGCCGAAAGGGCCTTGAAGGTGGATCCGCAGAACGGTTCCTACCTCGACACTCTGGGGTGGGTCCTCTACCAAAAAGGGGATTTTGTGGGGGCGTACCAGGCCTTGGACCGTGCCGCGGAGTGCGAGCCGGGGGAGTCCTTGATTGTTGAGCATCTGGCGGATGCCGCTGTGGCGCTGGGTCGCCCCGTGGAGGCGGTGGGGCTGTACCGGATTGCCTTGGAGTTGGGAGCGGGGGACCGGGAAGACCTTCTGCGGGAATCGTTGAGGAAGGCCGAGGATGCGGTCGCGGAGGCCGAGCGCCGCACGCCGTCCGGGCCGTAGGAAGAGGGGTGATCAGGGCCGTGGGGTAGGAACGGGGTCGTGTCCGGAGCCGCCCCAGGGATGGCATCGGCCCAGTCGGCGCAGGATGAGCCAAAGGGCGCGGGGGAGGGGGTGTGTATGGAGGGCCTCGATGGCGTAGCGGGAGCAGGTGGGCTGGAAACGGCAGCCGAATCCCGGCGGGCCCGGGAGGGCGTGGAGCAGCGGGGAGAGGACGAGCCGGTAGAGGTGGAGCAGCAGCAGCAGGGGGGCGGCCAGAATCCAGCGCAGGGGGTTCACCAGACCTCGTCCAAGCGCTGCAATTGGTGGGCACCGGGGAGGCCTTCGAGGATCCGTGCGACACTGCGGTCGGCACCGGGTAGCACACGACCGGGTCTGACCTCTGCGAGGGGTTGCACGACAAATCTCCGTTCCGCCCAGCGGGGATGGGGGACCACGAGGCCGCCGGAACCGACCAGTTCGTCGCCCACGAAGATGATGTCGATGTCGAGTTCCCTCGGCGCATTCTTGTCTCCGGCCACTCGTTGGCGGCCAAACTGGTCCTCAATCCGCCCGATGTGGCCCAGCCAGTCCCGCGCACCAAGCCGGCTTCCCAGGATCAGGACGGCATTGAGGAATTTGAGGTGCTGGTATTCCGGCCGGACATCCACCGGTTCGGTTTCCCAGAGGGAGCTTTTGGCGAGCAGGACGGCTTCCGGATCCGCTTCCAGAAGGGCGCGCGCGCCGGCCCGGAGGTGCGCCACGCGGTCACCCAAGTTGCTGCCAAGTGAAAAGCCTATTTCGGGGGGAGGGGTCACAGGGAAAGTGGATCAGGGAGGGGCGTTGCTATACAAGGTGGATTCTCGCCTGTCCAGCCGGGCCTGTCATTTTTCCGTGTCATGGAGGGGTTCCTCTGACGAGGCGTTGGACGGTCTGGAGAGACTGGAGCGTGACTTGGTCCATGTTGAGGTAGGTGTAGGTACCCAGTCGCCCGAGGAAGGTCACGTGGTCGAGGGCGGCGGCCTCGGCCTTGTAGCGGGCAAGGAGGGCGTGGGATTCGTGGAATGGAATTGGGTAGTAGGGCTCTTTGCCAGGTCCGAAGTCGTCGGGGAACTCCCGGGCGATGGTGGTGCCCCGGTGCGTTTGGCCCGTAATGTGTTTGGTTTCGACGATGCGGGTCCAGGGTTCGGAGCCAGGGTAGTTGACCTGGACGGTGGGCTGGAAGAAGCCGGGGGGCGTCCCTCTTGCGGCGTCTCCCGGCAGCTGTTCGGTGGAGAGGTGCTCGAACTCGAAGCGTAGGCTGCGGTAGGGAAGGGGCCCGAAGCGGTGGTCGAAGAACTCGTCGATCGGCCCTGTGAAGAGGAGGTGGGAGAATTTGACGGAGGGGAGGATGTCGCGGTAGTCGGTGTGGAGGAGAAGTTCGAGGCCGGGGCCGCAGGAGTCGACGATGTTTTCGAAGAGGCGGGTATAGCCGAGCGCGGGGAGAACCTGGTGGGTTTCGAGGAGGTAGCGGTCGTCGCGGGTGGTGCGGAGGGGGATGCGGTTGCAGACGGAGGGGTGGAGTTCCCGTGGGGGGCGCCGCCATTGTTTGCGCGTGTAGCCGTCGAAGAAGAGGTCAAAGAATTCGGGGCCGAAGCGGGAGAGGACGGCCTCTTCGGAGTTGGTGATTTCGTCGAAGTGGACCCGGTGCTCCACGAGCCAGGCCTCCATTTCGGCGGGGGAGGAGGGGCGGCCGAGGAACTGTTCGAAGGTGGTGAGGTTGACGGGGAACGACCAGTCGCGGCCGCGGGTGTGTGCGAGTACGCGGTAGTTTCCAGGAATCCATCCGGTGAAGCGGCTGAGGTAATCGAGGACTTCGCGCGAGTTGGTGCGGAAGTAGTGGGGGCCGTAGGGATGGATGAGCACCCCGTGGGCGTCGACACGATCGTGGGCATTGCCGCCGATGTGGGGGCGTTTGTCCACCACCAGGCAGCGCTTTCCGTGGACGGTGCAAAGCTGCTCCGCCGCCACCAGACCGGCGAAGCCGGCCCCCACGATGAGGTAGTCAACGCGGGGCATGCGGGAGGACGGAGTGCATGGCGGCGGCCGGGAGAGGGCTCAGCCCTCGAGAAGCCCCTTGCCGATGGCGTAGACCTCGAAGCCTTGCCGTAGGTAGGCCTTGTGGTCGAGTAGGTTGCGTCCGTCGAACAGGAACGCTGGCTTGTAGACGGCCGCGAACAGTTCGGCGGGGTCGATGCGCTTGAATTCGTCCCATTCGGTCAGGACCGCCACGCCATGTGCCTCGCGGGCGGCCTCCAGTGCGGTGGGGTAGACGTGCACATTTTCGCGGATCAGGGCCCGGTGCCGCTCCGTCAGCCCTCCCGCCTCCTGGGCGAAGGCGTATTCGAGGTCCGCGCGGATTTGGGCCAGGGAGACCTTGGGGTCGTAGATGGCCAGGGTCGCCTGCTCGTTGAGGAGGTCCCGGCAGACGTAGATGGCGGCCGACTCCCGGGTGTCGTTCGTGTCCTTCTTGAATGCGAAGCCCAGAATCGCCACCCGTTTCCCGGACACGGTGTTGAAAAGGGTCCGCACGATGTTGCGCGCGAAGCGGGATTTCTGGTGGTCGTTCATTGTCACGACCTGTTCCCAGTAGCGGGCGACCTCGTGGAGGCCGTAGAACTCGCAGAGGTAGACGAGGTTGAGGATGTCCTTCTGGAAACAGGAGCCGCCGAAGCCCACCGAGGCCTTCAGGAACTTGGGCCCGATTCGGGAGTCCTTTCCAATGGCGTTGGCGACCTCATCGACGTCGGCCTGTGTGGCCTCGCAGAGGGCGGAGATGGCATTGATGGAGCTGATGCGTTGGGCGAGGAAGGCGTTGGCGGCCAGCTTGGAGAGTTCGGAGGACCAGAGGTTGGTGGTGAGGATGCGTTCGCGGGGGACCCAGCGGGCGTAGACGGCGACGAGGGCTGCGATGGCCTCGGGGGATTCGCCGCCGATGAGGACGCGGTCGGGGTTCTCCAGATCGGACATGGCCGTGCCTTCCGCGAGGAACTCGGGGTTGGAGAGCACTTGGAACGTGGCACCCCGCGGCGTGTTGGAGAGGATGCGCTTGACGGTTTCGGCGGTGCGGACCGGCAGGGTGGATTTTTCGACGATGATCGTATGGCCATCGGCGTGTTCCGCGATGCGGCGGGCGCAGAGTTCGACGTATTTCAGGTCGGCGGCCCTTCCCTTGCCCACGCCATATTGCTTGGTGGGGGTGTTCACCGAGATGAAGATCATGTCCGCCTCCCGGATGCGCGCGTCGACCTCCGTGGAGAAGAACAGGTTCCGCCCGCGGCAACCCTCCACCACTTCCTGCAAGCCGGGCTCGTAGACGGGGAGTTCCCCCGAGTTCCAGGCGGCAATGCGCGTGGCGTTGATGTCCACCACATCCACCCGGATGTCCGGGCACTTGTGGGCGATCATGGCCATGGTGGGTCCGCCGACATAACCGGCGCCGATGCAACAGATTCTCATGGGAAGGGCTCCAAGGTGGCCCCTCCCTATAACCACATCGCGGAAAGAAGCAAGCACGCCGAGGTGCCCGAAACCCGGCAAGAGGGGTGGGGAATCGGGTTGCTTTCCGGCGGGGGGGAGGTGTAACCTTGCCCCATGAGGGAAATCTCCGAGGCCTTCCTGGCGGCGTTGCCCAAGACGGATTTGCATGTCCACCTAGATGGATCCTTGCGTTTGGGAACGTTGATCGAGCTGTCGAGGGAGGCGGGAGAGGAGCTGCCATCGTGGACGGAGGCCGGGATGGAGGAATTGGTGTTCAAGAGGAGGTACCGGGACCTGCCGGAGTACCTGGCGGGTTTCCGGCATACGGTGGCGGCCATGCGCACGCGGGAGGCGCTTGAGCGGGTGGCGCGGGAGCTGGCGGAGGACAACCTGGCGGAGAATGTGAGGTATCTGGAGGTGCGTTTCGCGCCACAGCTGCACGAGGGGGAGGGGGTGGACATGGGGGAGGTGCTGGAGGCGGTGACGCGCGGGCTGCGTTCGGCGCAGGCGGAGCACAACCGGCGCCCGGAGGTCCGCTCAGGCGCGGACGTGGAGTTCCATTTCGGCATCATCGTGTGCGCACTGCGCTGGTTCGCTCCGGGCATGTCGTCCTACTATGACCGCCTGTTCGGGGTGATGCCCAGCGCGCCGCCGCGGGCGGTGTTCGCCGCCGCCTCGCTCGAGCTGGCGCGTTCGTCGGTGCGGCTACGGGACGAGCGGGGGCTGCCGATCGTGGGATTTGATCTGGCGGGGGCGGAGAGGGGCAACCCGGCGGTGGATCACCGCGCCGCTTTCCTGCACGCGCACCGGCATTTTCTGCGGAAGACGGTGCACGCGGGGGAGGCCTACGGCCCGGAGTCGATTTTTCAGGCGTTGACGGAGTGTCATGCGGATCGGATCGGCCATGGGACGTTCCTGTTCTCGCCGGAGCGGGTGACGGAGCGTGGGATCGCGGATCCGGAGCGGTATGTGCACGATCTGGTGGAGTCGATCGCGCAGCGGCGGATCTGTGTGGAGGTGAACCTCACCAGCAACGTGCAGACGCTGCCGGAGCTGGAGGATTTGCGGAATCATCCCCTGGGCCGCATGGTGGCGCACAATCTCAGCGCCACGATCTGCACGGACAACCGGTTGGTGTCGCATACAACGGTGACGCGGGAGCTGCGGCTGGCCTGCGAGCATTTCCAGTTGGGGCCGGCGCAGCTGAGAAATCTGGTGGTGGCGGGATTCAAGGGAAGTTTTTTTCCGGGGGAGTACCGGGAGAAACGTCAGTTTGTGCGCCAGGTTCTGAACCGCATCGACGCGTTGGAGTTGGAACACATCGGAGTGCTGAGTCATGCGTGAGATTCTGTAGGTTGTTGTGCGGTGTAGTGTGATGGGGTTGAGGGCGGAGGAGCTTGTGCGGAGACGGAGCTGGTGTTTGCGGTGCCGCACTCGTTGCGGTGGGGAAAGGAGGGAGGTGAACCGGAAGCACTATTTTATGACGGAGCAGTCGGGGAGGGGGAGTCGGTGGGTCACGGGGGCATTTTTCCGGTCAGAGTCGTTGTCGGTGATCCATTGGGTGTGTCCGCATGAGGCCTCCGATCGTCCCATCGAGGTGATCACGCTGCGTGGACAGGACTGAGCGTCGGGGAAAAGCTGGGATTTACCTGTCAGGATGCCGGAAGATGTGCGACAATCCCTTTAGAGGACACTCATGAAAACGCTGCGGAAAATTTGGATGTGTGTGGTGTTGCTGCCGCTGGCGGCAGGGGCGCAGGCGATCACGCCCCTTCAGACGACGCGGGCGGGGATGCTGTCGGTGCGAAACGAGCCGGTACGGCGGATGGACACGGCGTTGAATGGATATTATGTGTGGCAACCCTGCGGGTTCACGGTGCCTGCGGAGCGGATTGTGTATGTGGATGAGCGGGGGTACACGATCGTGCGGATCCTGCCCGCGCGTCGGGAGACGCGTTGGGTCCGGGTGTGGGTGCCGGTTGAAACGCGCGCCGCGGCACCCCGCACTGCCACACCGAGCGACCGTCCCGGGTACATGCACCCGATGAACACGTGGCGGAGCCGTCCGTAATCGGGTGCGCATGCTGGAGGGAGAGGTCGTTTGTCGTCTTTGACAAACCAGTTTAACAGCCAGTTGTATATATGCTTTGAGTATGACATGAGATATACAGCAACGAAGCGTGTGGGTGCTTTTGAGGCGAAGACGCACCTGAGCCCATTATTGACGGAGGGGTCAGAGGGAGCTTGCGTGGCAATCACATCACGAGGCAAGCCTATGGCGGTGATGATCTCCCCGGCAGCGGCATATGCGGAGACGACGGAGTTAACGAACTTGTTGAGGACGGTTCGCGAGGAGCGTCCCGGATATGGGATTACGTTGGAAGAGATTCAAACCGGGAAAGAGGAGGGGCGGGCATAAGTCGCCGGGTGGCGGTGGTGGACGCCTCTGTGATCGCGGCTTTTTTGTTGAGGGAGGAGGATGGGCATGGTTTGGATACGCTGCTCCAGGAGGTAGCGGGGTTGCGGTACGAGCTGCGAGCGCCTTCCCATTTTCATCATGAAATCCTGACTGTGCTGACGATTGCGATGCGAAAGGGGCGTATTCCGGCAGGCATCCGGATGAAGTTGGAGAAGGAATTAAATGTGATTCCGATCGTAGTGGAAGCCCCCCCGAATCCGATGGTGCGAAGGGAGATCTGCGCAATAGCGGATCAGCATGGGCTGACGGTGTAGGATGCGGCATACGTCGAGCTTGCCCGGCGAGTGGAGGGGGAACTCTGGACGTTGGACCGCGAGATTTCCGCCCTGCGGGGAGAATATGAGTTTATTCGCCCCAGAGAGTGGGTAGTGTGAGGATGCCGGGGGCGTCGTTGTTGTTGCGGACGCCGAAGGGGTACCAGTCCTCGCGGCGGTGGTACTGGGTGGCGTGGTCCCAGGAGTGGAGGGAGAGGCTGAGGAAGTAGTTGCCCTCGCGGAGGAGGAGGGGGGCGAAGCGGAAGCGGAAGCTGCCGGGACCGGGTTCGAGGACGGGGATGTCGTGGGCGTCGATCTGGGTGTTGCTTCCGTAAAGGTACATGCCGTTGGCGGTCTTGAGACTGTAGCCGAAGACGGGTTTTTCGACGCGCTGATGGGCGGTGTAGTGGATTTCAACGGTGAGGGGCTGCCCGCTGGTGAACTGGAGGGCTTCCTCCCCCTGGGCGTCGAGGAGGCGGACGTGGGTGAACTCGACCTCGCGGGAACCGAATTCCTGGGCGTAGATGCCTCCGCCTTCGCCGGAGTGGTTGCGGATCATGTTGAGAATCACGGAGGCGGGATCGCCGCGGTCGACGAGCTGTCCCTTGTGGATGAGGAAGGCTTCGTCGCAGAACTCCTCGACGGTTTGGAGGGCGTGGGAGACGAACATGAGCGTCTTGCCGCGTTTCTGGAACTGGCGGATGCGGTCGAGGCACTTGAGTTGGAAGGCGATGTCGCCGACCGCAAGCACCTCGTCGACGAGGAGGATGTCGGGGTCGACCTCGGTGGCGACGGCGAAGCCGAGGCGGACGTACATGCCGGAGGAATAGTGTTTGACGGGCTGGTCGATGAAGTCGTGGAGGCCGCTGAAGTCGAGGATGGCGTCGAATCGTTTGCGGATGTCCTCGCGGGCGATTCCCAGCAGGGCGGCGTTGAGGAAGACGTTCTCGCGGCCGGTGAGGTCGGGGTGGAAGCCGGCGCCGAGTTCGAGCAGGGAGGAGATGCGGCCGTGGGCGCGGATGCGCCCCTCGGTGGGGGTGATCGTTCCCGCGGCGAGGCCGAGCGTGCTGCTCTTCCCGGCGCCGTTGGGGCCGATGACGCCGACGGTGCAGCCCTTGGGGATCGAGAAGGTGGCGTTGCGGATGGCCCAGAATTCACCGGGTTTGCGGCGGGTGGCGAAGTCGCGGAGGGCTCCAAAGAGGGTGGGAGGGCCGAGGCCGCGCATGCGGTAGCATTTGCCGAGGTTTTCTGCTTCGATGGCGGCGCTCATCAGACGTGATCCGCGAAGTTGCGCTGCATGCGGCGGAAGAATGCCCATGCGAGTGGGGTGAGAAGGAGGGGGAGGGCGAGGCCGGTCCAGAAGAAGGGGGACACGGGAGGGGGTGTGGCGAGGAAGGCGCCGCGGTAGAGGGTGAGAATGCCGGCGAGGGGGTTGAGGAGGTAGAGGTCGAGCACGCGGGGCGGGAGGTCGCCGGCCATCCGTTCGATAAAGCCGAGGTCGTACATCGCGGGGCTGAGGAAGAAGAGGGCGCTGAGGGCGACGCCGACGAGGTGCTGGGTGTCGCGGAAGTAGACATTCAGGGCGCCGAGGAAGAGCGCGAAGCCGAGGTTGAGGAGGGCGTGGAGGGCGAAGACGGCGGGGAGGGCGAAGAGGGTGAGGCCGAACATGGTGCCCTCGCGCCAGAGCAGGAATCCGACGATGCCGAGCTGGATGACGAGGCTGATGAGGTAGTCGATGCCGGCGGCGGTGGTGACGGCGACGGGGAGAATGACGCGGGAGAAGGCGACTTTCTTGATGAGATTGCCGTTGCCGGTGATGCAGGTGAGGCCTTGGTGGACGCAGTTGGCCGTGAACTGCCAGGCGAAGACGCCGACGAGGATGGACTGGGTGTTGGCCGCGCGTCCGCTGAGGAGGCGGAAGAAGAAGGCGTAGATGCCGGCCATGAACAGGGGGGTGAGGAGGCTCCAGAGCAGGCCGAGAGCTGAGCCCTTGTAGCGGGCCTTCATTTCGCGTCCGACGAGGGCGGAGATCAGTTCGCGGCGGGCGGTGGACATGGGGGAACCGTTATGGGACGGGCGCGGCTTTGTCGAGCGATTCCAGCCGGAGCGCGCCCTCGAGCTGATCGAGGCCTGCGCGCAGGTCGAGCGAGGTGACCCTCCAGGGCGGCCGTTGCGCTTCCGCGTTTTCCAGGAAAACACGGAGCAGCGGCCAAGCGGTGCCGTGGAGGTTCAAATCCACCCCTTGATGGCGGAAGCCGTGGGGGAGGGGGGTGACGCGCGGCTCGGAAACCTCGGCCTTGATGCCCGGAAGATAGGCGGCGACCATGTCCGCCACCGCGGGGGCGGGGCGGTTGACAGCCTGCTCCAGGGACAAGTGTCCCTCATGGAAGGCGGCGGCCATGGCCTCCAGTTCCCCCGCGGCGGCAAGAGCCCGGTCCCGCAGCGATCGCTCACGTCGCACGGAGGGCAAGGAAAGGGATGCCGAGAGGGTGAACACGGCGAGGAGGAGGCTGGGGACCAAGAGAGGGTGCAGGGGTTTCAAGGGAGCGTCGGAGGTGGGAGGAAAGGGAGATGAGCGGAGAGGGTTTGTTGATCTTGGTCGGGAGGCGGAAGGGGGTCAAGGGCCCATCCCGCCTCGGAGAGGCGGCGGAGAAAGGCGGCGCGGGCATCCTCGGGTGCCTGGAAATGGAGGTCGAGTCGATCGTCGTACAGGTGGACCCGGTGGAGGAGTACGCCGGTGAGCTGGGCGAAGGCTACCAGGTCGGCCAGGCGGGGAGTGAGGCGGGGCAGGGCGAGGGCTGCGGCGGTTTCGCGCAGTGGGCCGGCCTGCTCCTCCAGGAAGCGGCGGGCCAGCAGCCGCTCCTGTCCCGGGGCGGGGGAGGGCTGGCCTGTGAGCGCCTGGTAGGCGGTTGCGGCCCGGGCGAGGGCCGCCAGGCGGTCGGCGCGGATCTGCCGCACCAGGAGGTGTGGGCCGGTGAGGAAGAGGACGCCGAGGAGGAGGAGGGCGACGCGCAGGGTTCGCCGGGCCCGGTGGAGGCGCGAGGCGAAGGCGGGGGAGGCGAGGGAGCCGGCGCGGAGGTTGACGGCGCCGTGGAGAGGACGCAACGCGGCGAGGGCCAGGGTGGCGGGGAGATGTGCGGGGTCGAGTTCGGCGGGGGTGTCGATCCCCCATGCGGCGAAGAAACGCACCCGGGCGGCGCTGCGGGTGGCGGGGTCGAGCGATCCCCCGGCCCCGAGAAGGCGGTCTTCCCGGCGGGCGGAGAAGACGGCACGGGAGGAGCCTTGCCACACCGCCGGCGCATCGCCAAGGAGCGGGGCTTCGGGCAGAAGGAGGTCCGGATGGATGCCGAGGGCCTCCCACTCGCGGATCGCGGCACGGAGGTCGTTTTCACGCGCGGCCACCGCGAGGCAGCGCAGGCCGCCTTCGGGGCGGGGCCGCGGGGCGAGGAAGGCGACCCGGCAATCCTCGAGGGGGAAGGGAAGGGTGGCATCCAGCAGGGAAGGCCAGATTTCCGAGGATTTGCGCGGGTTGCGGAGAGGGGATTCGAGTTCGCGGAGGAGGACGCGGTGGGGTTCGAGGCCGGCGACCACGCGCGCGCCCCGGGTCGATTCCCGGCGGAAGCGCGCAAACCATGGGGCGGTACCCAAGGCTTTGAGCGGGGCGTCGAGGATTTCGGTGGTGGAGCGCGTGCGGCGGCAGGCGAGCAGGCGGTTGCCGTCGCGCACGAAAGCCCAGGCGACGCGGGCGGGCCACCAGCGGGCGGGTTGTTGTTCGTCCCGGCTCACCAGCGGCATGAGAGCACCTCGATTCCACCGTTTTCGGTTCGCCGAAGATAGGCGCGGAGGGTCATAAGCGTGTGGTCGCGTTCGGCCTCGCCCTTGAATTCGACTAGGTCCGAGCGCACGCCCACAAAGGGAGCGAGGAGGGCGGCGGCGGGGGCGGGGAGGGTGGAGAGGAGGCCTCCGGTCCCTCGCAGGGGCTCGTGGTCACGGGCGGAGAGAACGGTGTCGGCCCAGGCGGAGAGACTGTCGCCGACGAGGGCGTGGAGGACCGCGGGACGGACCGTGTTGAGGTTGAGGGGAGAGGGGGCTGTCGCGGAGCGGGGGAGGGCGATGAGTTCGGGGCCGTCGAGCTGGGGGCCGAGTTCGGAGGGATCGACCCAGGTGGGCGGGGTTACGGCGGCGGCTTCGCGGAGGGCGCGCGCGAGGGCGGCGGGTGGGGGGGATTCGCGGGAGGCGAGCAGGTCGGCGAAGATATCCCAGGGGCCGCGTGGGAGGAGGCCGTTGGTGGGGAGGGTGAGGTTGTTGAGGTTGAAGCGGTCCTGCGCGCAAGCGAGGCGGACGCGCAGGAGGCAGTCGCTGTCGGTTCGGGCCTCCCAGGGGGCCATCCAAGGGTCCGCGGGACTGTCGAAGGCCCGGTCGTCGTCGGCGGCGTATCGGCGCATGGCCTCGCGGAGAGCCAGCAGGAGCGCGGCCCGGAGTTCGGCGTGGTTGGTGGCGATGCGGAGTTCGACGGCGCGGGAGTGGAGGGACTGCTGGACGAGGGCGGCGGTGGAGGCGCAGCCCAGGAGGACGGCGAGGGCGAGCACGAAGGCGGAGCCGCGGCGACGCCTAGACACTGTCCCCTTCCTCCAGCTCCTCCACGTTGTCTTCCGGCTCGGTGGCCTCGACGAGGTCTTCGGCGCTGGCCTCCTCGGGCTTCACGGTCTCCTCCTCGTCGTCGGCTCCACGTTCGACGGGGATGACGGCGACAAGGCGGTCGCCCTCGTCGAGGCGGACGAGGCGGACGCCCTGGGTGCCCCGGCCCATCGGGCGCAGATCCTCCACCTTCATGCGGATCGCGACGCCCTGCTCGGTGATCAGGAGGATGGCCTCGTCCTCGCGGACGATGCACGCCTGCGCCACCTCCCCATTGCGGGCGTTGACGAGGATGCTGCGCACGCCGACGCCGCCGCGCTTGGTGCCGCGGTACTCACCGACGGGCGTGCGTTTACCGAAGCCGTTCTCGCAGACGGTGAGGAGGGTGGCGTCCGGGTCGACGACGTCGAGGCTGACGACGTGCTGGCTCTCGCGCAGGCGGATGCCGCGGACGCCGCGGGTGGCGCGGCCCTGTTCGCGGAGATCCTGCTCATGGAAGCGGACGCACATGCCGCCGCTGGTGATGACCATGAGCTCGTCGTCGCCGCTGGTGAGCCTCACCGAGACGAGGAGGTCGTCGTCGTCCACCTCGATGGCCTTGATGCCGCTGGCGCGGACGTTGCGGAAGTCCGCAAGGTTGGTTTTTTTGGCCACGCCGTTGCGGGTGACAAAGACGAGGTTCTGGGCGGGGTCGAATTCGCGGATGCGGATGAACGCGGTAATCTTCTCGTTGTCCTGGAGGTCGAGGAGGTTCACGATCGCTTTGCCCTTCGAGCCGCGGGGGGACTCGGGGATCTCGTAGACTTTTTTCCAGAAGACGCGGCCCTTCTCGGTGAAACACAACAGGATGTCGTGAGTCGAGGCGAAGAAGAGGCTCTCCACGAAGTCCTCGTCCTTCGTGGTCATCGCCTTGATGCCCCGTCCGCCGCGCTTCTGCTCCCGGTAGGTGTCCGCGGGCACCCGTTTGATGTAGCCCTGATGGCTGATCGTGATGACCGACGCCTTGTCCTCGATCAGGTCCTCGTAGTTGATCTCGGAGTCGTCGGCGGTGATCTGGGTGCGGCGGGGGTTGCCGTAGACCTTGCGCATCTCGAGCAAGTCGTCCTGGATCACGCCGTAAATGAGTTTCGGGTCGGCGAGAAGCGACTGCAAGTACGCGATGAGTTTCTGGATCTCGTCATATTCGCCCTGCACCTTGTCGCGCTCCAGGCCGGTGAGTTGGTAGAGGCGCATTTCGAGGATGGCGTTCGCCTGAATCTCGGTAAAGGCGAAACGCGCGATGAGGCCGGTTCTGGCCTCGTCGCGCGAGGAGGAGGCGCGGATGATGCGCACGACCTCGTCCATGTGGTCGAGTGCGATCAGGAGGCCCTCGAGGATGTGGGCGCGGGCCTCGGCCTTGGCGAGATCGAACTGAGTGCGGCGGGTGACGACTTCGAAGCGGTGGTCGAGGAAGGCCTTGAGCAGCTCCTTGAGGTTCATGACCTTGGGGCGGCCGTGGTCGATAGCGAGCAGAATGGCGCCGAAGGTGCTCTCCAGCAGGGTCTGCTTGTAGAGGTTGTTCAGCACGATACTGGCCATCGCGTTGCGCTTGATCTCGATGACCACGCGGATGCCGTCCTTGTCGGACTCGTCCCGGACATCGGAGATGCCCTCGATCTTTTTCTCGCGGACGAGTTCGGCGATTTTGGCGACGAGATTGGCCTTGTTGACGGTGTAGGGCAGTTCGGAGATGAGGATGGTCTCCTTGCCGCGGGCGTCCTCCTCGATCTCGGCGACGCCGCGGATCCGCACGAGGCCGCGGCCGGTCTCGTACATTTTGATGATCTCGTTGACGCCGCGGACGATGCCGCCGGTGGGGAAGTCGGGGCCCTTGACGAACTGCATGAGCCCTCGGATGGAGCAGTCCGGGTTCTGGATCAGGTGGATGAGGCCGTCGATGAGTTCGTCGAGGTTGTGCGGGGGAATGTTGGTGGCCATGCCGACGGCGATGCCGGTGGAGCCGTTGGCGAGCAGGTGCGGGATGCGGCAGGGCAGCACCGAGGGCTCCTCGAGCTTCTCGTCGAAGTTGAGCCGCATGTCGACGGTGTCCTTGTCGATGTCGGCGAGGAGGTCCTCGGCAAGGCGGTTGAGGCGGCATTCGGTGTACCGGTAGGCGGCCGGCGGGTCTCCGTCGATGGAGCCAAAGTTGCCCTGGCTGTCGATGGTGGGATACCGCATCGAGAAGAGCTGTGCTTGGCGGACGAGAGCGTCATAGACGGCGGAGTCGCCGTGGGGGTGGAACTTGCCCATGACTTCGCCGACGACGCGGGCGCATTTGACGAAGGGGCGGGAGTGTAGCCAGCCGCCTTCTTTCATGGCGTAGAGGATACGGCGGTTGACGGGTTTGAGGCCGTCGCGCGCATCGGGGAGGGCACGTCCGACGATGACCGACATCGAGTAGTCGATGTAGTCGCGCTGCATCTCCTCCTCGATATGGATGAGTTCGATGCGGTCGGCGGGGGGAGTGGCGGGGTTCTGGGGTTCCATGAGCGTGAAATTCCTCGGCGGTTCAGATGTCCAGGTTGCGGACGTTCAGGGCGTTGGCCTCGATGAAGTCGCGGCGGGGAGCGACCTCGTCGCCCATGAGAACGGTGAAGATCTGGTCGGCCTTGATGGCGTCTTCGAGGACGACCTTGACGAGTTTGCGGCGGGCAGGGTCCATGGTGGTCTCCCAGAGCTGCTCGGGGTTCATTTCACCAAGACCTTTGTAGCGTTGGATGGTCATGCCCTTTTTGCCGAGATCGCGGATACGGTCGAGGAGTTCGAGGAGGTTGTCGACGCGTGCGACCTCGGCCTCGCCCTCCTTGAGGACGAGCAGGGTGTCGTCACCGGCGAGGAGGCGGGAGGCGTCGAGTCCGAGGGCGGAGAGGGCGTCGAGTTGTTCGCGGATTTTCTCGCGGACCTGGATGTCGGAGTAGGTGAAGGGACGTCCGGCCGCCTCAAATTCGGCGAGCAGGACGCGCAGTTCGTCCTCGTTGGCGGCGAAGCGGGTTTTGCGGTCCTTGCCGGAGCCGGAAAGGACGGCGTAAAGGGGGAGTGAACCGTCGGGGCGGCGGTCGGCGAGATAGGCAAGGGGGTCGATTTCCTTGCGGCGGACGAGGTCGACGAGGGGTTCGATGCGGGTGAGGATGTCGAGGGTGGCGCGAAGGCCGTCGGCATCGAGTTTGGCCTCGCCGTTGGGCCCGTGGACGGAGACACCGTCGGTGCCGAGTTCGAGGAGGATGCGGGTGAGTTCGTTGTCGTTCTGGACGTACTCCTCGCGTTTGCGGCGGACGATCTTGTAGAGCGGCGGCTGGGCGATGTAGATGTAGCCATTCTCGATCAGCTCCCGCATCTGACGGTAGAGGAAGGTCAGGATGAGGGTGCGGATGTGGAGGCCGTCGACGTCGGCGTCGGTCATGATGATGATGCGGTGGTAACGGGCGCGGGCGATGTCGAAGTCGTCCTTGCCGATTCCGGTGCCGATGGCGGTGATGAGGGTCTGGATTTCGTTGTTGGCGAGAATCTTGTCGAGGCGGGCCTTTTCGACGTTGAGGACTTTTCCGCGAAGGGGGAGGATGGCCTGGAAGGTGCGGTCGCGCCCCTGTTTGGCGGAGCCGCCTGCGGAGTCACCCTCGACGATGTAGATTTCGCACTTGGAGGGGTCGCGCTCGGAGCAGTCGGCGAGTTTGCCGGGGAGGGAGGCGGAGTCGAGGGCGCCCTTGCGGCGGGTGAGTTCGCGGGCCTTGCGGGCGGCCTCGCGGGCGGAGGCGGCGAGCACGGCCTTTTCGATGAACTTGCGGGCGGACTGGGGGTGTTCCTCGAGGTAGACGGCGAGTTCCTCGTTGACGATGGCCTCGACGATGCCCTGGACCTCGCTGTTGCCGAGCTTGGTTTTGGTCTGGCCCTCGAACTGGGGGTTGGGGACCTTGACGCTGATGATGGCGGTGAGGCCTTCCCGGATGTCGTCACCGGTCATGCCGCCGGACTTGTCGTCCTTGATCATCTTGTTCGCCTTGCCGTAGGCGTTGATGGTGCGGGTCAGGGCGGAGCGGAAACCGCTCATGTGGGTTCCACCCTCATGGGTGTTGATGTTGTTGGCAAAGGAGAAAAGGCTTTCGTTGTAGGCGTCGGTGTACTGCATCGCGATTTCGACGCCGATGCCGTCCTTCTCCTTGGTGAAGTAGATCACGTCGTCGTGCAGGCGGGTCTTGTTCTGGTTGAGGTGGCTCACGAACTCGGAGATGCCGCCGTCGTACTTGAACTCCTCACGCCAGGAGCCGCCGCCATCCTGGAGGATCACGCGCACGCCGCGGTTGAGGAAGGCCATTTCGCGGAGGCGGTTCGTCAGGATGTCGCGGGAGAACTGGAGGGTCTCGAAAATCTGGTGGTCGGGCAGGAAGGTGATCTTGGTGCCGCGCTCGCTGGTGTGGCCGAGGACCTCGAGAGGTTTTGCGGTTTTGCCGCGCTCGAAGCGCATGTGGTGGATGAGGCCGTCGCGGCGCACCTCGACCTCCAGCCACTCGCTCAGGGCGTTGACGCAGGAGACGCCGACGCCGTGCAGGCCGCCGGAGACCTTGTAGGCGTTGTTGTCGAATTTGCCGCCCGCGTGGAGAACGGTGAGCACCACCTCGACGGCGGGTTTGTTCTCGGTCTTGTGCATGTCCACGGGAATGCCGCGGCCGTTATCGGTGACGGTCACGGAGCCGTCGAGATTGAGGGTGACCTCGACAAAGTCGCAGTGGCCGGCGAGGGCTTCGTCGATCGAGTTGTCGACGACCTCATAGACGAGGTGGTGGAGGCCGCGCACGCCAGTGTCGCCGATGTACATGCCGGGGCGTTTGCGGACGGCGGAGAGGCCCTCGAGCACGGTGATGCTGCTGGAGTCGTAGCCCTTGGGCGGAACGACCGGCGGGATGGCGGAGGCGTCGGCGGGTTCGGTCATAGGTCTCACGGTGGGAGGGATGAAAAACAAAGGTCCGGAGGGTTCCGGGGCGAATCAGAATGTCCTATCGAACCGCCCCCGATTCGACAAGGGTTTTCCCGGATTTCGACGGCTTTTTTTGGGTGGGTTCCGAAGGTCGGAAAGGGGGTGGGATCGGGTTTCCGAAGGTCGGAAAGGTGGGGGGGAGCTCAGGCGAGGCGGCGGAGGAGGCGTAGGGCCTCGGGACGGTAACTTCCGCCGAAGAGGAGGAGGTGGTTGAGGACGTGGTAGAGGCGGTAGAGGGGCTGCCGTTCGCGCCAGTCCTCGGGGAGGGGGCGGGCGTTTTCGTAGGCGCGGTAGAAGGTTTCGTTGAAGCCGCCGAAGAGGCCGCACATGGCGAGTTCGGCCTCGCGGTGGCCAAAATAGGGGGCGGGGTCGAACAGGACGGGTTGGCCCTGGGTGTCGGCGGCGGTGTTGCCGGACCAGAGGTCGCCGTGGAGGAGGGAGGGGGGCTCGTCGGTGCCGTGGAGGAGGTGGGCGCAGCGGGTGTCGAGTCCGCGGGAGAGCTGGAGAAGTTCGGAATCGTGGAGGCGGCGGAGGAGGGGTTCGAGGCGGTGGGTCCACCAGAAGCCGGCCCAGGCGCCGGGGAGGGCGGGAATGCGGGGGAGGTTTCGTTGGGGAGTGGCGCCGATGAAGTGGTCGAGGTCGAAGCCGAAGGAGTCGGAGGTGAAGGAGTGGGTGACAGCGAGTTGCTCGCCGAAGCGGGTCTGGAAGTCGGGGGCGGGCGGGCCGAAGTCGATGTATTCGAGGGCGAGGAGGCCGTCCTCGACGAAGAGGACCTCGGGAACGCGCACGCCGCCGGGGATGCGGAGGAGGCGCAGGCCGAGGGCTTCGGCGGCGAAGGGGGAGGGGCCATCGACCTGTTTGACGAAGGTTTTCCGTCCGGAGGCGGTGGTGAGTTTCCAGGCGCTGGCGATGCAGCCACCGCCGACGCGTTGCAGGGAGGCGACGGGTTCGCCAACGTGATCAGTGAGGCGTTGTTCGAGCGATTCGCTCAACGGATCTGGCCGTTGCCGATGACGTGGTATTTGTAGGTGGTGAGTTCTTCGAGACCCATGGGGCCGCGGGCGTGGAGCTTGTCGGTGCTGATGCCGATTTCGGCGCCGAGGCCGAACTCGTTGCCATCGGTGAAGCGGGTGCTGGCGTTGACGTAGACGGTGGCGCTGTCGACTTCGGCGAGGAAGCGTTTCTGGGCGGCGTCGTTGGAAGAGAGGATGGCGTCGGAGTGTTTGGAGCCGTGGCGGTTGATGTGGGCGATGGCCTCGCTGATATCGGGCACGCAGCGGATGGCGAGGATGAGGTCGAGGTATTCCTCGTTCCAGTCGGCGGCGGTGGCGGGCAAGGCCTCGGGGATGGCGTGGCAGGTGGTCTCGTCGCCGCGGAGTTGGACCTTCTTGGCGAGGAGACGGTTGGCAAGCCGTGGCAGGAACGCCTCCGCGATGGCCGCGTGCACCAGCACCTTCTCCACCGCGTTGCAGACGCCGGGACGCTGGGTCTTGGCGTTGTCGATGATGTCGACCGCGCGGTCCAAATCCGCCTCCTTGTCGACGTAGATGTGGCAGACTCCCTTGTAGTGCTTGATCACCGGAACGCGGGCTTCCTCGACGACCGCGCGGATGAGGCTCTCGCCCCCGCGGGGGATAGCCAGGTCGACGAGGCCCTCGAGCTGCACGATCTCTTTCACCGCCGCGCGGTTCGTAGTCTGCACCAGCTGGATGGCGTCTGCGGGCAGCCCCTTCTTCTCTCCTCCCTGCTGCATCGCCAGCGCCAGCGCCCGGTTGCTGTGGAACGCCTCTTTGCCCCCGCGCAGGATGGTCGCATTCGAGGATTTGAAGCAGAGCACCGCCGCGTCCACCGTCACATTCGGCCGGGATTCGAAGATGATGGCGATCACACCGATGGGCACACGGACCTTGCGGATTTCGAGGCCGTTGGGCCGTACCCATTTGCTGATGACCTCGCCGACGGGATCCTTGAGGGAGATCACGTCGTGGATGCCCTTGACCATCGAGTTGTACCGGTCGTCGGTGAGCGCGAGGCGGTCCAGCATGGCCTTCGAGAGCCCGGCTTTTGCCCCCTCCTCGAGGTCCACGCGGTTGGCCGTCTGGATTTCGCCCCGGCGGGCCTCCAGTTCCTCCGCCATTGCCTCCAGAATGCTGTTTTTGCGGCGCGGACTCAGCTGGGCGAGGGCCATCGAGGCGGCGCGAGCGCGTTCGCCCATTTCGCGGATTTCCTTGGTGGGGGGGGTCATGCGGTCTTCTCCTCGGCCAGGACGGCCATGTTGTCGCGGTGGATCACTTCGGTCGGCACGGCCGGGCCGAGCCGCTCCAGTATCTCGGCGCTCTTCAGCCCGAGGATGCCGCGCAGGTCCGCGGCCGAAAATTCACAGAGCCCGCTCGCCAGCAGCTCCCCCGCCGCGTCGACCACGTGCACCAGCGCGCCCACCGGGAAGTCGCCCTCGACGGCCCGGACGCCGATGGCCAGAAGGCTGCGGCCGTCGCGGAGAAGGGCGGACCGTGCGCCGTCGTCGACGACGAGGCGGCCGCTGGGACGGTGGAAAAAGGCGATCCAATGTTTGCGTTTCCCCCGGATCCGGTGCGTGTCGTCCATCGGACCCAGCAAGGTTCCCGCGTCTTCGCCGCGGAGGACCTCGAGCAGGCTCCCGTACTTGCGGCCGTCGACGATGGCGGCGGGGATTCCGGCGCGGATCGCCATCTGCGCCGCCCCGAGTTTGGTGGCCATGCCTCCGGTCGACAGCTCGGAGCCCTTGCCAAAGACCAGGTCGAGCTCGGCCCGGGTCACCCGGCTGAGGTAGGGGACCCGCTTGCTTCGGCCATTCGCCCCGGGGGCCCGGAGGCCGTTCACACTCGTGCACAGCAGCAGCACGTCCGCATCCACCAGCACCGCGACCAGCGCCGCGAGGTAGTCGTTGTCTCCCAGCCGGATTTCATCCACCGTCACCACGTCGTTTTCGTTGACGATGGGGACCACCCTGGAGCGGAGGAGGCCCAGGAACGTGTTGCGTGCGTTGAGGTGGCGGTTGCGCTGCTTGAGGTCGTCGTGGTTGAGCAGGATCTGTCCGACCGTAATGCCCTTGCGGGCGAAGAGTTCGCCGTAGAGCGACATCAGGCGGGTCTGGCCCACGGCGGCGGCCATCTGGAGGCCGACGAGGTCGCCTGGGCGCTTGTCAAAGCCGAGCGGATCCAGGCCCGCGCCGACCGCCCCTGAGGAGACGATCACGACCTCGCGGCCCTCCGCGTGTAGGGCGGCCACCTGGTCGACGATCGAGCGGAGGCGTTCCGGGTTCGGCCTTCCCCGGCTGTCAGTGAGGACGCGGGTGCCGAATTTGAGAACCACGCGGCGTGCGGTTTTCAGGGCGGAACGGTGTGCGAGGTGCATGGGAGGCAAGGATCAGGGTTCGGGATACAGGGAGGAGGGGGCCCTCGGGTTATCGGAACATGCCCCGGGCGAGTTTCCCCTTGAGGCCCTTGAGCTTCTGGGTCATCTTCTGCGCCTGGGTGAATTGTTTGAGCAGGTCGTTCACATCTTTGACGCGGGTGCCGCTGCCCTGGGCGATCCGGATGCGGCGCTTGGCGTTGATGATTCCGGGGCGGCGGCGTTCCTGGGGCGTCATGCTCAGGATGATGGCCTCGAAGCGGCGCGACTGGCGCTGTCCCAGCTCCGCCGCCTTCTCCCGCTGCTCTTGCGGGATGTTGGGCATGCCCGGCAGCATGTCCATGATCTGGCCCAGGGAACCGAGCTTTTTCAGTTGCCGCAGCTGGGCCAGAAAATCCTCCAGGTTCAGCTTGCCGCTGAACATCCTCTCCTCCATCCGCCGCATCTCCTCCTCGTCCACCACCGACTGGGCCTTCTCGACCAGGCTGACCACGTCACCCATCCCGAGGATGCGGTTCGCCATCCGGTCGGGGTGGAACGGCTGCAAATCCTCCTGCCTCTCCCCCGCGCCGACCATCAGGATGGGGCACCCCGTGACCGAGCGCACCGATAGAGCCGCCCCCCCGCGCGCGTCCCCGTCGAGCTTCGTCAGGATCAGCCCTGTCAACCCACAACGCTCGTGGAACGTCTCCGCCACGTTCACGGATTCCTGCCCCATCGCGGCGTCCAGCACCAGCACCTTGTTTTTCGCCCCGGTGACCCGCGTCAGCTCCGCGACCTCGTGCACCAGCTCCTCATCGATTTGCAGCCGCCCCCCCGTGTCGTAGAGCACCACGTCGAATTTTCCGGAGATGGCGTGTTCGCGCGCGCGCAGGCCGAGGGCAGGGAGCGTTTCGCCTGGGACAGGGGCGAGGAGTTCCGCGCCCGCCTGCTTCGCGAGCACCCCCAGCTGCTCCACCGCCGCCGGCCGCCGGATGTCGCAGCCCACCGCCAGCACGCGTTTTCCCTCGTCCCGGAAGCGCCGGGCCAGCTTGCCCGTCGTTGTTGTCTTGCCCACCCCGTGGAGCCCCAGCATCACGATTCCCATCGGCTGCACGGTCTTGTCGAAGTCCGCCGTGCGCTCCCCGAGCAGGGCCTCCATGCCGTCGTGCACGCACTTGATGAACTGCTGCCCCGGCGACACACTCCGCAGCACTTCCTCCCCCAGCGCTTTTTCCCTCACCTTGTCCACGAAGTCCCGGACCACTTGGAAGTGGACGTCCGCCTCCAGGAGGGCCATCCGGACCTCGCGCAGCGCCTCCTTCACGTTCTCCTCGGACAGCTTGCCCTGGCCGCGGAGGTTCTTGAAGGTTTTCTGGAGGTTCTGGGTCAGTTGTTCAAACATGGGTCGAGGAGAGGGCGTTTTGGGGGGAGGGAGGGCCACATACTATGTCCGGTGGAGCATCGCTTGGCAAGCTTTCTGCAAACGAAAGCCCGCCGGGTAGCGGCGGGCCTTCGGGGGGTTCGGGTGTCGACTGGTTCAGCCGCCGATCTGGTAGCGCACGTAGCGTCGGATGACCAGCGTGTCGCCCAGCTCCTTGCCGGCCTTTTCCACCAGCGCCTTCACCGTCAGGTCGGGATCCTTCACGAAACCCTGCTCCAGCAAGACGATCTGCGAGTAGAACTTCTCGATCTTCCCGCCGATGATCTTGTCGATGATGTTGGCCGGTTTTCCTTCCACCTGCTTGGCGTAGACCGCCTTCTCGGCTTCGATCACAGAGGCGTCCACTCCGTCGCGGTTCAGCGCGGTGGGGTTGGCCGCCGCAATGTGCAGCGCGATCTCCTTGCCCAGTTCTGCCAGCGCCGGGGATCCGTCCAGCCCCGGCTGCGTGCAGCCCATCTCCACCATCACCCCGACCTTGCCCCCCAAGTGGATGTACTTGCCGATGGCTCCCGGCCCCTGCAGCGTGTAGGTCGTGTTGCGGTGGATCACCAGGTTCTCGCCGATTTCGCTGATCTTGAACGCCAGGTTCGCTTTTTCCTGCTCCGCCAGCGCGTTGTCGCTCACGCCGAGTGCCGCCTGCGCCAGCGAACCCACGTACGCCTTGAAGTTCTCGTTCTTGGCCACGAAGTCCGTCTCGCAGTTCACTTCCACGATCGCACCCGTCCGGCCGTCGGCCGCCACCGCGATTTCGACCAGGCCTTCGTTCGCGGCCCGGTCCGCCTTCTTGGCGGCGACCGCCAGGCCGCGTTCGCGCAGGAGTTTGACCGCTGCTTGCAGGTCGCCGTTTGCGTCCTGCAGCGCCTTCTTGCATTCCATCATCCCGACATTCGTGATGTCGCGGAGTTCCTTCACTTGTTTGGCGCTGATTTCTGCCATGGTTCTCTCTCCAAAGGTTGGGGTTATTCCGCCGCTTCGGCGGTCGGCTCATTCGCCGGGGCCGCCGCTTCCGCGGCCTCGTCCCCGGGCTCTTCACTGTGCTTGGCCGCCAGTTTCGCGGCGGCGGCCTTGATGATCTCGTCGCGTTTGCGTTTGTCCTCATCCTGCTTGGCCTTGCGGTCCGCCTCCGCCTGACGGCGCTTCTCCGCGTTTTCGGCTTCGGCCGCCGCACGGCGGCGCGATTCCTCCGCCGCGACACGGGCGTACTCGTTCGAGGCCCGCTGGATCGTCTCGCCCAGGATGCCCACCAGGCAGTTCAGCGAACGGAGACTGTCGTCGTTGCCGGGGATCGGGTAGTCGATCAGCCGCGGATCGCCGTTGGTGTCGACAATCGCGATGACCGGAATGCCAAGGCGCTGGGCTTCCTGCACGGCGATGGCCTCGCGGACGACATCGACGACGAGGAGGGCGGCGGGCATGCGTTCCATGTCGGCGATGCCGATGAGGTTCCGTTCCAGTTTCAGCAGCTCGCGGCGGAGGCGTGAGGCCTCCTTCTTCGAACCCACCTGGGACTCCAGGCCCCCGTTCTGTTCCATCGCGCGGAGCTCGCGCATCCGGTTCACCGAGAGGCGGATTGTTTCGTTGTTCGTCAGCATCCCGCCGAGCCAGCGGTGGATCACATAGGGCTGATGGAACTTCGAGGCCGTCTCTTTCACGACCTCTTGGGCCTGCTTCTTGGTGCCCACGAACAGCACCTGCCGTCCCCGCACCACCGTATCGTAAATGAACTGCTGCGCGATGCGCAGCTGCACCAGCGTCGATCCCAGGTCGATCACGTGGATCCCCTTGCGGTCCGCGTGGATATATTTGCCCATGTTGGGGTTCCAGCGTTTCGTCTGATGTCCGAAGTGTACGCCGGCGTCGAGAAGTTCCCGCAGTCCAATGGACGGCAGATGCGCGTTCATTTCCATGTTTTTTCTCCGTAGTTCGTCAGGGGGTTGTTGACAATCCGCTTTGGTCCGGCGGGAGGCGCCGGACGCTCGCTTCCGTCCGCAGATGGCGCGGACTGGCGATGCGCTTATGCGAGGAATGGCCGGGAGGCAAGATCAATCACCGCCAAAAAAGGCCGCGAGGTGCCTCAGGGGGACTCGGAGAGGCGCAGGTGGGCGGCCAGGGCGAGGGCCGCGGTTTCGGCCCGGAGGATGCGTGGGCCCAGGCTCACCGGGTGCGCCCCGGCTACGAGGAGGGTGTTCTCTTCATCAGGGGTGAAATCCCCCTCGGGGCCGATCCAAAGGACCCGGGGCGTTCCGGGGGTGTCCCGGAGCAGGGAGGAGAGGGCCTGGCGGGGGGCGTGCTTGATGCTGGCCAGCAGATGCAAGGCTCCGGGCGGGCAAAGCCGCAGCGCCTCCCCCACCGATCCGGCGATCCCCGTTCCTGGCAGCCACGGATTCGCCGACTGTTTGCAGGCCTGCACCATGCGGTCCCGCCAGCGCGCAAGTTTCCCCTCCGCGCGCAGCGGCTCCACCTCCGCCACCCCGTGCCGCGTGGAGACCCACAGCAGTTGGTTGATCCCCAGCTCCACCGCGTGGCGCAACACCTCGTCCCAGGCGGATTGTTTGAGACCTGCCATGGCGAGGGTGATGTGGGGCGAGGGCGCCGGCACCTCCCGCACCTCCCCGATCTCCAGCTCCACACCCTTCTTGTCCACCCGTTGCAGCACCGCTGACGCGACAAACCCGCGGCCGTTGAGCACCCTCACGCAGGTCCCCGGCGTCGCACGCCGGACCTGCGCCAAGTGCCGGCTCTCGTTCTCGTCCAGCCTCCACGGTCCGGGGGAGAGACGTTCCGCCTCCGCGAAGCATCGGAACTCCTCCAGCGGCGGCGGCATCATCCCTCATCCCCCCGCGTTGAGTCGTTCCAGTTCGGCACGTCGGCGGCTGAATTCCGCGACTTTCTTTTCAAAGGCGGCCTGTTCCGGCTGCTGGGTCCTGTCCATCAGGTCGGCAAGCTGTTCCAGATGTTTCTTCTGTTTTGCATTCAGGTGGGTGGGAACCTCCACTTGCAGGCGGATGTGCAGGTCGCCGTGGCTGTGACCCCGCGGGTCACGCACCCCTTGTCCCTTCAACCGGAGCATCCGGCCGCTTTGGCTCCCCGCGGGGATCTTGATCCGCGAACCGCCTTCGAGCGTGGGCACTTCGACCTCCCCCCCCAGCGCCGCCAACGTCAGCGGCACCGGCAGCTCCACCAACAAATCCAGGTCGTGGCGCTGGAAAACGGGATGCTCCTTCACGTGCAGGATCACATACAAATCGCCCGGACTGCCCCCGCGGACTCCCCCCTCTCCCTTTCCGGCGACCCGGAGTCGCGATCCGGTCTCCACCCCAGGCGGAATGCGCAGCGTGATGGACCGTTTGCCTCGCCGTTGCCCGCTGCCCCCGCAGGCCCGGCAGGGATTGCGGATCACCTTGCCCGCTCCCTTGCAGGTCGGGCAGGTTTGCCGCATCTGGAAGAACCCGGTGCTTGAAATCACCTGTCCCACTCCCTTGCAGGTGGGGCAGCTCTCCTGTTTGCTGCCCGCCTCCGCGCCGCTTCCCCCGCAGGTCTCGCATTCCACATTCACGGAATAGCTGAGTTCACGCTGCGAGCCGAACACCGCCTCCTCGAAGTCGATCTCGAGGTCAAAACGCAGGTCCGAGCCCCGGTTGGTCTCTTCCCGGCCCCCGCCACCCCCGAAGAAGTTGTCGAAGATGGAACCCCCACCTCCTCCGCCAAACGCTCCCATGAAGGTTCGGAGGGCTTCCTCGAGATCGACACCCCCGAAACCGCCCGCTCCGCCACCCGGGCCCCGTCCGGGACCGAACGCCGCGTGGCCAAACTGGTCGTAGCGCTGCCGCTTCTGCTCGTCACTGAGGACCTCGTACGCCTCCGTGACCTGCTTGAACTTCTCCTCCGAGGAGGTGTCCCCGGGGTTTTTGTCCGGGTGGTATTTCACCGCCATCTTGCGGTAGGCCTTTTTGATCTCCTCCGGGGTGGCGCCTCGCTCAACCCCCAGAACCTTGTAGTAGTCCTCCTTCTCGGCCATCAGGCGTCTCCTGCGGGGGCTGCCGGTACGCCGGCCGATACAACCACCTGCGTCGGTCGCAGCAGAAGCGTGCCCAGCGTGTAGCCGGTGCGCGTTACCGCGACGATGCCCCCCTCGGGGATCTCGTCCGAAGGAACCTGGGTGATCGCCTCCTGCGTGGAGGGATCGAATGGCGCACCCGCCGCCACCCCGATTGCGGACAGACCATACTTCCCAAGCGCGGCCACCAGCTGGTCCCTCACCAAGGCGAACCCCTGCAGGACGTCTCCGGACAACTCCTTGCGCGCCCCATTCTCCAGTCCCAAGTCAAAACTGTCGATCACACTCAGGAGGTCTCCGCAGACATGCCGGAGACTCTGCTGGGTCCATTCCTCCTTCTCCCTTCGCGTGCGTTTGCGGAAATTGTCGAAATCCGCGCGGAGGCGGAGGAGCTGGTCTTGGAGTTCACGTGTGGCATCGGGGAGCATCCCGATCACGGTTTCGGCCTCGGGGGCGGTTTCCGCAGCGGGTTGTTCCTCCGTCGCGACGGCGGTGGGCCGATCCTGTTCGTCCAGGGTTTCAGGGGTGTCGGTCATGGCGTGCAAATTATCGGTTGGGGCTGCAAAGGGCAGGAACATTAGCCGAAAATCCACGAATGGCAAGTCCCCCGGACCCCTGAATTGCAGTGACCCGCCCCGCGCGGTGTTTCCCTGCCTCAGCGGCCGCTCTTGCCCAACATCCCCCGCAGGCCGTGCGCCAACATCCCCACCCCCCCCAGCACCAGCGCCACCACCCCCAGCCAGAAAAATGCCAACAAAAAAATCCCCATTACGCCCAGTGCTGCCGCTATCAAAATCACCCGGGCCACCCACCCGGGTTTCCCCTGGTAGGTCCAGTGGTATTCCCTCACCCTCTCCTGCTCTTCCCTGTGCTCTCGACGAGGCATGCGCTGCGGAACGATCTCCATACCCTCCCTCTTGCCTCCTCCTCCCTGAATGACAATCAAATTGCAACGCCACTTATAACAACAGGTGATTATCCGGGGAGGAGAAGCGGAAGTTGTCGCATTTTGACTTGATGAACCCGCTGGAGCCGGGTAGCGTTCCGGGAGGCAACCCCAACGGAGAATGAAACGCTGGGTGCTGCGGAAAACCATTCTCCCGTAGCATCTTGCGTGGATTCCAGCGATGGCCGGACGGGTCTGCAGCGGAAGAGGGAACGGTTTTCCTGCCGGCCCTCTTCCCCTCTTCGATTGTTGAAGGTCCCCGCGTCCGCTTTTCCCTTTCCCCATCACCCCAGGCTCGCACACATGATGTTTGAGAAAGTCGCCTATCGTGGCTGGAGCAACTGTCTCCGCCTAGCCAATGACCATGTGGAATTGATCATCACAACGGATGTGGGGCCGCGTATCCTTTCGTATGCCCGGAAAGGGGGGGCGAATGTGTTTAAGGAGTATGACGACGCGATGGGGGTGACGTCGGGGGAGGCGTGGTGCATGTTTGGCGGGCATCGTCTTTGGCATGCACCGGAGGATCCGGCAAGGACCTACGTGCCGGATTTCGATCCGGTGGACGTGGAGTGGAGCAACGGTGTGTTGACCTTGCGGCCCCCGGAGGAGAAGGGCACCGGTATCCGCAAAGAGATCGAGGTCACCTTGGACCCGGGGAGTTCGAATGTGCGCGTTGTCCACCGTTTGTTCAACCATGGGGTGTGGGAGATTGAGCTGGCGGCATGGAGCCTGAGTGTGATGGACCAGGGCGCGCGCGCGATCGTGCCCCAAGAGCCACGTGCGGAGCACCCGGACGCCTTGTTGCCGGCCCGACCGCTGGTGTTGTGGCCCTACACCGACATGTCGGACGCGCGGTGGACCTGGGGCAGGCGCTTTGTGCAGTTGCGCCAGGACGCTGCGGCGGGGGGACCGCAGAAGGTGGGGTTGTTCAGCCGTCTCGGCTGGGTGGCCTGCGCGGTGAAAGGCTGCCTGTTCCTCGTGAAATATCCTGTGGCGGAGGGCCGGAAACACGCGGATTTCGGATGCAACACGGAATTGTTTACGAATGCGGACATGTTGGAGGTGGAGACGTTGGGGCCGCTGGTCCGCATTCCCACGGGTGGGTCCACGGAACATGTCGAACACTGGGGATTGTTCGAGCAGGAGGTGGGAGAAAGCGAGGAGGCCATTGCGGACGCCGTGCTGCCTTGCCTGAGGCAGGTGCGGGATGTCTAAGGCGATGTGGCGTGGATTCCGCCGGGTGGGCATGGCTGGTGCCCTGTTGCTGGGTGCCTGCGCTCCGAGGATGGAGGAGGACGTGCCCGAGGCGACACCGACGCCAGCGGCCGAGGCGACCGTGGCGCCGCTTCCGACCGTGCCACCGGAGCAGATGGACGATGCGGAGCTGCGCCAGGAACTGCTGGGGGCCCAGCAGTTGGCGGCGGAGGCCACCGCCCGGGCCGAGGCATTGGCGCGGCGCATTGAGCAGTTGGAGGCCAGGGGGCTCGCAGGCGAGACGGTGGAATTGAAGGGGGAGTTGGCGGAAGCCCGGGAGAGCGCGGAGCGGCTGCGCAGGCGTGTGGACCAGTTGGTGGAGCGGATTCAGGTGCGAATGCCCCGGAGCACGCCTGAGCCGCAGTTTGATCCGATGAACCCGGACTGGAAACTGCGGTACGCGCAGTTGAAGGCGTATTACCAGAGGCGTTTCGAGGCGCCGGTGGTGGGGCAGGACTACGATGTGATGTTGATGAACGGGCAGGTGCGGCCGGGCCGTTTGCTGGAGCTCACGGATACGGGGCTCACGCTGGGGTTGCGGGAGGGGAGTGTGACGCTGGTGCCGGAAAACCTCGCCGAGAGTTCGCGTGCCGAGTTTTTCCGGGAGCATTACGCGCACCTGAACGCGCTTGCGCGAGGGAGGGTGGAGTACGCGCGGTGGCAGGCGATGAGGGAGGCGGCGAGCCGGCCCGAGCCGACGGCGACTCCGGTGCAGGTGGCGGTTTCGGGGCGTCCATGGCCGCCCAAGGTGAATGCGCCGCCGGCGGCGGGGGTGGAGGTGGGAGGGGACGACGGGGTGAACGTGCGGCACCGCATCGATACGAGCAAACCCCCGCCTCAGAATGAGGGGCCGCGGGGGCGTGTGTGGCAGGTGGACCAGTATATCCGCAAGCACGCGGCAATTCCTCATTCCCTGCGTTACCTTTCCTGGGGCAGGGTGCAGCGTCAGTCCGACGGCAACTACACCGTCGATGTGAGGTATACGCTGGAGTCCGCGGAGGGGCTGGGGACCTCGACGGAGAACATGCGGTTTTTCATGTATGCCGATGGAACCGTCTATCGGCGCGCCGGGATCAAGTGAGGCCTCCGGGGGCAAGGACCGGCATCCCGGCTCGCCCTCACCCGTGCCACAAGGGCACGGGGCTCGTGCAGTGGGGCATGAGGCACGTTCCAGCCATAGAGAAGCCTCCCCCTCACGGCTCGTGTGTGGGACGCGAAGACGCCGGAAATTGAGCCCTACGCGCTTGTCGCGTGGGTGAGGGGCACTCCCGGCTCCTTTCCGCCCAGGATTTCAGGGTCCACGAAAAAATCCCCAGAATCACCTGCAGTGGAATCGGCGATTTGTTTTGGGGAATCGGCACGTCAAACGGAGCGTTGGTGCTCAGGTTTCCAGGAAGTAGTTAAAGGTTTCGGCCTCTTCGCTGTCGATGATCTCGTGGATTTCGTCGGCGCTGTTCGCGGCGAAGAGGCGTTCACGGATGCCGGGGTCCCGGAGCATGCGGGTGATGGCGGCGATGACCTCGAGGTGCCGGTGTTTCTGGTGTTCGGGGGTCGCGATGAGGATGGCGATGCGTGCGGGCTCGCCGTCGGGGGCCCCGAAGTCGATCGGCGGATCCAGGAGGGCGAGGACGCCGCAGATGGCCTCTCCGGTGGGGATCATGGCATGGGGGACGGCGATGCCCCGGCCGATGCCGGTGGGGACGAGTTCCTCGCGCTTGAGGACGGCGGTGAGGACGTCCTGGCGTGGGAGGGAGAGGGCGTGGGTGTGGCAGAGGAAGGAGGTCATCTGTTCCAGCGCGTCGCGTTTATCCCGGGCGCGGAGGGCGGGGAGGATGAACTCCTCCTGGAGGAATTCGATCAGGCGGGTGCGGTCGCGGCTGGATTCTCCGGCGCGGTCGAGGACGGCACCGATCAGCGGGGCGCCGAGCAGTTCGGCGAGGAGGGAGGCGGAGAGAATGATGGCGGTGAAGATGCCGGAGACGGGGTCGAAAGCCTGGTAGTGTTCGAGAAGGATGACCAGGGAGATGGCGATGGCTCCCTGGCCGAGGAGCATGGGGCCGATGCTTTTGGCCAGCCGGGGGGTGGTTCCTCCCAGACGCCCGCCCAGCCAGCCTCCGAGCACCTTCCCAACGATGCGGACGAGAAAGAAGAGGAGGACGGCCCAGCCCACGGCGCGCGCGGCACCCCATTGGAAATGGGTGCCGGCGAGGACATAGAACATCGAGAAGACTGCGTGTTCGAGGACATTGAAGAGGCCCAGGAGTTCCTCCTTGAAGGAGGATCGATTGGCCAGAACGAGGCCGAGCATCATGTTCGCGAGGATGGGGGAGGGCGCGATGCTGTGGTGGGGGGAGTTCAGGGTGATCCACTCGCAGAGGCCGTCGCACAGGAACATGGTGACCAGGAAAGCGGTGAAGAGTTCGGCTTGGAGGAGGGCGGGTTCGCGCCGCGAATGGCGGTGGCGGCTGAGGTGTCGGCGGCAGTGGAGGACAAGGCCGGCGCCGGCGGCGAGGCCGATGGCGAGGGCGAAGCCGACCCCGGAGGCGGCGGTGAGGAGGACCTTCCAGTCGAGGCGGTGTTCGGAGAGGAGGTTGACATCGAAGGAGCGGATGACCTCGAAGAGGGCAATGGTGATGAGGTTGTTGACGGCGAGGACGGCGAGGGTGGTTTTGACGAGCAGGCCCTTGGCCTTGCGGTCGCGGATGAGGTGGATGGTGACGACGGGGGAGGTGGAGGTGGCAATGGAGGCGAGGAGGAGGTGGACGGGCAGGAGGAGTTCGCCTTCGAGGCGGAGGGGGTTGAGGAGGTGGAAGGCGAGGAAGACGAAGGCGAAGGTGAGAGCGGTCTGGACGATTGAGATGATGAGGATGCGTTTTTTGGCGTTGTGGAGGCGGCGGAATTCGAGGTGGCCGCCGATGGTGACGGCGACGAGCCCGAGGGCGAAGGTGGAGAAGGGTTGGAAGGAGTCGCGGGCCTCATGGAGGAAGTGGCCAGCGGAGCTGAGGCCCAGGAGGACGCCGGCGAGGATTTGCCCGGCGAGGGCGGGGAGGCGCAGGAGGCGGGCGATCCAGGCGCCAAGGGAGCCCGCGAGGATGAGCAGGGCGATGAGGAGGAGGCCGGGCAGGTGCATCGGCGCAGGATGCCTCATCGGGTATCCTGTGTCAACGTTCCCGCGCGTTCGCTTCCTTGCGTGGGAGGGGGCAGACGTGTTAGAAAGGGGCCATGTTGTCCGGACGTTGGTTTTTATGGGCGATGCTGTGGGTCACCGTGGTGGCTCCCGCGGAGGCGTGGCGCAAGCTGGAGGGGGTGCGTTTCGAGGACAACGCCGCGAACGACGCGGACAGTTTTCACGCCAAGCGGAAGAGGACGGAGTATTTGTTCCGGCTGTATTTTGTGGATGCGCCGGAGACGGACCGTCGTTATCCCGGGCGGGTCAAGGAGCAGGCGGAGTATTTTGGGGTGACGGAGGAGGAGGCGGTGCAGGGGGGGCGAAGGGCGGCGGAGTTTGTGGCGGGGTTGTTGGCGGGCAAAGAGCTGGAGGTCTACACGCAGTATGCGGACGCCCGTGGAGCCAGCGGGATGAAACGGTATTTTGCGATGGTGCGGGTGGAGGGGAGGTGGCTGTCGGAACTTCTGGTCGAAAAGGGCTACGCCCGACTGCATGGGGTGGGGGTGGACGTGCCCGAGGGGCATTCGGCGCGTCGGTTCTGGTCGCGGTTGCGGACCTTGGAGAACGAGGCCAAGCGGGAAAAACGGGGGTTGTGGGGGGTTGCGGCGGGGCGGAAAGGTTGAAGCCACCGCGCGGTGATGCGGGGAGAGGGTCTTCCTGCACCCCCATCCCCCCCGGCACCGTTTCAGGCTATGCGGAAGGCGGTGGCCCTTTGCGGGTGAGGAGGCAGAGGGACTCGAGGTGGGAGGTCTGCGGGAAGAGGTCGAAACCCTGGACCCGGTCGAGGGCGTAGGCGTTGTCGGCGCAGAGCGATTTGAGGTCGCGGGCGAGGGTGGCGGGATTGCAGCTGATGTAGAGGAGGCGGTGGGGGCGGAGGAGACGGAGGTCGCGGAGGAGTTCGGGAGTCATCCCGCTGCGGGGTGGGTCGGTGAGGACACAGTCCCATCGCCGGGCGAGGACGGTGCGGGGCAGGCCGCGGCGGAGGTCGGCGGACTGGAAGGGGCCGGAGGGGGGGCAACGGTGGTCGAGGCCGAGGACCTGGGGCACCCTGCGCGCGGCGGGAAGAGTGAAGGCCCCGGCGCCGCTGAAGAGGTCGAGAAGCGAGGAGGTGGGGGATTCGCCGAGCCAATCCATGCAGGTGCGCACGAGAGTGTCGGCAAGGCGGTCGTGGATCTGGAAGAAGGCGTCGGGGGGGAGAGTGTGGGATTCGCCGGCGAGGTGGAAGAGGAGGGTGGCTTCGCCCCAAAGGGTCTGGAGGGGTTGGTGCTCGGCGGCCTGAAGGGAGAGGGAGTGGAGGGAGGGCAGGCGGGAGATGAGGGTTTCCAGCGCGGCCGCGGGGGCGGTGCCGCGGAGGACCAGATGGACGGAGGCCGCCGCGCTGTCGGTCCGCAGGGTGGCGCGCGTGATGCGGTGGGCGGGGGTGGCAGCAAGCCAGTCGCGGAGGGGGGGGAGCAGGGCGCGGAGGACGTGGGCGCCGAGGTGGCAGTCGTGGAGGGGGAGGAATCCCTCGGGGGTGAGGTAGCCCAGGTTGGGGCCGTTGACATGCAGGTCCAGTTTGTTGCGGGTGCCGTAGGGTTGGGGGGAGGGGAGGAGGCCGCGGAAGTCGAAGCCGTCCATCCCGCCCAGGCGGCGGAGGCTTTCGGTCAGTTTGCCCGCCTTGAGGGCCAGCTGTCTCTCGTAGGGGAGGGGTTGCAGGAGGCAGCCCGGGCAGGCATCAAAGTGGGGGCAGGGCGGGGAGAGTCTCCCCTCGGCGGGTCGGAGGAGGCGGAGAATCCTTCCCCCCTTGCCCTCCGGGCGGAAGAGCACCCGGTCGCCGGGCACGGCGGGCCCGCGGAGCCAGAGACGGCGCCCATCGGCGCAGAGGCCGAGCACGGCGTCATCCCCAATGTCCACGATCTCCGCCTCCGCGTTCAATACGCCCCTTTGCGCTGCAAGATGGCCTGGACGGTTCGCACCAGGATGACGAGGTCGAGCCAGAGGGACCAGTTGCGGACGTAGTAGGCGTCCCAGCGGATGATGCCGTCGTTGCCGGCCTCGCTGCGGCCGGAGACCTGCCAGAGGCCGGTCATGCCCGGCAGGACCTTGGCGCGGAGTTCGCGGACGTCCTCCGGCAGTTCGCGGTCGTGGTAGTCGGGGAGGGGACGGGGGCCGATGAGGGACATCTCGCCGCGGAGGACGTTGAGCACCTGCGGCAGTTCGTCGAGCGAGGTCGCGCGCAGGAAGCTTCCAATCGGGGTGACGCGCGGGTCGCGGCGGACCTTGCAGCCCTTCTCCCATTCGGCGCGGAAGGCGGGGTCCTCCGCCAGGTGCTCGCGGAGGATTTTTTCCGCGTCGGGTCGCATGGTCCGGAATTTCCACATGGCGAAAATCTTGCCGTCGCGGCCGCGCCGTGGCTGGAGAAAGAACGGGTTGTGGAAGTCGGTGAGCCAGACGAGGAGGGCGATGGCGAGGAGGAGGGGGAGGGCGAGGGGCAGGAACAGCAGGATCATGGCCGTCTCGGCGAAAACCTTGAGACGCCGGGACCAGGGATCGAGCAGGTTCGTGGACACCTCCAGGCCGGCGATGCCCCCCAGGTCGCGCGGGGTGACCCAGAGCGAGGGTGTGTGTTTATGCAGTTCCGGCACGATCAGCGTCTTCCGGTACAGCAGGGAAACCTTCTCCGCGAAGTCCGGTTTCACCGCCCGGTACGTCGAGGGCTCCACCAGGATCGCCGCCTGAACACGCGCAGGGTCCGCCTCCTCGGGGCGGCCCAGCACAGGCAGGCGGCACACCGGATCGCGGTCCGCCTCATCCACCAGGCAGACCGCCACGGGTACGTAGCCCATGCCCACCCCTTCGCGCAGGATCGGAACCAGTTCCTCCACCTTCTCACGGTGGCCGAACACCACCACCCTCATGCCCCAGAGGCGGTAGTCGATCAGCCGACGCTTCACCACCTGCCTCAGCAGCGGCACCAACACCGCCGCCAGACCAAACGCCAAGGACAGCGTCAGCCGGCTCGTGTTGTCCGCCTCCTTCGTGAGGAACAGCGCCGTGGCCGTCCCGGCGAAAATCGATACCAGCAGCAGGAAGATCCGGCGGGTCGAGTCGACCACCCCCAGGCCCCAGCCGGGGGTCAGCCGCATGCCGACGCTGAGCACGACCCACAGGCCGGTGACGAACCAGGACCACTTCGGCATCATGTGCCCCCCCAGAAACCAGGCGCGGATGTGGCTCGCCATGTAAAACGCCCCCGAAAGCGCCAAAACATCCGCCGCCACAAAGGAGACCGTATTGAGCAGCGTCCGGGTGGAGGAGGGAAGGCGGTCGGGAGTGGGGGGGAGGGAGGGGGAGTTCAACGGGAGAGAGGTGGGAAAGGGGTGGAGAGGAAAAAGATATGGTATAGGGGCGGGGAATTAACAAGCCTTGATTGTTGGAAGCTCGTGGCGTAGTTGCCGGAAATGATCAGAGAGTGTACCGTGAGCGGAGAGACCTCCGAAACAACTTCCATGAAGTCTGCCTTTCGCCGTTTTCCCGGGATATCGGTGGGCATATACGCGGTGGATCAGGACTCGCGGACGACGACGACGCTAGGGGTGTTCGGGTACACGAAGCGGTTGTTGGAGGAGTTGGCGGGCATGGAGGCGCCGGAGGAGGGGATGCGGATCACGGTGTATTTGGCGGAACCGGCGGGGAGGGAGTTGGCACCAGCGGAAACGCCGGAGTGGATGCGGTTGCGGTATGTGAGGGGGCTCTTTGGGAGGGGGGGCAGGCGGTTGTTCGCGGACCACGTGCTGGCCCCCTGGTTTTCGCGGCGGCATGAGGTGATGTTCTATCCGAAGGGGTGGCTGCCGCTGTTCCGGTGGCCCGGGGTTAAGGAGGTATGTGTGCTGCAGGACGGAATCACGCACCATTATTTGCGTCATCATCGGGAGTTCGCGGGATGGGGGATGCGGTACTTCGACATGATGACGCGGGTATCGCTGAGGCGGGCGGAGAGGGTGATCACGATCACGCGTGCGGCGGCGGAGCAGCTTCGGGCGGGTTACGGGGGGGGGCGGAATCCGGTGATCATTCCCAGCGGGGGGTTTGACTGGCGGGAGAAGGTCGCGCGGCGTTCCTCGCTGGAGGAGGGCGGAGTGCTGGTGATGGGGTCGATGCGACCGCACAAACGGATTCCGGAAACGTTGGAGATGTTGGGGGCCTATGCGAGGAGGAAGGGGATGCGGCTGAAGGTGACAGTGACGGGGGTGGGAGGACCACCGCCGGGGTTGAGGGAGGCAGTGTTGGAGGGGCTGGATCTTGTGTTCGCGGGCAGGGTGACGTTCGATCGGCTGGCGGAATTGCAGAAAGAGGTTTGTTTAACAGTGTATTTGAGTGAGATCGAGGGTTTGGGACTTCCGTTGTTGGAGGCGTATGAGGTGGGGGTGCCGGTGTGTTACCGCGCGGACAGCGCAATGGCGGAGGTGATGGCCGGTGCGCCAGGGGGCTGGGATGGGGTGTCGGAGGAGTCATTCTGCCAGGCGTTCGATGAGGCGGCGTTCATGAAGGAGGAGGCGATCGATGGGATCCGGGAGGATCTGGCACGGCGTTTCTCATGGCCCGAGATTGCCCGCGGGACGCTGCGGGTGTTTCGAGAGGTGGCGAGGCCGGAGCGGTTCTGGCTGGGGCGAGTGAGATGCTCCTCGATGGATCATGTTCGGTTGGCTGGGGAGGTGGTGGAACGGCTGAGGAAGCCGGGGGAGAGGGTTGCGCGGATCGGATGCGTCAACGCGCATATCTACAATCTGCTGACGAAAGACAAGGTCTTGGCGGATGATGTCAACGCATGTGATGTGGTGGGTGTGGATGGCATGGCGGTGGTATGGGCAGCGCGATTGCGGGGGAACTACATGTGGGGGCGCTGCAACATGACAGACGCGTTGAATGTTTTTTTGGCGGAGCAGGAGAGACAGAAGATACGATTCGCGTTGATCGGATGCTCAGAGGAGGAGGCGGAGACGGCGGCTGCGGAGATGGGGAGGAGACGACCCGGGCTGGAGGCGATTTCAGTGCGGGACGGGTATGGAAGTGACAAGGAGATCGGGGAGTGGCTGGCGGGATTGAGAGATGTCGACCTGTTGTGTGTGGGCATGGGGAGTCCGCGCAGCGAGCGGGTGATGGCGATGGCGGCGGAGCATCGGGCGGCCCGCATGATCTGGCACATCGGGGGAGGGACAATCCGGTTTCTCGCGGGGACGGAGCGGGAGGCTCCGGGATGGATGCGGCGGTGCGGACTGCAGTGGCTACACCGGCTGTGGCGGCACCCGGCCGGGATGTGGAAAAGATACTTGATAGGCAACCCCCTGTTTGTCATCAGGATGATCCTACACCGAGACCAACAGCCACCTCCATGACCGAAACCGCTTGCTTTGACAGGAATTCCTTATGAACCGCTTCAAGACCAGCCTGCTGGTTCTGGCGGTGACGGCCTGCGCCTGTTTGTTACTGGGAATGATCTTCAAGATGGGGCTTCCTTTATTTTCGCTAGGGGTAGTAGCTGTACCTGTGGGTGTTCTCCTGATCAACCGACAGAAGTGGCTGTTCCAGATCACCTTGGCGTCGTTTTTCAGCAGCTTGACGATTCCCGGGATGCCGGGTGGACTGAATGTGTTCCATCTTTTGGCTGGATTCTACATTGTGGTGAGCGTGCTGGGGTACTGCCTGCGGAAGGAGCTGCGGCAACCCTGGAACCTGTGTTTGGTGCTGGCGATGATGTTCGCGATCAATTTGGGGATCATCATTCTAGTGAGGGGGTCTGGATTCCGCTTCATGGGGGACACGAACTGGGGTGGGCTGCGCTATGTGGACCTGTACATCTCGTTGCTGTTTGTGCTGCTGGCGCGACACACGCGGCTCACGGAGAAGGAGTGGAACGTGACGATGTGGATGGTGCTGGGGTGCTCCCTGATACCGTTTGTAGCGGAGATGCTGCTGTTGGTGAGCGGCGGGCGGATCTACCAGCAGTACATGTTTATCCGATCCAACGCGAACACCATGCTTTCATTGATGGCGGAGCAGGAGGGAAGTGAACTGGTCCGCTTTCAGAGCGCAAATCGTCTCGGGGTGTACGCGTTGTTATTGGGGCTGTACTTTCTTTGTGGCGAGAGGCGCCGGAAGTGGGTGGGTGGGGCGTTCGTCACCACGGGCATTGCACTGGTGGGGCTCTCCGGGCACCGTTCTGGGTTCCTGGACCTGTTGTTGGTGCCATGGCTCGCCGGATTCCTGTGGCCCGGAATTCGGAAAGCCACCTATATCTGGGTTTCGATTTTCGCCTTTGCCCTTTTCATGGTCCCACTGTACGTGTTTGCCAAATACCTTCCTGTTGTTTTTCAACGTGGCGTATCCATTCTGCCCGGCATCCAAGTTTCACCCGTCGCGCAGATGGATGCGAAAGTCACGATTGAGTGGCGACTTGACCTCTGGAGAGAGGCCTTGAGGGAAGTCGAGCGGAATCCCTCGTACTTGCTGGTTGGGAAAGGGCTGACCTATTCCGGAGCAGAGTTCGAAGCTCTTGGGGCGGGCGAGTATTCAGAACATTACTATTGGTGGGCGGTCATCACCTCGACCTACCACCAAGGCCTGATTAGCCTTTTGGTCTGCACAGGAATTCCGGGGATGTTCCTTGGACTCTCGTTTCTGGGTGTTGGAGTATTCCGGCATTTGGCCTCTCATTTTACGCAGTGGCACAGGCCCGGGTTGCGGACGATTCATTATGTTTTGCTCGTGTATTTTATCGTCCTTGTGGCAAAGTACATGTTCGTATCGGGTGATCTTTATTTGTCCTGGCCCCTGTTGTGCATCTGGCTGGTGATGCTGGAGAATATCCGCCAGACCGATGCCCTCAGCCCTGCAGGTGACGATTTCGGCGGGGGTAGATCCGTAGATTCTTCCGGTATACAGTTCCCAACGAAAAGCCGAGCTTGCCCCCGATCAGATCTTGGGCCATCGGTTTACAGGATGAGGTACTGACATGAGGATAGGGGTGGGGGATACGGCGTAAAAGTAGTACTCGAATGGCGACGAATGATAATGGCCGTGAGCGATTTTACGGAAGCGGTGGAGCAGTGCGATGATGAGGGAGAAGCGGCGGGCGAGGCCCGGAGCGGAGGCGGCAAGTCTTAGTCCCTCTGTTTTTGCGGCAGGATGTTGAGCCAGGTTGTGGTTACCCAGGACAAACAAGGAGAGGAACTGGCGAACGAGACCCATGCGTGTACCCGTGGCGAGCAAACGGAGGATGAGGTCAGCGTCTCCGGCATACCGGAAAGAGGGGTCAAAAAAGCCGCCGAGGCGGTTTAATGCTCTTTGCCGGTAAAAAGTGGAGGCGGTGAGGGTATTGAGGTGGCAGACACGGGTATGGGTGGACTGGGGGAGGAGAGGGAAGCGGGAGCATAGGTAGGTGCCATCCTGGGCGACAATGATGGTCGAGCCGAAGAGGACATCGTGGTCGGGGTGGTTGGTGAACCAGTCCGCGACGCGCCGGAGGGAACCTGGCTGGTACTGTTCGTCGGTGTTGAGGTGTCCGATGAATTCCCCGGAGGTGTGGGCATGGGCGCGGTTGAGCGCGTCGTACATGCCTTTGTCGGGGCGAGAGTCGAAGGAGAAGAGGTAACCGGGAGGGGAAAGCGAGTTGGATTCGCGTTGGTGGGAACGAAGGATTTCGAGAGTGGGGGCATTGGAGCCTCCGTCCTGCACATGGTGATGAAGAGAGATGCCAAGAGGGGCCAGATCCTGGGTCTGGTCGCGGACACTGCGGAGGCAGCCGGCGAGGTGCTCGGGTGAGTTGTAGCAGGGGGTGAGGATTCGGAAGATCATCAAGTCCTGTTTCGCACAGGAGTGGAGAACAGGCAAGCGGCAAGAGGTTGGGTGCGGCCGGAAAAGTTTACGACTTAACATCCTCGGCGAGGGGGGGAGCGATCAGGGGTTAGAAGGATGCGCCTCCTGTTCAGGAATCTTCCGGTCCAGGTGGCCCGGATGCTGTGGAAGACTGTGTGCGGGTGAGCTGGAACAAGGAAGGGCTGGGGTATGCTCCCCTGCTGCGGTGGGGGCATCCGCGTGATTGGGGTGGAGGATGGGGGGAGATTCACCCAGCCAAAAGGACGGAGGGATGATGTGCGCGTGTTTCGAAATGCGTTTCATGCCCTCCTGAGCTGTGTGCTGATTGTGCACTGGAGCCCGGAGGGGCGGTTCTCCCGGATCAGGAGGGCTGATCGCGGTGGAAAATGATGTCGAGTTGAAGGGATTCACCCTTCACGGGGTTGGTGAAAACGGTTTCGACCCCCACGAGGCGGTAGTTCAGGGTGGAGAGGCGTGCGAGCAGTTCTTCGAAAAGCATGCTTCCATCGTAGAGGGGCATCAGGGAGGTTTCCACCTGAAGAGTGTCGATGCAGGTGAGGCTATCGGGGGCCCCGTCGAGCACCCAGCGCTCGTAGCCTTGGGTGTCGATTTTTAGGTACATTGATTGGGCGGTGCTCCTCAGGGTGGGTAGGACGGAGTCAAGGCGGCGCACTTGGATGGATTCCGTGGCGACATAGCGGGAATCGGGTTCGCAGTTCGCGTGGAGGTCGTTCATGTCGAGCAGAGAGCTGCTCAGGGTGTTGCGCGACACGTGGATGGGGCGTTCGGCGTCGACGTCACCCAGAGCCTCGTTCCGGACGTCCCAGTGAGGGTCTCGAGAGGCGCGGGCTTGTAGGATTTTGAACGTGTCCCGGAGCGGTTCAAACGAGAGGATGCGGCCCTTGTAGCCGAAGCTTCGCAGTTCCTCGGCGAAGTCGCCAGTGTTGGCGCCCACATCGAGGACAAGATCAATCCCGTAGGTAGAAAAGAGAGCTTTTCGCTGGGCGACGGGATGGGACCAGGGTTTGAATTTGACGATGTCGTAGCCGATGTGGCGCAGGTATTGTTTGAGGAAAAGAGTGGGTCGCATGGGTGGATTCATTCGTGGGGGATGGAGGGGGCCTCAAGAATCCGGCGTAGGGCGGAGGCAATTTCAAGTTCCTGAATGGAGGTGATGCAATGGGGCTCGGGGAAGGGGCAGATCCAGTTGCAACCCTGGCATGCAGGGCGTGTGGAGAGCCATAACTGATTGTCGCATGTTTGCCAAGGGGCGAAGTGGCCCCACTGACCTGCGGCGAGAAGAAAGACGCCTGGACGCCGGAAAGTGATGGCGAAGTGGGCCGGGGCGGAGTCCATGGACACGACGGCTCTGGAATGTCGGATCCAGCACATGAGATCGGAAAGGGATGAGGGGAAGATCACCCCCACCCGTTTCAGCTCCGAGAGTTCCCCTGCAAGGGCGTTGATGATGGGGGATTCCTCGGGAAGGCCCATGATGATTATACTGGTGGAATCCTCCGGAGGAATGGCAGAGCGCAGGGCGTTGGCAAGGCGGTTGGGAGGGTAATTCCGGAGACGGCTGCGAGTAGCGGGAAAAACAAGAATGTAGGGGGCGGGCTGGGGACGGGTGGAGTGATGATTGAGGACGGGGGTCAGGTCGCCAACAGGACCACCATGCCAGTGTTCGAGGAGCGACCGGTGGGCGGTAATCTCTAGCGGGAGGTCTCTTTCCCGGTGGCTGGGGTAGGGGATTTCGTGATCAAAACGGAAATAGCGGGCCTTGCCCGGCAAAGGCGGGAAGATGGGCGCGTCCACGCAGGCATGGCTGTGGCGGGGGGCGAGCCAGTGCAGGATGACCTGGTCGAAGCCGTTGCGGGTGTGACGGAGGCAAAGAAGTGTGTCGACGCGGTGGCCACGCGCGAAGCTGCGCAGGGAGGCCAGGCGCTTCCATGATCGTAGCAGCCCCTCCTCGTAAGCCCCCCGCATGCTGACCACCTCGAGACCGGGGAACTGTTCGCACGCGAAGTCCGCGACGGCAGGGGAGGTGATGAGGACCCAGGGGCGATCCTCCCTCTTGAGAATCTCACGGATGGCGCCCGTGGCGAGAACGAAGTCGCCGATGGCGTCGGGTTTGTAGATGACGTTAACGGTTTTGGCGGTTGAAAGCCGTGAGAGCCGAATGGCAAAGCAGAGTCTTTGGACAATGGTGTAAAGTGAATGGAATAGTATTCTGTTCATGGAAACTTTGTTGCAGAGACGATGCTGCATCGGGTCTGGCTCCCGGAATGTCAGCTGTGGATAAGATGGCGCTTTAGGTCGACTAGTAGATTTGTGAGGGACTGTTGACCTTGCGTGATTCGACCCAGATATGCGATTGCTCGACGGTGGAAGGGGAGGGGGAGCGTACCCAAGGCGATGTATTTTTGGGAGGGAACGCCCATAAGTTTGGTGGATATCCTGTTTTCAATCATTGATTTGGCATGGTATCTTAGTCCCTTCGACCAGTGGCCCTCGTATTCACATGTGGTGCATTCAATTTTGTGGCGGTGAAAGTGATCCCTGAAAAACGGTGAGGTATCGGAATAGACGGAAAGAACATGCATAAAGGAATTTGGAAGGGGGAATGGGATGCTTCCGTCATTTCTTTTGTGTTGGACTGCGCTGTTGATACGATAGGCTGTCTTGTCTTCTGTGAACCAAAACATTGAGTCAATGGAGCCATGGCAACCCTTGGGTGAAGGGTTGATGTGCTTGATGAGATGGAGGTCGATTTCATTTATTTGATCAAGAATAATGGGTCCGAATCGATCCCAAATGGAAGTAAGTTCTTGTGTTTGACCAGCCGGGGATAGACTGAACCAGTTTGATCGGAGCATATCCATTGAGCGAACCCAGTCGGATGCCGAGGGAGGGGGGGGGATGTCAGCGGCGCGGGCGAGGTCGAAAATGTACCGAACACTATGAAGCAAGCACAGGAGAATCCTGATGTTTGGATGGGGTGAAAGCCCAATCGATAAGAGGTCGGAGGGTATTTTACAAATGATGTAATCTACAAGCATCCCCAGTGCCAGGCCCGGCAGGAGTTCGGGGCCAGGTTCTCGTATGGGTAGGTCTTCCCCCCACAACAGTCGTTTGTTGAATGTGGGGTACCATCCTTTGAGGTCGAACCATGTCGATGGTGTCGCGAAAAAGGGATGATGGGTGAAAAGATTTTGAATCCATACTGGAAAACGATTTGGAAGATAATGCTTCCAGTCAATTCGGGACTTGTCCCTGAAAACAAGGACGTAGTCCAGATCGGATATTCCAGGTGCGGCTATACTTCCGATCTGGTAAATTGCAATCGGTTTTTGGGGAAGTGATGTCCAGTGCCGAATAAGATATTGGCTGGCATCCTCGTAGGTTTGCAAGGGTGTTGGTTGGGGAAAACCGCAGAAGCCGCTGACATCAAGGGGGGGGGGGGTGCGCATACTGCCCTTCCTCTTGGAGTTGATTGAACATGGCTGAAAGAAGCGAAAGAACGCGTTCAATATAGTTGGATCCGAGGAGGGATGCCACGTGCCGCGCTTGCTGGTGGCCTGCAGGATCACGATTGGCGACACGTTGGATCCATCCTGGAACCCCGAGGGCCTCGGCAATCCACGTCTGGTATCGGGATACGACGGGGCGCGGCAGAAGTGTCTTCCTTATATGGCTTGCGGTTTCAACAGGTTCCCATTCATTGGATGTGAAGTATGGTCTTGCTGCTTCGAAAGTGTCGCGTTTATAGCGATAGACTCCAGTCTTCAGTTGAAGAAAAAGGGCGGGCAGGAGCAACACACTTCCAAGAATCCATTCCATCTCTTGAAGGCTGGAAAGTTTGTGGAACGAATCTTTTCGTGAAATGAAAAGGGTATACAGCTCTCGTATCATCTGCAAAGTTTCGCCGAAATCTTCACGTTTCCTAGCGAACATTTCGTTTTGTGATGTGAGCAGATCTGTGCCCATCGAGAAAAGAACCAAAGGAAAAAAAGGTTCTGGATACCATTGAAGATCAGGTTCGAGAAGGTAAAAGGGGCCGTGGTGCATGAAGGGGTCGTATGCATATGTCAGGCATAGAATCCGCCTTGAGGCTTGCCGGAGCCGGAGAAGATAACCTGGCTTTGAGAGTTCAGTGGAGGGTAGGATAAACGCCGTGTCCATGTCGCTGAAGCCGGGTTCAGGATCAAGGGTCGCAAGGCTCCCGTGAAGTGTTGCGCGTAGAAATAAATTCTTGAGGTATCCCCCGAGCAATCGGTCAAGTTTGTGTACGGGGGAGAAGTGGTCCTTTGCGCCTCCGATGGAAAGCCATTCCTGGTAGGGTTTACCCAGCGGGAGACTCTCGTTTGTGCCGGGGAGGGTTGAAAAAGGAAAAGTTTTCCAACATGAAAGATAATCTGCCAACACGGTCGCGAAACGGACGGTTGATATTTTTCCGGAACTTGGAGGCGAGTCACAGATGATCCCAGCTGACGCTAGGGCCTGGGCTACGACGTGCAGTGGCCAAGTCGAGACGTTGTATTTGAGTGCTGTTGTACGGAGTATGCTCAGACTAGCGATGGAATCGTGTAGCCAGTACTTCAAGCATCTGTTGAAGGCCTGCTGAACCCTTGCGGGAGGAGGGGCTATCGTACTCTGTTTGGTCAGCAGACAGGCGTGCATGGGTCGAGAATGGGCTTGCTGAGAACAAGAGCCCTCATAGGGCAATTGAGTGCGGAGCCGAAATTCCTGACCATGTCGGGTATGTCCCTGCCATCCAACTTGCAGGTGATCAATCTGGCTTCCAGTCCCCTTGACAATGCTACGTCTAGAACCCGTTGTTTAAATGCATCCATGCTGTAGAAGCGGGCGAAGTACCCCTCGTCCTCTGCGCCAGGAATCGAGGCGGTCCTGTCCATTAACACCTCAGCTTCCGGATCAAATTGGGTTGTGGGCCTCTCGTTCCAGCATTCCACATAGCTTGTCGTGAGGAATGCGGGTATGATGCATGCCTTGCCGCCCGGTCGAAGGAGCCTTGCGATTTCCTTGATGAATCCAGAATCCCTGTCACCCTTGAAATGCTCAAATGCGTGGTGGCATGAAATGCGCGTGAGCGAATTGTCTGGCAATTCGATGGAGGAAATATCCCCTCCGACCACATGGTAGCCATCTGGTGTCAGGGAGTGGCCATCATAGATATGGTCTGTTAGGTAAAGGTGTCTACAGCCTCGGAGGGTGCGCAGAGCCTCAAGATAGCCCGATCTACCACCGGCAGCGTCCATTACGTGATCTTCGGGCGCCGGGTCCAGGATGGCCTGGGTGAAGAAGAACTCAAGGGCTTTTTTGTGTGGAAACAGATTGTCCCTGAAAGGGAGGGAGGTTTTGCCCAACCATTCCTTGAAATCGACCTCGGTGAGGGAGATGACCCTATGTGGACATATGTTATCCAAGTCTTTTTCAGCCAAAGGTTTGGCGTGTTTGTCTATTTTTACATTCCAGGTGCGGCGGAGTCGGTTGCGGAGTCTATGGAGAAGGGCGGGCTGGAAAAGTGTCGTGCGCATAGTTGAGGACATACAGTACCCGCTATTCGTTGGAAAGGCGAAAAAGTGGCGACAATCTCATTCGAGTGAAAAGGTATGCCGCGATAGCCGTCGGTAGGGACATGATGACTGAGGCCGCAAAGAGGGCCGTGAGGCCGTGGGATGAGACAAGGCTGTTAGTCGGGGCGAGCAGGCTGGCAAACCAGCATACCAAGAATGTAATACAAACGGAATCGAATCCCACCAGACAAGCTGTTGGACGAAAATCATGGAGGATTTTTCGTGAAAGAATAAATCGGTTTGCAATGGAGATAGGCAAGTTGCAGAGCCGTGAATACGCAGCACCCGCAATCCCAAAGATTGAAATCAGAGGCAGAGCCGCTAGGAGGACGCTGCTGCCGCTTGCTAGTGTTGAGCAGGCGTTCAACCTGGCGTACCCTGATCCATTGAGGAAAAAATACGGTATGATGCTGGTCGACAACATCGCTCCGGAAACCGCAAGTATTGGAAGGAGAGGGGCAGCCTGTCGTGCGGTTTCGGAATCCAGCCAGAGGGCGAGCACGGAATGTGGATAGAGGAAAAGTGGGAGGCAGAGTGCACAACCTGTGGCGGTTGCGATACACATTCCATGGGCATACAGCCTGCGCAGTCTGGCAAGGTCTGATATTTCCTTGAGGGCCGAGGCTAAGGGGAAGACAAATGAGAGGGCCTTTGAAACGAAACCTTGAACGACGCTGATTAGCTGCAGGCAGACGGTGTAGTAGGTTAGCGCAGTGGGGCCTATCAAGGATCCAATTATAAGTCTGTCGGCTTGGCTTGCAAATAAGGTGCCTAGCGATTGGACCCAATTCCAAAATGCGAATGGGCCTAATCTGCAGAGTGTTTCCCTAGTGATGTGTGGTTTGATCCATTCCGAAGTACCCAACAGCAAAGATATGCGCCTGGCGAAGAACAGAGTGGAGATGGACAAGGTGATAAGGTTTCCCCACAGGATCTCCAAAAGCCCTCCACCCGCAAACACGACACCCACAGCTATAGCAAGAACGACCAAGGAGTTCATTACGGCGAAACGGGATTCGATGTCATACCTTTGAAGGCCCTGTGAGACAGCCTCGGGCACACCGTAAGCAAAGCGAAGGAGCAGGTTTAAGGCTGCGACACGTGTAGCCTGTTGCATGAGAGGTTCAATGTCTGGTGGCAATTTGAAAATAGAACCCGCGAGTAGGGGGGCGGCGAGGAAAAGAGCACAAGTTGCGGAAGCACCGAGCAGCAGATACAAAGGCGCTGTGTTTTGGATGGTGTGAACCATCTGGGGTATGCCCCCTGTGGCATGGTGCTGGGACACAAACTTCACAGTAGCTGCACCCACACCGAAAGATGCAACCCCCGATACAGCGATGACAGAGTTGATGAGCATCCAGATTCCGTAGGTTTCAGGTCCAAGTTTTGACAAGAAATAGGGGGTTGCTAGCAATTGAAGCAAAGGGGCGGCAAGGAAGCTCAGTCCGCTCCATCCTGCATTTTTGGAGGATCTTCTTAGGGTTTCTGAATGTTTGAAGCGGAGTAGTAGTTCACGGATTCTGTACTGAAGTGACTGCGTGAGGTAAGGATCCTGATTCTTCATGGATACATGGGCAGGTTGGGGATTACTCGCATCGCTAAGGCCCGTATTGGGTTATGTGACATATAGTAGGATCTGATCGGGGATCAACTTAGGTGTTACTCCCTGTAGGCGATGTAGGATTTGGTGAAGAGGCCGAGGAAGCGTTCGCGGAGGATGGTGCAGTCGGGGAAGAGGGATTTGAATTCGGCGAGGGAGAGGAGGCGGAATTCGTCGATGCGGACCTGGATTTCGGTGGGGGAGGGTTTGTGGAGGAGGCCCCAGAGGGTGAACCATCGGATGTAGAAGGGTTGCCAGGGTTTGGGGAGCCAGTGGACGAAGAGGCCGATGTAGTGTGGTTCGATGAAGAACTCGCGTGCGGGTGTCTGGATCCAGAGTTTGCGGGCAACGCGGCGGGCCTCGTGTGCGAAAGCCTGCTGTCGTTCCCAGTCGCCGACGTGTTCGATGACGGAGTTGGAGAAGAGGATGTCGAAGGATTGATCTGGGTAGGGGAGTGCGCAGGCGTCGCCTTGGCGGCCGAGAAGGCGGTGGGATTGGGCGGCTGTGGGAGGGATGTGTGGGGGGCGGATGAGGAGGCGGTCGCCCCAGCATCCGACGGTGGGGGTGCGGGGACCACGTGGAGGACGCGCCGCCGACGTCGAGGATGCGGTCGGTTGGGGCGGGGCGGATGTGGAGGAGGAAGCGTTGGAAGCGGCGGATGCGGAAAAGGGGGGATATGCGGTTATAGAGGTGGTTGATGTGCATGAGTGGGAGGTTTTTGTTGCAGAATGGGGTGAAAAGGAAAGCGTTTTCGGGGGTGAAGTTGGGAGGGGGCTTGCGGCGGGTGTGGGCCGGAGAGGCATTTCGCTTGCCGGGGGGGGACGGGCTGGATAGGGGGGGGATATGAAGATGATGATTCGCAAACTGCTGCTGGCATTGGCGCGTCGAATGGGTTCCCGGGTGCAGGATGCACGGACGGGCAGGGAGTTGGGGCGCGCTTTGCTGGTGCCGTGGAGGGGTGGGGTCCGTGTGGTGGGTGCGGAAGCGGCGTGGATACCGGTGCCTCTGCCGCAGGGGCGGATTACGTACTGGAGGCAGGACATGGGGTTCACGGTGCACGATGCGCCGCCGACGGAGCGCAGCGGGAGAGCGGCGGAGGCCTTGCAGGTGTCGCGGTGGACGGCCCGGAGTCCTCGGGTGTTGGTGGTGGTGCTGGATCATCGGGGGCCGGAAGCGGTGGAGCGTCATCTCGGGAGATGGGAGGAGCATGGGGGGCGGCGGGGGGATCTTCTGTTGGTGTATGGAGGTCCAGAGGGGAATTTTGCCGGGATCGGATGGGAGGAGAAGGTATACCTAGCCGACGAGCGGTTGCGGACCCGGGACCACCAGAGGGAGGGGCAGAGTTATCGGTGTGTGTTGGAGGGGGTGACGGAGTGGATGAGGGAGCGGGAGTTCACGCACGTGTTGTTTGTGGAGTATGACCAGATGCCGTTGGCGGCGGATGTGCCGGGGGTGTATCTTCGCCGCATGGAGGAAACCGATGCGGATGTGTTGGGATATGCGGTGCATCGGATCGATGGCACCCTGCACCCGCACTGGCTGGGGCTGGTGGAGAAGACCTTTCCGACGGAACCGGTGTGGTCGATGCTCGGCACGGGGCACTTTTGGAAACGGGAGGCGTGGGAGGCGGTGGCGCGCCATTCCCGGCGTGCGGGATGGTATCTGGAGCTGGATTTCGCAACGAGTGCGGTGGATTTGGGGTTCCGTCTGGCGGGCCTCCCTGATCAGGATCCTTTTGTTCAGGCCTTGCCGGAAAAGCTCCCCTGCTCTCCGGAAAAGGCTGCTGAAAGGGGGGCCTGGACCCTCCATCCTGTCAAAAAACCGTGACGCGGCACGTTCCATTTCCCGTTGCAGGCTCCACCGCGGGGAACCCGCCGTTCCATGCCTCCTTTGTTTTCTCGATCAGGAGGAGAGGGGAAAAGCGTTGCAAAAGAAAAAGAAAGAGGGGAGGGGATGGGGATGAGCGCCGCATGCGGTAGAGTGAGGGAGTTGGAGAAGACGCCGTCCTGTGGGGCGGAGGGGGTGGCGGGGCTTTTGGCGGCGGGAGTGATGTGGGGGGCGGCGCGGCGGGCGGGTGTGGCGGTTCCTCCGGGGTGGCTGGTCTTTGTGGGGGGGGCGGGGGCGGCGGTGTATGGGATGGACCATGCCCTGGAGGCGGTCAAGGGCAGTGCGCGCCGTCGGTGGGGCCTGTGGATGGCGGGGGGCTGGGCGGTGGCCGCGCTGGGGGTGCTTTGCGGACTGGAGGGGGTGGAGTGGGGCCGGCTGGGGCTATACGGGTTGGCGGCGGTGGGGTATGTGCGCCCGGTTCCGGTACTCGGAAGGCGCTTGCAGGATGTTCCCGGCCTCCGGAATGTGTTGATCCCGCTCGCCTGGACGGGCATGCCCACGTTGTGGCAGGGTTTGTCCGGGCGGTCCTGGACCGAGTTGGCGGCTTCCGCACTCTGGTTCACGGTGTTGTTGATGTGGAGTGACCGGGCGGACCGCTGGCGGGACCGGGCCGCGGGGCGGCGGACGGTCTATGGGGAGTGGGGTTGGCCGCAGGTATTGTGGGGCACCCGGTGCTGTGCGCTGGGGGCGGCGCTGTTGTGGGGCCTGAGCGGCCATTGGCTCTCCCCCGCGCCGTGCCTGTGGAGTCTGCTGGAGTTCGGATGGCGGATCCGGTCCCGATACATCCAAAGAGGGGGCGATCTGCTCGGGGCCCTTTCCGCAGTGGCGGGCTGACACGCCCGTACCCTCACGAATCCGGACGGAAAAATTTTTCGATTTCACTCTCGCCACGGGGAGGGAAACGTGTAAGGTGCGCGTCCCTTGCCGCCCCTGTGGGAGGTGAGAAAGATGCGCCGCTGATCGCAGAACGCCTTGCGCCGGAGACGGGACCGGGTGTTCGGAACAGCGGGCGGCGCCGAACCCCAGCCGCCGCCCGGGGTCCCTTCAGGGATACCGGGCATGCAAGACCGAAAGGCCGAAACATGGAAATCACGTCAGTCCTTAAATTTCAACGCATCGCATCCCGCAAGGCCGTAGACATCGCGCGTGCCATCCAAGGCAAGCCGGTGGACGAAGCCCTGAACCTTACGACCTTCAGCGACCGCAAGGCGGCCGCGCTGTTCGGCAAGGCGCTCAAGTCGGCCATCGCCAACGCCGAGCACAACGCCGGCGCGGACGTGGAAACCCTTTACATCAAGCGTGCGGCGGCCGAACAGGGCCCGACCATGCGCCGCGGCTGGTATGGCGCGCGGGGCATGTTCAAGCCCGTGGCCAAGCGCACCAGTCACATCCGGGTCGTGCTCAGCGACGAGCGCGCCTAATTTCAACCCCATTCAGGAGAACGGTTTTGGGCCAGAAAGTCAACCCCATCTCACTCCGGGTCGCCGTCAGGAAAGACTGGCGCTCCCGTTGGTTCGCCGGCAAGAAAGAGTTCGGCGTCCTCGTCGGTGAAGACCGGCAAATCCGTGAAATCGTGAAAAACCGCCTCAAGGAGGCCGCGGTGCCCGATGTGACGATCGAGCGCTACGCGAACCGTGCGCGTGTGACGATTCACACGGCCCGTCCCGGCGTAGTGATCGGGCGGAAGGGCTCGGACATCGAGAAGCTCCGCGAGGAGCTGGGCTCGCTGACCGGCAAGGAGATCTACATCGAGATCAAGGAAGTGAAAAACCCCGACTTGAACGCGCAGCTGGTGGCCGAAGGGATCGCCCAGCAGCTGGAGCGCCGCATTTCGCACCGCCGCGCGATGAAGCGCGCCGTGCAGATGGCGATGGAGTTGGGTGCGGAGGGCATCCGTATCGAGTGCAGCGGCCGCCTGGGCGGCGCTGAGCTGTCGCGGCGGGAAAAGTATCTGAAAGGGAAGGTTCCGTTGCACACCCTGCGCGCGAACATCGATTATGGTTTCACCGAGGCCCACACCACCGCCGGCCGTTGCGGCGTGAAGGTCTGGGTCTGCACCAAGGAACAACCCGCCGAGGAGCGTCGCCATGCCGCTTATGCCTAAACGCGTCAAGTACCGCAAGCAACAGCGCGGCCAGAGCCGCGGACTGGCCACCAGCGGTAACTCCCTGTCCTTTGGGGACTTCGGACTCCAGTCCCTGGAGCGCAGCATGATCACCAACGTCCAGATCGAGGCCTGCCGCGTCGCGGTCAACCGCGAACTGAAACGCCGTGGCAAGCTGTGGATCCGGATTTTCCCCGATTATCCCTACACCAAGAAGCCGCTGGAAGTCCGCATGGGCAAAGGCAAAGGCAACGTTGACCGCTGGGTGGCGAAAGTGAAGCCCGGCCGCATGTTGTTCGAGCTGGGCGGGGTGACCGAGTCGCAGGCCCGCGAGGCCTTCCGCTTGGCCGCCGCCAAACTGCCGGTGCGCAGCCGCTTCGTTACCCGCAGCCCCCACGCCGCCTGAGGAGAATGACATGAGCAAAGTGTCCACATACAGAGACATGACGGATGCGGAACTGTCGGCCGCGCTGAGCGACGCGGGCGAGAGCCTTTTCAAACTCAAGATGCAGCAAAAACTGGGGCAGTTGGAGAACAAGGCCCGGATCACAGAGGTGCGCCGCGACATCGCGCGGATCCGCACTCTGCTGCGCGAGCGAACCCTGACGAATGGAGCAGCCTGATGAGCGAAGCCGCAACCGCCCCGAAGCATGTGCGCAAGACCCGCACGGGCAAAGTGGTCAGCACGAAGATGAACAAGACCTGTGTGGTCCTCGTGGAGCGCCGCGTCGCACACGAACTGTACGGGAAAATCATCAAGCGCGCGAAGAAGTACTATGTCCACGACGAACACAGCGTCGCGAAGGAGGGTGACACGGTCCGCATCGAGGAGACCCGTCCGATCAGCAAGCTGAAGAGCTGGAAGCTGCTCGAGGTCGTCCACACGGCCGCCGTCGCCGAGACCCAACCCCCCGAGTAAGGCAGGAGAACCCATGATCTGTCAGGAAAGCAATCTGCACGTCGCCGACAACACCGGGGCCCGCCTGGTGAAGTGCATCCGCGTGCTGGGCCAGCGCAAACGCTACGCCCACATCGGCGACATCATCAAAGTGGCCGTGAAGGAGGCGATCCCCAACGGCGCTGTCAAGAAGAGCGAGGTCCACCGTGCGCTGATCGTGCGGACGACTCATCCGATCCGCCGCAAGGATGGCACGGTGCTGCGCTTCGACACGAACGCCGTCGTCATCGTCGACGCGAACAACAACCCCCGCGGGACCCGCATTTTTGGGCCGGTTGCGCGTGAACTTCGCGAGAACAACCACATGAAAGTGGTCTCGCTGGCTCCGGAGGTGCTCTGATGAACCGCCGTGTGATTCTCCCCGTGCGTGCCGGCGACACCGTAGAGGTGATCGCGGGCCGCAACAAGGGCCGCAAGGGCAAAGTGCTTCAGGCCCAGCCGAAGCAGGGCCGCGTGCTTGTCGAGGGCGTGAACCTCGTCAAAAAGGCCGTGCGTCCCTCTGAAAACAACCCCGAAGGTGGCATCGTGGAGCGCGAGTTCCCGCTGCCCGTGTCCAACGTCCGCGTGGTCGAGAAGGCCGTCGGCAAGGAGGCCAAGTGATGGTCGCGCTGAAGAAACAGTATGAGGAAGTGATCGTGCCCGAGCTGGTCAAAAGCCGTGGCTACGTGAACAAGTTGCAGGTTCCCCGCCTCCAGAAGATCGTCGTCAACATGGGCGTCGGTGTTCCCGGCGACCGGGACGAGCTGAAGGCGGTGGTGGCGGACCTGGCGCGCATCACCGGCCAGCAGCCCGTGGTGACCCACTCGCGGAAGGCGGTGTCCAACTTCCGTCTGCGCGAGGGAATGGCGATCGGCTGCAAAGTGACCCTCCGCGGGGCGCGCATGTACGAGTTCCTTCAGAGGCTCATCTATGTGGCGCTGCCCCGAATCCGCGACTTCCGCGGCGTATCGGCCAAGGGGTTCGACAAGCAGGGCAACTACACCCTGGGTCTGTCCGAGCAGACCATCTTCCCGGAAATCAACCCCGACAACGTGAAGCGCGTGCAGGGGATGGACATTACCTTCGTGACCTCCGCGCGGACGACGGACGAGGGTCGTGAACTGATCCGGCTCTTCGGGATGCCCTTCGCAAAATGACAACGTGTCCCGTCCGCGGGACCCCATCGAGGATTATCGCATGAACACTTCCGATCCCATTGCAGACTATTTGACCCGCCTCCGCAACGCGGCGGCGTCCGGGCACGAGACGGTGGACATCCCGTCGTCGAAGCTCAAGGCGGAGATCAGCCGCATCCTGCGGCGTGAGGGCTACATCCGCGACGTGAGCGTCGTGGGCGAGGCTCCCAAGCAGGTGCTGCGCATCACCCTGAAGTACGGCCCCGACCGCGAGCCGGTGATTACCGGCCTGAAGCGGGTGAGCCGACCCGGCCTCCGACAGTACGTGAACGCGGACAGCCTTCCGCGCGTGCTCGGCGGGCTGGGCATCGCCCTTCTCACGACGTCCCGAGGCATCCTCACCGACCGCGAGGCGCGCAAGTCGCGCGTTGGCGGCGAGGTGTTGTGCCAGATCTGGTAACCCCAACCCCTTTGAGGCAAACCCATGTCCCGAATTGGTAAGAATCCCGTCCCCGTGCCGGCCGGCGTGAAGGTGGACCTGAAGGCCGCGTCGCTGACCGTGACGGGCCCGAAAGGCAGCCTGGACCTGACCGTCCCCCCGGGGATCACCGTCAAACAGGAAGGCGCCGAACTGCAGGTGACCCGAGCCGACAACAGCGCGCGGTTGCGTGCGATGCATGGAACCGTCCGCGCTCTTGCGGCAAACCTGATCCAGGGTGTGACCACCGGTTACTCCAAGGAACTGGAAATCCAGGGCGTTGGCTTCAAGGGCGTGCTGAAAGGCAAGGTCCTGACCCTCTCCCTGGGCTATTCCCACGATATTGATTTCCCCATCCCCGAGAACGTCACCTGCACGGTCGACGGGTCCGGCACGGCGATCACTCTGTCCGGCTGCGACAAGCAGGCCGTCGGACAGGCCGCCGCCCAGATCCGTTCGTACTACAAAGCCGAGCCCTACAAGGGCAAGGGTGTCCGTTACAAGGGTGAGAACGTTCGCCGCAAGGCTGGAAAGGCGGTCGCATAATGAGCCATTGGAAAACGAAAGCCGACAAACGTGTGCGCCGCCATCTGCGGGTGCGCGCGAAGATCGAGGGCACCGCGGAGCGTCCGCGCATGGCGGTGTTCCGCAGCAACAAGCACCTTTCGGTGCAGTTCATCGACGACCTGGCGGCGTGCACGCTCGCGGCGGTCTCCACCCAGCAGGCTGCCTTCAAGGGCTCCCGCAACACGGTGGACACGGCCCGCGAGGTTGGCCGAAAGGCAGCCGAGGTGGCGAAGGCCGCCGGCATCGAATCCGTGGTCTTCGACCGCGCGGGTTTCCGCTACAGTGGCCGTGTGGCCGCGCTGGCGGACGCCGCCCGCGAGGCGGGCCTCTCCTTCTAACCGCTCCCCAACGAGAACAAACGCATGGCCAAAGAATATAAGAACAGTGACAATGCCGGCGCATCCGATGTCGAGGAGCGCGTGGTGGACATCAACCGCTCTGCCAAGGTGGTGAAGGGTGGACGCCGTTTCAGCTTCGCCGCCCTGGTGGTGGCAGGCGACCGCAAGGGCCGCGTGGGCTACGCCATTGGCAAGGCCAACGAGGTGGCGGACGCGATCCGCAAGGCGGGCGAGGGCGCCCGCAAGAACATGAAGCCGGTCCAGATGAAGGACGAGACGATCCCCCACGAGGTGGTCGGCGAGTTCTGTGGGGGCCGGGTGCTGCTGAAGCCGGCCTCGCCGGGTACCGGCGTGATCGCCGGCGGCGCGGTGCGCGCGGTGCTGGAGCTTTCCGGCGTGCGCGATGTGCTGGCGAAATCGCTGGGCAGCGGCAACAGCATCAACGTCACGAAGGCGACGTTCGACGCGCTGCACCAGCTGCGCAGCCGCGAGCAGATCCTGGCGCTTCGCCGGGCGGAATAACCATACGCAACCCCCTCCAGAGGGAAACGAAACGATGAACCTGCACACTCTCAGCAATGTTCCCGGAGCGAAACAGCGCTCCAAGCGCCTTGGTCGCGGTCCTGCCTCCGGCAAGGGCAAGACCTCGGGCAAGGGCCACAAGGGCCAGTACGCCCGTAAGGGCCACAAGGTCAAGCATGGCTTCGAAGGCGGCCAGATGCCGATGTACCGACGCATGCCCAAGCGTGGTTTCAAGAACCCCAACCACAAGACCTATGCCCCGGTGAACCTGGCAACCTTGGAGTCGGCCTTCGAGGACGGCGCCAACGTGGGCCCCGTGGAACTGGTCGATGTCGGTGTCGCCAAGGGCGCGTCCTGGTCGGGGGTCAAAATCCTCGGCGTGGGCGAGCTGACGAAGAAACTGACGGTCACGGCGCACAAGTTCTCGGCCACGGCCCGTGCGAAGATCGAGGCGGCGGGTGGCACCTGCGTCGAGATCGGCGCGGCTCCGTCCGATGAGGCTTCCCCGGAGGCCTGAGGCCACCGGCGGGCGGCTCCCACGGGGCCGCCCGCTAGCCTGCCCCTCATCCTGGCAACCCACACCCACAAGGTTCCCCCATGTTGTCCGCTTTCGCCAACAGCCTGAAAATCCCTGAACTGCGTTCGAGGATTTTTTTCACGTTCTCCCTGATCTTCCTCTGCCGGATTCTGGCGGCGGTACCCGCTCCCGGCATCAACCCGGAGGCCCTCAAGGAGCTGATGGCGTCGTTGACGGCGAACGCGGGGGGGATGATGAGCATGGCGAACCTATTCAGCGGTGGTGCGCTGGAACGTTTCGCGATTGGGGCCTTGAATATCATGCCCTACATTTCCGCGTCGATCATCCTGCAACTGATGACGGCGGTGGTGCCCTCGTTGGAGCGTCTTTCGCGGGAGGGGGAGGCGGGGCGCGCGAAGATCAATCAATACACGCGTTATCTGACTCTCCTGCTGTGCGTGGTGCAGGGATTCGGGATTGCGACGGTTGCCCTCAACGCGCGGTACACGTTTAATTTGTCCCAGGATGTGGTTACGATCGCGAACCCGTGGGCGTTCCGGCTGATCGCGATCATCGCGCTGTCGGCGTCGACCATGCTGCTGATGTGGCTGGGAGAACAGATCACAGAGCGGGGGATCGGCAATGGTGTCAGTTTGATCATCACGGTGAACATCATCGGCAACCTGCCCATGGCCCTGCAGTCCGCACGCCAGATGTTCTTCCCCGGAGGCGACATCCAGCCCAGCCACAGTCTTTTCCATCTGGTCACACTCACCGCCCTGTTTTTTGTGGTGACGGCTGGCACGGTTGCGTTGACCCAGGGGGTTCGCCGAATCCCGGTATCCTACGCGAAACGGGTGGTTGGTAACAAGGTCTACGGGGGGCAGAGCAGTTACATGCCCCTGCGGGTCAATTACTCCGGCGTCATGCCGATCATTTTCGGACAGGCGATTCTCATGTTCCCGGGCCCGCTCCTGCGCATGCTCGGCGAGCGTTTCGGCTGGGAAGGCGTGGCACGGGCCTCGGCCTGGTTTAACCATGACGCGGTGCCTTTCCTGTGGATGTACACGCTCATGATCCTCTTTTTCTCCTATTTCTGGGTGTCGACCCAGTTCAACCCCGTGCAGATCTCCGACGACCTGAAGCGCAACGGCGGCTACATCCCCGGGATTGCCCCCGGAAAGTCCACCGCCGTGTTTCTCGACAATGTCATGACCCGCATCACCCTCGCCGGCGCGCTCGCCCTGACGTTCCTGGCCATCTTCCCAACCCTTCTTGGCCGTCACTTTAAGATCAATTACATGATCACCAGTTTCTTCGGGGGAACAAGCCTCCTGATCATCGTGGGTGTCATGCTCGACACCATGCGGCAGATCGAGTCCCACCTGCTGAACCGCCATTACGACGGTTTCCTGCGCAAGGGGCGCCTGCGCGGACGCAAGTGAGGGGGCGCTGGTGGAGTTCCTCGTGCTTCTGGGCCCGCCTGGGGCCGGAAAGGGAACCCTCTCTCGCCGCCTCCAGGCCCTCGCCGGCTTTCAGGCACTCTCCACGGGCGAGGTCATCCGCCGCGAAATGGCGGACCCTTCCTCCTCTTTCGGACCCGTGGCGCGTCCCTACATGGACCGCGGCGAGTACGTCCCCGATTCCCTCGCGATTTCTCTGTTCTCTTCCATCCTAAGCCCTTCTCCCCTGGACACCCGATGGTGCCTGGACGGATTTCCCCGAACGCCGCCGCAGGCTGACTGGTTTCGCGGCGCGTGCGAGGAGGGCGGCCACCGCATCCTGGGTTGCGTCTTTCTGGAGATCACTCCGGAGCACGCGGCCCGTCGCCTGCGCCAGCGCAGGGTATGCCGGGTCTGCCGTGCCCCCTATCATCTGGAGGCCCGCCCCCCGCGCGAGCCCGGTCGCTGCGATGCCTGCCATGGGAACCTGATCCCGCGGGAGGACGACGATGCGGAGCGGTTGGCTCGTCGGCAGGAGGCCTACCATCTGCGGACGCGCCCGCTGCTGGAGGCCTTGGCCCGGACGATGCCCGTGTGGAGCGTCGATGGCGCGGTGGACCCCGCGGCCCAGGCCGCCTCCGTGCTTCGGAATTTACCCCCCCTTCCCTGAGGTTCCCCCTTTGTCGAATAAGATCATCATCAAGAACGAGGACGAGCTCCAAGGCATGCGTGATGCCGGCCGGGTGGCCGCGGATATCCGCATTGCGGTGGCCAAGGAGATCGCCCCGGGGGTCAGCACCCGCGAGCTGGACCTGTATGCCCGCGACCTCATGGAACGCGTGGGCGCGCGCAGCGCCTTCATCCACTATCCCGGCCCCCGCGGCGTCCGCCCTTTCCCAGGGTACACCTGCATTTCTGTCAACGAGGAGGTCGTCCACGGCGTCCCCGGCGACCGCCGCATCCAGCTCGGCGACATCGTCAGCCTCGATGTCGGCGTTCATTACAAGGGATTCATCGGCGACAACGCCATGACGGTTGCCGTGGGCGTGACCGATCCGCGGATCCTGGAGCTCATCGAGTGGTCCGAACTCGCCCTCGCCAACGCGATCGCACAGGCGGTCGAGGGTAACCGTCTCACGGACATTTCCCATGCGGTGGAGAGCACGGTCACCCCCCGCGGTTTCTCTGTGGTCCGGGACTTTGTCGGCCATGGCGTGGGCCGTAAGATGCACGAGCCCCCCCAGATCTACAACTACGGCGCCCCCGGCCGTGGCCCCGTCCTCCGCGAGGGGATGACCCTCGCCATCGAACCCATGGTCAACCTCGGACGCCATGAAGTCGAGACCCTCGCAGACGGATGGACGGTCGTCACGCTCGACCGCCTCCCCTCCGTCCATGTCGAACACAGCGTCGCTGTCCGCAAGGGCCGAGCCGAAATCCTCACCCTGCCCGGAAGCTGATCTTCGTTCCCCCGATTTCCAGAAGAAAAATACCATGGCAGACCCAGTAAAAAAAGAGCAGATTTTACTCGACGCACAGCTGGTCGATGCATTAGACTGCGCGACCTTTCAGGCCAGACTGGCCAACGGACACGAGATTGTGGCGTTCACGGCGCCCAGGCAACGGTCGGTTGAGCTCGGACTGAGCGTCGGGCAGAGCGTACGGGTGGAGTTATCCCCCTACGACATGCTCAAAGGAACCATCATCACCGACCCCCCAGAGGATTTACCATCATGAAAGTCCGCAGTTCCGTCAAAAGAATGTGCATCAATTGCCGCGTCATCCGGCGCAAGGGTGTTGTGCGTGTCATCTGCACGAATCCCCGCCACAAACAACGTCAAGGATAAAGAGGAGTCCCCGCATCATGCCACGCATCATGGGTATCGACCTTCCGGGCCGCAAGCGCCTGGACATCTCGCTTCGCTACATTTACGGCATCGGCCCGAAGCGCGCCAACGAGATCATTGAGAAAATCGGAGCGGATCCGGCCATGAGGGCCGACGATCTGAATTCCGACCAGATCAGCGCGATCACCACGATCCTTCAGAAGGACTACACGGTTGAAGGGGATCTGCGCCGCGAAGTGCAGGCCAACATCCGCCGCCTGATCAGCATCGGCAGCTACCGGGGCAACCGCCACCGCCGCTCTCTCCCCGTGCGTGGACAGCGCACGAAGACCAACGCGCGCACCCGCAAGGGCGGCAAGCGCACGGTCGGCGCCATCCGCGACAAGGCGGCTCGTGGTGCCGCCAAGACCGCGATCGCCGCCAAGAAGTAATTTCACCATCTTCATCCAAGGATCCAGAACATGTCGGAAGAGCAGAAAGACCAGAAACCCGCCGCCGCCGCCGAGGCGCCTGCCGCGGACGCCCCCCGTCGCCTGACCGCGGCCGAACTGCTGGGCGAGGACACCTCGCCTGTGAAGGCCCGCAAGGCCAAGGGCTCCAAGAACATCTCCCAGGGCATCGTGCATGTCCGTGCCACCTTCAACAACACCATGGTCTGCGTGACGGACCTTTCGGGCAACGTGATCTCCACCGGTTCCGCCGGCGGTTCGGGCTTCAAAGGCTCGCGCAAGAGCACGGCCTATGCCGGAACGGTTGTGGCACAGGAGGCCGTCCGCACCGCCATGACCCATGGCCTCAAAGAGGCCGAGGTGCGCATCCAGGGCCCGGGCGCAGGCCGCGAGTCCGCCGTCCGCGCCGTCCAGTCCTGCGGGGTCACTGTCACCGCCATCAAGGACGTCACCCCCATGCCGCACAACGGCTGCCGTCCGCGCAAGCGCCGCCGCGTCTGAGACGCACCCGCTGCTCTACTTCCCCTTATCCATCCGCAAACGGAGAAACACACTTTATGGCCATTCGATTGGGACGATTTGAGATGCCGAAGCGCGTCGTCAAGGACGAAAGCCTCAGCAACGCTACTTATGGACGCTATTATGCCGAGCCTTTCGAGGCGGGGTATGGCCGCACGATCGGCAACTCCCTGCGCCGTGTGCTGCTCTCCTCCCTGGAAGGCGCCGCCATTTCCGCGGTGAAGATCGAGGGCGCTCCCCACGAGTTCTGCGCGATCGAGGGCATGGTTGAGGACGTGACCGATGTCGTTCTGAACCTCAAGAAGGTCCTGCTGAAGTCCTACACCCGCGACACGCGGATGCTGGTGATCAAGGCGGAGGGACCTGGCGAGGTGACGGCGGCGGACATTGTGACCGATGGCAGCATCGAGGTGCTCAACCCCGGACACCATATCTGCACTCTGGACCAGGGCGGCAAGTTCCATGCCCAGGTCGAGGTCAAGGTCGGCCGCGGCTACTGCCCCGCCGATTGGAACAAGAAGGAAAACCAGCCCATCGGCATCATTCCGATCGACAGCCTTTTCTCCCCGGTTTCCCGCGTCAACTATTGGGTGGAGGCCACCCGTGTGGGCCGTCGCACCGATTACGACAAACTGGGCCTGGACATCTGGACCGATGGACGTGTGAGCCCGGATGATGCCTTGACCATGGCCGCCGCCATTCTTCGCCACCACTTGGACGTCTTCGTGAACTACGACAAGGACCTGGTGGAATTCGAACAGAGCGAGAAGCAGATCGATCAGGAGCGCGAGGAAATGCGCAAGAAGCTCTCGGTTTCTGTGAACGAGATTGAGTTGAGCGTTCGCGCTGCAAATTGCCTGAACAACGCGAACATCACGACGGTGGGCGAGTTGTGCATGAAGACGGAGGCAGAAATGCTGAAGTACCGCAATTTCGGCAAGAAGTCCCTGAACGAGATCAAGGCGAAGCTGACGGAGTTCGGGTTGTCCTTGGGGATGACCTTTGACCTGGACCTGCTCGTGGGCGGCCGCGACTGAGATTTGACCCCCCTGTTTAATAAGGAAAAACGAAATGCGACATCGCAAGAAAACGATCAAACTGGGCCGCTCTTCCTCGCACCGCGAGGCGATGCTGGCGAACATGGTGTGCTCCCTCATCAAGGAGAAGCGGATTCAGACCACCCTGCCGAAGGCGCGCGCCGCCCGAAGCATCGCTGAGAAGATGGTGACGCTTGGCAAGCGCGGCGACCTGCACGCACGCCGTATCGCGATCTCCCGCCTCCACGACCAGGACTCTGTCCGTGAGCTCTTCGCAAGCATCGCCCCCGCCTTCACCGAGCGGGCTGGCGGCTACACCCGCATCACCAAGATCGGGAAACGCAACAGCGACGCCTCCGAGATGGCCCTCCTCGAATGGGTTGACGTGGTTGAGGCTCCTGCGGCCGCGGCCGAGTAAGGCCTCTAAAGCCCCACCCCACAACCGGCCCCAGGGCCGGTTTTTTTATGGGTAGAGGTGTCGTGTAGGGGGGACGTACCGCGCGGCGGGGACGGCAATGGCGTGCGGCGGCGTAGCCGCTGCGCGGAACGATCTCCCCGTCCACCCCGATTTTGCGCCTCTCTGCAAGGCGAAGCGGATAAAGCCAGAGGTTCCCGCATCACCGCCATTCCTCCCACAAGCCAAACGAGAGCCCTCACCCGCACGACAATCGCTCGGGGCCCGATCGCCCCGCAAAGGAGCCCGTACGTTTGTTGGACGGGAGAGGGGCACCTTCTTGCCGCTTTCAGAACCTGGAGGCAGGGGTGGGAAATACATCCGCGGAATCAAGCGCATTTTATTCTGCGATTCTTTTCGGCCATACGGACTTTCACCTTGAGGTCTGGAGTCCCCGTGAGGCAGGGGCGGGGCAGAAAATACTTCCCTTGCGATGGCGAATGAGGCAGAATGTTTTTTCACGCACACCCGAGGTAGCCCATGAGTGTCATTTTTTTCGAGGTTGTGGACGATGGGGCTCCGGACCTTCTTGCCGGCATTCCCCCCGCCTCCGAGCCCATGGAGGATCCCCGCAAGGACGACTTCTGGCAGGACATCTTCCTGAAGGCGGCGGAAACCCTGGGGAACGCCCCACCGGTCCGAAAGCGTGCACTGGGTTCCTACGCCGAGATCCCCGCGATGCTTGACCTGCCGGAGGAACTCGCCCCCCTCAAGGAGATCGAGAACCTCCTGTATCTGTGCATGGCCAGACAGGAGCCCAACGGTGCCATTCCGCCGCCCGAGCCTCCTGTCGGCGGCCCCCATCCTTTTCCGGTCATTGCGGACGACACGGAGTGCCTGCTCGTTCTTGCGGCCTGCCATTTTGTGCGGGTCAGCGGTGAGGAGGGCTTTCTGACCGAACCCGTGGGAGGGGTGAGCGTGGTGAGGCGGCTCAGTGGGGCGATGGAGTACCTGTGGAATGAACGGATGATCGAGTCGGTCGGCCTTCTCGGCAACCTGCCCGTGGACGGACGGCAATCCGTGGGTCTTCAGGTCAATGCCCTTGCCTGCATCGCTTTGCGGGAACTCCTGGACCAGCCTGGCCTCAGCCTTCCCGAACGCCGGGTCTGGGTCAGCCGCCTCGTCAACCTCAGCATCGCAATCCGGGCCCAGCTCTGGGACAAGGGCACTCTCCGCCACCAGCCCCGCCGCGTCACACCCAGCGGCCTGGTGGCTCTAGGCGATAATTGTATCCACCCCTACGCCACCGCGCTCGCGATCCGTGCGGGGTTCCTCAACGAAGTCGAGAAACGCACCGCACTGGCGGACCTCAAGGAGGCTCTGCGCGATTGCGGCGCACGGAGCGTTGGTTTCAGCCACCTCCTTCCCCATGCAGACAGTCCGGATGCCTTGTTGGCGCCGGTGACCCGCCCCTTGGAGTGGACGGCGGTGACGGCGAGAATTGCGGAGATCCTCGCCCGGAATGGCTTCCGCGGGGAGGCCTTGTCGATGCTCAGGGCCGGGGCTGGCTTGTGTGCGGAGGCGGGGGTGGTTGCCGAGGCTTTCGAGACGGACGGGCGCCCGGTGGGAGGGCCCAGCGCTCATGCGGCAGCGGCCTTGCTCGCGGCCTTTGAGGCGATCGCGCCCAGTCCCGCACCCCTGCGGGTGCGGCGCCCTCCTCCCAGCTCTCCCGGCGCTTCGTCTCTCCCCCAGAACCTGACCGGCCTGAAGGCCCCGACGCCTCCCTTGCGTCTCCCGGTCATCGCACGACTGAAACCGGGTGTCAAGGGGCTGAAACAGCTTGCCGGAATCCTGGTGGATCCCAACCCCCGTGGGGCGGAGCTGGAGTTGCCCTTGGCGGTGCCGTCCGACACTCAGGTGGAGATGGAGCTGTGGGTGAGCCAGGGGGGCGTTCTGGCCTCCCATCTCCTGCGGGGAAGCCTGTCGCGGCCACGCAGCAATCGCGATTCCACCCGCTTCACCCTCGCTGTGGCCTTCGAAATGCGGGGCTCGGCCCTCAAGGCTTGGACGGAATTTCTCGCCCAGCAGGGTGTTCAGTGAGGGCAGCGAAGTGAATCACACGCTTTGTGCTGTGTTTCAGGGGAGGGTCCAGGGCGTGGGATTCCGGGCGACTGCCGCAAGAATTGCGTCCGGGCTGGGGCTGACGGGGTGGGTGAGGAACCTGGAGGATGGTGGGGTCCGTGTCGAGGCTACGGGGGAGACCTCTGATCTGGGGATCTTTCTCCAGCGCCTGCGTGATTCTCCGGCTGGTCGCGGGATCGAACGTGAGGATCTGGCCTGGATCCCTCCTCAGGAGGGTTCCGGAGAATCGTTCCGCGTACACGGGTACTGAGGGCAGGAACACTCCCCTGGGGCGGAAAGCCCCACCGGATTCTCCCCACCCCACCGCGCGGCGGCTTCAGCCGCTGGGCGGAAGGATCCTTGGCTGTCTATCCTGACATGCACGGTACATGGAGGTTTCAACCTCAAAACGGTAATGGTTCGGGCGCACCTGCGGCAATTTCTTTGGCTGCAAACGTTTGTGCGAAACGCTCAACATACCTTCGGGTATGCATCGGTTTCGCACAAGCCCTTTCGCTCAAAGATCTTGCCCCATCTGCCTTCCCCCCGTCCCTGTAATTTGGTTCTCAAATGGAGGTTGGATGGGCGATGCCTGTGGTTGGTCCGATGGCAGGGCTTGTATCGGGGGGGGGGCTTCGCGTATACTCGTGGGCGTGAACCCGGATCATCCAGCCGAATCCTCAGTCCTCTGTCGGCTCCGGCGAAGTTTGGGGGAGTTGCCTGAGGTGTCCGCTTCCTGTGCGGAGGCTTACTTGGCGGCGTTGCCCGCGATGGAGCGGCGCGTCAGCGCATACATGGAGGAGATCGACGGCCTTTCGCTCCTCATTGGCGGCAATCCGTTGGAGAGGATGTACGACAATCATCGTAACCATGGCTCTTTCATGGCCGTGGTCCTCCGCACCCAGGACTGGGAACTGCTTCTCCGGACCCTTCCCTGGGTCTACCGCTGCTACAGGGCCCATGGGTTCCACTCTGACTATTTTCCTGCGGAAATCCGTGCCTGGCGACGGGCCATGGCCCGGGAGATAGAGGCCTGTTATGGTCCCACCCTCCTGAAAGTGTATGATTGGATGCTGGCCCGCCACGAGGACATCCTGCAGGCTTCCGAGGAGGAATCCAAGCGGACTCCCGTGGCGAATCCTCTTGCGGAGGAGAAAAAGGCCTTCCAGGCCAGCGCACTGGCCGGGGACGCGCAACGTTGTATGGAGATCGCACAGGCCCTCTGTTCCGGTGAAGCCGGTATCGCCGGATTGTACCTGAGGGTCATCCAACCCGCGATGGAGGAGATAGGCCACCTCTGGGAAATGGCTCGGATCGGGGTCGCGGACGAGCATCTGGCCACCGGCGTGATCACGCGCGTCATGGCGGTCCTCAGCGTGACGAAGACCGGCAAGGCCTCCTTCAAGGGCCGCGTACTCGTCGCCGCCGCACCTCACGAACGCCACGAGGTCGGAGTCTGGATGCTCGCCGACCTCCTCGAGCGCAATGGCTGGCAGGTTCGTTCCCTCGGGGCCGACACCCCGGCCGACGATATCCTCGCGATGCTCCGCGCCTTCCGGCCGGATCTCCTCATGCTTTCCGCCACCCTCGCCAGCTCCATCGCCACGATCACGGAATTCGTCCGCGCCCTGCGCAATGATCCCTCGTTTTCCGGAACCCCCGTCCTCGTGGGAGGACGCGCCTTCCGCGGCGAGGACGCCTTGTGGCGCGCCACCGGCGCCGACGCCCATGCCCTGGACCTCCTTTCCGGCCTCGACCAGGCCGAAGCGTGGCGCCGGACTCGCGATTCCTCCTCCCTTCCTCTCCCAATCCCCTTTTAACCGAAGGCTCACGGAGGGCGAACAGGCGAGGGGTATGGTGGGGGCATGATGACTCCCATGCTGGCCGAGCGATTGCAGACCGTGGTGGACAATCTGAGGGGGGCTACGGCGTGGAGGCCGCGCGATGTGATGAATTTCGCGACGATGCTGTTGAGCATGCCGAGGGCGACGGGCCGTGCGCTGCCGCCGTTGCATGCGGCACAGGTGGCGTTGACGATGTTCACGCGGATGGCGCTGTCGTACGAGCCGCGGATGGAGGCGGACGCCGGGGCGGAGGAGGGCATGGAGGCGCGGGCGCTGGGGCACACGATAGAGCCGACGGTGGCGCTGTTCGTGGACGCTCCCGCGCATCTGAGCGGGGTTTCGCTGACGCTGCAGAGCTGGGCGGAGGAGGCGAAGCGGGCGGGGAGGCCGTTTTTCCTGCACATGGCTGGTTCCGGGGTTCGGATGCCGGGGGCGAAGTGTTTTCCGAGTGTCGGAACGCTGCGGTTGAGCAGTTATCCGGGGCTGGATGTGCCGATTCCGGATGTGCGGGCGGTGACGGAGTACATGCGGGGGCATCCGTTTGATGTGGCGCATTTGTCGACGCCGGGGCCGATGGGCCTGCTGGGCATGCGGCTGGCACGGGAGCGCGGGGCCGCGGTGTGCGGGACGTACCACACGGATTTCCCGCGATATGTGCGGGAGCTGACGGGCAGCGCGGAGCTGGAGGTCTTCACATGGCAGTTTATGGTGTGGTTCTACGGGCAGATGGACCGGGTGGCGGCACCGTCGCGGGCGACGCGGGACGATCTGGTGGCGCACGGGCTGGAGGCGGAGAAGGTGCGTGTGGTGGGGCGGGGGGTGGAGCTGGGGACGTTCTCGCCGCGGTGGCGGGTGAGCTGCTGTCGACGCCGGAGCGCTTGCGCGCGTGGGGGCGGCGCGCGCGGGAGCATGCATTGGATTTCACGCCTGAAGCCTCGTTCAACGCCTTTTGGAGCCTGCACCGCGATGCTGCACATTGACCCGGCCAAGACCCGTTACCGGACCCTGTGGATCTCCGACGTCCACCTCGGCATGAAGGCCAGCCGCGCCGCGTGTCTCGCGGATTTCCTGGAGCGGCACGACGCGGACACGCTTTACCTCGTGGGGGATATTATCGATGGGTTGCGTCTGCGGCGCAAATGGAACTGGACGGCCGATTGCGACCGGGTGGTGCGTCTGTTGCTGGACAAGGCGCGGGCGGGCACAAGGATGATCGGTATTCCGGGCAATCACGACGCGTTTTTGCGCGCCTACGCGGGGGAGACGATCTGCGGCATCCGGATCGAGCCGGATTTCGACCATGTGACGGCGGACGGGCGTCTGCTGCACATCCAGCACGGGGACGCGTTCGACAGCCATGTGCGGCTGGCGCGGTTGGAGGCCTGGGTGGGTCACGGGGTGTACCATGTGGCCACGCTGGTCAATGTGTTCGTTTTCGCGCTGCGGCGCAGGATGGGGCTGGGCTATTGGTCGCTGGCGCGGTTTTTGAAATCGAAAAGCCGCAAGGCGGCGACGTATGTGAGGTCGTACGAGGACCACATGATCGCGGAGGCGCGGAAACGCAAGGCGCGCGGGGTGATCTCCGGACACATCCATCAGCCGGCGGTCTTCGAGCGCGACGGCATCCAGTATGATAACACGGGCGACTGGGTGGACCACTGCACGCTGCTCGCCGAGCACCGGGATGGATCGATCGAGCTGATCACCTGGGATGAGCGGGCGATGGCGGCTGGGGCGGTAGGAGACCGAGCCGTGCCGCAGAGTTCCGGATATGCGGCGGACTCTCAGACCGCTTGAAATTCCGGCGTCCGAACAAGGGGGTTGCACCCCTGGCTGGTATGCGGCGCCCCGTTGGGGCTGAAGAGGGGGGCTTTGCCGGTCTTGCCCCCCGATCCCCGGAGGGGGACAAAGCCCGAAAGTCCCCGCCCGCGCTGGTATCCGCATGGAGAAGGCCCGGGCGGCGGAGGATGGGGCTGGGCTTGTGGTCGCTGGCGCGGTTCTTGAGGTCGAAAATCAATAATCCGTCCCCTCTTGATTTCAAGGCTGCCTCGCGATCCTGGGGAGTTTGTATTGTTGTGCAACGTTATCTTTTCAAAGGGTTTGTGGCTTTTAAGCCTTCAGGGTTCCCCGGCGATTCCTTTTGGATGCCCGCGATTATATGAAAATTCTGCGTGCAATGCCGGGATTTCATGATTTAATCGTGAACATGGAGCGAAAGCAGTATTTGTGGCGAATTGAGGAGGAGTTTCGGGTATCGAAGGTGGTGGCGTTGTTGGGTCCCCGCCAATCGGGAAAAACGACATTGGCGCGCGCGTACAGTCGGGGGACGGTTCTGGGACATGACCCGCGGGTCAATTATTTTGATTTGGAGGACCCCAGGCATCTGGGACGACTGCAAAATCCCCGGCTGGCCCTGGAAGGGTTGAAGGGGTTGGTGGTGATCGATGAAATCCAATTGCGGCCGGATTTGTTTCCGGTGCTGCGTGTGCTGGCGGACCGTGAGGGGGATACGGCGCGTTTTCTGATCCTGGGGAGCGCATCTCGGGACCTGATTCGACAGGGTGCGGAGAGTCTGGCGGGTCGGATTGGTTTTGTGGAGGTCACGCCGTTTCATATGGGGGAGACGGGGGAGAGCGAACGATTGTGGATGCGGGGGGGCTTTCCGTTGTCGTACCTCGCGGAGAGCGATGAGGACAGTCATCGATGGCGGGGGAATTATGTGAGGACCTTTCTGGAGAGGGACGTCCCCGCGCTGGGGTTCCAGATTCCGGCCGCCAGTCTCCGGCGATTCTGGATGATGGTCGCGCACATGCACGGGCAGGTTTTTAATGCCTCGGAGCTGGGCCGCAGTCTGGGGGTGGCGGACACCACGGTGAGGCGGTATCTGGATCTGCTTTGCGGCACCTTCATGTTGCGGAGTCTGCCGCCCTGGCATGAGAATATTGGCAAGAGGCAGATCAAGACTCCGAAAGTTTATTTCAGGGACAGCGGGATTCTGCATCACCTGATGGGCATCGAGGACCGGGCCGCGCTGCTGACGCATCCGCGGCTGGGAGCCTCCTGGGAGGGTTTCGCGCTTGAGCAGGTCATCCGCAGTCTGGGCGCGACGGAGGAGGAGTTGTATTTCTGGGGGGTGCACAGCCAGGGGGAGTTGGATTTGTTTTTCCAGCGCGGGGGGAGGCGCGTCGGATTCGAATTCAAGTACAGTGACCATCCCTCCATCACCAGGTCACAACGCATGGCATTGGATCTTCTCCGACTCGAGCGTTTGCATATTCTGGTGCCGGGTGACAGTCTGCACGCTCTGGACGAACGGATCATGGTGGTAGGATTGGAACGACTCAAGGGAGGGGAGATCTGGACGCTCGATGAAGCAGCCGGAGACGGATGAGATGAGGCTGGACTTCAGACCGCTTGAAATTCCGGCGTCCAGACCAGGGGTTGCACCCCTGGCTGGTATGCGGCGCACCTTTGGTGCTGAAGAGATGGAGGAGGAGGGCTAGGCGATGTCCCAGGCGACGATGTTGCGTTTGGCGCGGCTGAAGTCGATGCCGACGCAGTGGACGTCGCGTCCGGCGGCGCGGTGGGGCTGGTCGTAGCCTTTGGCGAGGATTTGGGGGAGGGCCTGGTGTTCGGGGGCGTCGTCGACGAGTTTGAACACGAAGATGTAGGCGCGGTTTTCAAACAGCACCGCCATGTCGAGGCGGCCGGCGTTGCTGGATTCCTTGACGCGGATGTCGAGGCCGAGGGAGGCGAAGAAGGCGTAGAAGACGGAGGCGTAGTAGCCCTCGTATTGCGCGATGGGGTTGTTGGTGTACCACTGGTGAGGGATGGAGGCGTAGAAGCCGGTCAGCAGATCGCGGAGGCCGTCGAGGTCGTTAGCGACAAGGAGGTGGTGGACACGCGGGGTGGCCTGCGTCACCCCCGCGACCGGAGGCGTCCAGTCCAGCATGAGGGACTTCAGCAGGCTGGTTTGCACCTCTTGGTTGGGATAGCCGAGGAGGTAATATTTCTGCACATCAATGGACTCGATGTGGTGGATGGTCAGGTAGCCGGTCTGGAAAAGGAGGGCCTCGGTGGCGATGTTGCCGACCTCGAACTGGGAGAGCCGTTCGTAGCTGGCCAGGGCGCGGTTCAGGTCCGGCAGGAAAGTGGGCCGCTGGCGCAGGACTTTGAGGAGGATGGAGGGACTGCCGGTTTCGTACCAGAAGGACCGGTACTCGCGCAGGTCGAAGTAGAGCAGGGCGTCGAAGGGATTGTAGACCGCTTCGCCGGTCCAGTTGCAGCCGTTGTACCACTTGCGGAATTTGGCGCGGTCCAGGCCCTCCAGTTCGGGAGCGAACACGGTGTCGATATCCGCCTCGGTGTAGCCGCAGATCGCGGAGGTGCGGGGGTCGAGGGTGATGTCCTTGAGGTTGTTCAGCTTGGAGAAGAGGTTGACCTTGGAGAATTTACTGACGCCGGTGAGCAGGACGAACTCCAGGTGGGGGTCGAGTTCCTTGATGGCGGAGTAGAACAGGCTGAGGGTGTCGCGCATCTGGGTGGCGAGGGCGGCGTCCTCGATGTAGTCGAGGATGGGCTTGTCGTATTCGTCCACGAGGATCACTGCTCGCTGGCCGAATTTTTCGCGGGCGGCGCGGACGAGGTTGTCCAGGCGCTGCGCGGGATCGGGGTGGGGCGCAAGCGGGACGCCCAAATCCCGGGCATTGGCGTCCAGTTGTTCGGCGATGCGGGCGTCAAGGGCCTTCACATCCCCGGTCACGGTTTTGCCAAAACTGATGCGGATCACCGGGCGCTTCACCGACCAGTCCCAGTGGGTCTCCGCGTAGAGGCCTTTGAAGAGCGCCTTGTTGCCTTCGAACAGCTCCTTCAAGGTGTCCACGAAGAGGCTTTTGCCGAAGCGGCGGGGGCGGGAAAGGAAATAGTATGAACCTTCTTCCACCAAGCGGCAGGCGAAGGGGGTTTTGTCCACATAATAGTAATCGCCCTCGCGGATCTTGGCGAAGTTCTGGATGCCGATGGGCAGTTTTTTGCGGGGGAGGGCGGGGATGGGGGCAGGATAACGGGGAGGGAGGGGGTTCGCAAGCGTGGAGGGGGATTTTGGCGAAGGGGAGAAGGAGGAGATCGTTTGACCCATTGGAGGGGGCAAGGATAAGGGTGGGGCCATGGCCTCGAAGCGCGGAACCGCCCCGAAACTTCCACCGCCGCCGATTTTGAGTGACGAGGATGCTGTGGGGGAGCGCACGGAGGAGGCTTGGCTCTGGCAACGATCCCGCTGACGGGTGATGCGGCGTGGGGCCCAGGTCTCCTTGGGGAGTGGGGTGCCGTGGAGGAGATGGGCGGTAACGCGTTGGGCCATCCAGGGGGCGAGGAGTACACCCTTGCTGCCGAAGCCGTTGAAGATCCAGTCGCGGGGATGGTCGGGGTGTGGGCCGGCGATGGGGACGCGGGCGTGTGCGACGGGGCGGATGCCGGCGTGGTGGGCGATAAGTTCGAAAGGGAGGGGGAGCCAGTCGCGGAGGGCGGCGAGCAGGTGTTCGCGGCCGGCGTGGGAGGGGGCCGGGTTGTCGCGATCCCAGTTGTAGGTGGCGCCAAGGCGGAAGAGGCTGTTTCCGAGGGGGAGCAGGAAGTGTCCAAAGTTGAGGATGGCGTCGGAGGGGAGGCCGGGGATGCGGAGGGTGAGGATGTCGCCGTGGGCGTTGCGCCAACCGGCCTCGTGCCAGAGGGGATGGCATGCGGCGGCGGCACCGATGGCGTCGATGCGCAGGTCGGCGTCGGGGAGTTCGCCCCATTCGTCGCGGTCAATGCGGCGTTGGCGGAGGGCGTTGAGAAGGGCGGGGATGTCGAGCCAGCCACCGCCGTCGATGCGCACAGTTCCGTGCGGGGCGGTGAGGGGCTTGGGTGGGGTGGCGGGGGAGACGAAGGCGGGCTGGGGGCGTGCGGCCCAGTCGGCGGCTTGGTCGGGGGACTGGAAGAGGCGGAGGGTGGGCAGCGGGTGGAAGAAGCGGAGGCCGAGGGAGCGTTCAAGGGCGGGGTAGAAGCGGTGGAGGAGGGGAAGGGCGTCGTCGGCGGCCCAGGAGAGGGCGAGGCGCTGGCCGGTGAGGGGGGTGAAAAGGCCGGCGGCGACGCGGCTGGCGGAGGGGAGGCCGGTGTCGTGGACCCGGAGGCGGAAACCTGCGGCGGAGGTGGTTTCCGCGAGGATGGCGCCGGCGAGGCCATGTCCGCGGATGTTCAGGGAGGGGAGGGGCATCCGCCCATCGTAGCGGCCGGGGGCGGCCTTGTACAGTCCGCGGGGGCCGGCTCGCGTGGGAAAGGGGAGGCGGATGGGTGCGATTTCAGACTGTATTTATCCGATTAGGTTTTGACAGTTTAGGAGGGGAGCGGTAAGAGCAGCGCGCCTGAAGCAGGAGACCAGCGAATGAATTCCCCGATTTTGGTGATCAATTGTGGCAGTTCGTCCATCAAGTTTTCCTTGGTGGAGGCCTACAGTGGGCGGCATGTGCTGAGTGGCCAGGCGGAGCGGCTTGGAGGCGAGGAAGGGGTGTTGAAGTGGAAAGGGGAAGAGTCGGGGAGCCGGGGGATAGGGAGTGTGGACCACGGCGGGGCGTTGTTGGAGATCGTGGGGCTTTTGAGGGAGTCGGGGAAGGCGTTCGCGGCGATCGGGCACCGGGTGGTGCATGGCGGGGAGCATTTCAGCGGGTCCTGCCGGGTGGATGACGCCTCTGTGGAGGCGCTCCGTGCTCACCAGCACTTGGCCCCGCTGCACAATCCCGTGAACCTCCTGGGGATTGAGGCCGCACGGGCGGCCTTTCCGTCGCTTCCCCAGGTGATGGTGTTCGACACATCGTTCCACCAGACGATGCCCCCGAGGGCCTTTGTGTATCCGTTGCCCTACCATTTGTACAAGGAACACGGCATCCGCCGTTATGGGTTCCACGGCACGAGTCACCGGTTTGTGAGCGCGAAGGCGGCGGAGTGGCTTGGGCGCCCGGTGGAGGAATTGGCGCTCGTAACCGCACACCTTGGAAATGGTTGCAGTGCGGCGGCGGTCCTGGGCGGGAAATCAATGGACACGACCATGGGGATGACCCCGTTGGAAGGGTTGGTGATGGGCACCCGCTCCGGGGACATCGACCCATCGCTGCACGAACATCTCTGCAATACTCTGGGCATCTCCCTCAAGGAGGTCTCCTCAATGCTTAACAAGCAGAGTGGCTTGCTGGGGATGTCGGGGGTAACGAACGACATGCGGGAACTTCTGGAGGCGGTGGAGGCCGGCAACGAGCGCGCGTCGCTCGCCGTGGAGGTTTTCTGCTACCGGCTGGCCAAACACATCGCCGCCTTGGTCGTCGCCTTGGGGCGACTCGACGCCTTGGTTTTCACGGGGGGGATCGGGGAAAACTCCGTGCCAGTGCGCGCCCGCACGCTTTCGTTGCTGGGCTTCCTGGGGTTGGAGCCTGACGAGGCTGCGAACGCCGCCTGCATCCGGGGGGGCACCGGGCGCGTGAGCCGCGGGCAAACTCCCTGTGCCTTGGTGGTGCCCACAGACGAGGAGCTGTTGATCGCCCGCGACACCGCCGCGCTGATTTCAGGGGGGGGACAATGACCGAGCCGTCGAAAACAACCCAGTGTTTGTATCTCGTGCCGACCGGCACCGGTGTCGGTCTCACCACCGTCTGCATGGGACTGGTCCGGGCGCTGGACCGCAGTGGCCTGAAGACCCACTTCTTCAAGCCAGTGGCGCAATTGTTCCGCGGCGACACGGGCCCCGAGCGCAGCACCTACGTGATCCGCCACACGACGGACCTGAAGCCGCCAACGCCGATACCCTACGCGGAGGCGTCCGCAGACGTGGTGAGGGGTGCGATGGACGACTTCATGGAGCGGGTGCTGGAGCAGTACCAGCTCGCCGCGGGGGATGCGGACGTGGTGGTGGTGGAGGGGCTGATCAACATGGATGATTTCGAGCATGCGACGGCGCTGAACCAGGCGATTGCGCGCACGCTGGACGCGTCGGTGATTTTGGTGGGGGCGCCGATCCGGGACCATTTGGTGGAGTTGGATCAGGGGTTGAGGGAGACGGCGGCGGATTTCGGGGGGGTGGAATCGGAGAGGGTGTTGGGGGCGATCATTAATTTCGTGAACGCCCCGCGGGACAAGTATGGGAGACTGAGGCCGGACGTGGAGCTAAGGGCGGAGGGGGGGCAGGTGACGCCGGAATTGCTGGTGCAGGCCTGTCCCGTGTTCCGGTCCGGGAGTTTTCGATTGCTGGGAAGCGTGGAGTGGCAAAGGGGGATGGCCCAGTCGCGGACCGTGGACATCGCCAACCACCTGCATGCGCGGGTGCTCAACGAAGGGGAGATCCGCACACGCCGCATCCAGAAGGTCTTCCTCTGCGCGCGAACGGTCGAGAACATCCCCTATGTTTTTCAGGCGAACGCGTTGTTGTTGATACCGATCGACCGGTCGGACCTGTTTGTGGCGGCCTGCATGGCCGCGCTGAACGGGGTTCCCTTGGCGGGAGTGGTGTTCACGTCCGCGGGGGAGCCCCATCCCGAGGTGATGAAGCTTTGCCGCCACGCATTGGCCACGGGCCTGCCCGTGATGTGCGTGCCTTCGGACAGCTATTCGACGGCGACCTTCATTCCGCGGATGAACACGGAGGTGCCGATCGACGACGTGGAGCGGATTGAGTCGGGAATGAACCACGTGGCCAGCCAGATCAGCCGGGAGTGGATCGAGAGCTTGACGGCGCTTCGCCGGGAGATCCGCATGTCCCCTGCCGCCTTCCGGTACCGGCTGGTGCAGCTGGCGCGCGAAGCCCGGCGCCGCATTGTGTTGCCCGAGGGCGACGAACCGAGGACCCTGCGGGCGGCGAACATCTGCATGAACCGAGGAATCGCCCAGTGTGTGTTGTTGGCGGATCCCGCGCGGGTGCGGGAGATTGCGGAGCAGAACGGCCTCAAGCTGCATCCCGACCTGGAGATCCTGGATCCGCTCCCGCTCCGGGGCAAATACATCGACACGTTGGTCGAACTGCGCAAGCACAAGGGCATGGACCGGGCGATGGCGGAGTCGCTGCTCGAGGACAACATCATGTTGGGGACGTTGATGTTGAAGCTGGGCCATGTGGATGGACTGGTTTCCGGGGCCGTCCACACCACGGCGCACACAGTGCGGCCTGCCCTCCAGATCATCAAGACCCGCCCCGGCACCCGCTTTGTCTCCTCCCTCTTTTTTATGCTTCTCCCGGATTCCGTGTGCATCTACGCGGACTGCGCGATCAACGAGAATCCGGATGCCGAGACGCTGGCGGACATCGCCCTCCAGAGCGCGGACAGTGCGATGGCCTTTGGAATCGAGCCACGGGTGGCGATGATCAGTTATTCGACGGGGGAGAGTGGGAGCGGAAGTGATGTCGAGAAAGTGCGGGAGGCGACGCGCATCGCGCGGGAGAAGCGCCCGGAGATTCTCATCGATGGTCCCCTGCAGTACGACGCCGCCTCGACCCTCTCGGTGGCCCGCACCAAAGCGCCGAAATCAGCGGTCGCCGGCCGGGCGAATGTCTATGTGTTCCCGGACCTGAACACTGGCAACACCACGTACAAGGCCGTGCAGCGCAGCGCGAAGGTGGTGAGCATCGGGCCGATGCTCCAAGGCCTGAACAAGCCGGTCAACGACCTCTCCCGCGGCGCGTTGGTGGATGACATCGTCTACACGATCGCCCTCACCGCGATCCAGTCGACCCAAGGCTGATTTTTCAGGCTTAGAAGGAGAAGGCGAGGGTGAGGAAGGTTTCGGTGCGGGTGGGGTCGGAGACGAGAGGGCTGTCGCGCCAGGTGTCGTCGAGGAGTTCGAGGCGGACGCCGACGGAAAGGGAGGCGTGAGGGGAGAGGCGGTAGAGGAGGCGTGCGGCGAGGCGGGGGTGGAGGGAGAAGCCGGGGGAGTAGGCGGGGCGGCTGGGAAGGGCTTTGTCGGAGGGGACGCCGACGCGATCGCGGGTCCATCGGGAATCTTGGAAGGCGAGGCCGGCGGAGAGGGCGCCGGAGAGGGGGGCGCGGGGGGAACCGATGGCGCGGCTGAGATCGAGGTGGGCCTGGGCACCCTCGTGGCGGCCGAGGGCGTCACGTTCGGCGCCGAGGCGGAGGGTCCAGGGGGAGGAGATTTTTGTTTCGGCGGAAAGGCCGAGAAGGAGGGTGGGGTCACGGTCGCCGAGGCCGCGCAGGATCGGGGCATCGTCTTCGTCGTAGGCGGCGAAATCGAGTTGGGCGGTGGCGCGGAGGGTCCAGGGGGAGGGGCGTGCGAAGGCATAACGGAGAAGGGGGCCATACCATTCGAGGTTGGGGCCGCGATAGGAGAGGAATGGGAACGCGCGCAGGCGGCCGTCGGCGCCGCGGTAGGGCTGGGAGTCGGTGAGGGCCATGACGCCGGCGGACCAGGGGGATGTGGGCTGGGCGTGGGAGAGGAGGCCGGGGAGGAGAAGAAGGAGGAGGAGGACGGTGCGCATGTCAGGGAGGGGGGGGCAGTGGCGGGCGGTCGTCAAGGGGCGGGAGGGCCTTCCGTGCGTCGAGGAGGCCGAGCAGGGCCAGATAGAGCATCAGGATTTCGCTGTCGCCAAAGTTGTATTCGACGAGGCCGTTGAGGAGGAGGCCGAGGAAGGCGCAGGCGACGGAGAGGGAGAGCAGGGGGGAAGGGGGGAGGGTGCGGAAGGCGAGGAGAAGGGAGGAGGCCATCCAGGCGAGCCAGAGGGCGAGGCCGTGGGGGCCGAGTTCGAGGCGGAGTTGGAGGGGGTTGTTGTGGAGGTGGCGGAGGCCGGGTTCGAGATGGATGTGTGCGGGAAGCACCTCGCGGAATTCGGCGTGGGTGCTGCCGTTGAAGCCGAGTCCCCAGGGGTAGCGTTCGAAGAGGCGAGGGGCAACGTGTTTCCAGAGGGTGACTCGGCTGCCGTGGGTGTCAGAGAGGGTATCGGGGATTTGGGCGAGGCGGGCGCGGACGGTGGGAAGGGCGAGGGCCAGGCTGCCGGCGGCGCAGAGGAGGAGCAGGGTTTTGGCCTGGCGGCCTCGGAGGGTCCATAGCAGGAGGGTCGCGCCGGAGGCGAACCAGACACCTCGTTTGTTGTGGAGGAGGATGCCGGTGACGAAGAGCAGCAGCAGGGGCCAGAAAGAGCGGGGCGCGAGGCGCTGAGGGCTGGCGGCGCGCAGTCCGAGGAGCAGGCAGAGGCCCACGAGATAGAACTGGGGAGAGGTCATGTTGCCCGCGTCGAGGAGGCGTTCGGCCGCGTGTTCACGCACGAGACCCAGGTGTTCCCGCAGGGCGGGGGCGTCCCAGGCCGGAAATACGTGGCCCAGGAGGACCGGGAGATCGAACACGGCGGCGGGAAAGCGGAGGAGATCGTAGAGGCCGCGAAGGGCGACCCCTCCGACGACCGCGAGGAGGATGGATTCCCAGCGGGTGCGCTTCGCGCCTCCGGCGGCGGCCACGGCTCCGGCGAAGGGCAGGAAGAGGAGGCGGTTGAGTTTCGAGATGCCCATTTCCGGGCGCACGGCGTAAAGGAGGCTGGCCAGCAGCAGGGCGGCATAGGCGAGCAGGAAGAGCTGGGTGCGGCGGCTGTGCACGGGAAGGCGCCCTCGCAGGGCGTGGACAAGCCAGAAGAGGCTCGCGAAGTAGATGGGGACCTGTCCGATGGCATTGCTGACGGGAAGGAGCAGCAGTCCCGCGCAGACGGGACTGAGGAGGGGATCAGGGCGGAAGGGGAGCCGGAGACGGGTCATGGGAGGGGGACAAGGAGATCCCGGAACGTGAGGTCGGGGAATTCGAGCAGGGCATCGGGGTGGTCGAGGACTTTGCGGATGGCGAGGGTTTCTCCGTTGAGGCCGGCGGCGACCTCGGCGGGCAGCAGCACGCGGGTTTCCCGGCCGGAGGAGGGGGCGCCTGACCACTGGAAGCCCTGCGGGCAGTGGGTCATCCATTCGCGCGCGAGGGGGGAGGGGACGGTGGCCAGGACGAAGGCGGTGTCGTGGGGGGCACGTTCGGCACGGAGGGCGTCGGGCAGTGGGGAGGAGCGGGGGGAGCTGGGGCGGGCGGCGGGCAGGAGGCTGAGGTCAGCCGGGTCGGGGGAAGGGGCGGGGGTGTGGGGGCGCAGGCGCGGTAGAGCGCAGGGGGGGAGGGGGAGGGTTTCAGGGGAGGCGGCAGGGGTCCAGACGACTTCGGCGCGGGGCGGTGCGAAGGAGGATCGGGTGTTGTCCCAGGCCAGCTCGACCCGCACGAGGCTGCGGCCGAAGCGGCCGGGCCGGACTCGCAGGCGGCGGCCTCCGTCGAGTTCGACCACGCGGGCGGGATCCGCGGCGGGTTCGATGAGGAGGGGGAACTCCGCGGTGGGCGAGGTCCAGTCGGCAGGGTTGCTGTTTTCGGGGAGGACCAGGACGTTGAAGGTGGCGGGCTCCTGCCGCCAGGCGGTAAGGGCCTCTCGGAGGCTGTCGGCACCCGGGAGGACGCGGAGCGGTTGGAGGCGGCCTGTGGGAATGCGGAGGGGGGACCGTATATCCAGGAGGCCTGTGACGCGTATGCGGAGGCCATCGGAGTTTTCGAGGAGGCGGCAGGAGGTGGTGGGTAGGGGGGCGGCGGGGAATTGGGGGAGACGCCCGGCGTTGAGAAGGGCCCAGGGGAGGGGGCAGGCGGAGAGGAAGTCGGTGCCCCGGGAGCGGAGGAGGTGTTCGCCGGGGACGAGGGCGTCGGGCAGGCGGAGGGAGGGGGCGTCGCGGAGGCAGGCAAGGGCACTGCCGCCTCCGGCGTCGATCCAGAAGGCATCGGGGGCCTCGCGGGCGACATGCTGGGAGACGGAAAGCCAGCCGGGGGCGTTATCGCCGCCGAAAACGAGGTCGTCGAGGCCTCCGGAAATCCAGAGGGTGGCGCGGAGGGTTCGGGCGGGAAGGCGTGGGAGGGCCGCGAGCAGCAGGAGGGACAGGAGCAGGCTTCGCGGTGCGCGGGGCATCAGAGGATTGCGGCGATGGCGTCGCAGAGAGGGTCCAGATTCTGGGCCGAGATGCCCGCGATGTTGATGCGGCCACCGCCGACCATGTAGATGCTGTATTCGTCGCGGAGGCGGCGTACCTGCGCGTCGTCGAGGCCGCTGAAGGAGAACATGCCCTTCTGGCGGGCGATGAAGGAGAAATCGCGTGACACGCCGCGGGAGAGCAGTCCCTGCACGAGGGCTCCCCGCAGGGAGAAGATGCGGTTGCGCATCGCCTGCAGTTCGGTCATCCACAGGTTGCGCAGGGGAGCGTCGCCGAGGATGGTCTCGACCACCGCGCCGCCATGGCGCGGCGGGTTGGAGTAGTTGCAGCGGATGGCGATCTTGACGTGGCTGAAGGCGGCCTCGACGGCGTCGGCGGAGGCGCCGACGATGGAGAAGCTGCCAGTGCGTTCGTTGTAGAGGCCGAAGTTCTTGGAGCAGGAGGCGGCGACGGCGAATTCGAGGCCGCGTTCGGCGAAGAGGGTGAGGGGGAGTCGGTCGGCCTCCACGGATTCGCCGAAACCTTGGTAGGCGAAGTCGAAGAAGGCGAACCAGCCCCGGGCGGCGGCGATGTCGGCGAGGGCGGCCCATTGTGTGGGGGAGGGGTCGACGCCGGTGGGGTTGTGGCAGCAGACGTGGAGGAGCACGATGTCACCGGCGGGTATCTTTGAGAGGGCGTCGGTGAGGTGTTCGAAGTCCAAGCCGTGGGTGAGGGTGTGGTAATAGGGGTAGTCGCGGGTCGGGAAGCCGGCAGCGTTGAAGACGCCCTTGTGGTTGGCCCAGGTGGGGTTGCTCATCCACACCGTTGCGTCCGGACGGAAACGCTTGAGGAAATCGGCACCAACGCGGAGGCCGCCGGTGCCGCCGGGGGTTTGCGCGGTCTGCACGCGTTTTGCCGCGAGAACGGGATGGGAGGCACCGAAGAGGAGGTCCTGGACGCCGAGGGCGTAGGCGGGGGAACCGGCGATGGGGAGGTAGCTCTTGGTGTTCTGGCGCTCGAGGAGAACGGCTTCGGCTTTGCGGACGCTTTCCAGGACCGGGGTGTGCCCCCGGTCGTCCATGAACACGCCGACTCCGAGGTTGATTTTGGCGGGGTTGGGGTCGGCGCGGAAGGCCTCGGTCAGGCCCAGAATGGCGTCGGGAGGGGCGGGGGAGATGGACTCGAACATGGAAAGCGCTCCGGGGGGTGTGGGTGTGCGGACGCCTGTGTACGCGGACAAGCGGGATTTGGCAAGCCGGGAAACGGGGGCGCAGGAGGCGTCAGCGGATTTTTCGCAGGTGGGAGGGGAGGATCCGGAGTTCTTCCCTGTACTTGGCGATGGTGCGGCGTGCGACGGTGAAGCCTTGGCGGGTGAGTTCGTGGACCATTGCCTGGTCGGAGAGGGGGTTGGCGGGGTCTTCCTGGTCGACGAGTTTCTGGATGGCGTCCTTGATGGTCTTGTTGGAGACCTGTTCCCCGCTGTGGTTCTGATAACCGGGCGTGAAGAAATATTTCATTTCGTAGACCCCGTCGGGGGTCTGCATGTGTTTGTGGGCGATGGCGCGGCTGACGGTGGTTTCGTGGAGGCCGAGGCGGCGTGCGATCTCGGCCATGGTGAGGGGCCGGAGTTTTTCAACGCCTTCCTCGAGGAAAGCTTGCTGGTGCTCCACGATCTGTTCGGCGATGCGTTTGAGGGTGTCCTGCCGCTGGCCAAGGCTTTTCATGAGGTGGCCGCCAGCCCGCATCTTGTCGCGGATGTAGGCGCGGACTTCGCGGGAGGTCCCGGGGGCCCGCATGAGGTCGCGGTATTCGCGGCGGATGCGGAGCCGGGGCAGCGCCTGGTCGTTGGTGCGGACGACCCATCCGCGGCGGGTCCGGCGCACGAAGACCTCGGGCACGACATAGAGGGTTTCGGAGGTTGCGAAGGCCCGGCCTGGACGGGGGTCGAGTTCCGCGATGGTTTCGGCGGCCTCCTGGATCCGCTCTGTGTCGACACCCAGCCGGCGGGCGAGTTCCCCGTATTTGTGTCCAGCCAGGTCGCGGAGGTGGTCTCGCACGATGTCCGCCTCCAGGCTGTCCCCAAGCCCCTGGTTCTCGAGCTGGGCCAGGAGGCATTCCTGGAGGGAGCGCGAGGCGACACCGACGGGTTCGAAGCCGCGGATGAGGTCGAGGACTTCCCCGAGCTCTTTCCGGTCCGCTCCGATGGCCTCGGCGAGTTCGGCCAGGTCCGCGGTGAGGTAACCGTCGTCGTCGAGGCTCCCGATGATCATCTCGCCCAGCAGGCGTTTGTGGCCCTCCAGGGGGCTGACGGAGAGTTGTTCGAGCAGGACCTGCTGCAAGGTTTCCTCGCGGGTCATCGATTCCAGTTGGAATCGGCGCCGCTCTTCCTCGCCCGCCGAGGGGCGCGCAAGCACCTCGTTGCGGCGGAAACTGTCGCGGTTGTCCTCGTCCAGCCGCGCCAGCATCTGGAACTCCTCCTCGAATTCGCGGTCGCTGACGTCTTCGTAGTCGCGCTGGGTCTCGGCCTCGACTTCCAGGCGTTCATGCACGGGCTCGATGAGCTCGACGGTGGGGTTGAGCTCCAGTTCGCGGGCGATGAGGGCCTCCAGTTCCAACAGGGGGGCCTGCAAGACCTCCAGGGATTGCCGGAGCTGCGGGGCCAAAACCTGTTGTTGACGCTGAGTCTGGGATTGGTGTAGGAACGTGTCCAAACGAAGAGGGGGGTGTGGGGATACAGCAGATTTCGTGCCTATATTGATGTGGACAGAAAGCAAACGAAATCCGGCTGGAAGCGTGGCTCAGGGGGGAGTGGAGCGGAGGGTGAAGAGGAGGTCGCGTGGGGCGCGGATCCAGCGGAGGTCCGGGTGTTGTCGCCGGGTGGAGGCATCGGCGAGGCGGTATTCGTAGCGGACGAGGCGGAGGAAGCGTGGGGGGGTGTCGGGGAAGGGGTTGGCGGCGAAAAGGGCGGTGACGCTGGGATTGTCGGCGAGGAGGGTACGGCCGAGGGTGAGCAGCCAAGGGGGGGGTGGGGTGTTGGGGCGTGCGGCGAGGGCGAGCTGTTCGTCGAGGCGGGGGTGGTGGGGGGCGGCGCCGGGGGGAAGGAGACGGGGATCGGAGGGGCGCTGGCGCAAGGGGTATTCGCGCCAGGTGCGTCCGTCGGGGGATCCTTGGATGGAGATGTCGAAGCGGCGGACAGGGACGTGGGTGTGGAGTTCGTAGGTGGAGATGGCGCCGAGGCGGAGGAGGGCTGTGGCGAGCGGACGCCAGGGAGGGGGGGCGAGTCGGGGGAGGAGGAGCGGGGGGAGGAGCAAGAGCCAGAGGGGCCAGGGAGTACGGGGGAGGACGGGGGCCGAGCTGGGCCCGGGTCCCCAGCCTTCGGGGAGCCAGCGGCGCCAGCAGGAATCGTCGGGGAGCGAGGCGGCGAGCACGAGTTCGAGGAGGGGGAGGAATCCGCTGTTTCCGGCGGCGAGGAGGAGAAGGGCGTGAAGGGAGACGCCGCCTGCGGCGAGGAGCCGGAAGCTGCGGGGGAGGAGCAGGTAGAAAGGCAGGGCCAGTTCGATGAACATCCAGGCCCATAGGATTCGGTCGAGGAGTGGGGAGGGGAGGAAGTGAAAGAAGGCACTCCCGGCCGTGGGCAGGGGCTGGGTTTCAAACCAGTGGTGGAGCGCGATGCCGTCGTGCCAGGCGGGGGAGGCGAGTTTTGCGAGGCCGGCCCCCAGGAGAAATTTGAAGAGAACGGCCCTAATCAGGAGGAGGCCTGCAGGACGGTGGGGGAGGTCCGGGGGGGGAGGGAGGATCGGCCAGGCGGGGGAGGCCAGGAAGAGTAGGCAGAAACTGATTTCCCCCAGCAGGGCGTCGCCGGGGGCGTTGAGCCAGAGGGGAGCGCCCTGTCGGAGCGAGAGCTGGCAGAGTCCGGCCACCAAGGCGCTCCAGAAGGGGGCGACGCCGCAGAGAAGGAGGAAACCCGCGAGGGCGCCTGCCCCGCAGAGGGCCAGGAGCATCGTGTTGTCGGCGGAGAACCAGAGCAGGGTGGGGTGGAGGAGGGGGGCGACGGCGCCCAGGTGCGCGCGCCAGCCCGCCAGGAGTTCCGCGGAAGGCAGGAGCCCTCCGGGGCCGGCGAGCCCCGGGGCTTGTGCGGCGTAGGACCAAAACCAGAGCGCATGGACCAAGCCGGTTCCCCGGAGGAGCGCGTGGGTGGCCACCCCATATTCCCTTCCGTAGATGGCGCGCCAGCGCCGCATCCGCGTCGCCCAGACTCGCCGTGGGGCGTAAGGATCCGTCTGAGGTGTTCCCATTCGGTTTTCTTACGCGATTCCGGAGGGTGGGCAATGGAAAAAGTGGCGTCAGGCTGGGGGGAGGGGGTGTGGGGGCCGGTCGTTGGCCTCGATGTGGAGGGTCTGGGTGGGGAACGCGAAAGACAGCCCTGCCTCGTTGAATTGTTCGAGGATCTGGAGGTTGAGGCGTTCGGCGTGGTCCATGTACGCCCAGTACTCGGGGGGGTGGTACCAGTAGATGACCAGGAGGTTGAGGGAGAAGTCGCCGAAACCCTCGAAATAGACCCGCGGGGGGAAGTCCGGGTGCTGGCCCTCGTGGTCCCGGAGCAGCTCCCGCAGGATCGTGAGGGCGCGGGTGATCCCGGTGGGGGGGGTGTCGTAGGTGAGTCCGACCCGGAAGAGGCGGCGGATGTGCGGGCGGCGGCCGATGTTCTGCAAGGTCCGGTTGGCGAGTTCGCCGTTCGGGATGGTGACTTGGTGGCCCTCGAGAGTGCGGAGGCGCGTCGACCGGAATCCAACCTCCTCGACCGGGCCGTCGAACCCGTCGACCACTACGCGGTCGCCGATCTCGAACGGTTTGTCGGCGAAAATGAGCAGGGAACCGAAGAAGTTGCGGATGGTGTCCTGGGCGGCGAGGGAGACGGCGAGGCCCGCGACGCCCAGGCCGGCGAGGAGGGAGGTCAGGGGTTTGTCGGCCAGCAGGGTGGCAAGGTGGAGGACGAGGAGCAGGACGATGACCACGCGGAGGCTGGTGCGGACCACGGGCAGGAACATCGCGTCCATCCCGGTGCCTGTGGCGGAAATCGCGACGCGTAGCCATTGGAGGATCACCTCGACCATGTGGTAGAGGAGGTGGCCCACGGCGAGGGCGAAGAGGATTTCATTGACGGTTCCGACGGCGTCGCGCAGGCCTTGGGGCAGGCGGAGGGCAAGAGATCCCGCCTGGAGCCCGAGGGCGAAGCCGAAGAGGACGACGGATTTTGCGAGGGCGGCGAGGGTGGTGGACAGCACGCGGCGCCGGTTGGCGAATTGGCTTTTCACGCCGCGGTGGAGGAGGAACTGCGCGTAGCGGCCACCCAGAAGTCCGAGCAGCATCCAGAGGGCGAAGAGCAGGAGGCGCCACAGCTCGTTGCCGGAAACCACGGGGGTTTTTAAAAGATTCTGGAGGTCTTGTAGGTTCATCGGAGGGGGGCTCCTAGGGGAAGGTTTCCCCCACACATTGCGTCCTCTACCCAAAGGTCAAGCGATTTCCGGGGGATTGCCTTGAACCTTGCGGATTCCATGCGTACGTTGTTTGGCCCTCCCTAAACCCACTCCGTCCCCTTCCTCCCCTTCCTTCTCCCTCTTTCCCCATGACCCTCTTCCGTCCCTGCATCGACCTGCACGCCGGCCGCGTCAAACAAATCGTCGGGGGATCTCTGCGCGAGGATGGAAGCGAGCCGGAGACCCATTTCGTGAGCAAGCGGGGAGCGGCCTGGTATGCGGAGCGGTACCGGGAGGATGGCCTTCGCGGGGCACATGTGATCCAACTCGGGCCGGGCAACGAGGCCGCCGCCCGCGAAGCGCTTGCCGCCTGGCCCTGCGGGTTGCAGCTTGGGGGGGGGATCCGGATGGACAACGCCCTCGCTTGGTTGGAAGCCGGCGCCGCCAAACTCATCGTCACCTCCTTTCTGTTCGATGCGGATGCCCGCTTTCAGCCGCATGTGCTCGCGAAACTCTCCGCCCTTGTTGGCCCCGAACGCCTCGTGATCGACCTGAGCTGCCGCGGACGAACCGTCGCCATGAACCGATGGCAAACCCCTACCGACCTTCGGGTCGATGCGCCAACTCTCGCCCGTCTGGCGCCTTTCTGCTCCGAGTTCCTCATCCACGCGGCGGATGTCGAGGGACTGCGTGCGGGAATGGATGAGGAGTTGATTCGCCTGTTGGGCGATGTCTGCCCGCTTCCGGTGACCTACGCGGGGGGAGCCTCCCGCCTGGAGGATCTCGAGAGGGTGGAGTCCCTGAGCCAGGGGCGTGTCGATCTCACCATTGGTTCCGCGCTTGACCTGTTTGGCGGGGGAGTGCGGTATGCCGACTGCGTGGCATGGAACCGCCGGGCCGACTCCGGTGCCGCCGGGGGGAAGGATTCCCCTGGAGAAGGGGACTGAGGGTTGGGATCAGGTTGGAGTTCGTTCCGCGGCTCTTGACCTGTCCGCGTGCTTGTGGACGCGGTATGCCTACTCCCAGTGGCATTCGCGGATATCGGAGATCCAGGGCAGCTCCACCAGGCGTTCCAGCACGGCGCGGGCATCGGGTTGCCGAGTATTTCCGATGCAGAGCACCTGCCCGGGCCCGCAGCCGGAGCGTCCCGGGGACCCGGGGAGGAAGCGGATGGAGCCGTCCAGACTACGCACGGTCCTGCGGTGCTCCGGAGTGTCCGGGATGCAGAATTCGTAGTCCACGGAGGTTTTTCCACCTTCGGGCCCCCTCAAGCCCTCGCCATCGAGGGCGGCCACATCGAAGAGAATGCGCGCGCCACTGCCCGATTCCGCCCAGGCAATGGGGAGAAGCAGGACGAGAAGGGTCAGTCGGGCCAGATGCATTGCACCCTCATTCCATTGCTTTCTGAATGCAGGCTGTGAGTTCCTGCAGGGTGAAGGGTTTCTGCAGCACCGCCCGGAAGCCTTTTTCACGGGGGTGCGTCAGGATTTCGTCCTGGGAATAGCCGCTGGTGACGATTGCGCGCAGGGTGGGTTCCACCTGCTGGAGCTGTTTGAGGGTCGGGTATCCGCCCAGGCCACCCGGGATCGTGAGGTCCAGGATGCAGAGGTCGAAGGGGTCCCCTTCCTGCCGCGCCCGTTGGTGGGCGGCGACCGCAAGGCGGCCATCGCTTACGCACGTGACACGGTGTCCGAGGTGCTCCAAGAGTCGGCGGCAGGTGATTTGAATGCCGGTTTCGTCGTCGAGCACCAGAATGTGCAGGGGGCGGGAGGCGGTGGGGGAAGGGGAGGAGGGGGAGGGCGGCGAGCAGGGGGCGGGTGAGCGCTCTCCGAGGGAGGGAAGGAGCAGGGTAAAGGTGGTGCCGGAGGTGCCGGAACTGACGGTGATCGTGCCTCCATGGGAGGTGATGATGCTGTGGGCGCTGCTGAGCCCGAGGCCCGTCCCTTGTTCCTTGGTCGTGAAATAGGGATCGAAGATCCGGTTCAACAGATGGGGGGGGATGCCCCGGCCTTCATCCCGGAGGGTGACGCGCACATACGGCCCCGCAGGCAGGGGGGGGTGCTCCCGATCCTCCAGCCGCACGTTGTCCAAGGCAATCGCCAGGACCCCGCCTTCCGGCATCGCCTGCACCGCATTCAGGCTCAGGTTGTGGAAGACCTGGTGCATCTGACCCGTATCCACCTCCACCGCCCAAAGGTTCGCTGGCGACTCCAGGCGCAACGCACAGGAGCTCCCATGCATCGCGAACCGCGCGGACTCTTCCACCAACTCGCGGAGGGCGGCGCTGCGCTTTACCGGTGTTCCTCCCTTCGCGAAAAGCAACAGCTGCTGGGTCAGTCCACGCGCCCGCTGCGCCGCACGGCTCGCGTCCGCCACAATCTCGTGGTCGGGCGCCTCCTGCGGCAGCCGACTGTCGAGCAGCGAGAGGTCCCCCAGCACCACGGAAAGCAGGTTGTTGAAATCGTGCGCGATCCCACCCGCGAGCACGCCGAGGGACTGGAGCTTTTCGATGCGGTGCTGCTCTTCGGCCAAGGCACGCGAGCGGGTCACATCCCGCAGCACGATGACGGCGCCGACGGTTTCGCTGCGGGGATTGCGGATGGGGCAAGCGGTGGCCTCGAGGATGAGCCCACTCCCGGGGCCAGCCAGGTGAAGTTCGCGGGGGTCCCCGGCGGGAATCTCGGGCCGGGGAAGGAGATCGGTGAGCTGCTGCACAGGCTCGCCACTCAGGGAGTCCGTGAGAGGATATGGCGGGGGGGCGGTCCCCAACAGCTTTTCGGCGGCGGGATTTTGGAACAGGATCGTTCCTTTCAGATCCGTGGCGAGCACCGCATCCCCGATGCTGCGCAGGGTCACCGCGAGGCGCTCTTTCTCCTCGGCCAACTGCTGCTCCGAATCTCCCAAGGCCTCGATTTTGGCCACGAGGGCTTCGTGCGCGGAACGCAGTTGACGGCTCATGCTGCTGAAGGCAAGGGTGAGGGCCTTCACTTCGTCGTCCCGATCCACCTTGGGCAACATCGTGTCCCAATAGCCCCGGCAGAGGTCGCCTGCGGCGACCACGAGTTGGGAGAGGGGACGGCTGATCCCGCGGGCGAAGCCCAGTGCGAGGAGGATCGACAGCAGGACTGTTAGGAGGGTGATCCCCACAATCCACAGGGCGACTTGCCGAAACGGGGCGTCAAGCTTGTCCAGGGAAATGCTCCTGAGTACCGTCCAGCGGATCGCGCTTTGTCCCGAGGGCTGGATACGCGAGTACACGTGCAGGGACTTGGCAACGTGTGAGGGGGCCTCGAGGACCCCTGCCTCCTCGTGCAGGAGAGCGTCCGGCGAAATCTGCCGAAGTGTCCCGCATGAGTCGTCGTTGTACAGGTCCCTGCCCTGGCTGTCGATGATCCGGCAGACCTGCCCATGCCCGCCACGGGCGATTTCGCCCAAGAGGGGGCGCAGGGAGACTTCGAGTACGATGACGCCCGAGATGAGTCCGTCGTCGTTCATGACCAAGGAGGAGTAAGCCAGTGGCGCCTTGGGATGGGCGTGGGAGAGATGCACAGGCAGGTTGCGGCCCCGGATCGCAGAAAGATGCATCGCCCCCACGAACACCTCGTCATCCGAGAGATCGGGCGCGTTTTCGGTGTGGAGCGTGGCCGGATGGCCCGCTCCCAGGTACAGCCGCTCCATGCCGTCGGCATCCAAAAGCCGGATCCCTTCAATGCTTTCACCATGCTTCGCGAAATAACCCTCAAGGCGGGCTCGCAGGTTCTCCAGGGCTTTCCCCCGCTCCTCCGGCGCTGCGTTGAAAAATCGGCGGGTCTCCGGAAACAGCCCCACCAACAGGACCTCCATCGCTCGCGTTTCAAGGAGGTTGTCGATCAGCCGGCTTTGCTGGATCGCTTTTTCCAAGCTGTTCTGGCGGATATTGGAGAGGCTGTGCTGGTGGAGGTAGTTGAGCGAGAAAAGGGGAAGCGAGAGGGTGGGGATAGCGAGCAAAAGGAGGAAGGCCCGGAGGAGGCGCGACCGGATCGGCGCCCGGGGGGAGGGAACCGGGAGGTGGCCGTGAGGCTCAGTGGCGTTTGACACGCGGGGCCTCCGGCGGGGAGTGGAACAGGGCTTCCGCCGCAGTCTGGGCCCGGTGGAGCGCTGTTTCGGGCGTGACGCGTCCCTTCAGCATTTCGTGGAATTCGGTTCCCAAGATCTCGCAGAGGCCGTCCCATTCGGGCACGGAGGGCCTCATGGCGTCGCTGAGATGCTCCAGGATCTCCGGGGAGGCCATGGCGGCGAGGACGGGGTACCTTTGCTGCAGCAGGGGATCCTGGATCTGCGTGAGAAGGGGGGGGGCGCCATTTCCGCGGTTGCTGAGCAGGGTCTGAATCTCGGGGCTGTATAGGATCTGCAGGAAACGGAGCGAGAGCTCCGGGCGTCCGGCATTCGCGGGGATGCCCAGGCTCCAGCAGCCCAGCGGCACCACGGGCGGAGCGTCGGGGCAATGGGGTGGGGGACCGTAACGAACCTTGCCTCGAACATACGAGGCGGGATCCTCCTCCACTTGGAACGCCCGGGCACCCCAGCCGTAGGTCATGGCCACCGATCCGGAGGCGAACCTGCCCACCCGTTGGTCCCATGCCATGTTCAGGATATCGGGTGGCGAGACCTCCAACAGGCTCATTACGAAACGGGCCGCGCGCAACCCGCGTTCCGTCTCAAAATCGGGCTTACCACCCTTGTCGATCAGCGCTTGCCCGAAAGAGGCGAAAACGTGGGCCATCGTTTGTCCCAGCGGTTGGCCGCGTTGCGCGTTCCACACAATGCCGTAGAGCCCACGGGCTGGATCGTGGAGCCTTCGAGCCGCCGCCAAGAGCTCGTCGGGCGTATCGGGAAAGCGAAGTCCCGCCTGGTCGAAGAGGTCTCCCCGAATCCACAGCAATTCGGCGTGGGGCTGGATCGGGAGCCCCTGGATGACTTCCTCCCCGCCGGAGACGGTCCCCAGCGTTCCCGGGAGAAACGCATCCCTCGGGATCCCGAGGGTGCCGGGAAGCGGCATCAGGATCCTTTTCGCCGCGAATTCCCCCCTCCAGACACTGTCAAAACTAATCACATCGTCGCGGGAAACACGGTCCGAGGCGTTGAGCAGGGCGATGCGCCGGTTGTCGTTGTAGCCGACTATGTCGATTTCGATCGGGTGACCCAGGTTTTCCTCCAATTGCGGGCGGATTTTTTGGAGGGCCAATGCGAAGGGATCCCCGACCAGTAGAAGTCGCAGGGCTGGGGTGACGTTGCTTTTCTCGGACCCCGCCGGTGGCGTGGGCTTCCCGCACCCCCCCACCATGATCATGGCGAGGAACATCCAGAGGCGTTTAACGCGTCGGCTCGTTGTTCCTTTTCGTGGGGGGCGATCAATCACATGGAAGCTCCAACCTCCCACGCTAACCGAGGGTTTGCCGAAAATCAATACCCTGCGGTGGACGATTTGACCTGATCACAGAATCACATCTGGCTCTTCTGTGGCTTTTTCTTTGGCGGCATGTCTTTGTTTCACTGGACCTAAAGACCGAAGGCGTGTTTCTATTTTTTACGCAAGACGTTTCTCTAAAAGATCCTGCAATCATTCAAATCTCTCCCGTCTCCGCTTGTAGCCCCCCCCCTCTCTCCGCGGCAGGACCCCACACGCGGAAACATGTTTGCCACAGTTTTTTACAAGACGATCGCAAGAATCCAGGCTGGCCTGCGGGTTCTTGGGCAGGCGTTGTCCTTCAGAGCGGTTGAAGCCACTGCACGGAACCTTTCACCCTTTAACGGTCGGCGCAGTCCGCGTCAGGCCGCGTTCGGCGGCGGGGAAATCGCGGCCATGCAGGCGAGTAGCGCGGGAATCGCCAGGCCCGCGTGGGTGAGCAGCAGCCACGGCGTCACCTGCGGCGGCCAGAAGGCCGCCAGCACGTTCGCTCCTAACACGATCGGCGGGGCTGTGGAGATAAGCGCAAGGCTGAGCACGGCCCATACTCTCCTCATGTTCCAGGGCTCTCCCCGCCTCACCAACGACGGCAAAAGGCGGAACCCCAACGTCCATGCGCTGGCCGCAAGCAGGGCGTTGAGCCCCGAGAAGCAGAGGGGGAGGAAGCTGCCAGTCAGGGTCGGCAGAAGGGGCAGTTGGATCGCCGCCAGGGAGAGAGCCCCCACCGCCATCGGCAGTGCCCCGACGGGAACCCTCCTGCCGGGTGCCAGCGTGGCCACTGCGGCGCTGGAGGCCATCATCAAGAGCCCCGTGGCGATCGGTGTCCAGCTCCAGGCCGCCAACATTGGATGCATGAAGCCTGGCAGCAGCGAAACTCCCAACAGACGCTCCACCCCCCCCACAAAGGCCGAGGAGGCTTGCAGCGGCAGCGCCAACGCCAGTATGCGCGCGGCCACCGCGGGTCCCGCCTCCTGGAAGTCCCCCGAGCCGGGGCGGGCATGCATGTCGAGGACCTGCAACGTGAACAGCTCCGCCGCAAGCGCCGCCAACAGCAGGGCCACAAGCTGCGGGCCTCCCACCAGCCCCCGCGTCATCGGGGAAGCCAGCGCGAAACTCCAGCCCGTCTCCAGACTCCCCTGTACCCATCCCACTAACAATCCTACCGCTCCCAAGGCCCAAATCACCCCCGCCGCCTTCATCCACACCGTCGGCTCCCTGCGCCTTACCATCAACAACGACGCTGGCATCCCCGGAATCACCACCATATGCAGGAGCGACAAATGTCCCAGCGCGTGAAATTGGTCCAACACTCCCTCCCCCGGGTACCCTCCGAATAGCCCGGCCACCGCCAAAAAACCCAAGCTCGCCAGTGGAATCACCCCCACCAGCAACATGGCGATCCGAAACCGCCGCCTGAAATCAAAAAAATGGGGATAGGTTGTTTGCATCGTGAATGGATGCTGTAGGAAATCCCTATCAAAGGCAATCTCATTTTACCGCGGAAAAGATGGCGACAATCGGAAATCGCCGAAGCTCCTCCGCCTGCCCTGCCCACCCCTCGCTGTAGTACGGAACCCGTTGCGCGATCTCTTCCTCCGACCACTCCTCCACCGGCTGGGCCCGCGGTTCCCTCAAGTCATCCAGCCGCAGTCCCGCCCCGTGGATCCATGCCACCACCTCCGACAACGGATACGCCCTCGCACAACTCTCGCTCGCTTCCTCCTCTCCCTCCCGCAGGTCTGGCGAGGGATGGAAATAGTCCGTAAGGAAAATGCCCCGCTCGTCCTCGTCCACCTCCATCCATTCCCCCGCGTACACCGGATGCCCCATGCTGACCACCAAACGCCCCCCTGGCCTCAACAGCTCTCCCATCCGCCGAAACAACCCCCCTGGATCCCGCGAAAAGGGAACCCCGTACGCCGAGTGCACAAGATTAAAGCTCCCCAGGCCTTCCGGAAGCTCGTCCATGTCCGCCTCGTGGAGATGAATCCTCTGCCCCACTTCTGCCGCCAACCGACGCGCGTGCGCCAGTTGACGCGCACTGATGTCCACCCCATGCGCTTCCGCTCCGCACCTGGCGAGGTATATGCTGTTCTGACCCGCCCCACAGCCAATTTCAAGGCAACGCAACCCTCCCAGCTTCTTCGGCAATAACCCCAGCTCGCGGTCCCCCGGCAACAAAGGGCCGTAATGGAAATCCTCGACCGAAATGCGTGTCTCGCCCTGGTAGCGGTCAGCCAACTCGTCCCAGTATCGCGCCGCCGTGCTCGAAAGGTTCATCCCAATCCTTTCTGCCGAAGACAGGCCCTCAGTTGCAACCGCGCGCGATGCAACGACACCCACAGGTTCGACAGGCTGATGCCCAACGCCTGGCAGATGTCCTCCGCCTCCTGCTCCTCCAGCTCCCTCAACACAAAGACCTTCCGGTGCCCCTCCGATAGATGCTCCAGGCATCCATTCAACGCCTTCCAGAACTCCTCCCGCTCCACCGCCCTCTCCGGCTGCGTCAACCACTCCGCCTGCCCCACTCTCCAGTGCCCCTGCCGATCGATGTACTCCCCTCCAACCCCCTCACGCGTTTCCAGCTCCTCACTCAGGAATTCACGCCTCGCCCTCCGGAAATGATCAACCACCTTGTGCTTCAAGATCCCCACCAGCCACGTCCTTTCCCCCGAACGACCCTGGAAGCTTCCCGCTCCCCTCAGCGCCGACAGAAAGGTCGCCTGCACCAGATCCTCCGCCACATGCGGATTCCTGACCCGAGCCAACGCATACCGATACAACACATCCCCATGGTCGCGCAACCATCGGGTCGGATCAAGGGAAGGGGAGCTTGCCATTCCCCCTCTCCCTTGCAGAAATCTCCCCGCTAGGCAACCGCAAAGCGCATGCCTTCAAGCTCGACAGGCTTCCCTCCTCCCCTCATCATCCCTACCCATGTCCTCTCTCTCCCAATTCCTCGATGTCGCCATCCTCAAACCCGAAATGACTCCCGATGAAGTCCTCCAGGCTGCCCGCCTCAGCCTCCCCCATCATCCCAAAACCCTTTGCGTACGCCCCTGCGACATCCCCCTCCTTCGTCCCCTCTGCCGCGAACATGGCGTCGGCTTGTGCGTCGTCCTTGGTTTCCCACACGGCGACCAACTCCCCTCCTCCAAGGCCGATGAGGCTAGAAGGTATGTCGAGGAGGGAGTCGATGAAATCGACATGGTCTGCAACATCGGCCTTGTCCGCGCCAGCCGCTGGGACGAAGTTCGCGCCGATATCGAAGCCGTCTCCCGCATCACAAGACCCGCGGGTATCCCCCTCAAGGTCATTTTCGAAACGGTTTTCCTCGATCCCGACCAAATCCGTGCCCTCACCGCGGTTTGCATCGCTGCCCATGCCGACTACATTAAAACCTCCACAGGATTCAATGGAGCGGGCGCCAACCCCGAATCGGTCCGACTCATGCTCGATGCCGCAGCCTCCCGCATTCACGTCAAACCCTCCGGCGGCATCCGTGATCGTGCCCAAGCCGAAGCTTTCCTCCACATGGGAGCCACGCGCCTCGGCGTCGGATTTTCTTCCCTCCCTACGCTGTGTCAAAGCCAGGACCCGCTCCCAGATCCAGACCCCGGGTATTAGCTCCTACCAGGATACTACTAACAATCACACCACTAACAAACACACCACTGGCAGAATAACAACAGGTGATTTCCAAGAGAAACGAGTTGACAGAGGAGGGGGAAATGGGGTGAAGTGGGGGCATGAG